>JAKIUU010000039.1 GCA_021647405.1 Flavobacteriaceae bacterium
ATCTCTTTTCGATAGAAAATACTATCCAAAGAAATGGTATACTCTGCATGATAAAATAGTATGTATTGATGGTACAGAGGATTTTTATGATATGAAAGGTATGGAGTTGTCTTTTTTTCCTGCCGGCCTTGAGGAATGTACTATGAAATCCACCGGCCTTAAATGGAATTTAAATAAACTTCGATGGTTTAAGGGAGAAGCAGGATTAAGCAACGTGGTTATGGATGATCCATTTTCAGTAGAAATGGAATCCGGAAAACTTTTAATGGTTAGTTGTTACAGGGGAGATGAGGGTGAATAAAAGTGAGGTCGTTTTTCATGATCTTTCAAGAGGCTTAACTCTGAAAGAACGTTCGGAGCTACTTACAAAATTAAAAACAAGTTTAAGCCTTAATGAAGAGCAAACCGGCCTGCAGCAGGTCGCTATGGATAAGGATGAAAAAATAGCTCTTATTCGAAAAGAGAAACAGCAGTTCTCCTTAATGAGAAGGTTTTTTCTCTGGCTGAAAGCACGGATTACCGGTAAAAGTGAGGATGAAGTTCTTCTTGCCGGGAAATTATTACGGCTTAAACGAAAAATACGGAGGAAAGAAAATAATTTAACAGGGTTTGAAACGAGAAATCTTACACCCCGTTTTGCTGAATATGTCTATGAATTATATAAAGCGGTAATACCATTACAAAAATTATTTAAACTATTGTGGTTGAATAAAAATTCCTATGATTTTTTTTTCCTGGAAATTATAGAGGACGCGATAAGCAAAAGGATCGAACAATTAGAAGATATTGTTCCGTATGAAGATGTTGTTGCCGCGTTTGGCAATGCAGGAAGAAGGGAAGATGTCCAGAATATTGTTATTGAAAATCTGGACAGACATGTAGATACGATTAGCCCAAATATTTTTAAACATCTTGAAAGAGAACTGCTGCCTTTTTACCGGCTGAAAGACCTTGTTTTATTCCCTTTTGTACAGTTTTTTCAGCAATTTGGTTATACGTTGCTTGAAATGCCGTATACAGACAACCCGAATTTTAAAAATGCCTCAGCAGTGCTTTGTCTGGATGATCTGGAAAAATTATATTTTGTTCTTTTTTATCTATTCTTTTAGAAGCTGGATTGAGGCACACTGGGTGGCTTTTGCCATTATTCCTCTGGCGGTTGTGTTGTTTGATATGTGTATTTTATATCCTAAAATATTTAAAAAGCTACAATATGCCTTGCTGCTAAGTATGGTTTTAATTTTAACTTTAAGGTTGAGCTTAATATTTGATTTTATTCCTATTAAAACCGAATTTAACTCACAAAAAGCAGCTTATTTTAAAGCCATAAAAAGGTTTGCACAAGACAGAAGAGTCATTTTTATAAATTCATATCAAAATGCTTCGAAGTACACCTTTTATACCGGAGAAAATTCACATTCTGTTAATGATATTTATTACCGTAAAAATCAATACGATTTATGGCGCTTTGATGCAGATGTTAAGAATCAAGGGGTTTTGGTTGTTGGGAGCCGTTCATCAGGTTATAAAGACAGTGTGTTGTTAAATACCGGAACTTACCTCAAGTACAAAATAATAAATAATTTTAAACCCTTAGGCCAATTAAAAGGCACAATTATCAATCCGCCTTTAACACTTGAAAACAAAGCCAAAGGGTCTCTTAAATTAAAAATTCGCAATCCCTACGATTATAATTTCTTATTGACTAAAAAAAATCATCCCTATCAGATAGCCTTAAATTTTGAACAAGACAACAAGAATCACATTGTACAAGTATCGGTTGATAGAAATCAGATGATTGAGGCGAACCGTGAAACTGCGATTAATATGGCCTATCAATTAAAAAATTTAGATCCTGGAAAATACAAGATGTCACTCATAATAAAAGACGATTTCCTTTACTTTATTAGGATAAGTGACACTTATGAGGTTGAAGTTAAGAACAGTACACTTTTCCACTAACCTACACAAATTACAGATTATGACCTAGTAGTAATTATTTTCTCACCTAACCTTGTAAGCCTTTAAAAAGTGTTCTTTTTGATATTTAAAAAAAAAACAGTTGTTTTAAGGTAGGTTAAATTCAAAGCTTCTTGTTTTATTAAAGAGCATTAAAATAGGCTCATTTTTGCCTATTAAACTAAAATATTTATATCTAAAATTTTCATCAACTAAAATAAAAACCAAACTTTTGTACAAAATAATAAATTTAATTAAAAATAAAAGACGAATTTATTTAATAGGCTTTTCAATCGTTTTTTTAATTTCATTAAGACAGGCTATAAGATTAATTTATCGAAATTTTCAAATATTCTCTTTCGGTTCTCTTGATTTTTGGAACAATACTAACCCTTATTTAAATTGGCATCATTTATCTATACTCGGCAAACCATTAGATGTATTTCTTTATACGCCGCTTTTTTCAGTTTTATTTACGCCTTTTGCCCTTTTACCGGGTTGGCTTGGTATATTTTGTTGGAATTTATTTGGCTATACGTTATTTTATTTTTCTGTTTATACATTGCCAGATAAATTTAATTTTTCAAAGAAAAATTTTATTTTTTTAATCTCAGCTTTATTGCTTTTTAACACGATTAATTCTATTCAGTTTAACCCCGTGGTGGCCTCTTTGTTTTTATTTTCATATACATTACTTGAGAAAAAACACGGATTTTGGGCAGTTTTACTAATACTAGTATCGGGTCTTACAAAGATATATGGTATTTTTCAATTGGTAATGTTGCTGTTTTATCCCAAGTTTTGGAAAAATGCACTTTATGCTGTTTTAATTGGAATTGTTTTATTACTTATTCCTCTAATTCATTTAACACCAAGTGAATTGGTACTTTATTATAAATATTGGATTGAGACTCTTATGAAACATTCTACAACACCATTGCGTTTTCATAGTATTTATCGTCCAATCTGCTTACTATTCAGTTCAGTAGAACAAATAAAGACAATTATTACATTGGGTGTTTTTGTTATAATATTTCTTTTTACAATAGTCAGACTAAAATTATTTAAAGAATCCTTTTTGCATAGAGCTCAATTTCTAGGGATTTTAATGAGTTGGACTATCTTATTTGGGTTTAGTACCGAATTACATACCTACGTTATCGCAGTGGTTGGTTATGCAATTTGGTATTTAAGTTCTGCCCCCACCAAGTTAGATAAAGTTTTATTATGGTCCAATTTTATGCTGCTGGCAATTTTACCAATAGACCTTCTCTTTCCACGAACAATATCTCATTTTATAATAACAAAACTCAATATTGGTGTTATAGTGTTTTCAATTACATGGTTTATAATGGTATATAAAACATTTACATCGCAATACGTTGTTAAAGAATTGAACAGTAAATCATCTTATGAAAATGAATCCTAAATTGACTATTGTGAAATATTTTTATAATCCATTCAAAATTATCAAATTAATGCCAGCCTTTTTTTTGTAATATAATCGTATAAAATATAATCTACAATATGTTGGGTTTCATTGGGAAAGCTTAAACTCACTTTATAATCGCTTTCAACCCAATTTTCTATTTTTTTAAGGTGTTTTAATTTAAGCGATTTAAGTACAGGCACCCCCAATTCTTTTAAGGCAGCCGCATTAAAATGCTGTTCGTATTGGTATTTCATAGGAATTACCATAAGTTTTTTGTTTAAGTAAAGTGCTTCTGAAGGTGTTTCGAATCCAGCACCACATAAAACGCCCTTACAACTTGCCAGACTTTTTTCAAACTTGGCACTGTCAATAGGACTTATATAGACATTCTTTTTTTGGTAGTAGGTTTTGGTATGCTTTGAAAACACTTTCCATTTTACATGTTTTATTTTAGACAGGACTTTAATAATTCTATCATCAGAATACGATGGCAAATAAACTGTGTATTGGTTTTTTGTACTTCTTTTTAAGAGGCGAATATCGCTTCGGATTACAGGTAGAAAAACACGTTGATTGTATTTTTTAAAATGGAAGCCATAGTTGAAATGACATTTTGCATAATTTTTAATAAAAAATTGGCCTATCAAGTCGAAATAAGGCGGCCTTGGAACATTTTCTGTGTACAGTGCACTTTGATGGCTCAGCGCAACACTTTTTACACCTTTAAAAAAGCAAGCCCAAGAAGATACAGGTTCAAAATCACTAATCACCAAATCGTATTTTGTAACTGGACAATCTCTTACTTCTTTTATAAAATTTGTAATTGAATTTTGTTTTATTGTCTTTATAAAATCTATACCACCATTTTTGCCGAAACAAAACCCGAGACCTTTGTACTTATATCTAATAGGATAGGGCAGTTTTACTTCGGCTTGCGAACCGCTAATCAAAATATCTACTTTGGCACGTTTTAACAAAGCAGGTATAATATCTTTGGCACGGCTGATATGGCCATTTCCGGTACCCTGTATGGCATAAAGTATTCTCATAAACTATTTGCTGTTAAAATCTGAAACCAATTGACCAAAAATTTCTTTTGATGATTTATCTATAATATCAACATCTAAATCGTTGGCATGTATATCTTGCGTTTGATAATGTGCGTCGGCATATTTATAAATCTGCCATTCGCCCATATTGTATTCTAAAGCGGTTAGATTTTCGACCCAATCGCCAGAATTTAAATAGGTTACACACCCTTTTTCAGTTGTTACTTTTTTATGTGTGGGTTGGTGAATATGCCCACATATAACGTAATTGTATTTTTTGTCTATGGCAAGATCTATAGCCGTTTGTTCAAAATTATCAATAAATTTTACAGCCGATTTTACACTGTCTTTTATTCTTTTAGATAAAGATACTTTGCCTCTGCCAAATAAAAGACTGAGGTAGTTTACAAAAGTATTTATTAAAATAAGCAGGTCATAACCTTTACCACCAAGTTTGGCCAACCATTTGGTGTGTTTTATAGTTACATCAAAAACATCGCCATGAAAAAACCAAGCTTTTTCGCCATTTAAATCTAAAACAACTTTATTTTCAATAGAAAAAGAACCCATTTTAAAATGGGCGAATTTCCTAAAAAGCTCATCATGGTTACCAGGGATATAGTATATTTCTTTTTTATCGGATATCCATCCGATAAGGTGCTTAATAATTTTCATATGCGATTTAGGCCAAAAATGTTTGCTAAATTGCCAGATATCGATGATGTCACCATTCAGGATAATAATTTTTGGTTTAATACTTTTTAGGTAACGTAAAAGTTCTTTAGCGTGACATCCGTAAGTGCCCAAATGAATATCAGATAGCACCAATACTTCTATTTTACGTTTCTTATTGTTTGATTTCAAGCAGCTATTTATTTTAATAAACCTGTCGCAATTAAGTGTTTTACTATTACCAAAAGGTTTAAGTAATATTAATTATAGGTTAAAATTAAATGCATAAAGGAAGCAAAATTGATATATTTGTAAACCAATTAAAAGAATCAAATATGAGTGGACACAGTAAATTTGCCAATATAAAACACAGAAAAGGAGCGCAAGATGCCAAGCGTGGCAAGATATTTACCAGAATTATTAAAGAAATTACCATCGCTGTAAAAGAAGGTGGCGGAGCAGATCCAGATACAAACCCAAGTTTGCGACGTGCCATAACCAATGCCAAAGGAGCCAATATGCCGAAAGATACAGTAGAGCGTGCCATTAAGAAGGCTTCGGGTGCTGATGCCGATAATTATCAAGAGTTGACTTTTGAAGGTTATGCTCCCAATGGGATTGCTTTTTTTATTGAGTGTACCACAGATAACACCAACCGAAGTGTGGCCAATGTACGTTCAATTTTTAGTAAAAATAGTGGCGAATTGGGTAAAAATGGCTCTTTAGAGTTTATTTTTGACAGAAAAGGGGTTTTTAATATAGACCGTGCCACTTTAGATATGGATATAGAAGAATTAGAAATGGAACTAATTGATGGTGGTGCCGAAGATTTTGAAATAGAAGAAGATATCATTACCGTTTATACTGATTTTTCTGATTTTGGTTTGATGTCTTCAACACTTGAAAAATTAAATATAGAACCTAAAAGCGCCGAATTAGAACGTATTCCAAACAGCACAAAAGAATTGCCTTTAAGCAAAGCCCAATCTATTTTAAACCTTGCCGAAAAGTTTGAAGAAGACGATGATGTTCAGAATGTGTTTCACAATTTAGAAATAACAGATGAATTGATAGCATCGTTAGAGTAATATACCTTCCAAGAGTTTTTAAAATCTCGGAAGATTAAAAAAAACATTAAAAAATTAGGTTCAATTACCTGATAATTAGTAAATTTATAGGTCGTTTAAAACGATGCTATTTATGACTATCACTTTTCCTTTATTTGCCGGAATAATTGCCGCTGTAATTCATGTAATTTCTGGACCAGATCATTTGGCGGCTGTAACCCCTTTTGCTATAGAAAGTAAAAGAAAAGCATGGAAAGTTGGCCTGTTTTGGGGCATAGGCCATTTGTTAGGAATGCTTTTTATAGGTATCTTATTTTTACTTTTCAAAAAATACATTCCTGTTGAAAAAATTTCTGTTCACAGCGATAAACTGGTAGGAATATTATTGATAGGCTTGAGTGTTTGGATTTTTATTCAAATATTTGGAAAAGAGAAAAATCACCATCATACACACATTCATACAGAAAACAATGGGGTCATTCACAAGCATCCACATCAACACACAAATGAAACTGGCCATAATCACCAACATTTGAATTTAAAGCAAAATGTAATGGCTTCCTTATCCTTTGGCTTTGTTCACGGCTTAGCCGGAATTGCTCATTTTTTACTTTTCTTACCTGTGCTAGGTTTTACTTCAAAATTTGATGGAACTCAATACATTATAGGATTTGGAATTGGTACCATCATCGCTATGGTATCTTATGCTTTTGTTATAGGAAAAATATCTAGCGGTACAAAAAACAACCATAATACTAACTTTTTTAGAGGGATCAGGTTTGCCAGTGGTTTATTTGCTTTTATTATTGGCGTGTATTGGCTTTTAGTTAATTAATTCCCCTTTCGGGATAGGAGGCTTAACAAATTCTTGGTAATTGTTCACCTACTAAAGGGCTCACAATACGCTTCCCGCCGATTAAACTTTCCATAACCACTTTGTTAGGATGTTCTTGTGTAAATAAGCCAATACAAGTCGCATTTTCACCCTTATCGTGTTTTTGCATAAGTGTCAACACTTCGGTTTCAATGCTTGGATCTACAACTACAATAAAAACACCTTCATTAGCTACATACATAGGATCTAAACCAAGCATTTCGCAAGCGGCAGCTACCTGTTTTTGTAACGGAATATCGGCTTCTTTTATCGCAACTCCTTTATTGATGTCATTGGCAATTTCGTGTAAAACAGTTCCTAAACCACCACGCGTTGGATCTCTAAACATCTTTATTTTAGCGCCAAAAGCGTCTAATAATTCTTTGGTTAAATGATTTAAATTGGTTGAATCACTTTCTATTGTCGATTCAAATTCAAGGCCTTCTCTGTCGCTCATTATAGCCATACCGTGTTGGGCGATATTGCCATTTACCAGAATTTTATCACCTTCTTTTATGTTGTCAACAGAAATATTGGCTTTAGGATGCATCTCTCCAAATCCTGTGGTATTAATAAAAATCTGATCGCCTTTGCCACGTTCTACAACTTTGGTGTCTCCAGTGATTATCAAAACACCACTTTCGTCAGCTGCTTTTTTTATATCTTTAACTATTTTAATGAAATCGCTAACTTTTAACCCTTCTTCAATAATAAAGGCTAAGCTCAAATATTTCGGAATGGCGCCACACATAGCCACATCGTTTACGGTTCCGTGGACGGCTAAGCTGCCAATATTACCGCCTTTAAAAAAGATGGGTGTAATGACAAAACTATCAGTCGAAATGGCTATTTCGCCATTAAAATTTACTATTGCGCCATCGTCTTTCTTATCTAGAAACGGATTGCTAAAAGTTTTAAAAATAATTTTATCTAATAAATTACGCGTCAATTCGCCACCACTACCGTGACCTAAATTAATAGTTTCAAATCCTAAATTTTCAATAGTCATTTTTAATTTTTTTTAAAGTGTAAAATGATAATAAGCGGCGCAAGCACCTTCTGACGAAACCATCGGCGCTCCTAATGGATTTGAAGGATTACAGGTTTTTCCAAACTGATCACATTGATGGGGTTTTTTTATTCCTCTTAAAATTTCGCCAGCAATACAATTGGCGTTTTCGGGTACTTTAATATGAGCAATATTAAATTTAGATTCGGCGTCATATTTTCTATAAGCTTCTTTTATAACATAACCGCTATTTGGAATTTCGCCAATGCCACGCCATTCTCTTGTACCAATTTCAAAAACTTTATTAATCACATTTATGGCAGCTGTATTCCCTTTTTCTTTTACAATACGTGCGTACTGATTTTCGACTTCAAACCGTCCTTCTTCCAATTGTTTGACGGCCATAAAAATACCTTGAACCAAATCTAAAGGTTCAAATCCAGTAATTACAATAGGTGTTTTATATTTCTTAGCAAGTGGATAATATTGTTGAATTCCCATAATAGCACACACATGTCCGGCTCCTAAAAAGGCATCAATATTGCATAAATCATCCGCTAAAATGGCTTCCATCGCTGGGGGGACTAAAACATGCGAAACTAAAATAGCGTAATTATTTAAACCTTCTTTTTCGGCATGTAAAACAGATAAAGCGTTTGCTGGTGCTGTTGTTTCAAAACCTACAGCAAAAAATACAATTTCTTTATCTGGGTTTTCTTTGGCAATATTAACAGCTTCAAGAGGCGAGTACAAAACCCGTAAATCGCCTCCTGTTGCTTTGGCTTCTAAGAGGCTTTTTTTACTACCAGGTACGCGAATCATATCGCCAAAAGAGCACACAATAACCCCTTTTTCTAATAATTCAATAGCTTTGTCTATTAGATTTAGCGGTGTTACACAAACAGGACAACCTGGTCCGTGAATCATACTTACTTTTTCTGGCAGTAATTCTAAGATGCCATTTTTAACCAAGCTGTGTGTTTGCCCACCACAAATCTCCATTATATGCCATTTTTTAGTGGTAATCTTATGAATCTCTTCAAGGATTTTTTTTGTAGCTTCTAAATTTCGGTATTCGCTTAGATACTTCATTTTTTAATATTTAAATAGTACATAATTTGACCAAAGGAAATGTTTTCGTCATTTGGTGGTAAATCTTTATGAAAGTACAATTTTTTTTCTTTAGGAGCTAATGCAATAAGCATATCAATTAAAGTTGTGTTTTGAAAAACGCCTCCGCTTAAAGCGATGTTTGTAAAATGGTGATTTCTTGCTGTTTTTAAAATTGAAGATGCTAAGGTGAACAAAAAATTCACTATGATATTTTCTTTGCTTATGCCATTGATTAAATCGGCATAAATATTTTTTAATATACTCTTGGCAGAAATACTGTCTTCATAATTTGGCAAATAGCTTTTGCAGGAAGCCAATTCATAATCTGTTACGTGGTTTTCTAAAAGAATAGCTGCTTCGCCTTCGTAGCTATTATAATCGGCAATGTTTAAAAGTGATGCCACAGCATCAAATAATCTGCCAACGGATGAGGTTTTTAAAGTATTTGTTTTTATTATGGACTGGTAAGTTTTTAATTCAT
The DNA here is from genome assembly GCA_021647405.1 of Flavobacteriaceae bacterium. GTDB lineage: Bacteria > Bacteroidota > Bacteroidia > Flavobacteriales > Flavobacteriaceae > CG1-02-35-72. The sequence continues at coordinate 9,657 of JAKIUU010000039.1, forward strand.
TTGCAGTAAACTTTTGTGCTAAAATAGTTGCCATTTCAGGGTTTGATAGTGACAATAAAGAAATGCGCGGTTCCTTACTCATCTTATCGCCTAAAAGCCAATCAAAATAATCTACATGGTTGATTCTTTTAATTTTGTTTGACGCGTAGCTAAAAAACTCACCACCCCAAATTGCCGAATCTTCACCATAACCTGTACCATCAAAAACGACCCCTAAAACTTTTTTATTGAATAAATTGTGTTCCCCTAAAATAGCTGTAAAATGAGCTTTGTGATGTTGTACTTCTATTAATTTGCAATTTAATTTTTCTGATAATTCTTTTCCGTATTGTGAACTCTGATATAACGGATGTTTGTCAATCAAAACAACTTCTGGGTTTTGTTCAAAAATTTGGATAAAAGATTGGGCTGTATTTGTAAATCGTTTATAAACGTCAAAATTATCGAGGTTACCCAAATATTGACTTATATATAAATATTGATTTGGAAAAAAAGCGATGCTGCTCTTTAAATGGGCTCCCATGGCCATTATTTTTTCTGTTGAATTAATTTGGGCATCAAAATAATTTGGCGCATAACCTCTGGAACGGCGAAACATTATTTCTTGACTGAATTTGGTGCTAAATTTAACTACAGAATCATCTTGTGGATGTGTGATTTGTAAATTGTGTTGTATAAAATAATCGGCTATATATTTTAGTTTTTCAAAAGCGTCCTCATTTTTACTTATAATTGGTGCGCTGTGTATATTGCCACTTGTTGCTATAATAGGGAAGGATAATTTGTTAGCCAATAACTGTAATATCCCCGAATAGGGGAGCATTACGCCTAGCTGTTTTAACTGAGGTGCAACAGAATTTAAAGCAATATTTCCATTGTAATTTAGTATTGGTATAATGGTGATTGGTCGCTTTGTTGAGGTGAGTGATTTTATCTGACTTTTATTTAAGGCTATTTCTTTTTGTAAAAAATCTAAAGAAGGATATAAAACAGCAAAGGGTTTGTTGGGGCGGTTTTTTTTACTTCGTAAATTTTGAATTGCTGATTCATCCTCAGCATTACAACATAATAAATAACCACTTGTATTTTTTATGGCAATGATATTGCCTTTTGAAAGGAGCTCTGCTGCTTTTTCGAAAATCTCAAGTGGGTTTAATACTACTTTAGTTCCCTTATTATTTACCAAATACAATGAAATACCACAGGTATTACAAGTGTTTGTTTGTGAGTGAAATCTTCTGTCTGATGGGTTGGTGTATTCACTTTTGCAACTGTCACACATTTTAAATTTATCAATACTTGTATGATGTCTTTCAAAAGGGAATGTTTGGGTTATTGCCCAACGTGGGCCACAATTGACACAGGTTGTAAAAGGATAATTATAACGATAATTTTCAATATCTTGAATGTCATCTATGCAGTCATTACATATGGCAAAATCGGGTGTTAAAGGTAAATTGAGTTGCCCTTTTGTTTGTGATGGTACAATTTTAAAATCAGCATATTTCATCAATTCAATTTCAGAAATAGAGCTATTTTTAATAAGCGAAACGGGTGGGGGACATTTTAAAACCTCGGCATAAAAATGTTGCATGTCTTTTACTAATCCTGTAATAAAGACAACAACCCCTTCTTCATTGTTAGAAACGGTTCCTGTTAGAGAGAATTCAGATGCCAGACCGTAAATAAATGGACGGAAACCAACACCTTGAACTTGACCAGAAATGGTAATTTTATAGGTTTTTAACATGAAATCTACGCATAAAATACGTTATAAATTTACACTTTTTTTTGAGGTAAGTTCTTTTGAAAGATTTAAAATATTATTAATAAGTTCTGGTATGGCTGCTTTTACTTTGGGACATAGCCCTATTTTCATCGGTATTAATTCTTCAATAGAAACTGTAAATAGATGAATATCGGGAACTTTTTCCATCAAATAGATAGATTCAATCATGTCTTTTAATCCCACATCGTGAACGCTTAGTGCTGAAGGAAAGTCGGAGGCAAATTTTGGGCGGATTAATGAAATGGTTCCGGCTGGTTTTCCATCCATGGTGGCATCGACAAAAATAACGATTGGATATACTTGAAAGCAGTTTAAAAGCAAAAGACCACCAGTGCCGCCATCTAAAATATCAACATATTTAGGTAATTTCATTTTAGACATTTCTTGAATTATATGTACGCCAACACCCTCGTCTCCCATTAAATAATTGCCAACACCCATTACCAAAAGGCTATTTGATTTGTTTTTTTCGTAATAAAATGAATCACTACTTATGGCTACAGGGGGTCTTTCTTTTACACTCATGTATTAATTTTTTAAAAAAAGTAAATTCACCATGCGTGAAATACAGCGGCATTAATGAATTTACTTTTAATTTGGTTGATTAATTTCCTTATTATATCTATTCAGACTTTTTTATTCTTTCATTTCTTACAAATTTAAAACCACCAAACATCGAAGAAACTTCGCCACGTCCTTCAAGCCAATCGTGATAAAAAACCAAATATACATGTACTAAGGCAAACAAGATAAATGCCCACATTGAAAAATGATGAATACTACGTACCATAAAGTCACCTCCAAAAAATGCGGGTACCCAACTAAACAATTTAGGCAGCCACCAACCAGACATATCGGCGTATAAACCAAACCCAGTTGCTATTTGAAGCAAGGCCAGTAAAAACATGGCTATATAAGAAAGCGTTGCAACACTATTATGACCAATACTTAGGTTTTTTAAATTGCGTTTTTCTTCATTCTGTAATAGCACATCAACTTTTACAACATGTCTGAAATTTGTCCACATCTTCTTACTGAAAGGCCAAAAGGCCCTCCAACTCGAAAACTGATTTCCAACAAATGCCCAATACAATCTTAAAATCATCACAAAAAAGAAAACATAGGCTGCTGTAAAATGAATAAAACGGACGATGCCAAATGTATGTAAATTATAAGGTTCGGCATTCGAAAGTAATGCGGGCGGATCGGCTATTATAAATCCAGTTAGAACGAGAACTAGTAGCGAAAGAACATTTGCCCAATGGAAAATACGAACGGGAAGTTCCCAAACCATAACTCGTTTAAAGTTTTGAGTTTTCATAATTTATATTTTAACTATCACAACTTGAAATATTTTGAACCTGCGAAATATGTTTTCCGTGTTCGTCATATAAATGTACCGCACAAGCAAGACATGGGTCAAATGAATGTATTGTGCGTATAATTTCTAGAGGCAATTTAGGATCCGCAACAGGTGTGCCAATTAAAGTTGACTCGTAAGCAGAGCGTTGCCCTTTAGAATCGCGGGGTGAAGCATTCCAAGTAGTTGGAACGACTTGTTGGTAATTTTCTGTCTTGCCGTCTTTTATTCTAATCCAATGGGCGAGAGCACCTCTTGGCGCCTCACAAAAACCAACACCTTTGGCTTCTTTTGGCCAGCTAGAAGGTTCCCAATTGTCCATGTTAGCCATACGCTCATCGCCATTTTTAATGTTATTCATTAAAGTGTCGTAGAATTCCATTGTCCAATTGGCTACTAATTGTGTTTCAATACCACGTGCTGCTGTTCTTCCTAAAGTAGAGAATAAAGCCCCTACAGGTACATTTAAATGGGCTAAAGCGCCATTTACAGCTTCTTGAATCTCTTTGTTTTCACGACCATAGCCTACCAATAGCCTGGCAAGAGGACCAACTTCCATTGGTTTTCCTTTCCAACGTGGTGTTTTAATAAAACTGTATTTTTCATCAACATTTAAGAAATCGTAAGGTGGTTTTGGACCTGAATATTTGATATTTGTTTCGCCATTCCAAGGATGTCTTCCTGTGTCTTTTCCTTCGGCATAATTGTCGTACCAAGAATTGTTAACGTACTCTTCAATTTGATTGCTGTTGCGATGATCTACATCGTGTACTTTAGATAAATCTCTGTTTAATATCACCCCTTGAGGGAATTTGAATCCAGACATATCTGCGTAACCGTTTGTAGGGAAATCGCCATAAGACATGTAATTTCCAAATCCTTTGCCAATTGAAGCCCAATCTTTATAAAAAGAAGCAATGGCTAATAAATCTGGAATATAAACTTGTTCAATAAAATCTTTTCCGTCTTGTAATAATTGACCAATATAAGACAAGCGCTCTGCCGTCAAGCCACCAGCACTTTCTGTGTTAATAGCACAAGCCATACCGCCAACTAAATAATTGGGATGTGGATTTTTTCCTCCAAAAATGGTGTGTACTTTTACAATTTCTTTTTGCCATTCTAGGGCTTCTAAATAATGTGCAACGGCTAATAAATTAACTTCGGCAGGAAGCTTCATTTGAGGATGCCCCCAATAACCATTGGCAAAAATGCCTAATTGGCCGCTATTAACGAATTTTTTTATGCGTTTTTGTATGTCAGAAAAATAACCGGGAGAACTTTTTGGCCATTTAGAAATACTTTGTGCAATTTCTGAAGTTTTTTTAGGATCTGCTTTTAAACAATTCACAACATCTACCCAATCTAGGGCGTGCAAATGGTAAAAATGCACTGTATGGTCGTGCATGTACAGCGCCCCTTCCATAATATTACGAACCATTTCTGCATTAGGTGGAATTACTATTCCCAATGCATCTTCAACAGTCCTTACTGATGCTAAGGCATGTACTGTTGTACAAACACCACAGGTACGTTGCACAAATGCCCAAACGTCTCTTGGATCACGACCTTTTACAATGTTTTCAATACCCCTAACCATAGTACTTGAGCTAAAAGCATCAACTATTTTACCGTTTTTAATTTCGGCTTCTATTCTTAAATGACCTTCAATTCTAGTGATGGGGTCAACTACTATTCTATTTGCCATTGTTATATTTTTTAAGAATCAATATTTTGTTCGTTACTTTTACCTCTCTTAATCCTTCCGGCGAGTTCTTTTCGTTTTGATATGTTTGCAGCTACGGCATGAACAGCAATTCCGCCAGCTAAAACACCTGCGGCAACTTTACCAACATCATCGGCACTTGCTTCTATAGAGAAGCCAGGCACCTTGGGTATCCTTTCGTAGAAAGGCCCGTTATCCCAGAATTTATCTTCGCTACAACCAATGCATCCATGTCCAGATTGGATGGGATAACTCACACCATTATTCCATTTTAAAGTACCACATGAGTTGTATGTAGAGGGGCCTTTACAACCTAAATTATATAAACAATAGCCTTCTTTTGAGTTTTTGTCGTCAAAAGTTTCAGCAAATAAGCCTGCATCAAAATAAGGACGTCTGTAGCAACTGTCGTGTACGCGTTTTGAATAGAAAGCTTTTGGTCTTCCTTGACGGTCTAGTTCTGGCAGACGGCCAAAGGCAACAACATGTACTATGACGCCCGCCATTACTTCGCCAATAGGCGGACAGCCAGGTACGCGAATAATAGGTTTGTTTTTGAGTATTTTATGAATAGGCGTGGCTTCTGTTGGATTTGGTTTAGCAGATTGTACACATCCACTTGAAGCACAACTTCCCCAAGCAATAATTGCTTTGGCTCCTGCTGCTGCTTCTAAAAAGGCCTGTTTGGCTGTTTTACCAGCTATACAACAATAATTACCATCATCCCCTAAAGGAATTGATCCTTCAACACAAAGGATGTATTCGCCTTTGTATTTTCTCATGGTTTCGTTTTTGGCAGCCTCAGCTTGATGCCCAGAAGCGGCCATTAGTGTTAATGTGTAGTCTAACGATATTTTGTCTAATATAATATCTGCCACAATAGGGTGGTCAGAGCGTATAAACGATTCACTGCAACAAGTGCATTCTTGATAGTGCTCCCAAATTACGGGTAACCTTGGAGTTGTTTCTAATGATTTGGCTATTTGTCCAACCATGGTTGATTTTAAGCCCATAAATGCTGCCATATACGTAGTAAATTTCATAAAATCTCTACGGCTATACCCTTGCTTTATGATACTTTCATAATAGGTTTTTCGTTTTTCGTTAGATTCAGACATAACAAAATTTTTAATTGATAAAGAACTTTTACCCTCATCTTCTTTTTTATTGAAAATTAAGAGAAATAATATTAGTCTAAAAATACAAATAATTTTAGTTGAAATTACATTAGTGCTCTAATTTAGAATGATTTAAAATAAGAGTTCTTTTTTGAATTATTAAGTGGTATTTGTTAAAAAAATAATGATAAAATCTTACAGATGGTGGTTTATTATTATTTAATTAGTAAATTTGGGTATAACTTTTTTTAAAAAAAACATGCATGAACTTTCTATAGCTATGGGTATTGTTAAAATAGCCGAAGATGAAGTTATAAAGGCAAATGTTGAAAAGGTTACTAAAATTGAACTTGAAATTGGTGTTTTGGCGGGTGTTGAGTTAGACTCTTTAAATTTTGTTTGGAAATCGGCAGTAAAAGACAGTGTTCTTGAACATGCCGAAAAAGAAATTGAAATTGTTAAAGGAATAGGGAAATGTGTTGATTGCGATACTGAATTTGAAATGCTACATATATATGATACGTGTCCGAAGTGTAAAAGCAACTTTAAAGGCATATTACGCGGAAAAGAATTGAGAGTAAAAGCATTGGAAGTTATTTAAAATTATATAATTATGTGTGGAACTTGTGGCTGTGGATCTGATACTAATGGTCCTGTTATTTCGAAACCTGGCGAACATGCGCATACGCATGATGACCACCATCACCACCATGATGGTCATACGCATTCTCATGAACACCAACACAAAGTATTAGAAATTGAGCAAGATATTTTACAACATAATAAAATGCTGGCTGCCAGAAACAGAGGTTATTTTGAAGCTAAAAATATTTTCGCATTAAATATGGTAAGTTCACCTGGTTCTGGAAAAACATCAATTTTAGAACGCACTTTAGCCGATTTAAAAGAAAGTATTCCGTTTTACGTCATAGAAGGCGATCAGCAAACTTTAAATGATGCCAATAGGATTGATGCGCTAAATATCCCCGTTATTCAAATTAATACAGGAAAAGGTTGTCATTTAGAAAGCGATATGGTTTTTAATGCTGTTAAAAAACTAGAGGTTCGAAATAATTCTGTTTTATTGATAGAAAATGTTGGAAATTTGGTGTGCCCTTCTATGTTTGATTTGGGCGAGCGTAAGCGTGTTGTAATTATCAGTACAACAGAGGGTGAGGATAAACCTATAAAATACCCTGATATGTTTCATACGGCAGATATTTGTATTATAAATAAAATAGATTTGCTGCCTTATGTTAATACGGATATAAATAAGCTCAAAAATTACGCTTTACAAGTAAATCCGAATTTGAAATTTTTTGAAGTTTCGGCTACAAAAGGCACAGGAATGGATGATTGGTACAACTGGTTAAAATCTTATGGTATTTCATCTTAAATTCTATATACCTTAATTGTCATTTGAAAAGGAGGGTTTATCTATTGAACTAAAAATAAAAAAAATATGTGTTTATCAATTCCAGGAAAATTAATAGAAATAACATCAGAATTAGATAAGACCTTTAGATTAGGCAAAGTTTCTTTTGATGGAATTATAAAAGAAGTAAGCTTAACTTTAGTACCCGAAGCCAATGTAGGAGACTATGTTTTGGTACATGTAGGTGCGGCTATTTCTACTATTGATGAAGTTGAAGCTAAAAAAACCTTTGACCTCCTAAAACAGCTCGATGAGCTTCATGAGTTGAATTCTGAATAGAAAAGTGATTTGATATAAACACTTTTTAACCACTTATAAAAGCCCTTAAAAAAAATAAGATTACCTTTGTTGCTGATATTAATTTTTAACAAGTAATAATGAATAACGGAACAGTAAAATTTTTTAACAGTGCTAAAGGGTTTGGATTTATAATTCCAGACGACGGAAGCAAAGATGTATTTGTTCACAAGAACGATTTAATAGATAACATAACCGAAGGAGACAAAGTTAGTTATGGTATTGAAGAAAGTGAAAAAGGACTTAATGCTACAGAAGTAAAAGTGATTGTTGAATAATTCGCTTTTTACTTTTTAAAATCAAAAAGTCTGTCTTTGTTGAGAGGCTTTTTTTTATGCCTTTTAGTTAAATATTACAATATTATTAAGGCATTAAAATCCCCCCATAACTTTAAAGTACATCTGGTCTTTAACTTTAATAAGTTTGAGTTTTTCGCGTTGGTAGGCACGTTTTCCCGTTTTTATCAAGTCAAAAATATCAGCAATTATAGAAGTTGATTCTGCAAAATAGGAGTGGCCTAAAAAACTGGTATCTATTCCGGAAGCGTCAATAGTTTCTATTCCAGAAATCATAATAACCCCTTTGCCTGAATCGCCCGCACGGGCATTGCCATGCACTTGATGTGAAGCCTGTAAAGCCATATCGTTTGAAGACACATAAAGGGTAATGGGCTTTTTTATTTTTGAGACCATTTGTGGCGCAATATCGCGTTTAAAAACATCGGCATCTATATCTGGCGCCGCTAATATAATTTCTTTGATTCTATTTTTGAGTTCGGGTTTTTCTGTAAAGAGAGAAACAATGGCTTTTGTCAAACCTCTGTTCCCCATAGAATGTGCTACCAGATAAATATCATCAGCTTCAGAGCGCGTAAGATAATCTTCTAAAAAATTTTTGATATTGGCTTCAGACCAAGCAATATTAGCTTCGTCTATGGTGTAAGCGGCTGTGTTGGATTGTGATGGCCATGAGTAGAAAACAGCTTCTCCGTCAAATAACAAATCGTATGAAATTTGAGCTGTACGTCTGGCAGCAGCAGCAAATGACACATTGTAGCCATGAACAAATAAGAATGAACTTTTTTTAGATGTTTTTTTTATATTATTTGATAATTTTTTAAAATAAGAGTCTTTGTTTAAAACCTTAATACTTTCTAAAACGACATGTTTTTTAGAATCTTCAGAAAATTCGAGACGCCATAATGAAGGCCGTTCAATTTCGCCAATTTTATGATCGTAAGGTATGGTTACCACACAGGTACCATATTGTAACATGCCTCTTTTACCTCCAAAACGGTTGTTTACATCATTACTCTTGGTGTCATTTCTATCTGTTGCAAAATAGACAGGCATTCTTATAAAATCTGGTTGCTTGTCATAACTAACAGGGTTTAAATTGCGTGTTAAGTTTGTTTTTTTTATGCAAATGGATAAAACCTGATACTTCTTTTTACCGTCAATCATTTCAGTTTCAAACTCAAAAATCAATGTAGTGGTTTTATTAAAAGCATTATTATTTGCCAGCCAGTTCTTTAAATTAAAATCTTTAAAGGCGGTGTAGTCAGAAAATAGGTGTGTTTTATTATCTGTTAAAGTGATGTTTACTATTGTTTTAGAGATGGCAAAATCATCTCCTTTGACTAGTTTAATCTTCAAATCATTAAAATCGAAATCTTTGGTAAGACAATGTGTTTTTATGTAGGGTTTTGTGCCATTAAATAAGGCATATTTCGGCATATCTATTTGACTGTAAAGACCAATACTTAAACTCAAAAAGAAAATGATGATTAAGTATTTTTTTAGGGGACTTAATTTTAGTAAAGTCATAATTTGCCTGTTTAATTAAATATACCTTCTGGTAAGGTAGCGTGGCTAAGTTAGAGAAAATAAATAACTTTTGTTTTAGACATTATAAACAGATCAAAAAAAGAGCTGCAATTAGTTTGCAGCTCTTTTTTTGATTTCATCTCAATAGGTGTTTTTTATAAAATTCTATTTAGTGAATGATGGTACCTTCTTCTAAAATGATGTCGTATTTGTAACCAGCCCCAAAGTCTTTGTTTAAAGTTACAACAGCTTTTATGGTAATTACAGTCCCTTCTTTAACAAATTCATTTGAGGTAACAACCAAATCATAATCATCTTTACTACCGTCTTTTAAATGAATCCAGTTTCTATTCATTATACCGGCATTTATTTTTGTACAAGTGCCACTAATTTGAACGGTTTTACCTGCGTATTTTTTAATATTTTTAACCAATTCAGATATTTTAATAGAACCTTTAACAACAATATTTTTTTGAGGTCTTTTGCTTTTGGCCACAACTTTTTTTGTGACTGTATTTTTGGCAGAAGGTTTTACTTTATTTTTTAACCCCGGATTACTTGCATGATTTGCCAAAACCAAATTTGAAGATATTAAATAGATTTTTTTAAAAACCCTATTGTATTCTTTACTCTCAAAATTTGTTTTAAGTAAGCCGCCTTTATAAAAATAAGTTTCGCCAATAGCAATATCCATAATTCTGGTAGCTATCCAAAAAGGATCAACAACCCCTTTTTCTGTGACATTAATATATAAATATTTGTCTGTTTTAAGAATTTCGTTAACTTTTACAGTATGTAAATCATCTTTAAATGACTTAGGTTCGGATGTTGCTTCCTTAACGGGAATAGTGGTATTGGTCTTTTTTATTGGGGTGTATTTGGCCTCATCTTTACATGCCGTTAGGCTGAGGAAACCTGCTATTAATAGGGGCATTATTAATTTGGTGTTAGTAGGCATAATTTTTCTTTTTCTTTTTTTTGTTATTAAATCGTTTGACTATTCTCGTATTTATCCTATAACTGTTTCCCACATCGCTTTTTAAATATTCGGCATAAAGACTCAGTCTAAGATTTTGGCCAATATACGTAGATAAATCAGTTCCAAGGTAATATTGCATAGTTGTTTGCTCGTTACTAGTGTACGTATATCCCACAGCTCTTAGATAAAAACTGGAACTGACTTTGTCTTTAAGAATTGTTCTGTAATGTCTTAGGGATAAAATGTTACTTGTTAGATAATTAGAGGTATTTCTGTTGTAATGTACAGAAAAGGATCCGCCAATTTTAGGAAGTTTATACATGCTAACATAGGCATTTATATTTTGCGATTTATTCTGATTGTCGCTTTGAAAACGTGAACTATAACTTACCCCAGCATTGACGTATTTATAAGGTTTAAAGTTTAGCCTAAACCGCAATCCTTGACGTGATAAGTCATCTGAGAGCATTCGTTCAACTTCAGACCTAAAAGTTTCGTAATAGATGATGCGTTTTCTCGAGTCGTAAGAAAGCGAGAAATTTACTTTTCGGTTAAACCGATATCTTGCCGACATGTACAAATTGGTTAGTCTAAAATTATTTGTTATCACACCATTTAAGTTTTCAAAAACATCTAATTCGAAAGATGAGTACAAATTAAGGGTGTTAAAGAAAGTACTTGAGTGTTGAAAATAGGTATATTTACGGTCAACTTTTCCTTTGTTTTGTTGTTCAATAAAACCAAATGTTGTTTCAGAAATCACATCGGTAGAACTTGTTTTTCTGCCAACATAGAGACCGTATTGAAATAAGTCGGCATTAAAACCGTAATCGGTTATGTCAGGGCGAAAACCAGCTATAACACCTACGTAGTTTTTGCCAAAATGTTTTTCAGCTTGAAGCCCGTCAATAGCTCCTAATGATGAGGTTTTAGTGTTAATTTTTCTACCTACTGCTACAGATAATGTTGGAGAGGCTTTGTATTTTAAAGAAAGACTGTAAATATTTAAAGGCTTATTATCTGAATTGGTATGAGTTTCTTTTCTGATATTTAAATAGGTCTCAAAAGAAAATTTCGAGTTATTTATATGATCAGCAAACATAGAAAAACGTGTCATAAATCGGTGTCTATTATCTCTATTAGTATAGAAATTACTATAAGTGGAAGCTGAAATCTTTCCTGAAATACGCTCTAAATTTTTTACCTCTTTCGGATTATTTTTAACCGTCTTTTGGATTGTTTTTGTTTTAACAACAGCTGTTTTTACTTCTGCGTCCTTGTCTTTTTTTAACGAATACTTAAAAACGACAGTGGCATCTTTTTTAACGGTACATCCATTTATAATTTCACAAACAAGTGATTTAGAAGATTTATTTTTCACCAATAAGCAGGGACTATCATTACCTTCTACATACAAAGAATCGCCTACTTTTATTAGACTTGTACTTTCAAATTTAACGTAAACATTTTTTGAGGTAACAAAAGTTACCTGCCCTTTTAAACGGTTCTTTCTGTTTTGGCCAGATGCTTTTAAACCAAAGCCACATAATACTATTAAAACTAAAATATATTTCATATCACACATCGTTTAAATTAATCTCCAGTCCCATTAGGGTGACAATCAAAACAAGAAGTAGGTGTGTAG
>JAKIUU010000040.1 GCA_021647405.1 Flavobacteriaceae bacterium
CTATGCCAATTAGAAATTGGGGAATTATTCTCAATCAGTTCTTAACAATATATGACAAAAGGGTCAGACTTTAGTTATAAAATCTAACCCAAGTTATTTTAACTTACACACTTCATAGGATAGTGTCAATTAAAGTATGATTTTGCCCTGTTTATATGAGTCTCTTTTTTAATTTATTGATGTAAAATAGATTTGTATTTGTGGTTGTCGTTTAAAACATTAGTGGCTTCTTTTAACGCATTATCATGCTGTAAATTGTATTGATATTTCCCTTTTTCAAAGTAATAACGCCCTATGATTTCTGATGACAAAGCTTCAGATATTTTAACCCTGTCTTTTTTGAGCTGACTAAACTGCTCTTGATTAATTTGATCTTTTAGTTTTTGATATATTTTACCGACATTTAATTTGGCTTTTATAGAGAGTTGACTGCTGGTTTCAATACTTTTTTGAACGGGAGAAACAAATATTTTGTCTTTTTTTACAAAATTTAAAAAGTCTTGAAAATCGGATTGTTTTAATGAAAAATTCACAACAGAATCAATGGCTTTATGATTGTAAAAATAGCGGGTTGCAAAATCAAAAACGGCATCTGTTTTTAAAAGGGCTTTGCTTGTTTTAGTTATTGGCATTTCTTTTACAATAACATCGGGCGTTATGCCACCGCCGCCATAAATTATGCGTCCATTTTTGGTTTTAAACTCAGGACGTCTTTGATCAGAGAATTTCGGAATGCTATCGCCAACCCTATTGGTGTAATCCATTTCTTGAATATTACGACCACTTGGGGTGTAATATTTAGATATCGTCAATTTAAATTGCGTGCCATAAGTTAGTTTTCTATAACGTTGCACCAAGCCTTTTCCGTAAGATCGTGAACCTACAATAACAGCGCGGTCTAAATCTTGTAAAGAACCCGATACAATCTCTGACGCAGATGCCGAATGGCTATTTACCAAAACTACAATTGGAATTGTTAAATCTAAAGGTGCTTTCATAGTGCGATAGGTATTGCTCCACTTTTTTACTTTGGCCTTGGTAGTTACCACTAAACTACCTTTGGGAACAAATAAACTTACCACATCAATAGCTTGATTTAACAAACCACCAGGATTCCCCCTTAAATCTAAAACGAGTTGGGTCATTCCACGGTCTTTTAACTTTAAAAAAGCATCTTCAACTTTATCAAAGGTCTTTTCATTAAATTTTGTAAGTGCTATATAACCCGATTTTTTATCGAGAAGCGTAAAAAATGGAACTGGGTTTTTTGTTATAGTAGTCAAGATTAACGCCCTTTTAAAACTTTTATTTTGGCGTTTTATTTCAAGACTAATTTTGGTATCTGGCAGTCCTTTTAATTGAGATAAATTTGCTTCTTTTTGTTTGGCATCAACAGCTATCCCATTAATAGCTGTTATTTCATCTCCTATATAAATTGAAGCCTTAGAAGCTGGCGAATTTTGATAAACCGCAGTAACAACAAGTTTTTTATTTTTAAACTTGGCTATCAACCCAGTGCCTCCATATTGACCATTGGCGTTAATTCGGGCATTTTCTACACCTTGTTCGTCATAAAATCGCGTGTAAGGATCTAGACTTTTTAACATGCTATTTATACCAATCTGATTAATCTTGGCCGGATTAATCTCATCAATATAATACATGTTTAACTCCTTAAATAGCGTTGTATAAATTTCAAGTTGTTTGGCAATTTCAAAAAAATCAGATTTATAAGCTATAGAAATACTTACACCAATAATTAGAAAGAAAAGGATTGCTGTTTTTTTAATCTGTTTCATTTGGTGTTTTTATTTATACCCAAAGATAATCAAGAAAACCTATTATTTAAATTGTATCAGAAAAATAACTGAATTCTTCTGTAATTTTAAGAAATAGTTTTGATAAATTTTTGAATTAATTGCCCCATTTTTAGATGAATATTACTACTTGGCTGAATTTCTTTATCAAGATAAATAAACATTAAAAGATGTTTATCGCTAATAACCTTATAAATGGTTTCTTTGTTTAACCGATACGCTTCTCGCATCCTACGTTTAAGTAAATTGCGATCTACAGCGTGTTTAAATTTTCGTTTTGGAACTGAAAACCCAACCTGTAGTATTTGATTACCACTGTGATTAGCGTGTAAATAAACCATTCGTAAAGGGAATAAAGTAAGCGATTTTCCTTCTTTAAAAAGCTGCTCTATGTGCTTTTTATGTTTTAATTTTTCTGGCTTGTTAAAAGTAAAATCCATCATACAAAAGTAGTGAATAAAGGAAATTTAAAATTACCTATTGGCATTAATATAAAATTTAGGTCAAGTTTGAGTTGTTTTTGTAAATTCAGAATGACTAAAAACTGTATCAAGAATAGTAATTTTCTTTTAAAAACAGGTTCTTGACACACTCCAAAACCAATTCGGGATACTAGAACAAACGTTTTAGATAAAAATTAATTAATTCACAACAGGTTAAAATTACAACATTATTTATATAACTATTTTATTGGTCTTATCGTTAGTTAAAACTCTGTAATTTTGATATTTAGAGCTTTTTTTTGTACGAGTGTTTAATGAATTTTATGATAAAAATCATGTTTTATTATGATAAAAGTCATATTTTATTATAGCACATGGGTTGTAAATTTGCATTATAAAGAACCAAGCTCTTTTTAATTTTAAAATTTATAATATGAAAACAAGTAAATTATTTTTTGTTCTTACAATTTTATCTCTAGGTTTATTCCTACAAAGTTGTAAACACGACACTGTGCCTGTTACACCAATAGACACAGCACAACAATCTTATGATAAAGCCGACGCCATAAATGGTGGTAGACTTTACGACAAATGGTACCAAACAGGTACTGCTAGTATAGCTGGCACCGATTTTACCGCACCAGTTGACGCCACAATCAATATGGCCGATGTTACTAATTATGGCGATTTTTACCGTTGTAAACAATGCCACGGTTGGGATCAATTAGCTAATACAGCTGCCTATGTTAACAGAGGTCCAAAAGTTGGAAGGCCAGATGTATCAGCTCAACCATTAACAGATGCTATTAATATTGATGATATCCAGACTGTATTTAATTATATCAAACACGATGGTGGCGCGCCTGTTTCTGCTGCCAGAACTGCTGATGGTACCAATCCTGCTTTAGGTGGTAACGAAATGCCAGACTTTGGTAAAATTTTAACTGACTCTCAAATCTGGGATTTGGTAAAATTCTTAAAAACACGTGCCATAGATACAAATTTACTTTATGACATTACTGTTACAGGAACTTACCCTACAGGCTCAAGAACCTTTACCAACGTCGGTAAAGATGGTGATGCCTCTCTTGGAGATGCCTTCTTTACAAATAATTGTGCTATTTGCCACGGGGCGGATGGTAATACCTTAAACTTAGAAGGATATGGTTTAGGTCAATACGCCAGACTAAAGCCTTATGAGTTACAACATCAAGCACGTAATGGCCATTTAGGCTCTGTTATGATGGGAGCTACAAGTGCTAGTGTAACCGATATTAAAAACTTACTTAAAGCTTTAACAAACGAGACAAAATATCCTAATCGTCCAACCTCACAGGAAGTAGCCGATCAACAAGCTTATGACGCAGCTAGCGCGTTAAACGGGGCACGTTTGTACGATAAATGGTTTCAATCAGCAAGCCCTGGCATTTCAGGTACTGATTTTGTTTCTCCCGTAGATCCAACAATAGATATGGCAGACGTTACAAATTATGGTGATTTTTATCGCTGTAAACAATGCCATGGTTGGGATCAGTTAGCCAATACAGGTGCTTATATTGATAGAGGGCCAAAAGTTGGCAGGCCTGATGTGTCTTCTGAACCATTAACAGATGCTATTCAGCTTGACCCTATAAGAGAAGTCTTTGATTATATAAAACACACTGGAGGCCGTTTGGTTGACCCTGCTAAAACTGCAGATGGTACGAATCCTGCTTTGGGTGGAAATGCTATGCCAGACTTTGGTAAAATTTTAACAGATGGTCAAATTTGGGATTTAGTAAAATTCTTAAAAGAAGGCGCTATTGACACCAGTCTTTTATACGATATCGTTACAGACGGTTATTATCCTACAGGAACAAGAACCTTTACCAATATTGGTAAAGATGGTGATGCCGCTGCTGGTGATGCTTTCTTGGCTATTTGTCTTTCTTGTCACGGGGCAGATGGTAATGCTCTTAATTTAGAAGGATTTGGATTAGGTCAATATGGTAGATTAAAACCTTACGAATTACAACATCAAGCGGTTTCTGGTCATTTAGGTTCTCCTATGATGGGTGTAAATGACGCCACAGTAACTGATATTAAAAACTTGCTTAAAGCACTACAGGACAACACTAAATATCCTGATCAACCATAATTACCACAATTAATAAATTATTTGAATTATAAAAGAGGCTGCCTTTTCGGGCAGTCTCTTTTTTTAGTTGCCTTCTATAACAATAGCTTAGAATATATTCTTTATGTTTATAATTTTAGGAACCTTTTGGTTTTTATTGATAATCCAAATTAATGGGGTCATTTTATAAAAGTTTAAATAAGTACTTTAATATTTTTAACTTTTTTTATTTGTGTATTACATTATTAAAAAACCTTTTTGCATTAATCTATAAGAGTACAAGTGTAAAGTGCTGTTATTAGCTTTTAGCTTCTTATATTAAAAATTTTAACCGTGAATAGTTCCTCTATAGCTCTCCCTGAAGGATGGTTGTGTAAGCTTCCCTAAAAAGAGGACAGTATAAAAGTAGACAGAAAATGTTTAACTTTAAAACTGAAATTATGAAAGCAAAAAGATTTAAACCGGAACAAATCAGCAGAATTCTAAAGGAATATGATTTGGGAAAAGATTTAGAAAGTATTATACGTGAATATGGCGTAGGAAAATCCACATTTTACAAATGGCGTCAGCGCTATGGAGGCATGGAGGCCAATGATTTAAAACGTCTAAAGCAATTAGAAGCTGAAAATAGGCGACTCAAGCAGATGTATACAGAATTAGCCTTAGATCACGCCTTAGCAAAAGAGATTATTGAAAAAAAGCTTTAAAGCCCTGTATAAAAAAAGAAATAATCAAAGAGTTGCAAGCTAGTAAAAAGGGAAGCTTACACGGGCATCAAGCTTCATACCTTAAAATTTGTAGAAACTGAAAGTCTTGTACTAAAAGTACATAGTTTTAACTAGCGAATGTCTCAAATGATTGTGTTGAGGTTAGTTTAAAATGTTTATCTATTCTATATTTATAAAAATAGAGGAGAGTGGTGGGTTTATAAGCAAAAGAAGGCTGTCTGAATAGACAGCCTTCTTAATTATAAAATATTTGTGGTTTTCTATCTTAGAAATTCCAAAGTCTGGTAATGTTGAATCCTATTAGGATGTCGCCATTACCCACTTGATTTTGGTTAAATATACTGTTCTTTTGAGGCATTATTCCTTTGTAATTTCCTGCAAATACTTGAAAGGCATGTGCACCAGTAGAAAACTCAAAACCTAAACCAAACCCGGCATAAGGCTGGTTGCTATTATGTTGTGTTAAAGGTTGGTTGTAAAAAGCTAAAAGAGCTGTTTGAGGGCTGATTTTTGAACGACCAGCTAAAGAAATAGAAAATTGATCGTTTTGCATATTTTTATCAATCACATTGTAGTGAGAGTAATTAGGGGCAATTTGTAATGATATGTTTTTTGTAAATCTTTTGGCAATAATAATAGTAGAATAAAAAGAGTAACGATCAGAATTATATAAGAAATTATCTTTTAGTCTCGTATCAATTGAAAAGTTACCATAATAAGATACACTCACTGGTATTTTACCAGATCTTGTTTGTCTCAGTAAAGCCACCCTGGCATTAAAGTCAACCATTCTATTATTTTTAGTTGTTCCTAGACCTAAAGTTAAATAATCTGTAAAACTATAATTTAAGCCCAATCTAATATTTGCCGGCGCCCAAAAACCTAACATGTCATTGGTACCATTTACAGTTCCAAAACGGTGCATCATATCAAATTGCAATGTTCCTTTTTTATACAAAACATTAGTTGGTCCAGAAATTATCCAAGTATGGTCAAAAGCAGCGCGTTCTGGTTTGTCTTTTTTCACTTCTTTTTTGTCTTGAGCCAAAACTATCATTGGCAAAGCCATTAAAAGGACTAGTATTAGTTTAATATTTTTCATCTTTACTGTATTTTAAATTAATTGTTTATTGCGCCTTGGTCTATCCAATTTCCAAATAAAGCTATGTTTTTTGGAGCCATTTTTCCACTTGGGGGCATCGTTAATCCATCGGCTGATACGCCGTTTAACATATCCATTAATTCACTTCCAGCAGAATTTCCGGGAATAATACTTCCCGTTGGTAAGCTCATTAAGGCATTGTAAGAAAACCCTTCTTTTAAATTAGGGCTAACAACAATAACACCATTGTGACACATTATACAATTGTTGTTAAAAATAGGTTGAATGTCTGTAGCAAAAGACACTTGAGTTGGTGTTACAGGTGTATCTTGATATTTATCATAGTAACAAGATGTTGCTATTATAGATAAGCCAATTAGGATAAATCCTCTTTTAATATTTTTCATAATCGTTAAGGTTATATTTTATAATGCAAATTTCGGTATTAAATGAAGTAGTAAATATGATATTTATCAGATTATTAAAAAGTATTTGTTAATTTTTAATTTATTGGATTTCTACTCCTTACAATCTTACATAAATGAGCTCCATAAGTTTGTACTTATGGAGCCTCATTAAAAATTAGAAATTACTCTTCAATACTTTCGTTTAAATAGGGGTGGTTTTTTGGAATGATTGGCATCTTGCTTAATCCTTTAGACACAATAAAAATAAACAATCCTAAAAACCCTAAATAAGTGCCTATTTCTGGAATGCCAAAAATTAATTTATTTGTAGTGTCTGGAATAATTTGTAAATATAAATCTACATACATCCCAACAAGCAACAACAAGCAAACCACGCTTACGATTTTTTTACTTTGTTTAGCTTCTGCAGTTAGTAACACAAAGAATGGAATTGTCCAGTTTAAAATAATATTTAAGATAAATAAATTATTCCAAGAGCCATCTTGACGTTTTATAAAGTAAACAACATCTTCTTCTATATTGCCAAACCAAATTACCAAGAACTGAAAAAACCATAAATAAATCCAAAGTATTGATAAAATAAAGAGGTATTTAGAAAAGCTGTGCATGTGTTCTGAAGTCAAACTTTTGTAATAACCCTTTTTGTTTAAAAAGATAACAATGATGATGATTACGGCTACACCATGATAAAAACCTGAAACAAAATTCTTAATAGCAAAAAGAGTACTGTACCATGCTATATCAAGAGACATAATAGCATCGAATGTAAATAATGAGAAACTTATAGCTAAAATAAAAATATAAATTTTAGAATATAATTCGCTTTTATTAAAATTTTCTAAACCGCCTTCTTGATCTTCTTTTAAGGCTGTTTTTTTAAGTAATCTTGTCATAAAAACCCACAAGCTAAAATATATTACCATTCTAATCGCAAAAAATGGAATATTTAAAAAAGGTTCTTTGTGCTCCATGAGCTCTTTGAGCTCTTCAGTATTAGGGTTGGTCCAATTGTAAAGAGAGCCCATCCCTAAAAGCAATAATAAAAATAAAACAGCCGCAACTGGCAGATAAGAACTTATAGCTAAAGGAATTCTTTGAAATTGAGCCGACCATCCTGATTGTGTAATATATTGAATGGCATAATAAAAGGTGGCGCCAATAGTAATAGCTATAAAGTAATAGTTATTTAAAAGTAAATTTGCCCAAGCCCTATCTGTATCTGCATAAAAAGCAAATGCAATACTTAAAACACCTAAAGCCATTAAAGCAAAAGATACATTTTTTACATTTTTAGAAATTAAATATTTTTCGTCCATTACTGTCGCTTATTTAGATTTTCCCGCTTTGGGAAGTTTATTTTTAATATATAAAACTATTTTCCATCTGTCTTGTGGTCTTATTAATGAGCCAAAAGACCCCATTACCGCAGAACCTACTGTTATTGTGTGAAAATATTCACCGTCAGGCTTTTTTAACATCTCAGGAGTCATAAAAGACACTGGTTCCGATTTGTATTTACCGCTTGTGTATAAATTACCATCTCCTTTGCCAGTTAAACCATGACAGTTTGCACAAAACACATTGTACTCAACCTCTCCTCTTTTTATATTTGACCTGTTGACTTGAAATGGATTTTCTAATTCTTTACCAGCCATTTTTAATCCTTCTGATGTATTTGGGTAGGTATATGGCACCATGTGTCTAGGAATAGTTCCCACAACAGCATGTTGCGCTGTTTTTCCATCTACTGTGTTAGGATTTTCAGAATAGGTATCATAGGGAATTGAGTTAACCATATCTGGAAAATATTCGTAGCCTCTTTGGGTTTTTTTATTATCGCATGAAAATTGTAATAAGCCTATTATCATAATAATACAATAGATAAGATACCCTTTTAAATTTTTAGTTATCATAATTTTTTCTAGTTGTTTGAATTTTTAAATACTATTCAAAATAATTAAAATGTCCTAATTCTGGATAACCTCAACAGCACCCACATTTTTTAAAATCGAATTGATATTTTCAATTTCGTCTTGAGTTTGTTCTTCCTTTGTTTCAATTAAAACAACGAAAGCGTTATCTGTAATCCTTTTATCTACAATGTTTGGTTTTTTTCCTGGGTACATTCTTGATTTTACAAAAAATGTTATAACCGATAATAATATTGCTGTGGCAATTGTTGTAACAAAGGCAATAATGATAAAAGAAGGCCATGAATTATGGGGTTTCCCACCATAAGTTAAAGGGTAACTAATTACAGAAGCCCAATAAACAAATACATATGTGCCAACACACCCTAAGGCTGCAAAGAAAAAAGTTGCCAGTTGAAATTTGGTTTTGCGTTTCATGATTTTAAAAACTTCATGAATAGGATAAGGCGTAAACACCTCGGTAATGTCAATATTTTGTGCTTTTATTTTTTTAAGAGCAGAAACTAACACATCCTCTTCTTTAAATATTCCTATAATGTTGGTTTTCATCTTAATTGTTTTTAGTATTAGTTTTCACTTGACTTTGCTTTAAAACTCCTTTTATCTCGCTTATAGCAATCATTGGGATATATCTAAAGAATAATAAAATACATAAAACAAAGAACCCTAATGTTCCTATAAATAAACAAATTTCAACAAGTGATGGAGAATATTCTGCCCAATTAGCTGGCATAATATCTTTTGTTAATGAGGTAACAACAATTACATAGCGTTCAAACCACATCCCTAAATTTATAGTCAGAGAAATCAAAAACACTATCGTCATGTTTTTTCTAATTTTCTTAAACCAAAATAATTGAGGTATAATAGCATTACTAACCAACATAATCCAAAAAGCAGCCGTGAAATCACCTGTAATTCTATTGTGAAAAAAGGTAAACATTTCATATTCATTACCAGAATACCAGCTAATAAATATTTCGGTTGTATAGCCTACTCCCATAATTAAACTCATAAATACCAATATTTTACATATTGCATTTATATGTGAATTTGTCATATAATCTTCTAAGTGGTACACCTTTCTCATGATAATAACTAAAGTTAATACCATAGAAAATCCTGAGAGAATAGCGCCAACTACAAAATAAGGAGGGAATATGGTTGTGTGCCATCCGGGCTCTATAGATGAGGCAAAGTCCATAGCTACTATAGAGTGTACAGACACTACTAAGGCTGCCATTAAGCCACCAACCAACCAGCTTAAGGTTTCATAACGTAACCAGTCTCTTGAAGAGCCTACCCATCCAAAACTAAAGAAACCGTAAATTGCTTTTTTAACTTTCGAAGTTGTTCTATCTCTTATCGTTGCAAAATCTGGAATCATACCAATATACCAAAACAAAGCAGAGGCCATTAGATACGTAGGAATAGCAGCAACATCCCAAGTTAAAGCTGAATTAAAATTAATCCATAAGGGCCCTCTAGTGTTTGGTGTGGGAAAAACGAAAAAAGCTAACCAAGGTCTTCCCATGTGTATAATGGGGAAAAAACCAGCACAAAATACAGCTGCTACCGTCATGGCTTCTGCAGCTCTATTAATAGATGTGCGCCATTTTTGACCTAAAACTAAAAGAAAAATTGAAAATGCTGTTCCAGCATGGCCAATACCAATCCACCAAACAAAATTTATGATACCATAACCCCAATTTACTGTATTGTTTAATCCCCAAGTACCCAATCCATCATGCATGGTATAATAAATACCCCAAGCACCTACACCTAAAGCCACTAAACTTATTATGAATGTTATATTCCACCATTTTCCTGGTTTGGTGTCTAAAGGATTACAAATATCCTCTGTAACTTGGTGACAGTCTTTATTGCCCTGAATAACAGGACCTCTTACATTAATATTATACATTGTCTAATTTTTATACATTTAATTAATATATTATTACACTAATTTGTTTGGCTGATTTCTAACTTTTGTTTGATAAGCAACAGAAGGTAATACGCTCATTTCTTCTAAAAGGTGATAGGTTCTTTCATCTTCTAATTTTTTTGAAATTCTACTGTTTTTATCATTCATATTTCCAAAAATTAAAGCATCTGCTGGACAAGATTGAACACAAGAAGGTGTTATCTCTCCGTCTTCTAGTTCCCTGTTTTCTTGTTTAGCTTTTCCTGTACCTTCTTGTATTCTTTGAACACACATTGTACATTTTTCTACCACACCTCTAACTCTTACAACTACATCTGGGTTTAATACCATTCTACCTAAATCAGAGTTCATATTAAAATCAAATTTTGAACTTTCTGTATAAGCATACCAGTTAAAACGTCTTACTTTATATGGGCAGTTATTCATACAATATCTTGTGCCTATACAACGATTATAAGCTATATTATTTAGACCGTCTTTACTGTGTGTAGTAGCCGCAACTGGACAAACATTTTCGCAAGGAGCAGAATCACAATGTTGGCACATTACAGGTAAATGAAGCACTTCTGGCGTGTCTACAGAATTAGAATAATATCTATCAACCCGCATCCAATGCATACTGCGTCTCCTCCTAACTTCGTCTTTACCAACAACCGGTACATTATTTTCTGCTTGACAGGCAATAATACAGTTACCACAAGCTGTACAAGAGTTTAAATCTATAGACAATCCCCAGTGATTTCCAATATGTGGTCTGGCTTCATAAAGCGATTTTATTTTCCCTTTATATTTTTCGTGTTTTTCATTTCCAGAAGTTGGATTCTTAAGATATTTGGCTAAAGTGGTTTCTCTTATAATATCTCTTCCTTCCATAGAATAATGAGTCTGCGTTAAAGCAAAATCATGATTTTTATGGGTTTTTGCAAGTTTAACTTCTGTAATAAAATTAGTGGTATTTCCACCTTTTACTTCTGCTAAAGCAAATACATTTTGTCCGACATTATTTCCTACTTTACCAGCAGACTTGCGTCCAAAACCAAGCGCTATTGATAGTGCTCCTTGTGCTTGCCCGGGTTGTAATAAAACTGGGATTTCAATTTTTTTATTGTTTTTTGTACTAAGGACTACAACATCTCCATTTTTGAATCCTAATTTTTTGGCATCTGGAATTGATATGGAAGCATAATTATCCCAACACGCTTTGGTAATAGGATCTGGCAACTCTTGTAACCATGGATTATTGGCATGCTTACCATTTCCTAAAGCAATACTTTCGCTAAAATATAATTCAAATGAACCTGCAATTTGTTTGTTTGCTTTTACAGCATTAGCAACTGCATTTTTAAGATCTTTGGCATTAAAATCGTGTTTTTTATTGGTGTTTAAATTGGCTACTTCAAAAACACCATCTTGTAAACTCTTAATCCAAAATTTCTTAAAACTACTTTTTTTAAGTCCCGCTTTTGATTGTAATGGATAAATACTTTTTTTCCAATACTCGCTTACATAATTTTGATAGCTGATATTATTGCCTGTCCATTTTAATAAACTTTCTTGAGCCGATCTGGTATCAAATAATTTATTAATGGTTGGCTGCGCTAAACTAAAAAGACCTTTTTTAGGCTCTGCGTCACCCCATGATTCTAAATAATGATTATCGGGGCATACAAAGTCAACTAAAGAGGCCGTTTCATCTAAGGTGCCTGAAAATGAAATTGAAATTTTTAATTTTTTTAATCCTTCTATAAATTTATCAACTTGCGGATAATCGTATACAGGATTGACATTATTAAGAATTAAAGCTTCTACTTTACCACTATTCATATCGGATACTAAAGTGTCCATATCAGCATCTAAGCCCTGTTTTAGTTGTAATGGATTGTTTAAATCTATCGTATTGTTATAATTCTCTAAAAGATTATTAACGGCATTTACAAGCAGCTGAATGTGTACATTATTACTATTTGAAATGACCAGTGATTTTCTGCGGGTTGCAACAAGTTCTTTTGCTATACTTTTCAGTTTACGAGAAGTTTTTGGCACATTTTCTAGTGCTTTTTTGTTAAGTAAACCCGCTAGCTCATTGTATAAATTTGCTAAAATTACGCCTTCTTCTGAAGGTTTTATAGGAATTCTTTCATCTGCATTACTACCAGATAAAGACATGCCTGTTTCAAACTGAATATGTCTTGACATTGTTTTTTTAGCATCCAATTTTCTATTCTTAGCATATCCTTTTGTATATTCAATTGGAGAGAGCCAAGTCCCTAAAAAATCGGCACCAAAACTCACAATAACAGCGGCTTTATCAAAACGATAATCAGGTATTACTTGTTCGTTAAATGACAATTTATTTGCCTGTAATAAGGCAGATGCAGAAATGGCATCATAATAGACTACCTGTGTGTTTGGATAAGCTTTAATAAAATCGTTATAAACGCTTTTGGTTGAAGGGCTAATAATGGTAGAAGATAAAATGACTATTTTTTTACCACTGTCTTTTGCTTCTCTTAATAATGATTTTATATTATCATCAACTTGAGACCAAGTTGTTTTATCTCCTTTTTTTAAGGGGCTTTTTAATCTTGCATCATCATAAAGACTTAATACAGATGCTTGAACTCTAGCAGAAGTACCTCCTTTAGTCATTGAAGACAATTCATTTCCTTCAATTTTAATGGGTCTTCCTTCTCTCGTTTTAACCAAAATACTACAATAATCGCCCCCGTCAAATAATGATGAAGCGTAATAATTGGCAATACCAGGAACTATTTCTTCAGGTTTAACTAAGTAAGGGATTGTTTTTCTAACTGGTGTTTCGCAACTAGCCGCTAGTGTCGCTGCCGTTATGCTAAATCCACATAATTTTAAGAAATCTCTTCTGCTTGCAGGTTCCTTATACGGAATATCTGCTACAATATCCTCAATAGTACTTTTATGAGATAGATCTTTTTGATTTTCAACTACTGAAACATCATTAGTATCTTTTTCTTCTATGCTTTTCCAATATTTTTTCATCTATTCTATTATAAAGTATGATTTAGATTCAATACATTTTTTAGTAATGGCATTTTTGACAATCGTTAGCACCAATTTGATCGGCTGTAACTTTTTTAATTTTGCCTGATTTTAAGGCGTCATGTAATTCTGTAAAGTTTCTGTAAAACTTATTCTTTTTAAAATTCACTTCAGTATTCTTATGACAATTAACACACCACCCCATTGATAATGGCGAAACCTGTGTCACCAAATCCATTTCTTTAACATCCCCGTGGCAGGTTATACAATCTTGTTTGGCAATAGTCACATGTTGCGCATGACTAAAGAATACATGGTCTGGTAAGCTGTGAACTCTAACCCATTTAATAGGTGTCTTTTCTTTATACGCTTTTTTAAGCTTATTTATTTCAAATTTGCCACTATTGGTGCCACTATTTACTTTTTTATGACAAATCATACAAGCATTTAATGATGGAATTCCCGATACTTTACTAAATTCTGGGCTGTTATGACAAAAAATACATTTGATATCATTTTGTTTAACGTGTACCTTATGCGAAAATTTAATAGGTTGTAGAGGTGTGTATCCTTCGCTTAAGTCGATTTCTGTTGCCGAATTAACAGTAGCATTTGCTACGTATGCAAAACTTAATAAAAACAGCACAACATTAATCCATCGGGGTTTAATTTTATGTGTAAATAGTAAATCGCTTACAGCTAAAGTCATAATTAAAGCTATAAAAATAAATATGTATAAATTTTTATGACTTTTAGGAAGTTCTATAAGTTCCGTTTTTTCAAGACTATTAATATAAGCTGCTACATAAAAGGCTTCATTATCTGTTAATTCATGCCCTTTAGAAACCGCTTTCATTTTGTCAGACTGTGGCTTTAGCAACAAATCTTTCATATAGTAATTAGTTTGCGTATATGTGTTTGCTAAATCAACAGCAGAAGGATTCCAATTTAAAGAATCAATTTTATAAATATTATGACAACTTACACATGAAGCACCTTTACTGTTAAAACTTTTTCTTCCTAGAAATAACTCTTTCCCTTTAGCTATATCTTCTGAAGTTGGTTTGGATTGTAGAGCTTTCTTTTGGATTTCAATAAGCTGATTTATCTTTTTTTCTAGATTATTAATTTTCCCACCAAACGCATCTACTTTTGAGCTTAATTCGTCTATCTTTTGATTTGACACGCTTGAGCCTTTATTTGAATTTCCTTTTTTAAGGCCTTTTTTTGTTTGAACTACAACGGGTTTGGGTTTAGGTTTGCTTGTGTTTAAACTCTTTATATAAGCAATAATAGTCTGAATTTTCTCGTCAGACAATTTAGTATTTGGCATTTTGTTTTTTTCAAACTTTGTCCAAATTTTAACGGCAGCAGGGTCTCCTGCTTTAATTACTGTTTGAGAGGATTTAATAAATTTTAACAACCATTTATTATTATATCTATACTCAACACCCATAAGGTCAGGTCCTTTCATATCGCCCTCGCCTATAGAATGGCAATCTGCACAATATTCGTCAAACAAATCTGCACCTTCACTTTGTGCGTACCCACTTTGAACTCCAATACCTAAAAAACTTATTAGAATTAAAGCAGTTCTTATAAAAATTAATTTATGTTTCATGTAACCTACATTTATTTTATTAAATCATACCAAAAAAAAACAAAAAAATAAATCGAGTATTTTTTTGTTTTTTTTATTCTGGCTAACTATTTTAGATTAATATTATTTAGAAGATTCTATAAAAGTTTTTTTAATATACATTATAACATTCCAAATATCTTCTTCTTCTAATTTTTTAGTATACGATTTCATTTCATTTTTACCTTTGTTAATTTTCCAAAAGATAGCACCATCAGATTGTTTTGCAAAAGTCTCGCTTAAAAAACTAGTTGGTATTGTTTCTAAGGTTTCTGCTTCCATACCTTTGCCATCGCCATGTCTGCCATGACAAGATCTACAATTTTTTTTATAAGTTAGAGCGCCGTATGAAATATTTTCGTCATTAACTTCATAAGGATTTGTAATAGCGTCTGCAGAGACTGGCGCCACCCATTTTAATGTATCTTGACAAATTGAAGTTATATTAGACACTTTATAGGTGGTTGTTTTCATAGACATAAAACTCAACGACACAACAAATGCCAATGAAATAAATAATACAGGTTTAAGTGTTTTCATAATTTTATTTTAACTGTTAATAATATACAAATTTAGATATTGTAAAAACTCTAAAATATGATTTTTGTCAGATTTTGAAAATAATCCTTTGCTATAAATTATCTAAAACAGTAGTGTTTGTAATTATTATAACTTTCTGAATTATAAAATAAAACGCAAAAATCTTTTATAAGCGATTTCTCTATTTTCTGATTTTTGTTGTCGTAAGCATCAGTAGGATTTTTTAGTTAAATATATTACTACTGAGACTTTAAAATTACAAAATAATTAATAAAGCCTTAAAAGCGGTCTTGTTAGACAAGTTGGCCCACCACCGCCTTTTACACTAATATCATTCCCTTTATAAACTTTTACTTTACAATTAGCCTCCATTAAAAGCTTTTTGGTTTTAGGATTTCCATCAACCACAATACAATGTCTTGGTGCAATAGCTAAAACATTACAGCCCATAGACTCAAATTCTTCTTCCGGAACTTCAATGAGTTCAAAACCTCTTTTAAGCAATTCATCTCTAAATTTAATAGGCATTAATGGCGAGTAAACAACCGCTAAATTTTTGTCAACAGGGCTAAAAATAGACATCAGGTGAAAAACATCTTCTTTGCCTTTATAATGTGGTAATTCGGCAACAATAATTTCAATCCTTTTGGGTTCTAATAAAGCTTTAAGCTGAGAAATTCCACCTTCATTGGTTCTGTAAGTATGACCTACAGCAATAGTCTTATTGTCTATCCAGGCCACATCACCACCTTCTATTGTTCCTGGAGATTGTATTACGCCTAAAATAGTAATATTTTGTTTTTTATATTCTTTGAAATGGGATTTTGGTTCGTTACTTCTCCCTTCTTTGCCCATATTGCAAAGTATCATGCCAAAATCTGTAGCAATAGAAGCATCTCTACAATAAATTGAATCTATTTTTACTTTTTTATCATAAGGAAAGTAATACAATTCAATACCTTCGTCACTTAAACACTTTTTAAAAACTTTATATTCTTCTTTAGCCTCCTCAAAATTAGGCTGCGATAAATAATTTAGATCCTTCCATTGCTCATTTAAAAGATTCTGAGATACAAATGCATTTTTTACAATTTTAATATAAACCGATTTTAATTTTAAATATTTTTCAGGGGTTATTTTTACTTCATCTATTGAAAAAACCAGCTTGGGGGGATTTTCTAATTTTATAGGTTTAAGGGTTTTATCTACCCAACTTACTTTAATTTCAAAAGGAATATATGAATTTATTATTGGTAAGCGCTTAATATTTATAATTGCATTTTGATTTTCGTTGGTTATCAACAGTTGCTCAAAATCTTGTGCAAACATTTTTTTTGATAATGCAAGGCTTAGAATAATCAGTGTAATGTTAATTAAAATACTTAATTTTTTTTTCTTAAGAATATTAATTGTTTCCATATGTTTTATTTTTAATGTTTTATGCTATAATATGATATTAAATCCTATACTAACGCCAAAGCTACCGGTTGTTGTATTTGCACTTGCATTCATTATTCCTGTGTAATTATCTGGTGAATCTGATAAAATATAACTGGGCTCATAGTTTGAAATATTTGTAAGCCCTTTACGGTAATATATTCCAAGAATAAAATTTAAGCTCTCAGAAAGGAAAATTTCAATACCCAGCTCTGAATTTATTGAAAAATTACTTTTTACATTTAATTCACTCCAATATGATATATCTTTGTTTTCTGCAAAATTATATTGTTCCAGATTATAAAGTGTAAGGTTATATTGAGGATAGTAGCCTTGATAATTAAAAGTACCACTTCCAATATACTTGCTTTTTGAAGGTTTTGAGTAAATACCACTTATCGAAAAAAAAGGTTTTACTTTATTTGTTAGAAAACGATACTGAATACCTAATTGAAAATCAATATACGAAATTTCTTCATTTTCAATAATTTCATCTGAACTGACAATACGTACATATTTTTCATTATCCAAATCATTACTTTCGTATTCGTTTATATAGTTATTTAATTTAAATTCACTTATGTATTTGCTTTTTCCTATACCTAATAATATGGCAAGTCCGGAAAATATGGGTTGCCTGTAAATTAATGAAAAGTTTACATTTGTTCCCGTTTCAGACGAAAGATTGGCTGAGTACTGTGATAAATCGTGTTCTATTTTTGTTTTTGAAGGAGCTGCTATAAACTGTAAAGCATATCCTTTATCTTCTTTTGGAGTATATATTTCCGGTTCATACGGAATTATGCCTATGCGGTATATTTTAAATACTTGCATCGATTTATCAAACCAAACAGTTATCCATATTTTATGGTCGAATGAATAAATTTGATTATTTTTTTGAAATCCGGCAATTTTTTTATGCACACTTACATTCGCTATATACTCTGTTTTTGATATTCGTAGATATGGGTATTCAATTTGAATATTTTGTAATTTTACGGACAGAGCACTTTCATAGTTGGCTCTAATTAATTGTAAATAATCTGTAACATTGTATTGCTCTTGGGGTTTGCTTAAAGCAATATCATTAAAAATATAACTTGTATCAGAATAAAACAAAGAAAAAAACTGCTGTTGAAGATTCACATTCATAAAACCGTTTTCAGCTTTAAATGTTGAAAGATTTTCGTAATTTTTCAGCAGCTTAATTATTTCATTATTGATTTGTTCTTGTTTGGCTGTTGAAAAACTTTGTGCAAAAGCGAATTGTGCAGCAAAAAGCAAGTTTATGATTAATATTAGTCTTTTCATTTTAGTTTTGGATTATTAGTTTACCGGTATAAATAGGAATAGCATCATTAATTATTTTTAAAATATGCTAAATAGCGTTGTAATCTTTCTTCTATCATCAATGAAACACCATCCGAAGTAATTGTTCCTCCAGAAATGGCATCAACACCGTGTTTATCACTAGTTGGCGTTCCTCCTTTTACAACCTTAACGGATACAAATTTAGAACCTTCCATTATTTGTTCATCAATAAATTGATCTTCAAACCAAGATTGATTAATCTCTGCGCCCAAACCTGGTGTTTCTCCTTTATGGTCAAACGATGCACCTACAACTGTATTTTCATCATCCGCCAAAGAAATATAACCCCAAATAGCATCCCAAAGACCAGCACCAAATAAAGGTACTACATAAAACTTTTTACCATCTTTTTCGGCCACATAAATAGGGAAACGTTGTTCGTTTACCGCTTTTTTAGTTTCGTGTTTTAGATTAATATCAAATGCTTTTATTGTAGTATCAACACTTCCATCTTCTTTTAAAGACAATTCTTCTTTGATGTATTTTTTAAACAATACACCACATTCTTCTCTACTAACATCAACGCCAATTGTAGATAAAATACTTTGCATTTTTTCTAACTTTACATTCATAGCTCTTTTTTCTTTCGTACTTTCTGATACAAAAGCTAAAAGTGACGCTACAACCACAACTAAAATTATGGCGAATAAAAAGGTATATGCATTACTATTTCTGTTCATAATTATGCTTTTTTAAGTTTTAATCGTTTTTGTCTTCTTTTAATGTTTCCATTGATTACATAGTGATCAATTGTTGGTGCAAATACATTCATTAGTAATATTGCCATCATTACACCTTCTGGTAAGGTTGGGTTTACTACACGAATTAATATAGCAAAAACACCAATTAAGAAACCATAAATCCATTTTCCTTTGTTGGTCTGTGCTGATGAAACAGGATCTGTTGCCATAAACACCATACCAAATGCAAAACCACCAACTAATAAATGTTCGTACCACATAAAGTTAAATAATGCATTGGTATCACTTCCAATAGCATTAAATAATAAACCCATTAATGATGCGCCAATTACCGATGATAACATAATTCGCCAGCTTGCAATACCTGTAAATAATAAGATTGCTGCACCAATTAAGATCATTAATACCGAAGTTTCTCCAACAGATCCAGGCATATAACCCATAAACATATCTAGTACGCTAGTACTTGTTTCTTTTCCTAAAGCTAAAGTTCCTAAAATAGTTTCCCCAGACAAGCCATCAACGCCAGCATCGGCAACCCAAACTTTATCACCACTCATAAAACCAGTGTAAGAGAACAAGGCAAAAGCACGCGCTACTAACGCAGGATTTAAAATATTCATTCCAGTTCCACCAAAGGCTTCTTTTCCAATAATTACTGCAAATACAACAGCAACTGCCAACATCCATAAGGGCATATCGATTGGCATAATCATAGGAATTAATAAACCAGTTACTAAATAGCCTTCGTTTACTTCGTGACCTCTGTAAATGGCAAATGCGAATTCAATACCTAATCCAACACCATACGAAACGATAATCATTGGTAACATTTTTAATGCTCCATAACCAAACAAAGCCATAAAGCTCATATCTGACCCTGTAATTTGAGAGAAATGCTGATAACCAACATTCCACATTCCAAAAAATAATGCAGGTAAAAGTGCTATTACTACGGTAATCATTACCCTTTTTAAATCTACAGCATCACGAATATGTGCACCTTTGTGTGTTGTATGCGCTGGTGTAAATAATAAGGTGTCAATCCCATTAAAAGCAGGTGCAAATTTCTCGAATTTGCCACCTTTCTC
>JAKIUU010000007.1 GCA_021647405.1 Flavobacteriaceae bacterium
TTGATTTTAGCTGCTATTGGGTTGATAGAATCTTTAATGACCTTAAATTTAATTGATGAATTGACAGATTCTAGAGGAAATTCTAATAGAGAGTGTTTAGCACAAGGTGGTGCTAATATTGTTACTGGCCTTTTTGGTGGTATGGGTGGTTGTGCTATGATTGGGCAATCATTAATTAACATTAAAGGAGGCGGTAGAGGTAGACTTTCAGGTATTGTTGCAGCACTTACTTTATTAGCTTTTATATTATTTGCATCTAGTTTGATTGAGCAAGTGCCTATTGCGGCATTAGTAGGTGTAATGTTTATGGTGGTTATTGGAACTTTTGCTTGGTCTAGCTTTAGAATTTTAAATAAAATTCCGGTAAGTGATGTTATTGTATTGATAGCAGTTTCTGCATTAACGGTAATTTTTGATTTGGCAATTGCTGTTATTGCAGGTGTAATTATTAGTGCCTTAGTATTCTCATGGGAAAATGCAAAACGTATTAGAGCTCGTAAACGAACTAAAGAAGACGGAACAAAAGTATATGAAATTTGGGGCCCTTTATTTTTTGGAAGTATACAAGCATTTAATGATAAGTTTGATGTCAAAAATGATCCTGATAAAGTTGAAGTTGATTTTATTGAAGCAAGAGTAAGTGATCATTCTGCTATAGAAGCCATTTTTAATTTGGTGAATAAATATGAAGATGCTGGTAAAACAATCAAATTAAAGCATTTAAGTAAAGACTGTAAAATACTATTATATAAAGCAAGTGATCATTTTCATCAAGTCATTGAAGAAGATATTGATGACCCTCGTTATCATTTAGCAGAAAATCCAGAAAAATTTACCAAAGGTATAGGAGAGTATAAAGGGGTGTAAATATAAATTATTGGTAATGAAATGTAAACAAGGCAATTGCTAAAATTATTCGCCAATGTTACCCAATTCAACACCTTCTGAGTAGGCCACTTGTATGTTGTTTTCACTGAAAGCCTTTTTAATATTTTCATAACATGCAAAAGTAACCTCCCAATAATCATCTGGTTTTACATAAGGTCTAACAGCAATTTGAACTGAATGACTATCATAACCTTCAATACCAATTTCAGGCTTAGGGCTTTCTAAAATATTTGGTATCACAGAAATAGCATTTTCAATAATTTGTTTTACTCTCGGAAAACTTTCAGAATACGGCATTGTAATATCAATTTCTAAACGTAACACACCTTGGTTAGAGTGGTTTGTAATTACATTACTGGTCATTAATGAATTAGGAATAATAAGTGTTTTGTTTCCTGGTGTAACAACAATTGTGTTAAAAATACCAATCTCTGTAACTTTACCAAATTTTTCATTTACTTCAATCCAATCATTTACATGGTAAGGTTTTATAGATAAAACTAATATGCCTGATGCTAAATTACCTAAACTACCTTGTAATGAAAGACCAATTGCAACAACCCTACGAATTAACATATTTTCAAATCCAGTATTTCTCATTTCTATTCCTCCATGAAGTCCAATAGCTGCAAGAAGATATATTGGTAAAAATTCAGAAATTGCTTCAGGTATTTTTAAATCAGATTTTATTCGAGCTGTAATAATTCCAAACAAAAAGAACAGAATTATTGGAGTTAAAAGATTCGACTGAATTAATTGTAATATTTCCATATTAGTATCTCAAAAAAATTTTTGCTGAAATAAAAACCAAGGTATTATTAAAAATACTGATTTTAAAAGATATGGTTTTAATTTAGGGTCAAAAGATAGCGGTTTTAAAACAATTGATTTATGAGTCCAACTGTCATCAGTAGTGATTTTTTTACTGTGATAAAGTTTTATTGTGTAGCCTGCTCCAAAATCAGAATCTTGGATGTCGTAATGTTTAGCCAGAACAATCTTACCTTCTCTACTACCAACAGGGCTTTCTTTAAATAAACACCAAGAACCATTTTTAATTTTCTTGTTCATAGATTCACCGATTATTTGGCAAACAAAATAGCCTTCTTTAACCGATACATTCATTGGTAATTCAACCCAATCGAAATCTTCATTCGCAATTTGCAATTCGCTAAACTCTCCTGCTGCTGCATAAATATCAACTAAAGGGACTGAATTTACATAGGGTTTAGCCACTTCAAAAGGTAAAATCTTTAATTGACTCTCTTGTTTATAAAGAGTGATATACTTTTCAAAATATTCTCGTAAATCTTTATCACAGACATAAATAAAGGTGCCTCTAATCCCACGATACATCATGGTTTTATAAATCTTAATTATATATTCTAATAACTCGTTCCCATTATCCAAGGCTTGTTTTCCTTTTGTATCATGGTATTTACTTTTTATCACTTTAATTTTTTTAGCATACTTATCATATGTAATTTCTTCACCAAAAATAACTGCCGCATAATTTAAATCATATCCTTGAACAGTATGAATACAGCCCATTTCAGTGACTTCCGTTGTAGAATTAATCCAATCAATACTTTCCCTATTCCAAAACATGGCCACTCCATCAATAACAGCATCTGGTTCATCAGCATTTGTTTTTGAAACCCATGGCCAAGAATATCCAGACATTGATCTACAAAGACCAAATTCATTTTCCTTTTCTTGCAAACGCTCCATCATAAAGGCCATGTTATCAAACATTGCTAATTCGTATTTTGGGTTATTAAACGGAACGGAATATTGATCTAATTTTTCGTTTAATAAATCATTTACAAAGGCCATGTAATCGTTTTCTCCTTTGGAACGCATTTGTGATATAAGTTGAATCTGTGTTGTGTCACCTTTGCCTTTAATCTCATCAAAATCCTCTTTTCGTATATCTGCAGGTTTAATAGATTGTTCAGCATCATAAAAGAACAATTGAAATTTACTAGATTTAATAATCCAATCTAATTGTGTTCCATTCTTTTTTGCTGATTGTACATTTTCACCCTTAATTTTTTCAGTATGAAATAATCCTAGTTTCTTATTAACATTATCGAATGCTCCGTACCCCATTATGGATTTTCTGCGGGTTAAGCGATGGGCTTCGTCTACAATTAAAAAATCATACTTCTTTTTTACAACATCGGTAGGTCCGATGACCATATTGCTTGACAGGCCATGAACACTCTTGAATACCTTCTTTAAAGTACTTCGTAAAGAAGTCATTGGTACAACAAGTCCAATGTTAAGTTTGTCAGGGTATTTTTGTTTAAAAGAATCTAATTCCAAGAGAAGAGCTTCGTCCTCAATATCTAAATCGTGAAGTTCATATTGAGTCAAAGTAGTCAATAATTTGATTAAATAGATGGCTAAAATTGTTTTTCCAGTTCCTGCACTTCCACTCACAAAAATCTTTTTTATTTTACCACTTGAATAACTTTTGAATATTTCCAATATGGAATTATATTGATCTGGTGATAATGATTTATATGGAGAATATTTAAATACATCAGAGTTTTCTAGCTCCAATAAATCTTTCATTTTAATATTATCGAAAGAGAGTTTACTCCAAACCTCTTTAAATACCTTAAAATATTCATTTTTCTGATAGTAATTATGACTTGAAACACCACCATTTCCATTGAGTAGTTTAAAATCACCAGCAGCTGTCATGTATTGAATGAGGTTGGATTCAATATCTAAAGCGGCTGATTTATTAAAGGACTCGTCTGAGATTATATAAACCCATTTCAAATTCTTCTTTTCTGGATGCTTCAAATGATTATTCATTCTATTTATAGCATTCGTTGATTCACCAACATAAGCCATCATAGTTTCGGTATTGTATAAAATGTAAACAACCGGATACGAGTTACAAGCAAAAGCATCATTGCTAACTAACCCAATATCAAGTTTATTAAAAGGGTAACTTTTTACATTTACAGAATTGCTATACATTTATAATTTATTATATTTTTCAGCTGTCCCTTTTGCTTTTTCTATAGGGTATTTTATTCCATTTTTCTTGATTTTATCAAGTACTATTTCTTTTATATCGAAGTCATATTTTTCAGCAAGAAGAAATGCATACGCAAAAACGTCTGCTAATTCTTCTCGTACTTTTTCGGTTTTGGCTTCTTCTGCTTTTTTCCATAAGAATTCTTCAAGTAATTCACTTGATTCAATGTTGATAGCTAAAGCCAAGTCTTTAGGGTTGTGAAATTGTTCCCAATCACGTTCATTTCTGAATTTGATTAATTCGTCTGTGATTTGTTTGATATCATTCATGATTTATAGTTTTTCTATCAATTCGTTTTTCAGCCACTCAAAAGCAGCTTCTTGATTGTATGTTATTTCTGGTCGCAACAAGGCTTCCATATCTCCTGTAAAATCAGGATCAACTTCTTTCTCTTCAATATTCATTAGAAACTTCTTTTTGTTTGGTGGTTTGTTTCCTGTTGCAAATGTGGTGTACTCTTTAAAACAGTGGATAATTTCATCAATATTCAATTCTATATTTAATCTAGAATAATCTAAATCAAATAAATCGCGCCCTTTACTTCTTTGGTATAAAGCCCTCAGCTTTGTTCCTAAAAGTTCACTGATATTGTAGGTTTTTATGTATGCTTTCCCTGTAAACCATTCACTTTTAACTTCAAAAGGAAAGTCAACCCAATTCAATACATTAAAATGCTCTTTACAATTAATTTCTAGTTTTAGGCGTAATCGAATTTCTTCGTATTCAGATGTAAAACGGTACAATGCTTTTGCTCCATGACCTTTTACTTGTGTTTTTCTTGGTTCTTCAAAAAAAGTAATCACCTCTTTGAGCCGTTCCATTATTGGCTTAATTGGTCCAGATTTAATTTGAACTAAATCAATATCTTCTGAATACCTTGGTGCAGGATTTAGATACAATTTATGTAAGGCTGTACCTCCCCTAAAGGCTAAATTTTCTCTCAGAAAATCGTCTGAAAATATTTCTACTAAAGCACGACTAATTACCAAATCTTGTTCAACTTGGTAAAATGGTTTCCAAGGAGCATGGTCTTGCCATTTTGCTATGTGTGGTTTAGGAATCATAAATCACTTTCCAGTTTAATGTTTATAGCCACTTTCCAAAAATTATCAACAGCACCAGGCTTTTGTCTCGTTTTGGGACTAAGCAATACAGGGAAGAATTTCGATTTTTTTAGATGTATTTTTATTTGGTTACTTAAATTTTCATCAGCACCAACTTCTTCGAGCAAAAAACCGAAGCGTTGTAAAGTGCTTTTATGCGGATACCAAGTCAATAATACTGCAATATCGTTTTGGTTTATTTCTTCTGATAGTTCTTCTAAAATGGCTAGCATTCTGTTCAATCCACCTAATTTGGTTTGGTGATGAATTAAATCTACAGCGGTAAGGGCAGGGCTTGAAATTTTAAAAACTCCAGCATCTGATTTTCTATCCAAAAGATTTCTATGTGACCATTTTGAGGTTGTAAAAAACCGAATGTCAAAAGTATTTTTCTTTATATCATTCAACTTTGGCTTTTCAGTCATTAAATAATCTCGCTGAGTTTGTTGGTGGCTTGCTCCATGAAATTTAGCTGCCGAATAAAACCCTAAATAATAGTTCCGATTGAGGTATTTAAAAAGTTTTTCAATGTAAAGCTGAATAGGGAGTTGCCCTTGTTTACCATACCTTGGTGGGATTATCAAGTAAAATCCTTTTCTTAGACTAACAATTTCTTTTTTCTCAATTAATCGGGCAAGTTCAAATTTTAGTGATGTGCCTTCTCCATCAGTGTGCTGAGTAATTTCTTCAAGAGAGAAGGAATAATTCTCAATGGATAATAAATGTTTGATATACTCTTTAGCGTTCACTTTAGTAAAGTTTTGACAAAAGTAGCAAAATAAACTACTTATCTCGAATTATTACTATCATTTCTTTGCGCTTTGTAAAATATGCGGGGGCTTTTTTCGTATAAAACACAATGTTAAGATATGATATCGTTTTAATGAATTATATCGCACACTACTTGTCAGCCTTAGGCGTGGAGCGAATTTAAACTTTTTACAGTTTAACAGCAATACTTTTGTAATGTATATATAATGAAGTTGTTATAGGCTGTTTTTGCGAGGAACAGCGTGACGTGGCAATCTCTCAAAAGAGTGTGGCAAACCTTCATGAGATAACCACACCCACGCAAAAGCGTGGCCTCGTTATGACGTTATTTTTTAACGCGCTGCTTCGTTAAGACATTCCTTTTAACGTCTTTGCAAAAAAGAGCCTATTAATACTCAATACTCAGTCTTATTCTCTAAACCTTCCCATTTCTTAAAGGGCTCTAAAGCAATTTCTCTAGCACACTGTTCAAAGGGAATACTGCGTTTGTCATAATCTAAAGCAATTTCTTTATAGATAAAGTCATCGTCAAAACCAATTTTAGCGGCATCGGCTTTAGTACTGCCATAAAATACTTTATCGGGTCTGGCCCAATAAATAGCCCCCAAACACATGGGGCAGGGCTCACAAGAAGTGTAAATAGTGCATCCTGTTAACTGAAATGTTTTTAGGTTTTTACAAGCATCGCGTATGGCATTTACCTCGGCATGCGCAGTTGGGTCGTTTGTAGAGGTTACTTTATTATTTCCTGTTCCTATTATCTTACCATCTTTGACTATGACGCAACCAAAAGGACCCCCTTCGTTGTTGTCCATACCCTTTAAGGCTGCCTTTACGGCAGCCTTAATAAATTTTTTATGTGTGTTTTCCATATATTATTTTAAGCTTCCCACCATATCTTCGGGTTTAACCCAAGCATCGAATGCAGCAGCTGTTAAAAAACCCAAATTTACGGCTTCTTCTTTTAAGGTTGTGCCATTTTTATGTGCTGTTTTGGCAATTTTTGCCGCTTTTTCGTAGCCAATTTTTGGGTTTAAAGCTGTTACCAACATCAAAGAATTGTTGAGTAATTCGGTTATACGTTCATAATTAGGTTCAATACCTACTACACAATTTACATTAAATGATGTGCAAGCGTCCCCAATAAGTTGGGCTGATTGTAAAATGTTTGCCGCCATAACAGGTTTAAAGACATTCAGTTCAAAATGACCTGTAGCACCGCCCATTGTAATAGCCACATCATTACCCATAACTTGCGCCGCTACCATTGTTAAAGCTTCAGATTGTGTTGGATTGACTTTTCCTGGCATAATTGAAGATCCCGGTTCGTTGGCAGGAATCATAATTTCGCCAATACCAGAACGTGGGCCAGAAGCTAATAAGCGAATATCGTTGGCTATTTTCATACAGCTAACAGCTAATTGTTTTAGGGCGCCGTGTGTTTCTACAATGGCGTCGTGTGCCGCTAGGGCTTCAAATTTATTGGCAGCGGTTTTAAAAGGTAAGCTTGTAAAATCTGCGATATATTTGGCCACTAAAACGTCATAGCCTTTTGGGGTGTTAATACCGGTACCTACAGCCGTTCCGCCAAGGGCTAATTCTGATAAGTGTTCTAAGGTATTTTCTAAAGCTTTTAAGCCGTGTGTTAATTGTGAG
Organism: Flavobacteriaceae bacterium; assembly: GCA_021647405.1. Classification (GTDB taxonomy): domain Bacteria; phylum Bacteroidota; class Bacteroidia; order Flavobacteriales; family Flavobacteriaceae; genus CG1-02-35-72. The sequence goes on from JAKIUU010000007.1 coordinate 7,477, forward strand.
GCATAACCCGAAAATTCTTGTCCCAATGTTAAAGGCGTAGCATCCATTAAATGGGTACGCCCAATTTTTACCACATTGGCAAAAGCTTTGCTTTTTGCTAATAAGCCATCGCGTAAAGCGGTGACTCCCGGAATAGTAACATCGATAATTTTTTTGTAGGCTGCAATGTGCATGCCTGTAGGGAAAGTATCATTAGACGATTGTGATTTGTTAACGTCATCGTTGGGGTGTATAAATTTTTGAGTATCAGTTAGTTTTCCGCCATTATTAACATGGGCTTTGTTGGCAATGACTTCATTACAATTCATATTACTCTGCGTACCCGAACCCGTTTGCCATATAACCAATGGAAATTCATCGAACATTTTCCCTGCTAAAATTTCGTCGCAAACACTGGCAATAGCATCTCTTTTGTTTTGGGGTAAAACACCTAAGTCGCAGTTGGTATAAGCGGCTGCTTTTTTTAAATAAGCAAAACCAATTATTATTTCTTTGGGCATTGACGCCGGTGTGCCAATTTTAAAATTGTTGCGTGACCGTTCTGTTTGAGCCCCCCAAAAACGATTTTCGGGAACCTTTACTTCGCCAATTGTGTCGTGTTCTATTCTGTACTTCATAAGGATTTAATTTATGTAAATAAACACACAAAGTTACAAAATAGAGCAATGCCAATGATGAGAAATATCAGTTTTATCATTGAAAATTGTTTTGAGATTTTTTATATAAAATTTTGCGCATACAAAATTAAAATTTACTTTTGGCAAAAGTTTTAAATAAAACGAATTTAGTATGGAAATTCAACAATTTTTAGGGTTATTAATTTTTCTTTTCATTTTTACAGCTGGTTTTTGGCTGATGTTATTTTTACTCACATTTGTGGTGCCTTATTGGTTAGTAGGAAGTTGGACTGAAAGATGGAAAGAATATCGCGCTGCCAAAAAAGCGTCTAAATAAGACTTCTTAAATAAAAATTATCAAGACTGGTTTTAAACCGGTCTTTTTTTATTTAAAATCATCTGTATCAATATCGTATAATCGGTTGTGTTTGTCTCTGCGTTTCTTTTGTTTTATCCTATAAGTAAAAGACAATAAAAATTGCCTGTCATTATAGCGTACTTCTCTTTGACTGTTGGTATTGGCTTCTGTAGAAAATAAAATGTCATTTCTTGTTTCAAAAATATCATTTAACCTAAAAGTAAGTGTGGCTTGCCTTTTCAAGATTTCTTTGCTAAAAGCCAACGAAGCATATTGCTGTGGTTTTAACTTTATTTGTCCTGTGCTAAAAGCCGATTGATAATCGTATTTTAATTGAAATTTAAGGCCACTTTTAAATGTTATTAGCGATGACATTTGTGTGTACCACCTAAAATCGCTATCGTTATACAATCCGTTAAGGGTTTTAGAAATAGCCACATTATAAAAAGAAGAATAGGCCTTTAATCTGATTTTTTTTATGGGATAATAGGTCAAATCTAAATCGCCACCTAAAACAGAATAGTTGCCATTGTTAATGGGCTTGCGCTTGTAAATAGTAAAACCATCGCTAGTTGAGAGTCCTGTTTCTTCGAGTATATAGGTAAGCAAATCGGTAGAATAAGAATAGAATAAAGATACAGCCATGGTTGTTTTTTTATAGCGTTTGTAATAATCTAATTCTAAATAATCTGTATAATATGGATTCAAATCGGGGTTTCCTACTGTTTGAAAACGTTCATTTGAAAAGCTCATAAATGGATTGATATTCCGCAAACTCGGGCGGTCTATACTGCGGCTGTAACTTGTATTTAAAACACTTTTGTCTTCAAACTTATAGCTTAAACTGGCTGTTGGAAAAACATCGGTATAATTTTTATTTATTTTAGTGAGCGAGTTTTCCAATCCTATTGCAATGTCTGAATTCTCAATTCTAAATCCTATAGAATAAGACCATGTGTTATAGCTTGAAAATTGAAGGTAAGCTGCATTTATAGTTTCATCGTATTTTATGGCGTCGTTAAAACCGCCAATAGTTGTAAAAATACCTGATGCAATGTCTAACTCACTTACATTATAATTGTTGGTGTAATTTCTTATGGCGCTCTTAAGGCCTGTTTCTATCTGACCAAACTTTCCAACAGGTAAAACATAATCAGCCTGAATTAAATAAGTATCTAGCTTTTGATCTTTAACTGATTTTTGTACTTTGTTGGGCGAAATAGGTAAGGAGGTAGTCTCTAAAATAGCCCCTAATGAATTGGCTTTGGCATGGTTGTATTTAAAATCTAAAGAAAGACTTTCGCCTTCTTTTTTTAAGTCTCTAACAAATGAAATTAAGTACTCATAACGGTCAACATTATTGTCATTATCTTCTTTTCTTTTGGATGTTTTAAGTGGGCTATTTGTAGCATCAAAGTCATTTAAAGTGCTTGTAGTATTGTAATTTTTATCGCGTGTTTTAAATAAAACAGAGGCTGTTAGTGTTGTTTTATCATTTAAATAAAAATCGGCTCCAAAATTTGTCAAAAAAGAGTTGGCTTGTTTTGTGGTTTTACTTATTTGGTCAAAAAAACCTGTTGTCAGTAAATCTGAATTTAGAAACTCTTGTTTAACGTTTTCCTTTTCGGGGTTGCTACTGTGATTGTAACCCGTAGTAGAGAAAAATTTAACCGCTTTTGATTTGTAATTTATATTGGCCGACAGCCCATCGTCATCAGGCATGCCAACATGTGTTTCAATTGCGGTATTTAGGCCCATGCCTTTGCCTTTTTTAAGAACGATGTTAATGATACCGCCACTGCCTTCGGCATCGTATTTAGCCGATTTACTTGTGATAATTTCGACTTTTAAAATAGAATTGGCAGGTATGGCACTCAAATTACTCATATCGCCATCAACAATACCTGAGGGCTTGCCATTAATCAAAATCTGAATATTGCTGTTGTTTCTGATGCTTACATTATTGGCCCCATCAACATTGACATAAGGCGCATTTTCAAGAACACTAAGAGCTGTGCCACCGGCATTGGCTATATCTTTTGAAACGTTGTAAATCTTTTTTTCAAGTTTAAACTCAACGATGTCTTTGGTGTAATTTAAAGAGACTTCTGCCAGTTTATTTGTATCATAACGCAAAGAAATCACACCCAAATTAATATCTTTATTAAAGCTTATCGCATTTATGACATGGCTTTTATACGATAAAAAACTAACGGTAAATTTATAGATGCCAACAGGTATTTCTATTTTGAATTTTCCCCGTTTGTCTGATGTCGTTCCTTTATTGATTTTGGCATCATTACTTTCAAAATATACGCTGGCAAACTCTAGGGGTTTGTTCGTTGTTTTGTCAAATATTTTACCAGTAATTATTGCCTTTTCTTGGGGGTTATTTTGGGCGTTTAAAAAAGAAAAAAGGAATAAGAAATAAACGCCTAATAGTCTGTATTTCATTTTTGGAATTGGTTTGTACCAATCTACTAAAATTTATTCATTAAAAAAATACCGGGAAATAATGATTTTTTGCCCCATTAAAAAAAGCTAAAAGAGGGCTTAAAAGTTATAAAATTGTCTTAATTATTTCGGGAGGACGCCCCACAATAGCCTTGCCGTTATTGACAATTATTGGGCGTTCAATTAATTTAGGAAAGTCAATCATAGCTTGAACTATAGCGCCATCAGACAAGTCTCTTCCTTTAAATTTTTCTTTCCAAATAGCCTCGTTTTTACGCACCAATTCTAGTGGTTTATAGGCCAATAATTTTAAGATATTTTTAAGTTCTGATTTTGTTGGCGGATTTTTTAAGTAGTCAATTAGCTCAAAATTTTTGTGTAAATCGATCAAAATTTCAAGTCCTTGACGGCTCTTACTACAGCGTGAATTATGGTATATTTTCATTGTAAAATTATTGCTATTTATAGCGATTCAAAGTTATATAATTTAGCCTAAATAAAAGCTCTAAATTAATAGTATATTTGTTTACTTATAAAACATTGATCAATGATTTTAACCGATACCCATACCCATCTTTACAGTTCAGAATTTGATAAAGATCGCGATTTGGTTATTAAGCGCGCAAAAGACTCTGGTGTTAACCGATTTTTTATTCCTGCGATAGACAGCCATTATCACGAAAATATGTTTGTGTTAGAAAAAAAGCACCCCAATATGTTTTTGATGATGGGCCTGCATCCCACATCAGTTAAAGAGAATTTTAGAGAAGAGTTGGCTGTTGTTAAAAATAAGCTAGCACAAAGATCTTTTTTTGCTGTTGGCGAAATTGGCATTGATTTGTATTGGGATGACACCTTTTTAAGAGCACAACAAGAAGCTTTTAAGACACAGATAGCATGGGCAAAAGAGTACAATCTACCCATTGTTATTCATTGTAGAAATGCTTTTGATGAAATTTTTAAAATTTTAGAAGCAGAAAAAAGCAGCGAATTACGTGGTATATTCCATTGTTTTACAGGCACTTTAGCGCAAGCCCAAAAGGCCATTGGCTATAATATGAAGTTGGGTATAGGCGGTGTGGTCACTTTTAAAAATGGAAGAATAGATAAGTTTTTAAATCAGATAGACTTACAGCATATTGTTTTAGAAACAGATGCCCCTTATTTGGCACCAAGCCCCAATAGAGGCAAACGAAACGAAAGCAGTTACCTCTGTTTGATAGCTCAAAAATTGGCCGAAATTTATAGTGTGCCTATCGAAGAAATAGCAGCAATAACCACACAAAACTCAATTCACGTATTTGGAATCTAATATAACGGCATACTGTAAGACACCTATTGGTACCGCTAAATTTATTGCTAATGCATTTGGTTTGCAGTCGGTCTCTATAAGCGATAAAGATTACACAAATGTGTCACATCAAATTCCCGAGGCACTTAAAGAGCCTGTTGCACAGCTTAGGGCCTATTTTGAAAATGATTTAAAGCAATTTAATTTAAAGCTAAACCCAGTTGGAACTGATTTTCAGAAAAAAGTATGGCAGGTTTTACAAGAAATCCCTTACGGAAAAACCATAACCTATTTAGAGCAATCTAAACGCTATGGCGATGCTATGGCCATTAGGGCTATTGCCCATGCCAATGCTGTAAATCCACTTTGGGTTATTGTCCCTTGCCATAGGGTTATTGGTAGTGATGGCAGTTTAACAGGTTATGCGGGTGGCTTATGGCGAAAAAAATGGTTGTTAGATTTTGAAAGTGGCTGCCAACAGACCTCTTTGTTTTAAACTAAAAAAGACTTTTATCCGTTAACAGCTTATATGAAATTTAAGGTTTTTTTTATAATGACTTTTTTGAGTTTTTTTGCCCATGCGCAAAACCATACTTCTAGAGCCAAAATAAAGCAGATTATACTTGTTAAAGATACTGTTTACCTCGAAAAATTTAGCATTAGCCCGTTTAATTTTAAGATATTAAACAAGAATGGCATCACTGTTTTAAATACCGATTATAAAATTAATTACGCTAAGGCGATGCTTGTAATTTCGGCTAAAAAGTATTCAAAAATAAGTGTGTATTACGATTTATTACCCGATTTTTTAACCAAGACCTATAAAATGTTTGACACAAGTTTGATAGTGCCAAATAGCTCAGACCTTACCAAAGCATACCGTTTGACCCAAGCCAAGAAGGAAACCGTATTTCAACCTTTTGAAGGATTAAATTCTAGTGGCAGTATTTCGCGGAGTATTAATTTGGGTTCCAATCAAAATACAGGGCTCAGATCAAACTTCGATTTGCAAATTTCGGGGAAAATATCCAAAAATATTGGTTTAAGAGCTTCTATTTCTGATGACAATGTGGCTTTACAAGAAGGAAGTTTTACCCAACGCCTCAACGAATTTGACCGTGTTTTTATTGAACTATACTCTCAAAATTGGCGGGTAAGAGCTGGTGATATTGACTTACATAATAATGAAACGCAGTTTTTGCGATTCACAAAAAAGGTGTCGGGTTTGGCAATTAACGCAGCTATAAAACCCAATAAAATAACCACTATGGCATCGGGGGCTGTGGTAAAAGGCCGTTTTTATCAATTTAAATTTAATGGGCAAGAAGGCAACCAAGGACCTTATAGAATTAAGGGGCCAAACGGACAAGAATTTGTACTAATTATTGCGGGTAGCGAAACAGTTTTTGTAAATGGCTTGCCAATTAAACGTGGCGAAAATAGCGATTATGTACTTGATTACAGATCGGCGCAAATAACATTTAATGCCACCTTTCCGGTAACGGCCAATATGCGTATTGTTGTTGAATATCAATTTACCGACCGCAATTACACCCGTTTTATTTCGTACGAAAATTTTAAATATAAGGCTAAAAATCTTTCAATTGACACTTATTTTTATAATGAGAACGATGCTAAAAATCAACCCGTACAACTCAATTTAACACCAGACCAACAGTTAATTTTGGCACAAAGTGGCGATACACAAACCGATATGGTAGTGCCATCGGCAGTTGCCACAGCATTCGATGTAAATAAAATTCTTTACAGAAAACAGGTTGTAGATAATCGGGAAATATTTGAGTTTTCTACCAACCCGCTAGAGACTCTTTTTAGTGTGAGCTTTAGTTTTATCGGTACAAATCAAGGCGATTATATTCTAAAACAAAGCGCCACCAATGGCCGTATTTTTGAATATATTACTCCTGTAAACGGCACAAAACAAGGAGAATATAGTCCTGTTGTGCAGTTGATAGCACCAGAAAAATTACAAGTAGCGGTTATTAATACCGCTTTTTCGCCCAATGCCAAATCAAAAATAAGTGCCGAAGTGGCACTGAGTAATTACGATAAAAATCTGTTTTCAAGTTTACAAGATAATGACAACAAAGGCATCGCTACAAAAATAGGCTACAAACAGATTCTTTTAGACAAAACGTGGCGTCTATCAACCGATTTAAATTACGAGTATAATTCCGAAAATTTTAAATCTGTAGAAAGGTTTCAAAGCGTAGAATTTACGCGCGATTGGAATTTAGAGCAAACAAATGGTGTTCAAAATATATTGCGTATCGGCGCCAACTTGCAACATAAGAATACGAAACTTTTATACGCATTTCAATATTTGAGTTTTGGTGGAGATTTTACAGGAAATAAGCATGTTTTAAGTGGCACTTATAAACGCAAAAATTTTATGACTTATTTTAATACGCGTTATTTGCAAAGTGAATCGACACTACAAAAAGGCAGCTTTTTTAGATTGCAAGCAAATACCACAAAACAGTTTTCTAAAACTTGGGCAGGGGCATCATTAAATGTAGAATCTAATAAACAAAACGCTAAAATTTCAAATAATTTACTAGCTGTAAGTCAAGAGTATAAAGATATAACAGCCTTTTGGGGTATAGGCGACTCAACAAAAGTATTTGTAAAATTAGGTATAAACTATCGAAAGAATGACAGTGTTTACCATTCAAAATTACAACAAGTAAGTAAGTCGAGCACTTATTTTATAGATTCTAAAATTATCCAAAAAAAGTCGGCTAATTTAAGCCTGTTTGCCAATTATAGAACCGTTAATAATCTTTTTAGAACGGATGATGTATCTCTAAATTCTAGAGTGATTTATACCCAAAAATTATTTGATAATAAAGTGCGTTTGCGTACTGTTTACGAAACGCAATCGGGTAGTTTGGCACAACAAGAATTTACCTATGTTGCCGTAGATGATGGGCAAGGTTTTTATACGTGGATAGATTATAATGAGAATGGTATTCAAGAATTAAATGAATTCGAAATAGCTGTTTTTAAAGACCAAGCCAATTTTGTGCGCCTCTTTTTGCCCAATGTCAGTTTCTTAAAAACACATTTAAATAAATTTAGCCAGTCGGTTGTTATAAACCCCAATGTTTGGCAAACTAAAACAGGTTTTAAAAAATGGGCGTCACACTTTATAAATCAAACATTTTTATTGATTGAAAACAACAAATTACGTACAGGGAATAGCTTTAATTTAAACCCTTTTGATGTGGCCAATAAATCGGTTGTGGGTCTGCAATTCAGTTTGCGTAACAGTTTGTTTTTTAACAGGGGAAAACAACATTATTCAACCACATATATATATACCAACGCTAAGAATATCAGTAATTTAATAACGGGAAGTCAGGAAAGTTTAAACAAAATTCATCAAGTACTTTTTACACATAAGCTCAGTAAATTCTGGCTTTTAGATATAGACAGTCAATTTGGAAAAAACAGCAATACGACCGAAAGTTTTGCCAATAGAAATTATGTTTTAGAATCCTATAAATTTGCACCAAAAGTCACTTTTTTATTTAATCTAAAAACCAGCTTTGAGCTTAAATATATTTTTGAGAGTATAAAAAATAAGGTCTTGCAATTTGAAGCTCTGCAAGCACATAATTTTGGGATAACCTTGCTGTACAATAACAAACAGAATTTATCTGTACAAAGTGGGGCCGACCTTTTTATAAATAATTTTAAAGGCAATAGCAACAGTCCTGTGGCTTTTCAGATGCTTAAAGGATTACAGCCTGGCAATAATTTTACATGGCATGTTATTATGCAAAAACGATTGTCTAATTTCTTAGATTTTAACCTGAGTTATTTTGGCAGAAAGTCCGAAAACACAAAGATTATTCATACCGGATCGGTACAGTTGCGGGCTAATTTTTAGGGATTCTCCCAAAGTCTCTGGACACTCTCAGCTTGACTGTAAGTAGAAAAACTTATTTTTGTCAGGCTGAGCGAAGTCGAAGCCTCTTTACATCAAATGTTTAATACCTAAAATCCAACAGCTTCATCATCACCTCTATAATCGGCGCCACCTTCTAAACGGCCATCAGGCAAAAGTAAAATGGCATCTACTTTACCAATAATACGGGTTTTGTTTTGCTTTATAGGATAGCCTTTTGCCTCTAGTTTTTTCACCAAAATGCTGTCAAATCCTGTGGGTTCTAAAACCACCACATCGGGCAGCCATTGGTGGTGAAAACGCGGGGCATCTACAGCTTCTTGCATACCAAAACCAAATTCGTAAACATTTAAAATAGTTTGCATTACAGAAGTAATAATGGTAGAGCCTCCTGGTGAGCCTACAACCATAAACAGCACACCCTTCTTTTCAACAATAGTAGGTGTCATAGAACTCAACATGCGTTTTTCTGGTTTGATTGAATTGGCCTCAGCGCCCAACAATCCAAACATATTGGGTGTGCCGGGTTTTGCACTAAAGTCGTCCATTTCATTGTTTAAAAAGAAACCGCCATCAGACACATATACTTTAGAGCCATAAGCGCCATTTAGTGTTGTGGTAACTGCTACGGCATTGCCAAATTTATCAACAATAGAGTAGTGGGTAGTTTCATTACTCTCGTAGCCCACAATATTTCCGTGAGTTACATCGGCAGAAAGTGTGGCTTTATCCCAAGAAAAATTAGCCATGCGTTTTTGTACATATTTGGCAGATATTAAAGTGTCGATTGGGATTTTTACAAAATCGGGGTCACCCAAAAAGAAAGAACGGTCGGCAAAAGCACGGCGCTCGGCTTCAGTAATCAATTGAATGGCTTTAACAGAGTTATGGCCGTAAGAAGCAATGTCGTAGGGCTCTATGGCTTTAAAAATTTGGGCATCGCAAATACCACCACTTGAGGGGGGCGACATAGAGATAATTTTTAGGTCTTTGTAGGTAAATACGATGGGCTTACGCCATTTGGCATTGTACGATTCTAAATCTTTTTTGGTGATAACACCGCCCAATTTCTGAACGTAACTTACCAGCATATCGGCAGTTTTTCCTTTGTAAAAACCATCTTTACCACTGTTTTTTATCCGCATAAATGTTTTGGCTAAATTTGGGTATTTAATAGTGTCGCCTTCTTGCCAATCTTTGTCTAATAGAATGGTGTGGTCGTTGGCTTGCGCAAAATATTTTTTGTATTTGTTTAAACGTTCGGCTTGTTTTTTTGTAACAACCACCCCTTTTTTTGCCAAATCGATGGCAGGCTGAATCAATTTTTCAAAGGGAAGCGACCCGAATTTTTTGTGCACTTTAAATAGTCCCGCTATGGTTCCTGGAATACCGATAGCCATAGCACCCAATGTGCTTTTTCCTTTTATAATATTGTCTTTTTTATCTAGATACATATTTTTTGTGGCGGCCATCGGTGCTTTCTCGCGGTAATCTAAAGCGCCTGTTTTCCCCTCTTTTGTGCGATACACCATAAAGCCACCGCCACCAATATTTCCTGCAAATGGATAGGCTACGCAAAGGGCTAAATCGGTTGCAATCATGGCATCAAAAGCGTTGCCACCTTGCTTCATAATAGCTATGCCAATAGCCGATGCTTCTGGTCTGGCACAAACTACCATGGCATTGTTACTTACAAGGCCACGTTTAATTTTTTGGGTATTTTTTTTTGATTCTTTACATTGAATAACAAGTAAAGAAATGATACAAAGGGCAAATAATTTTTTCATAAAAGCGGACTGTTATTTTGTGAGTTCTGTAATTTTTTTGGCAGAAAAGTTACACAAATTTTCAAAGAAGTTGGTAAAGTCTGATTCAAATTTTCTGTAATGTAATTTTAAATCGGTTATGGCCAATTGCATTTGCGATTTTTGATGGGTGCGTTTGTTCATGCCAATAAGTGTTTTTTCAATACCCTCAAAATTTGCATAATTGAGTAACCAATTGTCTTTTACTAAATAAGCTAAAAGTTGTTTGACTCTATCGGGCAATATTTCTTTATGGGTTTCGAGCGTTTTGTAGAATTGAGTTGTATAATCCGATAAGGAGTTGTCGTTATACTGATGCCAATTTTTGGCGAGAAAATGATCGTAAAAGATATCTATAATAATGCCACGGTAATGCCCGTAGCGTTTGTCTAATCTATTTCTACTTTGTTTTACAATGGGATGTGCATCTGTAAAAGTGTCGATATGCCGGTGTAAAAAAATACCTTTTTGAATGGTATTTGGCAGATGTGTGTATTGATTGGCCTTTATAAAATCGGCTATAAAATTGCCAATTTGTAACTGTTCATTGTTATTTGATAAATATATATGGGCCAAAAAATTCATTAAATCGAAGGTATAAAAAAAGGCTGCTTTAAAAAAACAGCCTTCAAGTTTTATTTTTCAACTGTCTGCATTTCGACTCCGCCTGCCTACTACAGGTAGACCCAATGTGACATTTAAAAAAATGAGTTTTTAGCTATTCAACATAACTGGCATTACCAACATGGTTACTATTTCGCCTTCGTCTAAGCCGTCAAGAGGGGTTAAGATACCTGCTCTGTTAGGCAATGACATTTCTAACATAATGTTTTCTGAGCTTAAATTGCCCAACATTTCTACCAAAAAACGCGAGTTAAAGCCAATTTGCATGTCATTTCCGTCGTAGCTACACATAAGTCGCTCGTCGGCTTTGTTAGAATAATCAATGTCTTCGGCAGAAATATTGAGTTCTGTCCCCGCCATTTTTAAACGTATTTGATGTGTTGTTTTACTCGAAAATATGGACACACGACGTACTGAATTTAAAAATGAATTGCGGTCTAAGGTTAATTTATTGGGATTTTCTTTAGGGATAACGGCTTCGTAATTAGGATATTTCCCATCAATTAATCTACAAACCAAAACCATATTGTTAAAAGTAAATTTGGCATTGGCTTCATTGTATTCTACCGTAACTTCATCTTCGTCAATATTAGAAAGAATATTTTTTAAAATAGTTAATGGTTTTTTTGGCATGATAAACTCAGCAGATTCTGAAGCCTTTATATCGGTGCGTTCGTATTTTACGAGTTTATGGGCATCGGTAGCTACAAAAATGAGACCGTCTGAGCTAAATTGAAAAAACACACCGCTCATTACAGGGCGTAAATCATCGTTTCCTGCGGCAAAAATTGTTTTGTTTATAGCGGTTGCCAAAATACCTCCAGCAATATTTAAAGTGCTTGGCGCATCAAGTTCTAAAGCTTTTGGAAATTCTTCGCCATCGGCAAAGGCCAAAGCATATTTACCACTTTCAGAACTGATCTCAATGGTATTGTTTTCTGCAACAACAAAAGTAAGTGGTTGTTCAGGAAAAGTTTTTAAGGTGTCTAATAACAATTTGGCAGGTACTGCTATGGCGCCACTTTCGTCAGCTTCTACACCGAGTGTTGCACTCATGGTAGTTTCTAAATCTGAAGCCGATATTTTTAAATTATTTTCTGATAACTCAAATAAAAAATTATCTAAAATTGGCAAGGTGTTATTACTGTTAATCACACCACCCAACACTTGAAGTTGCTTAAAAAGTTGCGAACTGGATACTATAAATTTCATTTAGAAAATAAATTAAGTTAAGAAGCAAATATACCATATTTAATGCTATGTCACAAAATTAACAAAAAAGAAAAGGCTAATTTAGTTAAGCTTTTGTTAAGAATGTAATTTTTTTAGTATCAATGGACTTACAAGACAGAATTATTATAATTAAAAATTACTTTTTTGTCTTTTGATGACTTTTTTAGCAGCGTGAATTTTGTAATATACCATCAAAAAAAGAGTTGAAAATTTAAATTTGTGCATATTTTAATTTTCTGTAAAAATTAAACCCAAATCCAAATAAAGCCAAGATTAATAAAGGCAAGACTACATTGAGCAACTGCCAAAAAAGAGTTTCTTTTACAAGTTTATTTTTATTTAAAAAGCGCAAATGAAGTGCTTTTGAGCGCAGGTTTAGGAGTTCCTTATTGCCCAATAAATAATTCACAGTATTGCGCAGGAAATCTTTATTGCCGAACTGTTCGCCTGTTAAACGATTGCTGTTTAAATCGGTTGGTTTGTCTTGAAATACTTGGTTGGCAATAATGTCGCCATCAGAGATGATAACCATAGAATTTGGCAGGCTCGTTTCTTTTGAATTTTCACAATCAAAAGGTTTGACACGTCCTTTATAAGCCGATTTAAAAGCACCCGATAACAGCACACCTAATATTTGAGAGCCCTTGTTGAAAGAAGCTTCATCTAATGTGTTTATTTCATTAAGACTTATTAAGCGCGGTGTGCCTGTCTTTTTACTCAGCAAAGAACTTTGCAACAAAACAGTTTTCGAAATACTGTTTTTAAGTGTGTCAATAGCAGTGGCAAATTTTAGTTGAACAGGTAAAATATGTTTGCTTATAGGATGGCCATTTTCACTTGTTATAAGTGGAAAATAATGCCAATTAAAATTTTGAAATTGCGTTTTGTTGCCTATAAAGCCCGAAGCCAATCTGATTTTTGAACTGTATAAATCGGCCACCAAATCATAACTTATTCTAACGCCATAGCTAAAGAGCAAATCGGTAATATTTAATGCTCTGGGATAGGCCAACATTTCGCCTTGCTGTTTTGACATGCTGTCTAAATCGGCTTGTACATTGTCAATTAACCAAAGTATTTTACCTTGATTCATTACAAACTGATCTAGTGTGTATTTTTCTGATTCGGTAAATTTTTCGGTCGGTTTGGCGATAATGGCCAAATCGTATTTTCGCAATTGTTTTAATGTTTTTTGTGGATTTTTAGCCACAGAATCTAATGTAAAAGGCGCTAAGTTATAACGGCCTACCAAACTTCTCAAAAAACTGTCGAGGTAGATGTCTTGAATTTCGCCATTTCCCTTTATCACGGCAACCGACTGTTTTTTTGAAGTCACTATTTTCGAGAGCGCCTCAGCAAAAGCATATTCTAATTTAGAAATGGCCTCGTTTATCTGCTGTTCTTGAGAGGTACTTTGGGTTTCTGATAATAAATTAACTTTTTCTTTTTTGCCATTATAAGCAATAACAGCCCACGGGAAAATAATTTTTTCAGAAATTTCGCCATTTTCTTGAACGGTTAATTTACTGGGTCTAAGCCCATTTTTTATCAAATTATCACCAATTGATTTCTGCGATAAAGGGTTGATAAAACGGAAAGAAATAGCATTGTCTAGCGATGAAAACTCCTGTAAAAGTTGTTGGGTTTCGGTTTGGAGGCGTTTAAATTCTAGCGGGAAATCGCCCTCTAAATAGACACTTATGGTGAGTGGTTTACTGAGTTTATTTATTAAACTTTTGGTAATTAGCGCCAAACTGTAACGTTTGTCTTGTGTTAAATCAAATCTGTAATAATGCCCAAAACTTACAGCATTGAGCAGTATAATCACGGCTAAAAATTTAAGGCTGTACAAAAGTGTAGCTTTCATTGTCTTTCTACAATTTTATGTGTTATGGCCAAAAATAGAATGCTCAAACTAAAGAAATAGCCCAAATCGCGTGTGTCTAAAACACCTCTTGCCAAACTGTTGTAATGGTATTTCATACCAAAATAGTCAAGACTTAAATTCTTAAAACTGTTTAAGTTGGCAAGGGTTTCAAATCCGTAAAACAAAATAAAACAAAGCAGAACGGCTAATAAAAAAGCCACTATCTGATTTTTGCTTACCGCCGATGCAAACAAGCCAATAGCCGTATAGCTGCTGGCAATGAATAACAAACCAATATAAGCGCCAATAACAGGGCCCAAATCAATATTTCCCTGCGGATTTGCCAATGTATTTATGGTGTAAATATAAATAAGGCTAGGGGCTAGGGCGAGAACAATTAAAAGGAATGAACCAAAATATTTCCCTAAGATTAGTTGCCAAGTGGTGATGGGTTTTGTCTTTAAAAGTTCAAAAGTGCCTTGTGTTTTTTCGTCTACAAAACTGCGCATGGTGATGGCAGGAATTAAAAAGAAAAACAACCACGGACTGATATAAAAGAAACTGTTTAAATCGGCAAAACCTGCGTTAAAGATGTTATAGTCCGATTTAAAAACCCACAATAACAACCCGTTAGCCAGTAAAAAAAGCGCAATAACCATATAGCCAATTGCCGAAGCAAAAAAGCCAACAAGTTCTTTTTTTAGGATGCTAAACATATATTTTTATTATTAGTGTTTTGTCAATTTAAACTTACAATCTTATCAACGCTCCAAGCCTGGGCTTTATTTTGAAAAAGCAATTTTGTTTTTGACCATACCTGTGTAAATAAATCGGATGTTCTGTAATTTTCAAGGGCTCTTTCATCTTCCCAATAACTGTAGGTAAAAAAGACATTCGGTGTGTTTTTATCTCTGTACAATTCTAAAAAAAAACAGCCGCTAAAAGCGCGAATTTTAGATTTGTTGGCATGGAATATTTCTAAAAATGCAGGTACATTTTCTGGTTTAAAATCCATTTTTACAATACGAACAAACATATTTTAATAAAATTTAATGCTTACGCGGTCTCTATATTTTAGGCCAAATAAGTCTGCAGCCCCCCCAACAGTTTTCAAATTACTTCGGTAAATGGCCAATTCTAAATGACCACAAGAATTGTAAATAGCCAATTTTTTACCATCGTTTTGACGTTGTGCTTTGGGAATATCAAAATTGACTATATCGCTGTATTTTGAAAATATTTTTGTAAAAGTATAGCCTCTGGCACTTATTTCGAATGGGCGCTCTCTGCCAATTTCATTCATTAAAGTTTGGGTAATATTGGTAATTAAATTGCCGTAATTGTCAATATAAATGATATTGGCTTTAATTTCGGTCTTTTCTTTATTAACAATTGGGCTTAGTTCGACAGCATTTTTAAAAGACACGATGCTTTTTCCTATCACTTCTAAAGTGCCCCCTCTGGCAATATGACAGGCGGCTTTTACAAAAATATCTAAAACCGGAAAACTTGTAGAAAAGGCATCATGGATGTTTATCTCTACAATCTTTTCGGGTTTTATTTTTGAAGCCAACATGGCTATAATGCCATTGTCTGGACAGATAAAATAATGGTGATCTAGCAAGAGGGCAATGTGCTTGTTCTCTTTGTTTAATTCGGAATCTACGCCTATTATATGTATGGTTCCTTCAGGAAAACTCTTGTACGAATTGTTTATAACATAGGCCGTTTGGGCAATATTAAAGGCATCAATTTGATGCGATATATCAACAACAGTAGCCTCTTTAAGTTCTGAGTAAATAGCGCCTTTAACAGCACCTACAGAAGGGTCTTTGGTACCAAAATCTGTTGTAAGTGTAATTATAGGCATAAATTATGTGTATCTATTTAAGCGGAATATTTTCAAACAAAACAGTTATTAGGATGTTAAAAACTATTGCGCAAGCAGCAGAGCTGTTTTTTTATAATTAGTTATTTTTGTTTAGCAAATTTAGTTAAATTAAGTGTATTTAAAAGTACTTTTATCTTTTGAAAATTTAAATATTGAATCTATTGAACGCGCGTGTATTATTATTAGAAAATGTTAATGTAAAAGAATTTTTAGGGGCTTACAATTGTAATATAAAAGTGATAAAAAGCTTTTTTCCAAAATTAAAAATTGTGGCACGTGGCAATGAGATAAAAGCTTATGGCGAAGCAGAAATTTTAGACGAATTTGAAAAACGCTTCGAAATGCTATTGCATTATTTTAATACCTACAACAAACTTGACGAAAATGCCATTGAACGTTTGGTAACAGAGGGTGCTGCTAAAACAGAGAAAGACGATGAAGTGCTGGTGCATGGTGTTGGGGGCAAGCTTATAAAAGCCCAATCGTTTAATCAGCGTAAAATGGTTGTCGAAATTAAAACACACGACATGTTATTTGCCGTTGGTCCTGCGGGAACAGGCAAGACTTATACTGCGGTGGCATTGGCTGTAAGCGCACTTAAAAATAAGGAGGTAAAACGCATTATTCTGACAAGACCTGCCATTGAAGCAGGCGAAAATCTCGGATTTCTACCTGGCGATTTAAAAGAAAAACTAGACCCGTATATGCAGCCTTTATACGATGCTTTAAGAGACATGATACCCCATGAACGCTTAAACGATTATTTAGAGCGCAATGTTATACAGATTGCCCCTTTGGCTTTTATGCGTGGCCGCACTTTAGACAATGCTTTTGTAATATTAGACGAAGCGCAAAATGCCACACATTCGCAAATGAGGATGTTTTTAACGCGAATGGGCAAACACGCAAAGTTTATAATTAATGGCGATCCCGGACAGATAGATTTACCACCCAGACAAGTTTCGGGTTTAAAAGAGGCGATAATAGCCCTAAAAGATATTAAAGAAGTGGCCTTTATTCAATTAGACAACAAAGATGTTGTGCGTCATAAATTGGTCAAAAAAATTATTGATGCTTATAACGATATCATTACTGAACGCTAACACTTATTAAAAATATTTTATGCAAACAATTAATCACACGCATTTTAATTTTCCCAAACAAAAATCGGTTTACAGAGGTAAAGTCCGCGAAGTTTATAATATTGACAATACTTATTTGGTAATGATAGCCACCGACAGGCTCTCGGCTTTTGATGTGGTGCTGCCCAAGCAAATTCCGTTTAAAGGGCAAATACTCAATCAAATTGCCGCCAAAATGATGGCCAAGACCAAAGACATTGTCCCCAATTGGATTATCAGTATTCCAGACCCAAACGTGGCCATAGGCCATTTGTGCGAACCTTTTAAGGTCGAAATGGTTATTCGGGGGTATTTGTCGGGTCATGCTTGGCGCGAATACAGAGCGGGTAAAAGGTTTATTTGTGGCGTGGCTATGCCTGATGGAATGAAAGAGAACGACAAATTCCCCATACCCATACTTACCCCAACTACCAAAGCCGACAACGGGGCACACGACGAAGATATTTCAAGAGAAAACATCTTGACACAAGGGCTTGTATCACAAAATGATTATGAAGATTTAGAAAAATATACCGTGGCTCTTTTTAAACGCGGCACAGAAATGGCTGCCAAACGTGGCCTTATCTTGGTGGATACCAAATATGAATTTGGTAAAAACAAGGCTGGTAAAATAATGTTGATTGACGAAATTCACACACCCGACTCATCGCGGTATTTTTATACTGATGGCTATCAAGAACGCCAAGACAGAGGCGAAAAACAGAAACAACTCTCAAAAGAATTTGTACGCGAATGGTTGATTGAAAACGGATTTCAAGGCCTCGAAGGGCAACAAATTCCTATAATGACCGACGCCAAAATACAGGAAATTTCGGAGCGTTATATTGAGCTGTACGAAAACATTTTAGGCGAAGCCTTTGTAAAAGAAGATACCTCTAATGTCATTCAACGTATTGCCGCCAATATTACCGACTTTTTGATAAAGCATTAGATGTTTATTGGCATCATTCGTTAGTAAAGGCGCCGTGGTTTTAGCAGCAGAATTTCAGTTTCTACAAATTTTTTGGTTTGAAATTTGGTATTCCAATCATAAGTAATTTTTTTAAGCACTTCGGTTGGTGCGTACGCTACCCTATAAATTGAAAATACCTACCCGCCATGGCGGGATAACCACGCTCACGCCAAAGGCGTGACCTCGTTAAGACATCATTAACCTGAGTTCGATGTAACAACAAGTTACGTCATTGCGATGAATGAAGCGAAGCGAAATGAAGAAGCAATCTCATTATTTTGAAAAAGATTGCTTTAAATTAGCACACTGCGTTTATAATTTTGCAAGAACGTTTTTGCGAGGAACGAAATGACGTGACCTACCTCCTTTAGATTAGCAAAGTGATTAAAATATTTAATTTTTAGACAATGTATTATACTGATATAGGTTGACCTTTTTTTATTGTTAATTTTGACCGTTCAAAAGATTTTTTTTAGCCGTTTAGAGGGCAAAAAAATAGTTTGAACTAGGTCAGTTTTTAAATTGTTAGTTCAGTCAAATTTACATTATTTTTCCGATAGGATTTATATTTGATATTCGGATTTAAATGTACTTCGGCTGGTTTTCTTAAATCGAGGCTAAAATGGGTTCTTAAATTGTTATAGATATAAACAGCTTGTTGAGTCATTTTTTGAGCTAAGTCTGTATTTTTAATAGTTTTCTTTAAGCCATATTCGTATTTAAGGGTTCTGTTAATTCGCTCTGCAACCGCGTTTTCATAAGGGTCGTATTGTTCTGTCATACTCATTATTATTCCATTTTGTTCAGCAAATTCTGTGTATTTAGGATTGCAGTATTGAAAACCTCTATCAGAGTGATGTATGATTTTTTGATTAGGATATTTTCTATTTTTAATAGCCATAGCTAGCGCATCAGTACAAAGCGATGTTCTCATATGATTGTCGAGTTTATAGCCCATTATTTGCTTAGAATAAGCGTCTGTAACCAATGCAAGGTAATTATGACCCTTTTGGGTTTTAATGTAAGTGATGTCGCTTACCCAAAGTTGTTCTGGTCTATTAGGAGCTTGATCTTTTACAAGATTTTTATATTTTTTGTACATATGCTTAGAATTAGTAGTTGTGATGTAGTTTTTTGTTTTAGGAACCAATAGTTTATTAAGTCTTAAGAAGCTATAGAACTTGTCTCTACCTATTTTAATATCAGCGTCTATAAAGTCTTGTTTAAGCTCTGTGTAGAGTTTAATACCTCCTGTTTTAGATCCTACTTTTTTACGGTAGTCTTTGACCATTGTAATTAAATTTTGATAGTCTATTTGTTGTTTTTGTTGGGTTTTGAGTCTTTTGTAGAAGGCTTGTTTAGTAATCCCAAAACACTCATAGAACCATTTTCTTTTAAACGGTTTTTCTTCTTTAGTTCTATCTCTTTTGCTAATGTTTTGGGCAATGACTTTTTTGACATATCGACTCCTGTAATAAGTTCCATATCTGCAATAATATCTTGCTGGAAGTCTTTGACAAACTCCAATTCCTCGATACGTTCCTTTAGTTTTTTAATTTCGTTTTGTTTACTCATACCTGTATTTTGTTGTGCTAATGTACTGTATTTTCTTAACCAATAGGTAATGGTAGTTCTGGGAACATCATATTTTTTAGAAGCAAAATTGGTAGAGATCTGACCGTTTAGAATTTGGTCAACGACTAAAAGTTTGGTTTCTAAAGTTACTTTTTGATAGCTTTTTTTTCGCCAGTGTTCATTTTGTGTTTTCATAAGTGACTATAATTAAATGTTTAATTTTTAGTCAACCTATTTCAGGAAAGTACACAATATAAAAGATTAAAATACCTTCTATGTATAATATATTTATTAAATTGCACCAAATTCTGATTCCCCCCCCCCTTTTTAATATTTTATGACAGAATTTTATTTTTCGAATTTATTGCACCTTATAAATTACATTATTTTAAAGGGCTTTTTTTTTACTTATTTAGTAAATGTGTTTTAAATATATAAAGACAGTGGCTTATAGCAGCCCTAAAAAAGGATTAGTTATAGCTGTGGGCTTTTTTTTGATAGGCCTGTTATTTATATTTACTTTGGCGCGCTATCATGTACAAACCGAACACAAACTTAAAATTGCTAGTTTAGAACAGATACGCTTAGCCCTTGTTTATGCGCATCTTGAGAAAGAAGACCCTACCCTAACTATATTACAAGCTAAACATCTCTTTCTCACAAACACCGTAAGCCTTCTAAATACATTACTCGAAAAAAAATGGGACGACCCTTTGCTTCTTCTTATTTCTAAAGAAGAAAGGGGAAGAATTAAGAATCTTATAAAACAAATAGCACACTTTAAAGTCCTTTTAAAGGAAAAAAAATCTCCTGAAGCAAAGGCCACTCACGATGTGGTTTTTAATTCAATAATCAACAATATCAATACTTTAGATGCGCGGCTTAAAAAAAGGGCGACACACCAAAACAGTGTTTTTTATATATTTCAAGTGGTCTTGATCATAATTGCCATTGCTTGGTTGGTTTTTACCATTATTACCTTGCGGTATGTCAAGGTAGATAGAAAAAAATTGCAATCTGTTCAAAAGGATCTTTTAGAAAAATTAAAGCGCAACAATTATTTTTTAGAAAAAGCACAAGACATTTCAAATCTGGGGTATTATACTTTTAACTTAAGTACAAGAGAATGGACAGCCTCCGATTTTATTTTAGATTTGGTAGGCTATAAAAAAGGCAATAATATTTTAGGTGATTGGAAAAAAATTGTCCATCCAGATGATGGAGATGTCTTGCCAAAAATTTTCTATGACAACACAGTAACTGGTGATTTTTCTTTCGATTTAACCTACAGGGTTATCAGAAAACAAGATGGTAAAACGCGTTGGATTCACCATGTCGCTAGTAAATTAGAGGGTGTTGATAATCAAAGCGATATTGCTGTAATAGGTGTGATACAGGATGTCACTAAACGCAAAAATGATGAAGAAATTTTAGAACAAAGCCACCAAAGGTTTAAAAGTTTATTTGATGAAAACCCCATTGGTATTTGGGAAGATGATTACTCTGAAGTAATCCAACTTCTGAATGATAAAAAGCAAGAAGTACCCAACTTAAAAGCCTATTTAGACAGCCACCCCGATTTTGTGCTAAGATGTGCATTTAAAGACACTATTTTAAATGTAAACGCAAGCCTTTTAGATTTGTTTGAGGTGGCCGATAAGAAAGAGTTTGGTCAACATTTAAAGGCGCATTTTAATGAAGAACATTTAAAGCTTTACAAAAAAGGTTTGTTGGCCATTGCTCTCAACAAAAGAAGTTTAGAAAGCGAAATAGATTTTGTAACCAAAACGGGCAAAACAATCAACACCATATTAAAGGTGGTGATGGTAGGTGATAAAGGAAAGGCTCTTTTTACTATTAATAATATAACCGAACGCAAGTTGGCAGAACAGGCCTTAATAGAAAGCCATAAAAAGTTAGAAGAGGCGCAAAATATAACAGGCTTGGGCACTTTTATTTTTTATGACAACACAAGTACATTTGAAACATCAACTTTACTCAATAATATTGCGGGTATTGACAAGTCTTTTAAAAGAGATGTTGAGGGGTGGAAAACCTTAGCACATCCTGATGATTACGGACAGATGAAGCACTTTTTTGACGAGAGTGAATTGGTAAATATTTCACATGAATTTAGAGTCATAAGACCAAAGGATAAAAAAATTATTTGGGTTTTGGCACATTTAAAAAAAGTGTTTGATAATAAAGGCAACCGCAAAAAGATAACAGGCACCATTCAAGATATTACCCAACGCAAACAAGCCGAAGAAAATCTTAAACAATCGGATGCCATTTTAAGCAGATTAAATTCTATGGTGTTGGTTAACGATGGCCATTCTAATATAATTTATGTATCGCCCAGCGTAAAACAAGTATTGGGTTATGAGCCCGAAGAACTGTTAGGACAAGGGTGGTGGAACAAAACTTATGAAACGGCAGCCGAAGCTAAAAAGGTTCAAGAAGCCGTTACTAATTATTTGTATCAGAGTGGTCCTAAAACCGAAAGAGTAACTTATAGAAAAATAAAAACAAAAGCAGGCGGTTTTAGACATATAGAATGGCATATTTCTAAAGGGGTTGGTAAAACGTATATAAATATTGGCGTAGACATAACCCAACGTTATAGAGAAGAGCAAATCAAAAAAATTATCTTTGACATAAGTAAATATGCCCATTCAAATCCAAAAATAGAAGACTTGTTGCCTTTTGTTAAAGACAGTTTGAGCACATTTATAGATACCTCAAATTTTTATGTGGCCCTGTGCAATCCTGAAAAACAAACATTTAGTTTGCCCTATGTGGCTGGTGAAGACGCTGACTTACAAGGTAAATCATTTCCATATGGAAAATCTCTTACAGCTTATGTGTTACGTAAAAAGAAGACAACTGTTTTAAGGCATACAGAATTTGAAGACCTAGATAAAAGTGGCGAAGCTAAACTTCTAGGGAAACCTTCAAAAATATGGGTAGGTGTTCCTTTAATTGAGGCTAATAAAGCCATAGGCGTCATGACTGTTCAAAGTTATACAGATACAGATGCGTTTAAAAAAGAAGATATTGCTTTACTAGAACACATAGCCACCTATATTAGTCAGGTTATAAAGCAGGCACAAGATTACGAAAAGATACAATTGCTCAATCAGTCCATGATTCAAAGTCCAGCCGCTATTGTTATAACCGACAGAGCAGGCTGTATAGAATATGTAAATCCCACTTTTAGCAAATTGAGTGGTTATTCATATAAGGAAGCCATAGGTCAAAACCCACGTATATTAAAATCAGGTGACCAAGAGGATGCTTATTATAAAAATCTATGGGATACCATAACAATGGGTAAAATCTGGCGGGGCGAGTTTGTTAACAAAAGCTTAGACAACAGGAAGTATCTGGTTTCTGCTACTATTTCGCCTGTTAAAGATAGCTCTGGAGAGATTACCCATTTTATTGGCGTACAAGAAGATATTACCGAAAAACGCCAATTAGAACGCGATTATCTCAATGCTTTTATTGAAGCCCAAGAAGAAGAAAAAGCGCATTTTGGCGAAGAATTACACGATGGTATCAGTCAGATATTGGCAGCAGAGGCCATGTACATAGAAATTCTTATCAAACAAAACAAAGACCGCCTTAAAGACAAAGCCCAATATTTGCTTAAAGTGAGAGAGCTTAATCTGAGTGCCATAGAAGATGCTAGGAATATTTCACACGGTTTGATGTCAAAACAGCTCAAAGAAAAAGGCATGATAAAAGCCATTGCACAAATTTGTAACGATTTTAGCAAATCAAAAAATATCAACTTTAAATTTACCTGTAAAAATCTTTTAGAAAAGGATATTGCTAAAGAAATTAAGACAAACCTATTTAGGGTTACTCAAGAAATAAGTACCAATATTGTGCGTCATTCACTGGCTAAAAAAGCCAGTGTAAGTTTTGAAAAAACAGCCGATAACAATTTAATATTGCTTATTGAAGATGATGGTGTGGGTATTGATTTTGAAAAGATTAAAAAAGAGAAAAAAGGGGCAGGGCTTAAAAACATAGAACGCCGGATTACTTTGCTCAACGGCAAGTTAGCCATAGAAAGTGTTTTAGAAAAAGGGACTAAATTTATCATAACAGTACCTTTAGCTACTTCAATATGACCTACAAAACACCTCGAAAAAGGCGCTTTTTTTTGTTTCGTTTTTTTGGAGAAGCAAAAAAATGAAAGAGAAACTGCCCAAAATTAATTTGCCTTTTTGTAAGCAAACAAATTAAGTACAGAAAACAACAAGTCACGTCATTGCGATGAATGAAGCGGAGCGAAATGAAGAAGCAATCTCATTATTATGAAAAAGATTGCTTCAAATCAGCACACTGCGTTTATAATTTTTTGCAAGAACATTTTTGCGAGGAACGATGTGACGTGGCCTGCCCGTACCGAAAAGCTACGTTCGGGTGGGCCCGCCTACCGCCGTACCCTATAAATTGAAAATACCTGCCCACTAGGGTGAGATAACCACGCTCACGCCAAAGGCGTGACCTCGTTAAGAGATTATTTTGAAGTAAGCATTCAAAACTTTTTCGCCCGTGTAACAAATCAAATACGTTAAAAATTTCAGAAGCCTTGGAAGAAATTTAGTATTTTATTTGCGGTTTTCATCAGATTTATTGGTGAAAAACACCTCGAAAAAGGCTCCTTTTTTTGGTTCGTTTTTTTGGAGAGGCAAAAAAATGAAAAAGAAACCGTTCAGAATATATTTGTTACGGTACTTTAAAATCCGTCCACTAGGGTAAGGTAACCACGCCCACGCCAAAGGCGGGGACTCGTTAAGACATTTTATATTATTTTTTTAAATTACTTATTAAAATATTTTAACAAAAATGTGCGCAGCTTGAATTGTTTAAATAAATCAAAGCAGTCCTACTTTAACAAGGCATTTTTTCATAGCCCTATAAGTGCGTTCAATATCATTATCTAAACCAATAGAAAAACGGATAAGACCCGCAGTTAGCCCCATGGCTGCTTGTTCGTCTTCTGGAATTTCAGAAGAGGTACCTGTGCCGGGGGCATTAAAGAGGGTTTTATAAAAACCGAGACTCACAGCCAAATACCCCAACTTATTTTCCTGCATAAGCTCCATTAAGGCATCAGCTTTTTCTAGGCTTCCTGCATCAAAAGCCAACATACCGCCAAAACCAAATTCGGTATTGTACATGCTTTTATAAAGCGCATTTTGTGGATGTGATTTTAAACCCGGATATAAAACACGGAGGCCATTCTGTTCAAATTTCTGTGCCAAATACAGGGCGTTCTCACTGTGTTTTTTTATGCGGATGTGCAAGGTCCTCATGTTTTTTAAAACACTTGCAGAACGCATACTATCCATAACCGGCCCTAAAAGCATGCTCGCGCCATCATTCACATTTTTCAAACTCTCTATAAATGTTGTTGAAGCACATACAACGCCTGCTACAGTATCGCTGGTGCCGTTAATATATTTTGTCAAACTATGAATAACTATGTCGGCGCCAAGCAATTTTGGTGTGATGCTTAAAGGCGAAAATGTGTTGTCAACCACCAATGTTAAATTGTATTTTTTTGCCAATTTAGATAAGCTGATAATGTCGGCTACTTCTAAAAGTGGGTTGCTAACCGATTCGCAGTAAAGTACTTTGGTCTTTTTTGTGATGGCAGCTTCAACAGCTTTGAGATTTGTAATAGCGACAAACGATGTTGTGATATTAAACTTTGGTGCGAAATTTTTTAAAAAGGCATAAGTGCCACCATAAATGGTGCGCGAACAAACAATATGGTCGTTTGCACTGCACAATTGAAGTAATGTAGATGTGATAGCCCCCATGCCAGAAGCTGCTACATTGGCAGTTTCAGTACCTTCCATAGCGGCTAAAGCTTCGGATAAATACAAGTTACTCGGACTCGAGTGGCGTGCGTATAAATAACAACCTTTGGCTTGTCCTTCAAAGGTATCCATCATTGATTTGGCAGCCAAAAAAGTATAAGTAGAAGAGTCGGATATTGAAGGGTTTACGCCTCCAAATTCGCCAAAATATTGGAGGTCTTGAATTTTATTTGCGGCTTTAGTTTCCATAATAAATAATTTTAAAACTTATTGTAAAATAACTAAATATCAATAAATATATCAATATATATATTTAAATACAGTAATTAAAACTATATATTATAAAATAATAAGTAATAATTACAATTATTATGCTTATAATTGTGTTTATATGAAAATATTACATTATGGCTTTAGATACAACCGATAAAAAATTACTTTACTATTTACAAAAAGACAGTAAAGTGGCTATAAAAATTTTGGCTTCAAAATTAAATTTATCAGTTACAGCTGTTTATGAACGCATTAAGAAGTTGGAAAAATCGGGGGTTATTGAAAAGTATGTGGCTGTTTTAAACAAGGATAAAATAGATAAAAATTTTATCGTTTTTTGTCAAATAAAACTCATCAAACATTCGCATGATTACATCCAAAAATTTGAAAATGATGTGCTTGATTTTGATGAAGTTTTAGAATGCTATAATATTGGTGGCGATTACGATTATATTCTAAAAGTAATTGTAGAGAACATGCAGGCGTACCGTAATTTTATCAATACCAAGCTCACCACCTTAAATTATATTGGCAGCACGCATAGTGCCTTTATAATAAGCGAAATTAAGCAACAGAACAGCGTTTCTTTGACATAAAAAATGTTAAAGAATTATTAGATTTCTCGGCCTCCCGCCAGAATGATACTGTCGGGCAGGTTAATCTCCACAACGATTGTTACTGTGCTTCAATGCCCGCCGTGGTGGGATAACCACGCCCACGCCAAAGGCGTGACCTCGTTAAGACATTATTGGTTTGAAGTAAGCATTCAAAACTTTTTCGCCTGTGTAACAAATCAAATACGTTAAAAATTTCAGAAGCCTTGGAAGAAATTTAGTATTTGATTTGCGGTTTTCATCAGTAATGATGAAAAACACCTCGAAAAAGGCTCCTTTTTTTGTTTCGTTTTTTTGGAGAAGCAAAAAAATGAAAGAGAAACTGGCCAAAATTTATTTGCCTTTTTGTAAGCAAACAAATTATATACAGAAAACAACAAGTTACGTTTTTGCGAGGAACAAAGTGACGGGGTAATCTTTTGAAAAGAAGTTACCCTACTTCAAGAGCCTGCTACCAGGGAGAGATAACCACGCCCACGCCAAAGGCTTGCCCTCGTTAAGACATTTCAGTTAGTGCGGAGACTGTCTTTCTATCGAACCCGACTATCTGTAGATAGGGGCAAAGACCCCCAGGGAAAAATGTTTATTGGTCTTATTAGCTAGTTAAAACGCGGTACTTTTAGTACAAGACTTTCAGTTTTAACAAATTTTAAGGTCTGAAGCTTGATGCCCGAAGCCTGAAGTAATCTTCAAGCTCCCATCTTCCGACTTCAATCCTAATCAATAATTTTAAAATAGCATTTCATGCTTTATGTAAACCTGTGTATTTTTAGTGTACAGTGGTTTGGCTTATTCTTTTATTTTCTTTTTAAATTTATCAAACTTGCTTTCTTCTACCTTTTTAGGCCATGAATTGTTTTTGAGATTGACATCGGCTGTCAGTAAATCGGGGTCTAATACGATAGATTTAATGGCTTTATCAGATGCAAGCATTTTGGTAACTTCTTTGTCATTAAAGCGCCAAATTTGAGCAGGGTAGTATTTATTTTCAATACTGCCATCGTCATAAGTAATTCTTATCACTATGGGCATAACCAGGCCTCCTGGTTTGTCAAAAGTTACTTTGTAAAAATATTTTGAATTTTTAAGGGCTTTGCGTTCTGCTGTAGTAAAGTTTTTAGTGAGATAATCGTCCAGTATTTTTAATTCTTTGGTAGGCTGTTTAATTTTTTCCATTTCTGGCGAATACTCGTCACTTTCTGTATCAACTAAAAAGACATAATTTTTTAAATCGATGCCATAACGTTTTGCAATAAATTTGGCACGTTTGTTAGGAGTGGTACTCACCACATATTTGCTCACATTTTTAATGCCAATATCGTTATAATCGGTTGTGTAATACCATCCGCGCCAAAACCAATCCAAATCGGTTGCTGAGGCATCTTCCATTGTTCTAAAGAAATCGGCAGGCGAGGGGTGTTTAAATTTCCATCTTTGGGCATAAGTTTTAAAGGCTTTGTCGAATAAATCGTGCCCTAGAATAAGTTCTCTTAAAATGTACAAACTGGCAGCAGGCTTGGCATAAGCGTTGCTTCCAAATTGATAGATGTTATTAGATTGGCTCATTATAGGGGCAATTTTACTTTGATCACCATCCATATAACTGGTAATGTTTTTTGGAAAACCTCTTGAAGGAAAATCTTTTTCAAAGGCAGCTTCGGCTAACATTTCGGTAAACGAATTGAGGCCTTCATCCATCCATGTCCATTGGCGTTCATCAGAATTTACTATCATGGGAAACCAATTGTGCCCCACTTCGTGTGTAATAACGCCAATCATGCCATTTTTTGTGCGCTGCGAATAAGTACCATCGGGATTGGGCCGTCCGTAATTCCAACAAATCATTGGATATTCCATGCCCTGTCTTTTTGAATGCACAGAAATGGCTTTGTGATAGGGGTAATCAAACAGGTGTTTGGAATATATTTTTAATGTATTGGCCACAACCTTGGTAGAATACGCACCCCAAAGTGGATTCCCTTCTTTGGGGTATAATGACTCTGCCATTACTGTTCTGTCGCCAATTTTTACAGCCATGGCATCAAATATAAATTTACGTGAGCTGGTAAAGGCAAAGTCCCGCACATTTGTGGCGTGCATTTGCCAAGTTTTAGTCTTGTTAGAAAACTTTGTTTCGGCTTCTTCGGCTTCTTCTTGGGTTACAATAACAACGGGCTCGTCAAAAGATTTTGTGGCTTTTTGATAACGTTTCCATTGTTTTTTAGTGAACATGTCTTTGCGGTTAAGCATCACACCAGTGCCATCTAAAATATGATCGGCCGGTGTGGTAATATTAACAGTGTAATTGCCAAAAGTCAATGCAAATTCGCCACGGCCCCAAAATTGCATGTTTTGCCATCCTTCAACATCGTTATAAACAGCCATTCTTGGGAAGAATTGGGCGATGATATACAAATTATTACCATCTTTTTCGAAATGCTCGAAACCAGAACGTCCTCTTTTAGCAACGTGATTGTTAATATTATACCACCATTTTATTTTAAAAGAATAGCTAGAATTTGGCTGCATGGGTGTGGGAATATCAATACGCATCATGGTGCGGTTAATGGTGTATTTTATGGCATTGCCATTGGTATCTTTTACATAGTCTATATGAAAACCACCCTGAAAAGGTTTTCCCATAAAGTTTTCTATATATTGCTTGGGTTTGTAACCAAAACCCGGACCTCCCGCTTGAATATCGGGTGTTTTTGAATTAGGAGCCCGCATGTTTTGATCTAATTGTACCCATAAATAAGTTAATACATCAGGCGAATTGTTAAAATAAGTGATGGTTTCTTCGCCACTTAATTTTTGAGTTTTATCGTCTAAAACAATGTCCATTTTATAATCAGCTTGTTGCTGATAATAGGCTGGGCCAGGTGCTCCAGAGGCTGTTCTAAACATGTTGGGTGTGGCAAGTTCGTTTTTTAATTGTCTGAATTTGCTGATATTATAATGGCCCTTTTTATCGGGTTTTTGTTCTTGGGCAAAGAGTGTCGCTGTAATAAACACGAGTGCAAGTGATAGGTAGGCTATTTTTTTCATAAAAGGATGGTTTAAAATAAAGACTAAAACTAAAAAAATTAAGGAGGTTTAAGGTTTTTTATCAAAAATTTAACAAATCTTTATCATTTGATTTGTTTAAAAGCATGGTTTTTTTCTGGTTGTTTATATTGAGTTTGATAATGTTTTTTTGACTGTCAAATGCGTTCATTAAAATGGTATTTTGAACGCCGATACTTTTAATTGGTGGCACACTGTCTATTTCAATATAAAAATAAACGATATCATTTTCGTATTCTTTGCCTAAAAATGTGTAATTGGTAGGTTTATTATTAACGGTTACCCTAAAATGATTGTTTAGGTAGAAGGCAATATAATTATTTGTTTTTGGCAACTCGTTAGGGGTGTCTAGATTAAATTTTTCTCTAAAATTTGACTCTAATGATTTCTCAATATCATCAATGAAAAGGCGCATAGAAATTTGCAAAGTCTTTTCCTGAGGTTTGTAATCTATTTGTGTTAAGCTCAAGTAATACTTATGAGCTGTAAATCCCATTAAAGGAATTAAAAGGAGTATCGCGATTTTTTTTAAAGACATTGTGTAAAATGTGTATTTTTGAATGTTGTAAAAATATAAAAATTGTTATGAGGTACCTACTTATTTTTAGTTTATCATTACTATTTTCTTGTAAAAATATACTTTCGCAAGAAAGTTCTGAGTCTAAAGTTACCATTACTTCTTTTAAAAATGTAAAAATATTTGAGCAGAAACGGGGTAAAAGTTTGGGACCTTCAGAACCCAGTATTTTTATCAATCCCACCAATACAAATAATATTGTGGTGGGCTCAATTATTAATTTTTACCACACTTCTGTTGATGGGGGTAAAACATGGCAAACCAATCAAATTAAATCTACCATGGGTGTATGGGGCGATCCGTGTATTACTGCCGATACCAAAGGCAATTTTTATTATGCCCATTTATCGGATCCTGAGGGCACCAATTGGCGCAGTAAAAGAATTCTTGACAGAATGGTGGTACAAAAATCGACTGATGGTGGTAAAACATGGAGTGATGGTGTTGGTGTGGGATTGAATGTGCCCAAACAACAAGATAAAGAATGGCTAACTGTAAATCCGTTTAACAATGAAATATACATTACTTGGACAGAATTTGACAAATACAACAGTAAAAATCCAGAGGATAAATCACGGATTTTATTTTCTAAATCTGCCGATGATGGGTTGACTTGGCGCAAGCCAGTTAAACTGTCCCAATTTGAAGGTAACGCGTTGGATGATGATAAAACCACAGAAGGGGCTGTGCCATCGGTTGGACCGAATGGCGCAATTTATGTGGCTTGGAGTTATGACAATAAGATATACTTTGATAAAAGTACCGATGGCGGATTGACATGGCTGGACAAAGATATTGTGGCTACAGACCAGCCAGGAGGGTGGAATTTTGATTTGCCGGGTCTGAATCGTACCAATGGCATGCCTGTTACGGGTGTTGATATCAGCGAAAACAAATATAAAGGAACCGTGTATATTAATTTTTCTGACCAACGAAATGGTACAGATAATACCGATGTCTTTATTGTAAAATCAGATGACAAAGGTATCACATGGAGTAAACCAATAAAGGTAAATCAGGATACTACAAAAACACATCAGTTTTTAACGTGGATGAGCGTAGATCCTAAAACAGGCTATCTTTATATTGTTTATTACGACAGAAGTAAATACACCAATAATTTTACAGATGTGGTTTTGGCAGTTTCTACAGATGGTGGCGCAAATTTTAGCAACACCACCATTTCCGAATCGCCTTTTGAGCCCAACACACAACTGTTTTTTGGCGACTATTTAAATATTAGCAGTTTCAATGGGGTTGTAAGACCAGTATGGACCCGTATTGATAAAGATACCTTGAGTATTTGGACAGCTTTAATTGATGTTAAATAATTATAAGGGCTATGAAAAATTTAATTGTAGCAAGTACATCAACGGTACATGGCAGTGGTTATTTGGACTATTTATTTCCAGAATTATCGAAATTGTATGATAATGTACCTGAAGTTGTTTTTATACCCTATGCGCAACCCAGCGGTATGAATTATGATGATTATACAGCTTTGGCAAAAAAAGCATTCTCTTCGATTGGTATTGCCATCAAAGGTATTCATGAATTTAAAAATCCACAAGAAGCTTTAAAAGAAGCCAAAGGTCTCTTTGTGGGCGGCGGTAATACCTTTTTATTGGTTTCTACACTGTATAAATTTAATTTGATGGCGCTTTTAAAGACGCTTATTGAAAAAGGAGTACCTTATTTGGGAACCAGCGCAGGCAGTAATATTTGTGGTTTGACGATGCAGACTACCAATGACATGCCTATTGTTTATCCGCCAAGTTTTACCACCTTGGGTGTTGTTCCTTTTAATATAAATCCACATTATTTAGATCCAGATCCAGATTCCACACACAAAGGCGAAACACGCGAAACACGTATTGCAGAGTATCATGGTTTTAATACCACAGCTGTTTTGGGATTGCGGGAAGGAAGTTGGTTGGCAGTTAAAGGCCGTTCTATAATTTTAAAAGGCCCGTTGCAGGCGTGTCTTTTTATTAAAGATAAAAAGCCAAAAGAGATTCCTGCGCAAACAGATATAAACAGGTATCTATAAAAAAGAGCGGGCTTTTATAAGCCCGCTCTTTTTAAATTAATTAAAAATTCTATTTATTGACAAATAATTTTTTAGAAATAATACCCTTATCGGTATTGATATTAATTATATAAATACCACTGCTGATATTTTTAACAGGAAGTCTAATTTCGCTTGCATCTTCAATAGTTTTCCAATAGTGTGCTTTTTGACCAAGAACATTGAACAATGAGGCATTTTGTAGGATGATGTTATTTTTTTTGATAACAACTTCAGAAGCAGATTTATCAAAATAAAGAATCACTTGATTTTGCAATAAATCATCTACACCCAAAGTGGTCTCATTACCAAAAGTTACATAGAAGCGATCTTGGTAGTTTCCTGCCTCTAAATGTAAAGTAATGACGCCGTTAGAGATATTGTAAAATCTTCTTGCAGCAACATCTTTGATAAAAATAGTTCCGTTAAGAATGGCACTATTATCTACCATAAAATTGACATCTCCAGCGGTGGATATTTCGATTTCTAAAGGAATTTGAGTGGTGTTTTTAAATTCGCCCAAACCTGCAATAGCGTATTTGGTAGGATCGCCACTAAATTTAAAATACATATCGGTAGCTTGAGGGTCAAACATATAACTGTCATAGCCATCTTCATTAGCAGTTGTATTTCCTTTTTTAAAGTTCACACCAATCTGACGGTGAATGTATTTGCCATCGGGGTCTTGGTATTCGAAACCTAATTTTAATTGCGGCAGTAAATTTTGTTGTTCAGGTGGTAATATTCTGTTCGCTTTATTTGTAATATCAGATTGCCCAATTTTTGGATTTTCTTCTTTTTTAGCTTTAAAGAAGAAAGAGTTCAAACCATCAATTGGTTGTGCAAAGCGCTGGCTATTATTGAAAGTAATGGTACCTCCAGTAGCACTCGACACAAAGAACCCTTGCGCAACAGGTATGTATTTTCCAGGGGCGTGATAGGTGCCATTACCCAAGCCTGCAATACCAGAAACATCTGTATTGGCTGCAACACCCATGCCTAAATTGCGAATACTATAACCTCCTATATATCCTAAAGACAGGTGGTTTCCAGAATCGCCTTGCATTTCCCAGAAATATAAAGTACCAACAATTGAAGCTGAATTATCTGAAATAAACTTATCGGCATCTAAGGCAGAAGGATAAGGGTTCCCTAAAAGGCTTAAATTACCGGCTGAAATAGTGCTTGTATAAGTACCATCGTTTGGCGTGCCAATAAAGGTGTAGTTTTGAGTACCTCCGCCAGGACCCTTCATAATAAAGGCTTGGGGTGGAGGGATGCTTAAAGTGCTGCGTTTTTGAACCCAGCCAGCAGCAGTACTGCTATTGATATAAGTAAATATCCAATAATCGGCCAGAGTGATGGGGCTTGTTCTGGCGCCATCATAAGAAGCATTAGTAAATGTTATATTTGGTGGGTTACTCTTTTCTGATGTTGGAATGGTACCATCTTTTAGGGAATTTTGAAGCGTAAAAGTATTTGAACCAACACCTACAACTGGTGATGACCAATAATTGTATTGAAAAGTAGTTGTTGTAGTACCCAGCTGGTCAATATATATTTTTCCAGTACCCGTTATTTGGGAAGTCCCGGTGTGTTTTTGTACTAATTGTGCATTGCCAATCATTCTAATTTCGCCATCTAATTGTAATTGATTTTGAATGGTTAATGAATTATTATTGTTAACCATCAGCTTAGAGTTTTGTTTAATCCAAGCGCAATTTACGTTAGCAGGTGCGGTAATAAAGCCATTTGTTTGTGATGATTGTGCATCGACAATCAATAATTTAGCAGTATCATTACTGGCATGAGGTGCTCCTCCCTGACCTGTTCCGCCTCTCCAAGCAGCAGTGTCTCCACTCCAAACAATAGCGTTAAGTTCAGTATATGTAATATACTTGACACCATTAAAGTTATAAGATACCGTGTATTCTGACGTGCCATTTAAAGTTTCTAAAGTTAATGGAATGTATTCTACATTTGTTGTAAAGGCAGCATCATCGGCAACTTTAAGTAATTTTAAAGTATTGGGTGTGTTTAACAAACCGTTTAAGGTAGCAGCTGTAGCAGCTACTTTTACAGTGCCAACTGTTCCCGTTTCAACTACTTTCCACGTTCTGTTTAGGGTTAGTTCTGGAGAGCACATAAGTGTAGAGGTGGTGGTTGCTAAGGCTACTGTTCCGTTGTTACCCCAAGCTAAGAAGCTATTATTTGCTAAGAAATTATTGGTATTGCTGGCATTATCTGCTGCAATGGTACCTAATCCCATAGTAATTAAGGCATCTGCATTGATTGATTTAGATTGTTTTTGGTTTAACACCCCTGTTGCATTATCGCGACCTATAATGGCAACATCGTTATGGAAAGCACTATTTAGCGTATAGTTCCATGGTTTTGTAGTGCCATTGGCAGCTACATAATCGCCTTCAATAATGCTTGCATTATTGTTGGTAGGGTTTAGTGTGATGCCATATTTTATAGCTAAATACGATTCAATTTTTTGTTGGTCTAAGGCTGTTGGGATAGAGCTCATAATAATAATTTCGCCTATGCCGCCATCTATAAGTCTTGTTGTATTGGCGGCATCTTGAGACCCTATATACATGGTTTGGTTGTTTCCTTTATCACTGGAAACAGTATTGCTAGATATACCTAATAAGCCGTCTTTATAAATAGATTTATTAGTGCCTGATGGCCCTGTTGTTCCTGTACTACTACCAAAAGTCCAAAGATTGTATTGATTTATTGTGGTAGACACTTGAGTTGTAATATTTTTTTTATTTAATCGGTATCTATAAAGTCCCCCTGCATCATCAATTCTTAAATAGAATTGTTTTGATTTTAGATTTTCTCTAACAACATATTCTCTTTTTAGAGAATTTACTTTATGAACGGTAAAAGTCCACACATCGTTAACATTTGTCTTTTTAAAGATTCCAGCTGGAATTTGCATAAACTGAGAAGTCCCATTAAAGTTTATAGAAGGATTAAAATTGATACCATTGGCTAAAAGAGAAGGAGCGCTAATTGACGTTGCATTGTTGTTAAATCCTGATTGGTCATTCCAAGCTGTAACTGTTGTTGTGCCAGTAACATCTTTATCGGCTCTTAGCCATAATAAGAAATTGCCTGTTACACCTCCGGGGGTGTTACTAGGGGTAATATCTCTATAATCTACATCGCCACCTGTTAAAACATCACCATCGTTATCTGGTAAGAGTTTTGGGTCGTTAATTGTACCATTAACATCGGTATAATCGTCAATTGTATCAATATTATTATCGAGGCCATTTGCACCAACAGTTCCCGTCAAGGTTAATCCCGCTTCTGCTGTATCATTATTACCTTGATTGTCTGAATCTAGGTCTAAATAATCTTGTGTGTCAACGCCATCGGTATTTACAGGGGTAAGACCGCCTGCATATACATCATTTACACCATCTCCATTGGCATCAGTAAAGGTACCGGGAGCCGTATAACCTGTTGTGGTTTGCGCTTCTATATTATCTGGAATGCCATCACCATCGGAATCGAGGTCAAAACTATTTTTTACACCGTCGCCATCAGTATCTAGTCCGCCTTCTAAAATGTCATAGATACCGTCATTGTCATCATCTAAATCGTTTATATCTGCCACACCATCGCCATCATTATCAGGAAGCACATTGGTATTATCACGGTAATCTACATCGCCACCAGAATTTACATCGCCATCGGAATCTGGTAAGAAGACAGGAACATTTATAGAGCCATTTGGATCTGACCACGTATCGGTAGTATCAATATTGTTGTCTAAGCCATTGTTGCCTACCGTACCAGATAAGTTTAAATTGGCTTCAACAGTGTCGTTAGCACCTTCGTTATCAGAATCGGTATCTAAATAATCTGGAATGGTGTCTGATATGGTAAATAAGGCATCGGTATTTTGAGGTGTGATACCTGTACCTGCACCTGGAACCGTTTCGTAGATATCATTTAATCCATTTCCGTCAATATCAGTAAAGGTTCCTGGAGTGATATAACCAAGGGTTGGTTGCGCTTCAACGTTATCTGGAATGCCATCGTTATCAGAATCTAAATCGAAACTGTTTATAATATTATCAGTATCTCCATTTGCGGCAGCATCTTCTACAGTATCTAAAATACCATCATTATCATCATCTATATCGGTAAAATCGGGAATGCCATCACCATCATTGTCATTTGGATTGTAGAGGGCATCTCTATAATCTACGTCGCCACCTGAGTTTACATCAAAGTCGGCATCAGGTAGACTGGCAGGATTGTTAATATTTCCGTTTGGATCTGTATAATTATCGACACTGTCTATATTGTTGTCTAAACCATTTGTGCCTACTGTACCTGATAGTGCTAATTGTGCTTCGGTGGTATCATTGGTACCATCATTATCTGAGTCGGTATCTATATAATCTTTTGTATCAACACCATCGGTATTTACAGGAGTTAAGCCCCCTGCATAAATATCGTTTACACCATCGTTATTGGTATCGGTGAAGGTGCCTGGGGCTGTGTACCCAGTAGTGGTTTGTGCTTCAACATTATCTGGAATGCCATCGCCATCAGAATCTAAGTCGAATGAATTTTTAATGCCATCGCCATCTGTATCACCTGTTCCTTCAACAATATCTAAAATACCATCATTATCATCGTCAATATCAATAGAATCAGTAATGCCATCCCCATCATTATCATCATTGGTAGCATCTCTATAATCAACGTCGCCACCTGCATTAACATCGCCATCAACATCAGGCAGATTGCTTGGTATGTTAATGGTACCATTAACATCTGTATAATCGTCTGCTGTGTCAATATTATTATCAAGACCGTTAATACCTATTGTACCCAAGAGTGTTAATCCAGCTTCTGTTGTATCATTGGTTCCTTGGTTATCAGAATCGGTATCTAAATAATCTGGGGTATTTACACCATCGGTATTAACAGGCGTTAGGCCACCAATATATGCTGTGTCAACACCTTGTGTATTAACAACGGCATTGGGTGTTACATAGCCAATAGTTGTTTGTGCTTCAACATTGTCTGGAATTCCATCGCCGTCGGAATCTAGGTCGAAAGAATTTTTAATACCATCATTGTCGGTGTCGCTAGTGCCTTCAACACTGTCGTAAATACCATCGTTGTCATCATCTAAATCTATATTATCTGCAATGCCATCATTGTCATTATCGAGAAGAGTGAATAAGGCATCTCTGAAATCTACATCGCCCCCTGTTAGTAAATCGCCATCAGAATCTGGGAGGGTAGTAGGGTCGTTAATTATACCGTTTACATCGGAATAATCATCAACGGAATCGATGTTATTATCCAAACCATTTGAACCAACTGTACCACTCAATACCAAGACGGCTTCAGAGGTGTCATTAGCACCTTCGTTGTCAGAATTTGTATCTAAATAGTCAGGGGTGTCTGTAGCATCTGTGTTTACGGGTGTAATACCGCCTGCATAGATATCGTTTACACCATCGTTATTGGCATCCGTAAAGGTACCGGGTGCAACATATGAATTTGTAGCTTGGGCTTCTACGTTATCGGGTAAACCATCGCCGTCACTGTCAAGGTCAAATGCATTTGGTATACCATCTCCATCAGCGTCGGCTGTTGTTTCTACAATATCTAGAATACCATCGTTATCATCGTCTAAATCTGTGGTATCGGGTATGCCATCGTTGTCATTATCGGTTGTATTACTAGCATCGCGATAATCTACATCACCACCTGTTAATAAATCGCCATCTGTATCTGGCAGTGCGGAAGGATTGTTGATTGTTCCATTAGGGTCTGCATAGGTATCAGCTGTATCAATATTATTATCAAGGCCATTGTTACCAATAGTTCCTAAAAGTGTTAATCCGGCTTCAAGAGTATCGTTACCTCCTTGATTATCAGAATTAGTATCTAAATAATCTGGTGTATCTACACCATCTGTATTAATAGGTGTGATGGCTGTACCACCACTATTTATATCGTAAGCATTATCTAAACCATCACCGTCAGCATCGTTTCCACTGGGTGGAATATAGCCTACTGTAACCTGTGCTTCAATATTGTCGGGAATCCCGTCGCCATCACTATCAAGGTCAAAGCTGTTTTTTATACCATCACCATCGGTATCAACATTAGTTGGGACATCTTCAATGGTGTCTAAAATACCATCGTTATCATCATCGATGTCAGTTACGTCTGGAACACCATCTCCATCATTATCAGGAGGTGAATTGGTAGCATCTCTAAAGTCAACATCACCACCAAAGTTAAGGTCGCCGTCGGAATCGGGCAGGGAGGTTGGGTCATTAATGGTTCCGTTAACATCTGTATAGTTATCTATTGTGTCAATATTATTGTCCAAACCATTAGAACCTACAAGTCCTGAGAGTGTTAATGCTGCTTCAGTTGTATCATTAGCACCTTGGTTATCTGAGTCTGTATCTATATAGTCTGCTGTATCTACACCATCGGTATTTACAGGGGTTAAGCCTCCTGCATATACATCATTAACACCATCGTTATTGGTATCTGTAAAAGTACCTGGAGGGGTATAAGAGTTGGTAGCTTGCGCTTCAATATTGTCTGGTATCCCATCGCCATCACTATCAAGGTCAAAACTGTTTTTTATACCGTCGCCATCTGTATCTGCTGTGCCTTCAACGGTATCTAGAATACCATCGTTATCGTCATCTAAGTCGGTAGAGTTTGGAATGCCATCGTTGTCATTATCTAAAGAATCGCTGGCATCACGAAAATCTACATCACCACCCGTTAATAAATCGCCATCTGTATCTGGCAGTGTGGAAGGGTTGTTGATTGTTCCGTTTGGATCTGTATAATTGTCGGCCGTGTCGATATTGTTATCGAGACCATTATTTCCTACTGTCCCTAAAAGTGTTAATCCAGCTTCAAGAGTATCATTAGTTCCTTGGTTATCAGAATCGGTATCTAAATAATCTGGTGTGTCTGCACCATCGGTATTTATGGGTGTAATAGCTGTACCACCACTACTAGTGTCGTAAGCATTATCTAAGCCATCACTGTCTGAATCGTTTCCACTGGGTGCAATATAACCACTTGTTGTTTGTGCTTCGATATTATCTGGAATACCATCGCCATCAGAATCTAAGTCGAAAGAATTTTTAATACCATCGCCATCTGTATCTACATTTGTTGGAAGGTCTTCAATGGTATCTACAATACCATCATTATCATCGTCAAGGTCAACTGTATCTGCTACACCATCACCATCATTATCTGGTGTTGAGTTGGTTGCATCCCTAAAGTCAACATCACCTCCAGAACCTAAATCACCATCAGAATCGGGGAGGGTGGTTGGGTCATTAATGGTTCCATTTACATCGGCATAGGTATCTGCTGTGTCAATACTATTGTCTAAGCCATTGATGCCGATTGTTCCTGAGAGTGTTAATCCGGCTTCTGTTGTATCATTAGCGCCTTGATTGTCTGAATTTGTATCTAGATAATCTTTTGTATCAACACCATCAGTATTAACAGGTGTTAATCCACCTGCATACACATCGTTTACACCATCATTATTGGTATCTGTAAAAGTACCTGGAGCGGTATAAGAATTGGTAGCTTGTGCTTCGATGTTATCAGGAATCCCATCGCCATCAGAATCTAAGTCGAATGAATTTTTAATGCCATCGCCATCGGTATCTGCTGTGCCTTCAACAATATCTAAAATACCATCATTGTCATCATCAAGGTCGGTGGCATCTGCCACACCATCGCTATCATTATCGGCAATAATTACAACCTGATAATCTTCAACTTCACCATCTTTTGCCACACCGCTATAGGTAATACAATCGCCAGCTGTAGAGCATACTCTAAATCTTATGTAAGAGGTTGCTGAACTTGCTGTGCTAGGCACAGCAATATTAATTGGGACTGTTGCAGAACCGTTTACAATCTGTTCTGTTACAATTTGTTCGCCAGTATCGGCAAAAGAGCCATTGCCATTCCAGTCTATCCATGCATTGATATAACTATTAACACCAGTAGCGTTGGTTACTGTAACATTAAATGTGGTTGTTGTGCCTTTTACCAAAGGATTTGTAAAGCTTACACCTTCTTCATCATCTACACCTGCTAAATCATCATCATTACCATTTGAGTTGTCGTCTAAGCCATCAAACCATTCGCCTGTATCAACATCGGGTAGAACACTACCAAGATATAACACAGAGCTCGTTTCTATTTTATGACGTGGTTCGCCATAAGCTATTCCTGAAGCATCACCGGCATCACAGGAAGTTCCGAATTGATCAAATGAAGTATTATCTGGTCCAAAATTACCTTCTACAGAGAATACCCAACGGTTAACGCTATTTAATACGTTTAAGAATTGAACTTGGGTGGGGGCATTTCCACCTGGATCTGTATTAACACCATTGTTATTAGAGAAATAGGTAGTCCATTGTGTTTCAATAAGTGGTACAGTAATTAAATTCCATCCAACTGGATTTACAATTTGATTTAAGAAATTGAATTCATATTCTTCGCCATTGGTTCCTTTTACACCTGCATAAGCCCATAAAACACCTGAGGTGTTTTTATACCAAAAAGTAAGCGATGTGCCATAAAGGCCTGAAAAATTAGTACTTAATCCGTTTGCAGCCAAATCGGGTGTCCATAATTCAGTCCAGAAATTATCTAAATCAATCTGATTAATATCACCAGGTTGTTTGCCATCTATACCAGACCAAGTAGCTGGTTGGGGTTGTAATACGATGGTTTTGTTTGTAGCTAAATTACTAGGACTTCCGTCAATAGTAGCTGCCCGCCAATTTTCATTACTTACATTGAAAGCTGAAATAACGCAGTTGTCAAAGAGTGTTATTATGTAAGCTTCACGCCAGTCTCTATCGTTACCGGGATTGTCATTATCGGGGAAACTTGTTGGGGTTTGACCATTTGTTGGGTTGAGTAAACCATCATTGGTATCGTAAGCATCATCTAAACCATCACCATCGTTGTCATTATTTACAGGTACGGTATCGGCCACACCATTGTTATCAATATCCCACCCTTCAAGGGCGTCTAAATCTGCATCATTATCTGAATTTGTATCAATATAATCTGGGGTGTCTGTAGCATCGGTATTTACAGGTGTTAAACCACCAGTGTAAGCTGTATCAAGACCTTGCGAATCAACCACGCCACTTGGCGCTAGATAACCTGCAGTTGTTTGGGCTTCAATATTATCTACAATACCATCGTTGTCACTATCTATATCAAAGCTATCTCCAATACCATCGTTATCGGTATCACAAGTGCCGTTTACCAATTTTGTTATGTCTGCTTGTGTTAAGGCAATAGGGTAGTGAATTAAGTCGTCCATTAAACCACCGTAATAATTGCCTTTTCCTGTAAAACCAAATGAGTCTTTGTCACTACGGCCAAATGATTGTTTGCCATGTGCTCCTAAAGTACCAAATCCTGTATTAACAGATGTGCTGGTTGCGCCATCTAAATACATGGTAACAACACCATTGGCATAAACAAATGCAATATGATGCCAAGCGCCATCATTTGGAAATGTGAAGTTAGAGGTACTTGTTTGGGTTCCTGCACCTCCTTCTCTAGAGGCATTTTCGAGAATATTGCCGTTAAGTCTTACCGCGATTCCAATATTTGTATCTCCTTCTTCTACCAGTGTTTGGATACCTGTTAAGCTGATGGGTTTTACCCAAAAGGCATAGGTAAAATTGGTAATGGCTTGTTTTAAAAAGTTACCATTGCTGTACTCTAAGAAATCGGCAGCGCCATCAAATGAAGCAGAAGCTACGCCTCTGATACTTGTTGCTGAAAAAGTAACAGTACCTTTTTTTAAATTATGGCCATTACCGGATGTATCGTTGGTGTTGTTTTCTTGAGGCCAATAGGCGTCATATCCTGCTACGGGGCCACAACTATTTTCTACAGTATCTAGAATACCATCGTTATCATCGTCAATATCTACGGCATCTAAAACACCATCACCATCGTGATCTGTATTGTTAATTTTGTCACGGAAATCAACATCACCTCCTGTATTAACATCGCCATCAACATCTGGGAGCGTTGCGGGGTTGTTTATAGTACCGTTAACATCTGTATAATTATCAGCTGTGTCAATGTTGTTATCTAAGCCATTGTTACCAACTGTTCCTGAAAGGCTTAGTCCAGCCTCTGCAGTGTCTGAACTGCCTTGGTTGTCCGAATCTGAATCTAAGTAATCTTTTGTACCGTCAAGATCGGTATCAACAGGTGTTAAACCACCCACGTACACATCGTTTAAACCATCGTTATTAGCATCTGTAAAAGTGCCTGGAGGTGTATAATTAAGTGTTGTTTGTGCTTCAACATTGTCTGGAATAGCATCGCCATCACTGTCAAGGTCAAAGGAATTTTTAATGCCATCGCCATCGGTGTCAAGACTACCTTCAATAATATCTAAAATACCATCGTTGTCATCATCTAAATCGGTATTATCTGCAATGCCATCACCATCATTGTCAGGAGGTGAAAAGGTAGCATCACGGAAATCAACATCACCACCTGTTAGTAAATCACCATCGGAGTCAGGTAAAAATAAGGGAGAGTTTATACTGCCATTAGGATCTGTATAATTATCTGCTGTATCGATATTATTATCTAGACCATTATTGCCAACATTTCCTGAGAGGTTTAAATTGGCCTCTACGGTATCATTGCCCCCTTGGTTATCTGAATCTGTATCAAGATAATCTGGATTATCTGTACCATCGGTATTGACAAGGTTTGCAAAAGTTATTACAAATCCGCCACTATCTGCATCGTAAGCGTTGTCTAGTCCGTCATTGTCTGCATCATTGCCACTGGGGGGTATATAGCTTAGCGTTGCTTGTGCTTCTATGTTGTCAGGAATGCCATCGCCATCGGAATCTAAATCAAACGAATTTTTAATGCCATCGCCATCGGTGTCAAGGCCTCCTTCAAAAATATCTAAAATACCATCGTTATCATCGTCAATATCAACATTGTCAATAACACCATCACCGTCATTATCTGGAGGTGAAAAGGTAGCATCTCTAAAATCGACATCGCCACCTGCACTTAAATCGCCATCAGAATCTGGTAAGAAAGAAGGGAAGTTCAAGCTGCCATTTGGATCTGTATAGTTATCGATTGTGTCAATATTATTGTCTAAACCATTTGAGCCGACTAATCCACTGAGATTTAAATTGGCTTCTACAGTATCTGTTCCGCCTTCATTATCAGAATTGGTATCTAAATAATCTGGTGTATCTATTCCGTCAGTATTTATAGGTGATAAACCGCCTGCATACACATCATTTACCCCATCGTTATTAGCATCTGTAAAAGAACCTGGCGCTAAGTATCCAAGTGTTGTTTGTGCTTCAATATTATCAGGAATACCATCGTTATCAGAATCGAGGTCATAAGAATTTTGTATGCCATCGCCATCGGTATCTGAAATTCCTTCTACAGTATCCAAAATACCGTCGTTATCATCATCTAAATCGGCAGTGTTTAAAATACCATCATTATCGTTATCAACAGAGTTAGTAATATCTCTAAAATCGACATCCCCTCCTGTTAATAAATCACCATCGGTATCTGGTAAGGCTGTAGGTGTATTGATGGTTCCGTTAGGATCGGCATAAGTATCGGCCGTATCAATATTATTATCTAAACCGTTGTTACCTACAGTTCCTAAAAGGGTTAGTGCGGCTTCGGTAGTGTCGTTACTTCCTTGATTGTCTGAGTCGGTGTCTAGATAGTCGGGATTATCAGTACCATCGGTATTTACAGGATTAAGTGTGGTACCACCGCTATTTGTATCGTAAGCATTATCTAACCCGTCACCATCGGCGTCATTACCACTGGGTGCTATATAAGCATTTGTTGTTTGTGCTTCGATATTATCGGGTATACCATCGCCATCACTATCTAAATCG
Organism: Flavobacteriaceae bacterium; assembly: GCA_021647405.1. GTDB lineage: Bacteria > Bacteroidota > Bacteroidia > Flavobacteriales > Flavobacteriaceae > CG1-02-35-72. Next base: position 51,660 of record JAKIUU010000007.1, read on the forward strand.
AATTTGTTAATAATACCGTCACCATCGGTATCAACGTTAGTGGGTACATCTTCTACAGTATCTAAAATACCATCGTTATCATCATCTAAATCGGTTACATCCGGGACACCGTCGCCATCGTTATCTGGAGGTGAATTGGTGGTATCTCTAAAGTCAACATCTCCTCCAAAATTGAGGTCACCGTCAGAATCGGGTAGGGCTGTAGGTGTATTTATGGTACCGTTTACATCGGTATAGTCATCTACAGAATCGATGTTGTTGTCTAAACCGTTTGACCCCACTATGCCACTAAGAACTAAGTTTGCTTCGACGGTATCTGTTCCTCCTTGGTTGTCTGAATTGGTATCGAGATAATCGGGATTATCTGTTCCATCTGTGTTGACAGGCGTTAAGCCACCGGCATATACATCGTTAACACCATCGTTATTGGTATCGGTAAAGGTACCCGGTGCCGTATAAGTGGCTGTAGCTTGTGCTTCTATATTATCGGGTATACCATCGCCATCACTGTCTAAATCTATATTGTTTGCAAAACCATCACCATCGGAATCACCTGTTCCTTCAACACTGTCTAGTATGCCATCATTATCATCGTCTAAATCGATAGCATCAACTATACCATCATTATCGTTGTCGGTTGTGTTGCTAACATCTCTAAAATCAACATCACCGCCAGTTAATACATCGCCATCTGCATCGGGTAGAAGTTTGGGGTCGTTTATGGTTCCATTAGGATCTGCATAAGTGTCGGCTGTGTCGATATTGTTATCTAAACCATTGATACCAACTGTGCCTGATAAGGTTAAGCCAGCTTCGGTAGTATCGTTGGTTCCCTGGTTGTCTGAGTCGGTGTCTAGATAATCTGGATTATCAGTGCCATCAGTGTTTATAGGTGTGATAGCCACGCCGCCACTACTTGTATCGTAGGCATTATCAAGGCCATCATTATCGGCATCATTAAAACTGGGTGCAATATAGCCGGTTGTTGTTTGGGCTTCAATATTATCTGGAATGCCATCGCCATCTGAATCTAAATCGAATGAATTGATAATGCCATCACCATCGGTATCTCCTGTGCCTTCAATGGTGTCAACAATACCATCATTGTCATCATCTAAATCAACAGTGTCATTAACACCGTCATTGTCATTATCGGCATCACGATAATCGACATCGCCACCAGAACTTACATCAGCATCTCTATCAGGGAGTGTGGCGGGGTTATTAATGTTTCCATTAACATCAGCATAAGTATCAGCTGATTCAATATTATTATCTAAGCCATTTATTCCGATTGTGCCTGATAAAGTTAAATTGGTTTCAGCAGTATCTAACACCCCATCATTATCTGTATCGGTATCTAAATAATCGGGGGTGTCTATTCCGTCAGTATTAACTGGTGTTAATCCCCCGGCATACACATCGTTTACGCCATCGTTGTTTAAATCGGTAAAAGTACCTGGGGCAATATAGGTTGTTGTTGCTTGTGCTTCGACGTTATCAGGAATGCCATCGCCATCGCTGTCTAAATCGTAAGAATTTTGAATACCGTCACCGTCTGTATCTCCTGTTCCTTCTACGGTGTCTAAAATACCATCATTATCATCATCAAGGTCAGTTAAATCGTTTATACCATCATTATCGTGATCGTTATCACGGTAATCTACATCGCCACCTACTGTATTTAAATCACCATCTGTATCAGGAAGGGTAGTGGGGTTGTTTAAACTGCCATTGACATCCAACCAATTATCATTAGTTTCTAGATTGTTATCTAAACCATTTATACCAACAGTACCCGATAAAGTTAAATTAGCTTCAACAGTATCTATAAAGGTATCGTTATCAGAATCGGTATCTAAGTAATCGGAAGTGCCATCATTATCTGTATCAGGTGGCGTAAACCCGCCAGCATATATATCATTTACCCCATCGTTATTGGCATCTGTAAAAGTGCCTGGAGCTAAGTATGTTTTTGTAGCTTGTATCTCTATATTATCTGGAATACCATCGCCATCTGAATCTAAATCAAAACTATTTTTAATACCATCGCCATCAGTATCTCCTGTACCTTCAACCGTATCTAACACCCCATCATTATCATCATCTAAATCTACATTGTCGTTAATACCGTCGTTATCATTATCGGCATCGCGATAATCTACATCGCCAAAAGCATCTGTATTTGGCAGACTTGATGGATTGTTAATGGTACCATTTGTATCAGAGTAATTATCTATTGTGTCAATATTATTATCTAATCCGTTTAAGCCAACAATTCCAGAAAGCGTTAAGCCCGCTTCAACGGTATCGTTAGTGCCTTCGTTGTCAGCATCGGTATCTAAATAATCTGGATTGTCTGTGCCATCTGTATTTACAGGTGTTAAACCACCTACATAGACATCGTTTACACCATCGCCATTAAGGTCGGTAAAAGTTCCTGGCGTGATAAAACCAAGTGTTGTTTGTGCTTCTAAATTATCAGGAATACCATCGCCGTCACTGTCTAAATCTATATTGTTAGGGAAACCGTCGCCATCTGGATCTGCTGTACCTTCTACGGTATCTAAAATACCGTCGTTATCGTCATCTAAATCTGTTGCGTTAGCAATGCCGTCATTGTCAACGTCATCATCGCGATAATCAACATCGCCACCACTAGCTACGTCGCCATCTTTGTCTGGTAGGGTGGTAGGGTCGTTAAGATTTCCATTAACATCGAGCCAATTATCAGTTGTTTCTTGACTGGATTTTAGGCCATTAAGGCCTACCGTTCCGGTAAGTGTTAAACCGGCTTCTGTGGTGTCATTAGCCCCATCGTTATCTGAGTTGGGGTCTAAATAATCTTTTGAACCATCACCATCGGTATCTACGGGTGTGAGGCCTGTACCGTAAGCGGTATCTATACCTGTGGTGCTATAGGTATTATTTGGCGCTATGTAAGTTGCTGTTGCTTGGGCTTCTATGTTGTCGGGAATGCCATCGCCATCTGAATCTAAATCGCGGTTGTCTGGAATGCCGTCGGCATCAGAATCGCCTGTACCTTCAACTGTATCTAATATACCATCGTTGTCGTTATCTAAATCTACTGTGTTTGAAACGCCATCATTATCATCATCATTATCGCGATAATCTACATCGCCTCCCGAGGCTTTATCGCCATCTAAATCGGGTAAAGTAGTGGGGTCGTTAAGCGTTCCGTTAACATCAAGCCAAAAATCGTTATTTTCTAGATTAGATATTAAACCGTTAAGACCGACGATACCAGTTAAGGATAGACCTGCTTCTACAGTATCTGTACCGCCTTGATTATCAGAATTGGTATCTAAATAATCTTTTGTACCGTCACCATCGGTATCAACAGGTGTCAAACCTGTGCCATAAGCGGTATCTATACCTGTTGTACTATAAACGCCATTTGGTGCAATATAGCCTGCAGTAGTTTGGGCTTCTATATTGTCGGGGATGCCATCGCCATCAGAATCTAAATCACGGTTATTGGGAATGCCATCACCGTCGGTGTCACCTGTTCCTTCAACACTGTCTAGTATGCCGTCATTATCGTTATCTAAATCGGTTCCATTTGCGACACCATCGTTGTCATCATCAAAATCTTTATAATCAACTTCGCCACCGGCAATAAGTACATCGCCATCTAAGTCGGGTAAAATAGTAGGGTCATTAAGTGTGCCGTTAGGATCAGCCCAATCGTCAGTTGTGTCTAGAGCGTTATCAAGACCATTAGAACCAACACCATTGCCTGATAATGTGATACCAGCTTCAGTTGTATCGTTTGTGGCTTCGTTATCTGAATTTAAGTCTAAATAATCTTTTGTGCCATCACCATCGGTATCTGGGGGAGTTAAACCCCCTGCATAAACGTCGTTTACACCGTCTAAGTTTGTATCGGTAAAAGTGCCTGGTGCAATATAATTTCTAGAGATTTGTGCTTCTATATTGTCTGGAATACCATCACCATCTGAATCTAAATCGAATGAATTTATAACGCCATCGCCATCTGTATCCAATGTTCCTTCAACTGTGTCTAAAATACCGTCGTTATCATCATCTAAATCTGTTTGGTCGTCAATGCCATCCATATCATTATCTGGAAAACCGCTTATTAAATTAATAAAAACACCAGAATCGAATAAATTATCGGCTACATCGGCTAAAGCCATTTTAACGTGGTAAGTTGTATTAGGTGTTAAACCAGTTAAACTGGCGCGGATTTTTTTTGTAAAACCATTGTATTCTGAGAAAATAGCACCGTTGCCATTACCTGTGTTGTTTGAATTGGCAATATAATAAAAAGAATTTGTCAAGTCGGCCGGTGTACCATCTTGGTTAAGTCCAAGCGTCCCAATGTTAATATTGTTTACCTGTATGGGTATGGTTTTACCTGGAACAAGTGCAATATTTTTATTGCCAGTAATACCAGGACCAGAAATGAAAAAACCGAATGTATCATTAAATTGCGAACCTACATAAGTGGGATACTCATCAGCGGCAAATTGGAAGTCGACTGTAATTACAGTGGCAATATTGTCTAGTGTAACGTCAAATTCGTAAACAACCACATCATGAACGGCATTACCGTTAATGGCTGTAAGATCTGGATCATTGTAAACAGAATTAGGCCCTAATGATATGCCTGTGCTACTATTTGAAGTAAAAGATTCAGTAACAGTACTGGTTGTTAGAATAATACCAGTATCTATTTGAAAACTTGCGCCTGCAATACCATTTGAAAATGTACCTACCTGAGTTCCAGAACCTTGCGTTATTACAGAATTGCTGATTACCAATCCAGGTCCTGCAATTTTAGCAGATAATTGTGCTGCAGTGGATCCTGAGGTAAATGTTGCCTGAGCAAAACCGGTTAAACCTAGCAACATGCTTATAAAAACCAGAAGTATTTGTTTCTTCATAATTTAAATGACGAATAGATAGTTTACAAGCGCAAAATATGAAAAAAAATGAAATATTAACCTATGTTATTCAACTTAATATTGTAATTCTTTTTCTTTAGTTTGCATCAATTTTTGTACCATCTTATTCTTGTTTTAAGCGTCTTTCCTTACGCTTATATTGTGTTAGCTCAATACGTATATATGACAAAATGCACCCATACTAACATATAAACAGCTTAAACATAAAAAACCCTACTTTTAAAACAGGATAAATTTATATATAATAAAAGATGTTTGTAATAGTAAAAACAGGGAACTTTGTAATGTGCTGTAATTTACGTAATAAAGAAAAAACTTTTTATTAAAATAATACTGAATTTTAGTTAGAGTGAAAAGATAAAATATGTTACTTTATGCCAATTACTTTCCGATACAAAAATTGGCAAAAATATTACCTAATAAATCGTCATTGGTCACTTCGCCAGTAATTTCGCCTAAATGATACAAGGCTTGACGGATGTCAACAGCCATTAAATCGCTACTTAAATTGTGCTTTAAGCCTTTAGATACATCATTAATAGAATTGTGTGCTTTTTTTAATGCCTCAAAGTGACGTGCATTACTCACAATTGTTTCGTTTGTATTTAGTAAGCCAGACTGCGAAAGCTGTGTAAGGATGTTTATAAGTTTATCAATACCTGTTTTGTGTTTTGCTGAAATAATGAGTTTTGAGTCCTGATAGCTATCGGGATGCGTTTTAAGTTTTGAGTTTTCCTTTTTTAACTTATCTATCTCATTTTTTGATAATAAATCCGCTTTATTGATAATTGTCAATATTTTTTTGTCAGGGTATTTTTTTTGTATTCCAAATTCTGATTTTTCAATTTTAGCAGCATCAATTAAATAGAGAACCAATTGTGCTTTGTCTATATTTTCAAAAGTCTTTTTTATACCTATTTTTTCAATCACATCTTCGGTGTTACGGAGGCCAGCAGTATCAATAAAACGGTAGCACACACCGTTTATAATTAACTCATCTTCAATAGCATCGCGTGTGGTTCCTGCAATTTCTGAGACAATGGCCTTATCGTCGTTTAACAGGGCGTTTAATAAAGTAGATTTACCCACATTAGGGGCACCGACAATTGCTACTGGAATGCCATTTTTTAAAGCATTTCCAAGTGCAAAAGAATCAATTAATTTTTTGAGAAGTTGTGTAATTTTAATCAAAAGTTCCTTAAAATCATCACGGTTGGCAAAACTCACATCCTCTTCTGCAAAATCGAGTTCTAATTCTATTAACGATGCAAAGTTGAGTAAATCTTGACGGAGTATTTTTAAATCGGATGAGAATCCACCACGCATTTGTTGCATGGCTATTTGATGTGAGGCTTTAGAATTCGAAGCAATTAAATCGGCTACAGCTTCGGCTTGTGATAAATCTAGTTTGCCATTTAAAAAAGCACGCAAAGTAAATTCGCCTGCTGTTGCCATCCTGGTGCCTATTTCTAAAAATAAGTTGATGATTTCTTGCAGAATATACTGCGAACCATGGCACGAAATTTCGATACTATTTTCGCCGGTATAAGAGTGTGGTGCTTTAAAAACACTCACCAAAACTTCGTCTATAATGTGTTTTTCAGATTTAATGACACCAAAATGTAAGGTGTGGCCTTTTACCTTTGTAAGGTCTTTTGGTTTACTTTTAACGTAAAATACCTTGCTGCATACTGCAATCACATTTTTGCCAGAAAGGCGAATAACACCAATAGCACCTTTGCCTTGAGGTGTTGCTAAAGCGATAATATTATCTTGAGTAAGCGCCATTTTTTTTAGGCAAATATAGTAATAAGCTTAAGTTTAAAAACTAAAACCAATAAGAAAAGAATTTATGTTAGGGGGAAGGTTATTTTTATTTTATGACCAGCTTCTTTATCAGTATTTATATTTATTTTTCCTTCAAAATAATTTAATCTTCTGTTTATATTATTTATAGCACGGCCTTCATTATATTTTTGTAATAAGTTAAAATCATGATCTTTATTTGGGTCTCTTAAAATAATCTCTATGGTATTATGAATGGTTTTTCGAATAATAATTGAAGCCATAGTACCATCAGAAAATTTAGAATATAATGCAGTCAATTCTTGCATAATTCTAAAAATATTTATTTTAAGAACGTCGCTTATTTCATCTTCTTTTATGTTTTTATGGCTAAAATTAAATTTGACTTTAGAGTCTACACTCATATCTATACATAAATTTACGATAGAAAGTATTAATCCTTGTTCTTTTATCTGATTTGACATTAATCCATAGGCAATTTTTTGAATTTCATTTATAGCGTTTATATTTAATTCATTTAATTTTGAAATACATGTTTGGAGTTTGCCTTCTTTTTGTTCATTCAATTTATCAATAGCACTAATAAAAATTTGTTCTGCAGCTAAAGTCTGAATAATATTATCGTGAATTTCTTCGCCAAAATATTGTTTTTCTTCCTCTTGAGCCTCTATATAGGCATGTGTAATTTCTTGTTCTAGTTTGTGTTTGTCAGACTCATCTCTTATGGTCGCAATAATATTTTCGGAATCAAAAACGCTAGCCTTACTTAATTGAATATCACAATAATACAAATTATGTTTTTTATCTTTTATTTGCCATTTAAATTTTTGAGGTGCCTTTTTTGATTTTTTAAAATAATCTTTGGCAGTATTTTTTGTGAAATTGTGCGTATTAGAAGCCAAATCGCCAGCTGACATTTTATTAAATTCCGCTCTAGAATAGCCTAACCATTCGCATGCATAATTGTTAACATCTAATATTTTATCATAATTATTATCATATATTATTATGGCTTCTTGTATAGAATTAAATATAGATTGAAATTGTATTTTACTTTTTAATATTTTTGCCTCATTGTTTTTTTGCTCTTCAATAAGTGCAGAGACAACCAGTATTAAAATAGAAGCGACGCTAAAGTATAGTTGGTAAATAATTAAATCTTGGTTTTGATAATAACTTGATCCTACTTCGTAATGTGAACTTATTATAGCTGTGTAAAGAGCAATAAATAAAAGGATTGTAAAGCTTATGAAGCTACCAAACCTAAATAGGCTTATTAATAAAATAGGAATTAATACAAATTTAATAGGATATTGGGTGTTTTCTGAAATAAATAAAAACACAAAAATTATTAGTAAATAAAAGGTAAATTCTAATATTTTTAGATTTTTAAATTTGAATGCTGTTTTTTTCGGAAAACTTAATATCAAAGGTGTTATAAGAAAAATTCCTAAGCTATCATTTACCCACCAACTCAAAAACATAACTAAATAATTAGACCAGTTATTGTTAAATAAACAATAAATAAATGACCCCAAAGAGGCGGCGAGAAGTGAAATTAATACTGTAATTAGTATAAATGAAATGGTATTACGTGAGTTTTTTAAAATTAAATTTGATTTAGAAATTTTATAAATCAAAAAAACACCTATATAGACTTCAAATGTATCTGTAAGACTTATAAAAATATGCTGAGGAATTGAATTTAATATAGAAAAACCATCAATAGAGCGTGTAATTATTTCAATAAGATAATTGCCTATAAATACCAGTGGTAAATATTTATAGCCTTTAATTAATACAATAGCTAACGAAATACCAGCAGGTATCCAAATAGCTAAATTATTAGCTTCTCCAAAAACGAGTAAATAACGAAACCTAGCAAATAATAAATAGCTGGCTAAAGCCGCCATTATAAAGAACCATTTATTAGGTGTTTGTTTCATGCTACATTTTATTTCATTAATTTAAACCCCCAAGTCTGCACCAATGATTTTACAATTATAAATAATAAATATCTGATATGCAAATATATAAATATGAAATAACATGGTTATTAGTAAAAAGATGTATTTTAAAAAAAAAGTAGAAATAATTTAAAATTATCTTTTTCTGAGGTAAGAATTGTAATTTTGTCAAATGAAAGTTTATTTTGATAATGCGGCTACCACGCCATTGCATCCTGTTGTAATAAAAGAGGTGTCGCAACTAATGGCATCTAATTTCGGAAATCCTTCATCAAGTCACCAGTTTGGCAGACAGGCCAAAACTTTGGTAGAACAGTCTCGCAAGTCTATTTCAAATCATTTAAATTGTGCGCCAAACGAAATTATTTTTACTGCAGGAGGCAGCGAAGCCGATAATTTAATATTGCGAAATGCCGTTGAGAATCTTGGTGTTAAACACATCATTACATCTGTAATTGAGCACCATGCGGTGCTGCATATGATTGATGTGCTTAAAGCGGAATGTGGCATTAATGTTAGTTTTGTTAAGCTTTCAGAAAAGGGCGCTATAGACCTAGCGCATTTTGAAAATTTATTAGACGATAGTTCCCAAAAAACCTTGGTGAGTTTGATGTATATAAACAATGAAATTGCCAATATTTTACCTCTTAAAAAAGTGGCAGAATTGTGTAAAATACACGACACTTATTTTCATTCGGATACGGTTCAGGGTATTGCCCATTACGGCATAAATTTAGAAGATATCCCTGTTGATTTTATTGCAGCAAGTGCCCATAAATTTCATGGCCCCAAAGGTGTTGGTTTTGCGTTTGTCAGAAAAAATTGTGGAATAAAACCATTGTTAATAGGCGGCGATCAAGAACATGGCGCCCGTGCCGGAACAGAAAATGTGCACAGTATTGCTGGCATGGCATTGGCTTTTGATTTGGCAATAAAAAATCTTGAAAAAGACCAAGCTTATGTTAGTCATTTAAAAAAATATTTTATCGAAAAGATAAAAAAAACCTTTCCAAAAGTTTGTTTTAATGGCACAAGTGCCGATTTAAAAAGCAGTTCGTATGTAACGCTTAATGTGCGGTTTTCTAAAGAAATCCCCATGCTTTTATTTAAACTCGATTTAAAAGGGGTGGCAGTTTCGGGAGGAAGTGCCTGTCAGAGTGGTAGCAGTAAGGGATCGCATGTTTTACAGGCTATTTTAACACCGGCGGAAGCTAAAAAAAGTTCAGTTCGGTTTTCTTTTAGCAAGTTTAATACCTTAGAAGAGGTGGATTATTGTTTGTCTGTTTTAAAAGAATTGGTATAAATAAAAACACCCCTAAAGTCCCCTCAAGGGGACAATAATAACGCGAAAAGTTATACTATTGTCTTTCTAGTAATTGTTGTTCATACAATTCTTGATAATATCCGTTTTGATTTAGCAGCTGTAAATGAGAACCATGCTGAATTATTTTACCTTCATCAAGCACAATAATTGTATCGGCATTTTTAACCGATGACACCCTATGACTTACAATAATTGCGGTTTTATGGTGGATGAGTTTGTTTAGATTTGAAAGAATTATTTCTTCGGTTTCTGTATCAACAGCGCTTAAACAGTCATCAAAAATAAGAATATTTGGATTTTTAATTAAGGCGCGTGCAATAGAAATACGCTGTTTTTGGCCGCCTGATAATGTAACACCACGTTCGCCAACCAAAGTCTGGTAACTGTTTTTAAAAGCTTTTATATTTTCGTGAATATTTGCCTGTTTTGCGGCATTTTTAATACGGCTAAGCGAGGCTTCTTCATTGCCAAAACGAATGTTATTAGCAATGGTATCAGAAAATAAAAAGGAATCTTGGGGCACAAAACCAATGTTCTCTCTCAAGCATTTTAAATTAATTTCTTTAATAGGGATGCCATCAATTAAAATGGCGCCGTTGTCAATATCGTACAAACGGGCAATAAGGTTTATGACAGTCGATTTTCCTGAGCCAGTTTTTCCTAAAATGGCCAATGTCTTGCCACTGTCAATTTTGAAACTCACATTTTTTAAAGCCGTAATATGGGTATCGTCATAAGTAAAGCTTACTTTTTTAAATTCAATAGTTCCGTTTATTACGGAGCTGTTTACTTGGGTATTTTCAATTTCGGGTTTTACATTTAAAAATCCATTAATCCGTTTTTGAGAAGCTTCTGCTTGTTGCACCATTGAAGATACCCAGCCCACAACAGCCACAGGCCATGTAAGCATGTTTATGTAGATTATAAACTCGGCAATAATACTGAGGCTTTCAATTTTTCCGTTTATATATTGCATGCCTCCAAAGTAGATTACAAAAATATTACTTATGCCAATTAATAGAATCATAAGTGGGAAAAACAGCGCTTGGGCTTTAAATAAAGAGATATTTTTATCTTTGCTGATTTCGGCTAAATCGTCAAATTCGTCGTAATTTTTGGTTTCAATACCATAGGCTTTAATAACGTTAATACCAGAAAAAGTTTCTTGGGCATAAGTTGTCAGTTTTGAAAGATATTGTTGTACAACAGTACTTCTCTTATTTATAACACTACTCAAAATATAGATTGAAACAGACAAAAAAGGAAGTGGTATTAATGTGTATAAGGTAAGTTGTAAATCGATACGTACCATATTGGCTGTCACAATAATAAATAGCGTTATCATATTTATAGTGTACATAATAGCAGGGCCAAAATACATACGCACTTTACTCACATCTTCGCTAATGCGATTCATTAAATCGCCTGTTTTGTTTTTTTTATAGAAATTTAGAGAGAGCCTTTGGTATTGTTCATAAATTTCGTTTTTGAGATCAAATTCAATATAACGAGACATGACAATAATCATTTGGCGCATGCCAAAAGTAAAAATACCTGCCCCTAAAACAGCCCCTATTATGATTACGATGTTTATAAACAATTGGTGTTTAACCTCTGCTAGACTGCTAATTTGCCCTTTTTGGTATAACTCAACTACTTTTAAAGATTGCCCAATTAAGCGTGGCATAAACAAAGTGAAAATTTGAGCGATGACGCTAAATACAATACCAAGCCCCAAGCGATAGCGGTATTTAATAAAGTATTTATTAAGGTATTTAAGTGCTTTCAAGTTTTAAAAAAAGATTTTATTTTGACCACGAAGATACACGTTTAATGATAAAACAGTTGTGAGTTTGTTAAAATATGTAGATGTCTTTTTCCCATTTCACAATTTATATTTCGGATAAAAATTTACTTAAAGAAGGGTTCTTAAAAATGAAGTTTAAATTAAAAGTATAAAATTCAATTTATTGTTTATTTTTGCTCCGAGAAAAATTAAACGCTACTTTTTATAAACGTTCTTGCTGCCATAAAATGATTAATAGAAGACATATACGAATTAAAGTAATGCAATCGGTTTATGCATTTTTCCAGTCTAAAAACCAAGACTTAAGCGCCGAAGAGAAATTTCTGAATACCAATATTAATAAGCTGCAAGAGTTATTTGTACTTATGTTAAGTTTGTTGGTAGAACTTAAAAAAGAATCCCAACGGGTTATTGATATTTCTAGGAAGAAGCACTTGGCCACTTCGGATGATTTAAATCCCAATAAAAAATTTATAAATAACAAGGTCTTTTTAAGTATTGAAAGCAGTCCTTCTTATTTGACTTATACTAAGAATCATAATTTAGATTTATGGACATTAAATAATAAGTTCATCAAAAATTTATGGGCTGCTGTAAAACAAAGTTCTTTATACGAAAAGTATATGACCTCTGAAGAATCTACTATTAAAGAAGATATTGTTTTTGTAAGTGCCATTTACACAGATATTATTGCAACAGACGAAAAATTATACGATTTTTTAGGCGATGTAAATATAGGTTGGATGGATGATTTCCCCTTTGTAAATACATTGATATTAAAGTCTTTAAGGAAAATTAAGTCGATAGAGCCTCTTAAAATCGAAAATTTATATAAGGATGATGCCGATGCAAAATTTGCAATTGAGTTGTTTAGAAAGGTGGTTTTAAATCATTTAGAATTCACTCAAGTTGTTGATGAAAAAACACCAAATTGGGACAGTGAACGCATTGCTGAATTAGACCTTATACTTATTAAAATGGCTTTGACAGAGTTTATTTATTTTCCGTCAATTCCAACCAAGGTTTCTATAAATGAATATTTAGAAATAGCCAAAGATTATTCTACAAAACAAAGCAGTGTTTTTATAAATGGGGTATTAGATAAATTGTTAAAAGAATATCAATCGCAAAATAAAATAAACAAAGTAGGCAGAGGCTTATTATAAATTTATATTTTTGTAACTCAAAAAAAATAATTATTATGAAAAAATATGGCCTATTATTTACACTAATCTTGGTTGTCTTGGTGTCTTGTAAAGACAATGTTGCATCAAAAATTAATGAAGATAACTTGATAAAAGCACAACAACGTGATGTTAAACTTGAAACAGAGTTTCCAGTAATGTCTTTTAATAATAAAGATTATGATTTTGGCACTATAGACGCTGGCGATATTGTTGAAACAGTTTTTAATTTTGTAAATACAGGGAATACAGATCTTATAATAACAAATGCTAAAGCCACATGTGGTTGTACCATACCAGAATGGCCAAGAGCGCCTATAAAACCAGGAAAAAAAGGTCTTATTAAAGTTAAATTTAACTCACGTGGTAAAAAAAATAAACAAAGCAAAACAATTACTTTGACTACAAATACAAGAAACGGAAAAGAGTTTCTTAAAATAAAAGCGCAGGTAAATCCTGCAAAAAAAAAGAATTTTAATAAAAAATAATAATATAATATGTTTCAAATAATTTTTTTACAATCGGGTGGTGTGGGTAATTTTGTAATAATCCCGTTGATGTTTCTAGTCATTTATATGTTTATGATTAGACCTCAAATGAAACGCCAAAAGCAAGAAAAGAAATTCCAAGCTTCAATAAGTAAAGGTGCTAAAGTGATAACTACCAGTGGCATTCATGGTAAAATATTAGATATAGTAGATAAAGACAATACCGTTATTGTTGAGACTGGAGCTGGTAAAATTAAGTTCGAACGTTCGGCAATATCAATGGAGTTGAGTAAAAAATACAACAAAGAGATGGTAAAATAATTTGCCTATTTTTTAAATTTTTAAAAGTGAGCTTTGGCTCACTTTTTTTGTATATTTATTTTTTTAAATAAAATATGCTTAAACAAGGCTTAAAAAATAAAGATTTATTTTTTAAGAATAAGAATATAAAAATGTTCTTATTCTTTGTACTGTTGTCTTTTCTTTTTTGGCTGCTCATTAATTTGTCAAAAGAATATATTAGTACCGCACAGTTTAAGGTAAGCTATGTTAATTTATCAAAAGCCAGAGTTTTACAAAATACGCCTCTAGATAAATTAAAACTAGAGATTAAAGCGCACGGATTTAAATTCTTAACCTATCAATTTAAAAAGAAAAAAATTCAGATAAATCTCGCTTATTTGCAGCATTTAAAAGAAAACACTTATTTTTATTTGCCAAATAATCATTTGAGAGATTTTCAGGCTCAGTTTTCAAAAGATGTTGAAATTCTTGGTGTTGAAGCCGACACACTTTTTTTTGAACTTACCTTTAATGCAAAGAAAAAAGTTAAGATAACTCCTAATTTAGACATTACTTTTAAATCGGGTTATAACTTAAATGAACCCATTTCTATCTCGTCAGATTCGGTTGTAATTCAGGGTCCTAAAACCTTTCTTGATACTATTAATGAAGTAAAAACAGCGCACCTTCAATTAAAGGGTTTGGCCGAAAACTTTAAGAAGGACATAGCACTCAAAATGAGTGAAAATTCTAAGTTGAGCTACAGTTTTAAAAGTGTTGTGATAAATATAATTGTCGATAAATTTACAGAAACAACCCTCGTTAAAAACTTTGAAATAATTAACCTACCCAAATCGCAAACCATTACAACAATTCCAAAAGAAGTTACAGTTAAATATCAGGTAAGTTTGTCTAACTTTAATAGGGTAAGTGCCTCAATGTTTACCATCCAATGCGATTACGCTGTTTCAGAGAGAGATAGTTTAAGTTATTTAATTCCTAAAGTAATTGTAAAACCTGCTTTTGTTAGTTCAGTCACGCTTACACCAAAGAGAATAGAATATTTGATTAAAAAATGACTATAGTTGGTTTAACAGGAGGTATTGGTAGTGGTAAGACCACAGTAGCTAAACTTTTTGAAGGTTTGGGAATCCCTGTCTTTTTTGCTGATGATGAGGCCAAAAACTTGATGCAAGTCTCCGAAGTATTAAAATCAAAAATTTGCGCCACTTTTGGCGATAAAGCGTATCTTAACAATACTTTAAATAGGGCTTACTTGGCCGATTTGGTTTTTACTGATAAAGCCAATTTAAAACGCTTAAACGAATTGGTGCATCCCGAAGTTAAGAGGCAATTTAAAAAATGGGTTGCCCAACAAAATACCCCTTATGTAATTTATGAAAATGCCATTCTATTTGAAACACATTCGGCTTCTCAATTTGATTTTATTATTACAGTGTCTGCCAATATTGAAACAAGAATAAACCGAATTATAAAACGTGATAGCACCACGCGTCAAAGAGTGATAAATCGCATGAGTAACCAATGGGAAGAGAAAGAAAAGATAAAACTTTCTGATGCGGTTATTGTTAACGATGCTGCTGCAAATCTCAGTCTTGAAGTTGAGAAATTGCATAAAAAAATTCTTTTGCGCTTTCAGTAATTTTTGCATAAATCTTCAATATATTCTTAATAAATTGTTAAAAACGAAGTGAAATTAACAATATATCAGCAATCTTAAAAATATTAACAATTTAAAGCTTATTTTTGAGCGATGGGTAAAAGGCTGTTTATTTCTTTAATTGTATTGATGAGTATCTCTTTAGTAGGGATTATTGCCGTACAGGTTTATTGGATAAATAGCACCATAGAAATTAGAGAAAGTCAATTTTCTAGCGATGTAAAATATGCTTTGGCCAATGTTTCTGAAAATATTCAGAAAAGAGAAATAAGCGACTATTACAAAGATTTTTCTCCACTTATTGACTCTGCAAGAATGGCTAAAAAGGGAATTGTAAAAAATCTTTTTTACAGTAAAATTGATACCAGTACAAATGAGATTTTTACTTTCAGACAGAGCATATTAGAAAACGACTACAAATCGCCTATAACCAATCTGCGTTTAAATATAGATACCTTAAATTTCAAGTCCTTTTACAGTGAGTCTGTTTCCGAAATTTCTAAAATAAATAGCATTTCTAAAGATATTAAGCAATTAACCCCAGAACAAAAATTTGTTAAAATGGGGAAATTGGTGAGCCTTGAAAGGATGCAATTTGAGAATTTCTTTAAAGAAATAGCACCAAGAGAGCCCATTTATAAAAGAGTTACTAAAAATGAATTGAAACTAAATTTAGACTATGAGTTAGGCCAAAGAGGTATTAATACCGATTTTGGTTTTGCTATTTATAGCAATAAGTTTCCTACAAAAGTAAAGTCAGATAATTTTAAGTTAAACATAGGAAAAACCTACAAAGTACCCTTGTTTATTGATGATAATGGCAATAGTAATTATTATTTATTTGTAAATTTTCCTAATAAAAGCGAATACATTTTAGGTGCCATTTCTAAAATTTTAATTCTAGGGGCTTTCTTTATTTTAGTTATTGCAATTGCTTATGGAAGCGCCATTTATCAGCTTATAAAACAAAAGCAAATCTCACAAATTAAAACAGAGTTTATCAATAACATGACACATGAGTTTAAAACACCAATTGCCACCATCAATTTGGCTTTAGATGCTATTAAAAACCCTAAAATAATTTCAGACCAAGGGAAGATACTCAATTATGTAAAAATGATTCGCGAAGAGAATAAACGCATGTTTAACCAAGTAGAAAATGTTTTACGTATCTCAAAGCTAGAAAAAAATCAATTAGATATCAGTAAGGAAATAGTTGACATTAGCGACTTATTAGAAGATGCTATAACACATGTTAATTTAATAGTTAATAACAGAGGAGGTTATATAAATACACATTTTAGTGCCACTTTTGATGAAGTTCATGCCAGTCCGTTTCATTTAAAAAATGTATTTGTTAACATTTTAGACAATGCTATTAAATACTCTGAAGATGCTCCTAAAATTGATATTTATACCGATACCATTGGTAACGAATTAATTATAAAAATTGTTGATCAAGGCATAGGGATGACAAAAAATGTACAAAAACAGGTATTTAATAAATTTTACAGAGAACAAACCGGAAATGTACACAACGTTAAAGGTCATGGGTTGGGCTTGGCATATGTAAAAAAGATTGTAGAAATACACCACGGCACAGTTAGTGTTGAAAGCGAGAAAGGCAATGGAAGTGCCTTTACAATAAAATTGACACTGATTTAAAAAAATAAATATTATGGAACAAAAAAGAATACTGCTGGTTGAAGATGATCAAAATTTCGGAACAGTTTTAAAAGATTATTTGACATTAAATGATTACGATGTAACATTGGCAAAAGATGGCTTAGAAGGTTTAATTATGTTTAAAAATGACATTTTTGATCTGTGTATTTTGGATGTGATGATGCCAAGAAAAGACGGTTTTTCTTTGGCAAAAGATATAAGATCTACAAATAAAGAAATTCCAATTTTCTTTTTAACAGCCAAAACACTTAAAGAAGATGTTTTAAAAGGATACCAAGTTGGTGCAGACGACTTTTTAAACAAGCCTTTTGATTCTGAAGTATTGCTCTATAAAATCAAAGCCATTTTACAGCGTAAAGAATCTGAAAAAGATGTGGCCGAAGAGATTTTTGAATTTGAAATTGGCAAGTTTCATCTCAATTCAAAATTAAGACATTTGACTATTAATGGTGAATTGCGAAAATTATCGCCTAAAGAAAATAAATTGCTCAAACTTTTGGCCATTCATATTAATGATTTAATGCCAAGAGAATTGGCTCTGACAAAAATTTGGCGCGATGACAACTATTTTACTTCACGAAGCATGGACGTCTATATTGCTAAATTGCGTAAATATTTAAAAGAAGATCCCAATGTTGAGATAATCA
Source organism: Flavobacteriaceae bacterium (assembly GCA_021647405.1). Classification (GTDB taxonomy): domain Bacteria; phylum Bacteroidota; class Bacteroidia; order Flavobacteriales; family Flavobacteriaceae; genus CG1-02-35-72. Next base: position 69,484 of record JAKIUU010000007.1, read on the forward strand.
ATATTCACGGCGAGGGCTTTAGAATGGTTGATAACAAATAGGCTTATTTTAAGCTGTTAAAAAAATTTGTGATTTTATTTTCTGTATCGGTTAGGTTTGTGCCAATCCAACCGTGCCCTTCATTATTATACAATGTGTATTCGTTTGGAACGCCTGCAGCATCTAAAGCGCTTTTCAAATCGTTTCCTTGCGATAAGGGTATTAAAACATCCATCCCACCAAAAAATTGTGCCGTAGGAGGAACATTAGCACTTACAAAAGTTAATGGGCTCGCATTTTGGTATAAGGTAGGATTGTTTGCAAAAGTATCGCCTAAAATTATATTGGCAATTTGTTGTAAATCTGGATTGGCTGAATTGGTATAGGCAGGGTCTGTTAAATTTGTTGGTCCCACAATATTTACCACAGCTTTTATTTTATTGCCCGTGTTTCGGGTATAAGCATACATTAAAGCCAAATGACCACCGGCACTTACACCCATTAAAAAATAATTTTGAGAGATTTGATAATCAGCAGATTTACTTGCTAGTGTGTTTAGTAAAATGCTTATATCATCAAGTTGTGTTGGAAACTGATTATTTCCCACAGTTACCAATCTGTAATTGGTATTTACAATGGCAAAATCAGGTAATTTTAGTTGGGCGCTTGTTACAAAACCATTCATCTCTTCTTTAGCACCAACACGCCAAAATCCACCATGTAGCATAATTATTACAGGTGTAGCTGTAGTTCTATTGGCTGGTAAATAAATGTCGTAATTCTGATTTGTAGCTGTACCATAAGTCTGATTTAATAGTTGCGAAGCTGGTAAAACTTCAACAAGTTGACTCTCTGAAGTGAGTGTGGTACACGAAGAAATACTCAAAATAACTAATAATAAGGTGACTAAATGAGTATATTTGTTTAGATATTTTTTCATAATAAAATTAACGGATTATTGTTAGCATAATTATAGCGATGTCAAAATTTATAAAAATATACCCACAAAATCCGAGCCAAAAAGAAATTGACCGCGTGGTAGCGGCCCTTAAAAAAGGGGGACTTATAATTTACCCAACAGATACCGTTTATGGTTTGGGTTGCGACATCACAAATAAAAGAGCACTCGAAAAAGTAGCACGTATAAAAGGTGTAAAATTGGAGAAAGCGCATTTTTCATTTATATGTAATGATTTGAGTCACTTGTCAGATTTTGTTAAACAGATAGATACAGCAACATACAAACTTCTTAAACGTGCTTTACCAGGCCCTTATACTTTTGTTTTACAGGGGAGTGGCAAGCTTCCAAAACTATTTAAGCGTAAAAAAACGGTGGGTATTCGCGTGCCAGATAATAATATTATCAGGCAAATTGTAGCTGCTCTAGGCAACCCTATAGTGTCAACATCTATTTATGATGAAGATGATATTTTAGAATACACCACAGATCCTGAATTAATCTTCGAAAAATGGCGCCATTTGGTTGATATTGTAATTGATGGTGGCTATGGCGGAAACATCCCTTCAACTGTAATCGATTTAACTACAGAGCCCATAACTGTTATCAGGGAAGGAAAAGGCAATACAGACTTGCTATTTTAGCTCTCAGAGAGTTCCTTGTAGTTTTGTTTTAATCTTTTTAATAATACGCCGTAAATTAGGCGGTAAAACATTAGTAATAATCCAACAATAACAGCAATTATTACGACAGAAATGACGATGGCCAAAGTCAAACTCGAATTGAGTGAAGATTCTGGTCTAGCGGTTTGCAATTGGGTTAAAAAATCGACACTGGTAAAGATATAATACATCACTACAACAAACCCAAATATGAGCATGCCAACATTATACAAAACATAGTAATAAACTGTTTTGCGTGTTTTCAAAATATCTTTCATTAGTTTTTGAGCATTGCTAGATACCGAAATGGTTTTATAATTTTTGTAGAATAAGGCAATAAATAGGATAATAATTATATAATTAATTGCGGTTAAAATACCCAATAGCATATAAAGGCGGCTTTTAACATTAATAGTGTTCCAATCTGTGTCAAAAGCAAAAGAGATAACAATCCAAAAGCAAAACTCAATCAAACTGATGTAAAAAATCCATTTTACAATAGAAGACGATTTTTTATGTAACATCTCTTGTATGTCATTATAACTGTATTTTAAATCTTTTGAATCTTGATTTTTCCAAGCTTCCTTGTATTTATCTAAACCTTTCATAAACTAAGTATTTAGTAATTTTTTCAATTTTATTTTTGTTCTATTCATCTTTACCCGCGCATTTACCTCAGTAATACCAAGTGTTTCTGAAATTTCTCTGTATGACTTGTCATCTAAATATAGAAGACAAAGTGCTTTTTCAATATCAGACAATTGTCTAATAGCTTTGTATAACAGTGCTACTTGTTGGTCTTTGGTATCATCGTAATCTAGGTATTCTAACTCTTTTAAATTGTCGTAAATTTCTGATGTTGTAATTTGACGTTTTGATTTTCTGTACAATGAAATAGCCGTATTTAAGGCCACACGGTAGGTCCATGTACTAAATTTTGAGTCACCTCTAAATTTGGGATAGGCGCGCCATAGTTGGATGGTGATTTCTTGAAATAAATCTTTATGCGCACTATCTGATGTAGTATATGCCCTACATACTTTGTGAATAATGTTTTGATTTTTTTCTAAATCTTCGGTAAATCGGTGTTCTAAATCTTTAACCACAGTTTAGCTAGTTATCTATAAGTAGTAAATTTAAGTGTTTTGTTACAAGCAATACATTTATTTCAAATAATAATCCTAATTTTAAACACTTCTTTGTTTAGTCTATAAGAATAAATAGAAGTTTTAAATTAAAAGGGTGTTATTTTATAAATAATTTACAATTCATCAGTTTAAAAATACAATTGGGTAATTAAAAATAGTCTGTATGCTAGTAAACTTTCACTTTTGTGCTGTATTTAAAAATATAATTAACTTTAAAACTAAAATTATGATGAAATTTATTTTATTTATCAGCTTGTATTTGTTATCGCTCATTGGCTTTAGCCAAACAAAACCGCAAACACATACTATTACAGCAACTGTTACAAATGCCGTAAGCGATAAAGGAAAAGTGTATTTTTCTTTATACACTTCAAAAGAAAATTTTGAAAACCACATTCCTTTTGCAAAAGCGGTAAGCACTATTCAAGAAGGTGTGAGTAAAGTTGTATTTACCAATTTAAAATCGGGTGTTTATGCTATTATGTGTTTTCACGATGCCAATAACAATGGTAAGATGGATTTTGAGCCTACGGGAATGCCTTTAGAAGATTATGGGGCCTCTAACAATGTTCAAAATTTTGGGCCGCCGCTGTTTAGCGATGCAAAATTTGAAGTCGCCGATACCGATTTATTCCTCAAAATTAAATTTTAAACTAAGTTAAATCTGTTATGAGTAAGTCTCTGTTAAATTTTTTAAAGATTATATTTTATGTTAGTTTGTTATTGTATTTCTTTAATCAAGCAGTAAACTTAATAAATGGCATACCTATGGAAAGTCTTGACATAGAATTAAAGAGTTTTGCCATTTATTTTTTATACGGACTTATAATAGGAGGCGCCAATATTTACTTAGTTGATTATTTAGACAAGCGGGTTAGTTGGAAAGACAACCCTAAAAGGCGTTTGATTATTGGCTTTTTTGGCACCATAATCGTTTCACTAATTGCAGTGGTTTTAGTTAGGTTTATAATGGCTATTTATAATGGAGACTCATTTGAATATTTTTTATTACACGAAAAACCCATCCATTATTTTTATACGCTTGTTATTTCTTTGGTAATCGTTTTGTTTTTCCATGCTTTTTATTTTTATAAATCCTTAACCGAAAAGAAACTGACAGAATCTGAATTTGTTGCTAAAACAGAAACAGCCAAATACGAATCGCTTAAAAGCCAATTAGACCCTCATTTTTTATTTAATAGCTTGAATGTTTTGGTGTCTCTTATAGGTGAAAATCCTGATAAAGCTGAGCGCTTTACAACAAAACTATCTAAAGTGTACCGCTATGTTTTAGAACAAAAAGATAAAGATTTAATTCCGCTTCAAGAAGAACTCGATTTTGCCAATACTTATATGGAATTGCTAAAAATGCGTTTTGAAGAGTCTGTTGTTTTTGAATTGCCAAAATCAGACCTAGATCCTAATTTAAAAATTGTGCCGCTATCGTTACAGATATTATTAGAAAATGCCGTTAAGCACAATGTTATAAATAAAGAAAATCCACTTGTTATATGTATTTATTTAAAAGGCGATTGTTTATGTGTAGAAAATAAACTGCATTTAAAATCGATACTCAAAAAGAGTACGCATGTTGGGTTAAAAAATATTGAAGAGCGTTATGCTTTAATTACAAAAAGGAAAATAAAGATTATTAAAAACGAAGATAGATTTCAAGTTAATTTGCCTTTGCTAACACAAAAAATTAAGAACATGAAAACATCAAATACAAGTCAGATTAATAGATATTTAAAAGCGGTAGAACGCGTAAAAGAAATCAAATCATTTTATGCAAGCTTGATAGCGTATTGCATAGTTATGCCATTTATAATATTTATTTATTATAGATATTCACCACATACTATTCAGTGGTTTTGGTTTCCCATGTTTGGATGGGGAATGGGCTTAACTTTTCAAGGATTTAAAGCTTTCAATTATTATCCTATTTTGGGTAGTGATTGGGAAGATCGCAAAATTAAAGAATTTATTAATGAAGACGATAAACAATATTGGAAATAATTTAAGCGTCACTTAACTTAGTATTAAAAAGACTAACTAACACACACACAAAATGAAAACATATTATACAGAAGAAGAAAAATTTATACGCGCCAAGAAAAGAGTTGATGAATTAAAAGGGTTTTATTCAAATTTAGTTTCCTATTGTTTGGTCATTCCTTTTTTAATATTCATAAATTTAATGACATCACCAGGTTATCATTGGTTTTGGTTTCCAATGTTTGGATGGGGGATTGGTATTTGTTTTCACGCTTTAGGAATATTTGGCTATAAAATAGGCTTAGGAAAAGAGTGGGAAGAAAGAAAAATAAGAGAATTAATGGACAAAGATAACAGTACAAAATTTTAGAAAAAATGGCAGATAATTATACAGAAGAACAAAAATATATTCGCGCAAAAAATAGGGTAAAATCAATCAAAGGATTTTATGTTCACTTATCAGTTTATCTCATTGTAAACTTGTTTCTTGTTATGTCAAGTGCCATAGCAGATGGTGGTTGGCAGGCATTCTGGGAATGGCAATCTTATACTACAGCTTTCTTTTGGGGCATAGGTTTGGCTTTTCACGCGCTTAAGGTCTTTGGTTTATTTGGTATATTGGGCTCTAATTGGGAGGATAAAAAAATAAAAGAATTGATGGACAAAGACAAATCAGATTCATGGCAATAAGGGCTGTTATAATAGAAGATGAGCAACCAGCTGCAAGACGTTTAAAACGTATGTTAGAGTCTTTAGAACTTGATGTTGTGTGTTTGTTGCATTCTGTAAAAGAAGCTGTTACTTGGCTTAATTCTAACGATCATCCCGACCTTGTATTTTTAGATATTCAACTTTCTGATGGCTTGTCATTCGAAATTTTTGAACAAGTCGACGTAAAAAGTGCCATTATCTTTACCACGGCCTATGACAAATATGCGCTAAAGGCCTTTAAATTTAACAGTATTGATTATCTGTTAAAACCTATTGACGATGAAGAATTGGCACATGCCATTTCGCAATATAAAAACAAGAGTAAATCAGATTTATCTGCTGTACAGGTAGATATAGAACAATTAAAAAAATTATTGATTAAACCAACAGAACTCACTTATAAAACACGTTTTACAATTAAGGTGGGCCAACATTTAAAAATAATTCCTGTTGATGATATTGTATGTTTTTACAGCGAAAATAAAGGGACATATATTCACACAACACAAAATAGAAGCTATCTTATAGATGACACCCTAGAGCAGGTTCAGAATCAAATTGACCCATTGCGGTTTTTTAGAGTCAACAGAACTTATACTGTAAACTTAAAAGCCATAAAAGACATTGTATCCTTTACCAACAGCCGGTTAAAAATAAGCTTACAGCATTTAAATACCGTACCTATAATTGTAAGTCGCGAAAAAGTGAAAGATTTTAAGGAATGGTTAGCCTAGGAGATTGTTTTAGATTCTATTAAAAATTAAAAAATCACTTCTTTTTTATTTAGATGTGGTTTTATTAATATTTATGCAATAAGTTTTTTAGATATCTTCAAATTTTACATCGGTAAAACTTTCGGTTGAAGGCGCCTCATCACTTGTAGTTGATGATATATCATCACTGGGTTTTTTAAAGTTTTTTTGATGCCGTTCAGAAATAACTTCTTCGCCTTTTTTATCAATAATATAACTGGTTGCTTTGTTTATCATTTCATTAAACTCTTGAAAATCTTCTTTGTATAAATAGATTTTGTGTTTTTTGTAATGAAAGGAACCATCTTCGTGTGTAAATTTTTTACTTTCGGTTATTGTTAAGTAAAAATCTTCTGCTTTTGTGGCGCGTACATCAAAAAAATAGGTACGTCTACCAGCACGCAAAACTTGCGAAAAAATCTCTTCTTGTTCTATAAAATCTTTGTCTGCCATGGGTATCTTTCTTTTGTTAATTTTTAAATAGACTAGACAAATCTAATAAAATAAATAACTCTGACAACTTTTATTAACTTAAAAAACTGCCAATATTTATTTTAAAAAATAATGCCACTATCTTTAATTTTAAAATAGTGGCATTGTGATTAATAATTTTTCAGCGCAATAAAATTACCGCCTTTTCTTGCGTTCTTGTTGTTCTTGGGCTTGTTTCATGGCTTCGCCTATTTTGGCTCTAAATTTACTTTGCTTTTTAGGTTTCTTTTTGTTTTCTTGTATTTGTGCGTGAATTTTATCTTCGTCAATAATGTAATTTTTAATTACAAACATTATTGATATGGTTAATAAGTTAGAAATAAAATAATACAAACTCAAACCACTGCCATAATTATTAAAGAAAACCAACATCATTAAAGGCGAGAAATACATCATATATTTCATCATTTTAGTCATGTCTGGCATACCTTCTTGTGTAGGCGCTTGCATATTCATTTGTTGACTTTGTGTCATCTGCATATAAAAGAATATGGCAATAGAGGCTAAAATGGGGAATAAACTCACATGATTTCCATAAAGTGGAATATGAAAAGGTAATTTTAAAACTTCGTCGTAAGACGATAAATCTTTAGCCCATAAAAAGCTTTCGTGCCTTAAATCTATAGCCGAAGGGAAAAACCTAAACAATGCAAAGAAAACAGGCATTTGTAAAAGAGCCGGAATACAACCTGCCATAGGATTAACCCCAGCTTTACTTTGCAGAGCCATGGTTGCTTGTTGGCGTTTCATGGCATTTTCTTTGCCCTTAAATTTCTTGTTGAGTTCTTCCATTTCTGGGCGTAAAATTTTCATTTTGGCACTTGATAAATACGATTTATAAACCAAAGGAGACATGATGATACGCACCATTAAAGTCATTAAAATTATAATGATACCGAAGTTGCTAACATACAATTTCAAGAAGTTAAAAAACGGAATAAATAAGTACTTGTTTATCCATCCAAAAATACCCCAGCCTAAGTTGACAATATTCTCTAAGCCTCTGTTATTATAGGTTTCTAAGATATTGTGATCAGTTGGGCCGTAGTAAAACTTTAAGTCGTAATTTAAACGGTTGTTTTTAAAATTTAAAGGAATTTTAGCCGTCATCATTTTGGTAAAAACAGTATCTATCTCTACGTCATCTACTAAATTATTAGAGACGATATCGGCACTAGGAAAAGGGATGTCTGTTACCAGAATTGACGTAAAAAATTGTTGTTTAAAACCTATCCAATTGACACTTGTAAGGCTCTCTTGTTTGTTTTTTGCTGCGGCATTCAAATAATCAAACTCTTTGTTGTCAAAAGCGTAATGCAAAGTAGTGTATTGATTTTCGTATTTAACACTTTTTTCATGTCTAAGCGTTTTTACTTGCCAGTTTAAATCAAGTTGCTTTGAGGTGTTAACAGCTGTTTCTAGCCCACTACTATTAATGCTAAAGTTAAGCATATAGTCATCTTTAAGCAATTCGTATCGGTATTCTAAATAAGTATTTTCAGAAGTTTTCAACTTCATAGATAATACCGTACTACCGTCCTTTTTAGTTAAAGTAGGCTCAAAATAGAGATTTTTTGTATTTAAATTACGGAAATCTGTTGTGGTGAAATCAATATTAAATTCGGCATTATTGTTTTTAACTAGGTAAACAGGTTTGCCTTTATAATTTGTGTATTTTTTTAACAATACTTCGGTTATTTGCCCCCCCTTATTTGCAACCTTTATTTTTAATAATTCATTTTCAATAACAGTTTCGTTATCTGTTGCACTTGGCAAACTGGCTGAATACCCAAAATCACCTAGCAGGTTTTTCGCTTGAGCAATTCCTAAAGAATCGGCTGTAAAGCTTGTATTATTTATTGTATTCTCATTTATAATGGGTTTTGCCACTTCTTTAAGCTTGGCAATAGAATCTTGCGATTTAGCTTGTTGTAGTTTTTCGGCTTCAGTGGGTTGATTAGTTACCATCCACCAAGCCATAATAGCAAATAATAAAACAAATCCTATAAGTGAGTTGATATCAAATTTTTTCTCTTCCATAATTTAGTAATATCTCTGTATCAGGCAGGTATATTTGCCTGCTTTATTGCCGACAAATGTACTAAAATTTGTCGATAACTTTTATTGTATGAAACTAAAGTTGGTTGTACTTTTATCGCCATAAAAAATGGACTGTGACTTCTTATTTAGATAATCTTAATAATGTACAAAAACAGGCTGTTTTGCAAAAAGAAGGCGCCATGATTATTATAGCTGGCGCAGGCTCTGGCAAGACACGTGTGCTTACTTATCGCATAGCACATTTAATGCATCAGGGTGTAGATCCATTTAATATTTTAGCACTTACTTTTACAAATAAAGCAGCGCGCGAAATGAAGAATCGCATTGCCAAAATTGTAGGAGAGAGTGAAGCCAAAAATTTGTGGATGGGTACTTTTCATTCGATTTTTGCACGTATTTTACGCTCTGAGGCTGATAAATTAGGATTTCCTACAAACTTTACCATTTACGACACCCAAGACTCCGCAAAACTACTGGGAAGCATTATCAAAGAAATGGAATTGGATACAGATAGGTATAAGGCCAAACAAGTTTTAAATAGGATATCACAATTTAAAAACAGTCTGATAACAGTAAAAGCTTACCAAAATAATTCAGAACTACAAGAAGCCGACAGGCAAGCCAGCCGTCCAAAAATGGGTGAAATTTATAAAAACTATGTTGACCGTTGTTTTAAAGCAGGCTGTATGGATTTTGACGATTTACTCTTGCGTACCAATCAGTTGTTATCACAGTTTCCTGAAGTGTTGAATAAATACCAAAATAAATTCAGGTATATTTTGGTAGATGAGTACCAAGATACCAACCATTCACAATATTTAATTGTCAAAGCATTGTCAGATCGTTTTCAAAACATTTGTGTTGTGGGCGATGATTCGCAAAGTATCTATGCTTTTAGAGGCGCCAATATCAATAATATTCTGAATTTTCAACGTGATTTTGACGACGTGAAAATCTTTAAACTCGAGCAAAATTACCGTTCTACTAAAAATATAGTCCAAGCCTCAAACAGTGTTATTAAAAATAACAAATCTAAACTTGATAAAGATATTTGGACATCAAATACCGAAGGCGACAAGGTAAAGATAATGCACACTTCAACAGATGGCGAAGAAGGCAGGTATGTAGCCAATACCATTTTTGATGTCATGATGCAAAAGCAAGCAAAAAATACTGATTTTGCCATATTGTATCGCACCAATGCCCAATCCAGATCTTTAGAAGATGCGCTGCGTAAAAAAGGAATTGACTACCGTATTTATGGTGGCCTTTCCTTTTACCAAAGAAAAGAGGTAAAAGATGTTTTATCTTATTTGCGCTTGTTGGCAAACCCCAAAGATGAGGAAGCTTTAAAACGTGTGATTAATTACCCAGCAAGGGGAATTGGGCAAACAACCATAGAAAAATTAATTGTAGCGGCCAACAAATATAACCGCTCTATTTATACTATTCTCGAAAATATTGACAGAGTAGATATAGGTGTAAATATGGGCACGAAAACCAAGTTGCAGAATTTTATTACAATGATGCAGAGTTTTCAAATTTTTGCCCAAGACCACAATGCTTTCGATACAGCAGACCATATTGTTAAACAGGTTCATATACTTAAAGATTTAGATAAAGACAGTACGCCAGAGGGTATCAGTCGCATTGAAAATATCCAAGAATTACTAAACGGCATTAAAGATTTTATAGACAAACAAACCGAAGAAGATTTAGACATTTCGCTTGGCTCTTTTTTAGAAGATGTGGCTTTGGCAACCGATTTTGATAATGATAAAAAAGGAAATAAAGAAAGTATTTCTCTAATGACCATACACGCAGCTAAAGGGCTTGAATTCCCCTATGTTTTTATTGTAGGCTTAGAAGAAAATCTATTTCCATCGGCGATGAGTATGAATACCCGAGCCGAATTAGAAGAAGAGCGCCGTTTGTTTTATGTGGCCTTAACACGTGCCCAAAAGGCTGTTTATTTATCCTTAGCCCATACACGTTTTAGATGGGGTAAGCTGGTTGATGCCGAACCCAGTAGGTTTTTAGGAGAGTTGGATGAAAAATATACAGAAGTGTTGGCCAAACCCCGACAGAAAAATACAGGTAATTTATTTGACGATTTTGATCAAACTAAAACCCACCATCAATGGCAAGCCCCTAAAAACACCATTCGTTTTAAAAAAGCTACAAATAAAACTACCCCCAAGCCAAAACCTTTGACTATCCCTAAAAATTTAAAGAAAATCACAGGCAATACAAACCATAAAACAAACCTGTTCGATACAAAACTAACAGTAGGAAATAGTGTTAAACACGCGCGGTTTGGAATTGGTAAAGTGGTAAATTTAGAAGGTGTAGGTGCCAATATTAAGGCCGAAATAAACTTTAAAGACGAAGGGATTAAAAAATTACTCTTAAAATTTGCCAAATTAAAAATAATAGGCTAATTCTTTCGTTGTAAAACATAAATAAAAACACTAATTTGCAAGCCTTTACAAACAAGGCTTATCATACAAAATAACAATCTCCTAATATGGAATTTGAACTAGAATACAATTCAGAAAGAACACACTTAATAATACCAGAATATGGGCGTCATATTCAAAAATTAATTAACCACTGTATCTCTTTAGAAGATAGAGGCGAACGGAATAAAATGGCCAAAGCTATTATTGAGGTCATGGGGAATTTGCAACCGCATTTAAGAGATATACCCGATTTTACACATAAGTTGTGGGATCAATTATTTATAATGTCCGACTTTAAATTAGATGTAGATTCGCCTTACCCACAACCTTCTAGAGAACATTTTGAAGAAAAACCAGACGCTTTGGCTTATCCAAAATCGGCTTCAAAGTACCGTTTTTATGGCAATAATATCCAAATAATGATAGACACCGTTCTAACTTGGGAAGAAGGTAATTTACGCGAAGCCTTGGTATACACAATTGCCAATCATATGAAAAAGTGTTACCTTAATTGGAATAAAGACACTGTTGATGATGCCGTAATTTTTAAGCATTTAAAAGAGTTGTCTTCGGGTAAAATCGACCTTACTTCAAGCGATGAGGTTTTGTCTGACTCTTCAAAATTATATCGCAAAAGAGTAATAACCAAACAAAACAATAAAAATAAAAACCAACGTTATAAAAAACGATAGTAGGTAAAATGGCTACATTTAAAATAGAAGGCGGGCATAAATTACAAGGCGAAATAACACCTCAAGGCGCAAAAAATGAAGCGTTGCAAATTCTTTGTGCTGTATTGCTAACTCCAGACGAAGTTACAATACATAACATTCCCAATATTAGAGATGTAAAAAAACTGATATTCATTCTTGAAAGATTGGGTGTTAAAATTAACAAACTGGCTACAAATAGCTACACTTTTAAAGCAGACGATTTGGATTTGGGTTATTTAGAATCTGATGCATTTAAAACCGAAGGCAGTGGTTTGCGTGGTTCAATTATGATAGTGGGCCCTTTATTGGCACGCTTTGGCAAGGGGTATATTCCCACTCCTGGCGGCGATAAAATTGGACGTAGGCGTTTAGATACGCACTTTGAAGGCTTTATTAAACTAGGCGCTAAATTTAGATACAATGCTTCAGAGAGCTTTTACGGTGTAGAAGCCAAAGAACTTAAAGGCACTTATATGTTGCTTGATGAGGCTTCGGTTACCGGAACAGCAAACATTGCTATGGCCGCTGTGTTGGCCACAGGTGTTACTACAATTTACAATGCCGCTTGCGAACCTTACCTACAGCAATTGTGTAAAATGTTGGTAAGCATGGGGGCTAAAATTGAAGGTATTGGTTCAAATAAATTATGCATTACAGGGGTTAACACTTTAGGTGGATGCACACACACAGTATTACCAGATATGGTTGAAATTGGCAGTTGGATAGGGATGGCCGCCATGACAAAATCAGATTTGACAATAAAAAATGTAAGTTGGGAGAATCTGGGATTAATTCCTAAAGTTTTTCAGAAACTGGGTATTAAAATCGAGAAAATTAACGATGATATTCACATTCCGGCTCAAGATAGTTATACCATTCAAAATTATATAGACGGCTCTATTTTAACCATTTCTGATGCCCCTTGGCCAGGGTTTACACCCGATTTGCTGAGTGTTGTTTTGGTTGTAGCAACACAAGCCAATGGCAGTTTGCTTATTCATCAAAAAATGTTTGAAAGCCGCTTATTTTTTGTTGATAAATTGATTGATATGGGCGCCAAAGTTATTCTATGCGATCCGCACCGTGCTACTGTTATAGGCATGAATCATCAATCACAATTAAAAGCCACAACAATGACATCGCCAGATATTAGGGCTGGGATTTCTCTTTTAATAGCCGCTTTATCTGCCGAGGGCACAAGTACCATTCACAACATTGAGCAAATTGACCGTGGTTATGAAGCTATTGACGAAAGATTACGTGCTATTGGTGCTAAAATAACCAGAATTGATTAAGCCGCTTTTTTTGGTGAATTCCCCATTTCATTTTAAGCAATTTAAACAACTGTGACATTTTGACATTTATATATAAATGGCAGAAAAATTGCTAGAGCATGTACAAGATTTAAGAATAAAAATTATGAGTAAAAAAGATAAAGACCAAAAAGAACAAGAGGTTAAACCTAAAAAAGCGGCGAAACCTTCTAAAAAGGATATTGAAAAAGCACTTAAAGAAGAAGTTAAGCAAGAAAAAGATAAATTTTTACGCCTTTTTGCTGAGTTCGAAAACTATAAAAAACGCACAACCAAAGAGCGTATTGAATTATACAGTACTGCCAATCAAGAATTGATGACAGCTTTATTGCCTGTTTTAGACGATTTTGACAGGGGTTTGGTTGAACTTGAAAAAACGGCTGAAAAAAGTGTTTTAGAAGGTATAAAACTCATCCATAACAAATACAAAAGTACGCTTGAACAAAAAGGTTTAAAACCTATGAACATAAAACAAGGCGATGATTTTGATGTAGATTTTCAAGAAGCGATAACCCAAGTTCCAGCACCTTCTAAAAAGCTGAAAGGTAAAGTGATAGATGTTGTAGAACGGGGCTATAAATTAAACGATAAAGTGATACGATACGCTAAAGTAGTTATTGGTCAATAATCTAAAATTACTTTAAAAAACACCAACCATCCTATGAAAAAAGATTATTATGAAGTTTTAGGCGTATCGCGTTCTGCAAGTGCCCAAGA
>JAKIUU010000008.1 GCA_021647405.1 Flavobacteriaceae bacterium
ACGAAATTATGCTAAATCATTTCAAGGATTTAAAACAAGAATACTATCAAAATTAACCTCATTAACTATTATTCAACACATCAATAAGTTTATCTTTGATAGGAATATAAATAATTTAAAAATTAGCATTATTTAAATGCACAACGGGTTAAGATATATTTAGATATGAAAAAAACGACTTTAGTGTTGGGTGCTTCGCTCAAAACAGAACGCTATTCTAATAGGGCTATAAATAAACTTGTAGCCCATAAAATTAACACAAAAGCTATTGGTTTGGTAAAAGGAAAAGTGGCAGGAGTCAACATTGAAATGGGTCAGCCGTTATATAAAAATATAGATACCATTACACTTTATCTCAATCCAAAACGCCAAAAAGACTACTATGATTACATAATAGCCTTAAAACCTAAGCGGGTTATTTTTAATCCAGGAACAGAGAATAATGAGTTAATGAATTCATTAAAGCGACACAATATAAATTTTGAGGTGGCTTGTACACTCGTTTTACTCACCACAAATCAATATTAACATCCTCTGGCGTAATACCAAATATTTGGTGTACCGGTATCGTCAATGGTCTTAATCCAGCCTTCTAAAATATACTCAATATTTTCTTCTTTGGTTAAATTACCTTTGCAGGGATGTTCTTGGTATTTTATAACTCTTACTTTATTCCAATTGCCTTGTGCTTCTTTTTGAAGTCGGATTTCAAACAAGTCACCGCGCAATGTTTTTAAAACTTTACTACTTTTTAAAGGTTCAGCACGTAAGTTTAAGCCAGGTTTATTGGCGTAATAACCCAAGAGCTTACCAGATTGTGCTACTAAAAAATCTTGCCAGTTGGTAGCTTTATAGCCTGCTTCTTCAATTTCTGAAACCTTTAACCAGTAAGTAGATTTTTTATCGAAAACTTTTACAAATCCGTTTTTAGCTTTTAAAAAAGACATTGCAAAAAGGTCATAGCCCACCTCAGATAAACCTTTATTAAAATTTTTATAAATGGGATTGTTGCCATTTGATAGTTTAATGGCAAACATATCATTTAATGCGTGTTCTCCTTTTTCTTTTTGTACAACTGAACCAATTTTATTCCCATTTGGGGCATCATATATAGAAAAACCATCTTTGGGTGCAAAAACACAACAATAGCTATTAAAAGAATCTAAATTAAAATCTTGTGGGATAATTAATCCGTTTTGATGGGTTTGGGCAAAGCCGATAGTTGATAGGCTAAATACTAAGACAAAAAATAAAGTTTTCATGGGCGTTAAAATTTAAAGGATTACTAAAAGGACTCGCATTTAGCAATACAAAACTTATGCCATAAATTTACTTTTCAGGATGGTAAATAGATTCTGCATTTTTATAAATCTCAGTTTTATTTAAGGTCATTTTTTTGAGTTTGTGATTTACATACAATTTCATTTGATCGGTATAGTGTTTCCTTTTCGGATTGTTTGTACCCCCATAAGCATTGACGGTTTCAAATACAGGCCCGGTTTTGTCAAATTGCACCAAAATAATATGCGATTCTCCTGCAAAAATACGCTCTTTGTTTTTATAAGGCCGTGTATGTGTAGCGGCTATTACATCAGGTAAACCTTCTACGGGAAATGCTACCTTGCCCCGTTGATGCACTTGATAAGTGCCTAATTTTACGTGAATAGTATTAAAATTTTTGAGTAAATGTTCTTGGGCTTTAAGCACAATTTCAGGTGCATTTTTCATTGTAATTTCTTTGTAATGATGACGTGTAACCACATCGTAAATAACTTTAAAAAGTGTGGCGCCATAGCTGTCTTTATTAGCTATGCGGTTCCATTTTTGCAAGCCTGTAAGATAGTTTTTAAGATTGGGGTACTTCTCAGGATTCATCCTAAAAAATTTATTGGCATCAAGATTATAATACAAAGAATCAGGCAGTGTAATATCGTATTTCATCTTTTTAAAATTTTGATAAGACACCCTGTCAAATTTGTGAATTAAATTTTGAAAACGGATACTTCGGTTGTTGTCCTTAAATGGATAACCCATGGTTTGATCTAAATCCATAGGTGCTAAATTATCGCCATCGCCACTGGCATTGTAAACCGTATTATTCATATTGAACAGATAGCCAGATTTTGGATTGATAATTTGTGGTAAATCGGCAAAGGGGTGAAACTTTGTCCAAAGTGTTTTCGACGTATTTCCAGGTAAAACCTTATCCCAATTATAAAGCGAATTTCTCAAAGGAATTTTTCCGTTACTCACATAAAAAATAGTATCGTATTTATCGGCATACACAATGTTAAAGCCGGTAATGGCAGTCATTTCTAGGGCTTTTTTAAACTGGCTAAAGTTTCTAGCCTTGTTCATATAGTACCACTGTTCAGCGCCTTTTACTCCCATGTTTGCAGCAAACCTAACGCTGTAATAACCCGAATCGTTTTTTACGGTGGCACCATAAATACTCCAGTAGGTTTTTTTCTTTATCCCGATGGGCAGGCCTAAAATCTTCACTTTTAATTTTACTTTTCTAACATCCAAAGCTTTCCACTTGCCATCAAATTCGTAATAATTTTCTTTTGTAGGGTGCATTTTGAGTTTAAAAATATCCACTTTGTCAGGGTAATTAACTGTATGTCCCCAAGCCAAATTAGGGGTGACTCCTTGAAAAACAGTTGGTCCACCAGCAAATAAACCACCCAAAATATTCCAACCTTCTTCGCTTACCAAATGGGCTTCATACCAAGAAGCGGGGCCATTTAGTGGTTGGTGAGAGTTGATGGCCAAAAAAGTTTTGCCATTAGCTGTTTTCTTAGCACTTATGGCAATGGCATTTGAGCCATATATTGAATAGGGATTTTCGGTTATTTTATTGTTAAATAAGTCGCTGATTACCCGATCAACTTTGTCCATTACAGCTAGAGAAATGACATACGAAGTCAATAAATCTCTTTCGTTAATTGGGAAAAGTTTTTTAAGTGTTACTTCTTTTTTGTGGGTTTTGGCATAAGCATTGATGCCTTCAATATAACCGTTTAATACTTTTCTAAATTGGGGTGATAAACTGTTTATTTTTTCGTCAACAATAGCTCTGGCACGAATCAGTTTGACAAAATAATCTACAGCCGCCCCTTTTTTACCCAATTTCCTTCCCAGTAAACCTTTGCCAGCTAATAGTGTTTGCTGAATTGTTTTAAAGTCGTCTTCGGCATGCGCCCAAGCCAAACCATAAGAAGTTTCGGCATCGGTTTTGCCATAAATATGTGGCACCCCCCATTTATCTCTTACGATATCTATATTTTTTGGATTTATTTGGGCTTGCGTTAGGCTTAAAAATCCGATAAGGAATAAGCCTAATAATAATTTATTTTTCATAGATAACGGTCTCTTTTTGTTTAAACCAAATACTGTATTTGGACTGGTGTATTTTTTCAATCTGATTGCGTTTGGTTTTTAAAGTAGGGGTTAACAAACCATTTTCCATTGTCCAATCTTCTTTCATAATCACAAATTTTTCTATTTTTTCGTGTTTTTCTAGCGTTGGATTAATGTGTTGTAACGATTTGCTTAAAGATTTTTCTAAATCTGAATGGCTTAATTTTTTAGCACTTTCAGATAAAGTTATCAAGGCAATAGGTTGCGGAATACCCATGCCCACAACACAAATTTGTTCTATTGCACTGTTTTTTAAGAGTTCTAATTCAATAGGTGCTGGGGCGATGTATTTCCCTTTATCGGTTTTAAACTGGTCTTTTATACGGCCGGTAATAAATAAATAATCGTGGTTGTATTCGCCTATATCACCGGTTTTTAGAAAGCCTTCGCTATCAAAACTTGCTTGTGTTTCATCGGGCATTTTGTAATAGCCCAACATTAAGCAATTACTTTTTATACAAATTTCACCTACTTCATTGAGTTTTCCTGTAACACCGAGAAGCGGTTTGCCAACAGACCCAAAAATATTGTTATTGGGTAAGTTAAAATGCGATAAGGCGCAATCTTCTGTCATCCCATAAGCTTGGTAAATAGTGATACCTAATTTTTGATACCATTCCATCAAACTCACGGCAAGTGGCGCAGCCCCTGAGAAAATAATGTGCGCTTTGCGCAAACCCAATTTTTTCTTTAATTTATTTTTGAAATAGGATTTTAAAATTGGAATTGATAAAATAAAATCTAATTTTCTCTGTGGGATACTCTCTAAAATTTTCTCTTTAAATTTTGCGTAAATCCGAGGTACGGCAAAAAACACATGTGGCTGGACTTTCTCTAAATCGGCAGCAAAGGTTTCAAGAGATTCTGGAAATGTAAAAGACGCGCCTCTAAAAAGACCTTGCATTTCTATCCCTACACGTTCTGCAATATGCGACAGTGGTAAATAAGAAAATAGACGTGGATAATCGGGTAGCGCTATAATTGCGACGCCTGTACGTGCCACTTGTGCAAAACTACTCACTTTATGCATAACACCTTTGGGGACGCCCGTTGTGCCAGATGTGTAAATAATTGTCATTAAATCTTCCCCTTTAAGTACCGCAATATCTTTTAAGGCTATTGTAGTATTTACAATAGTTTCCCAAGAATTTTCTTCTTGTATGCCGTAAAGTGAAATACCAATTTTAGGAATGTTTTTTATCGCTTCTTTTTGTGCGGCATAATTGTCTAGTTTACCAATAATAATGGCTTTGGCTTCGCTGTGATTTAAAATATATGCAATGGTATCGGCATTTAAAGTGGGATAAATAGGAACAGATACACAACCCGCCATCATAATGGCCAAATCGGCCATGATCCAATGGGCACAATTTTTAGAAAGTATGGCTACTTTTGATTTTTCAGGAAGTTTTAATTCTTTTAAATAACGGGCTATTTTTCTGCTTTCTAACCCCGCTTCGCGGTAGGTGTAAGAGACCTGTTTTCTGTCAATAGGTTGGTTTAGGAATATTTTATCGGCCTGTTTGGTTTCCCAATATAAAAAGGCTTCAAGAGGTGATTTGAATTCTAGCATAGATAGCAATAGGATGTTTTGTTGCTAAATATAGGTAATTTATTTTAAGAGGGCTGAAGGTTTACAATTCTATGCACAAGCCTTCTTTGGCCAAAATTGTTTTTTCAAACACCGTTATGGCTTCTTTTAAAAAGAGTGTTTCATCTGTGTAGCGACTTGAAAAATGACCTAAAATAAGTTTCTCAACTTGCGCGTCATTTGCTATTTTGGCAGCTTCTTTAGCTGTACTGTGCAGTGTTTTTTTTGCTAAATCAGATTTATCTTCTAAAAAAGTAGATTCGTGATATAATAAATTTACCTCTTTAATTATGGGAACTATATTGGGTTTGTAACAAGTATCGCTACAAAAAGCATAACTTTTAGGCGGTTTTGTCTTAAAAGTTAAAGCTGTGTTTTTAATAATATCGCCATTGTCTTTTGTAAAATCTTTACCATTTTTAAGATTTTGATAATCACAATTTTTTATATCATTAATTTGGCTAATTGCCGATATATTGAGTTTGCGTTCGCCTATTTTTTCTTTAAAAATAAAGCCATTTGTATAAACACGGTGTTTTAATGGAATAGTTGCTACACTTACTTTGTTATTTTCGAAAATGACTTCGCTTTTTTTGGAAGTAAGTTCGTGAAAAATAATCTCATAACTCAAAAAAGATTTACCTAATTTTAGTTGTAATTTGGTTATTTCTTTAAGACCTTTTGGACCGTAAATATGCAATTCTGTTTGACGCTGATACAAACTGAATGTAGATATAAGTCCGATAAGGCCAAAATAGTGATCGCCGTGTAAATGCGAAATAAAAATGCGAGATATTTTACTAAATTTTACTTTATGTTTGCGCAATTGTACTTGTGTGCCCTCGCCACAGTCAATTAAAAAGTGTTCATTATTAATACTTAAAAATTGAGACGTTGGATAAGCAAATGTGCGTGGTGTAGCCGAATGGCATCCTAATATGGTTAAAGAAAGTGCCATAATTAAAATCCGAGGTCGCGTTCCATTTCTTCCATTTCTAAAGTGTCTTCGGCTTCTAAGAGTGTGGGCGTACAAGTTATTTTTTCTGACACTAAATCGATATCTATATTTTTAACAACAACTACAAACGATTTTTTAAGGGATTTGCTTTGCGCTGATAAAATTAATAATTTGTTGATATTTTCTGTAGTAGCATCATTAATTATAGATAAATCTACAATAAGATGGTTTTGTTTTTGATTATTATAAACGGTATTAAAATCGGCTAAAAATATTTCAAAATTTTGAGATTCAGATTTTATTAATGTGTAATTTTTTTTTTTTTCAACGAGCATATTAGGCGTTTTTAATTTGTTCGGCTAACAGATAAATAATAGCCATACGAATGGCCACGCCGTTTTCTACTTGGTTTAAAATGATGGCTTGTTTAGAATCGGCCACGTCGCTGGTAATTTCTACGCCTCTGTTTATGGGGCCTGGATGCATAATAACAATATCTTTGTTTAGGGCATTAAGCCGTGCTTTATTTATACCAAAAAGTTGGGTGTATTCTCTTACGCTAGGGAAATATTTAATATCCATTCGTTCGTGTTGTACCCGTAAAACATTGGCCACATCGCACCATTGAAGCGCCTTGTCAATATTTAATTCAACACCCACACCTAGAGATTTAATGTGTTTAGGAATCAAAGTAGCGGGACCACAAACTTTTATATTAGCGCCTAATTTTTGTAAAGCAAAAATATTTGAAAGCGCCACACGCGAGTGTAAGATATCGCCAACAATTACAATATTTTTCCCTTTAATACTGCCTAGTTTTTCTTTGATAGAATAGGCATCTAATAGAGCTTGGGTGGGATGTTCATGTGTGCCATCGCCGGCATTTATAATCCTAGCGTTCACATGTTTTGATAAAAATACACCGGCACCGACATCGGGATGGCGCATCACCACAATATCAACTTTCATTGATAAAATATTGTTGACAGTATCTATAAGTGTCTCTCCTTTTTTGACAGATGATTGGTTTGCCGAAAAATTGATAACATCCGCCGAAAGGCGTTTTTCGGCCAATTCAAAAGAGAGTCGGGTACGTGTGCTGTTTTCAAAAAATAAATTGGCAATAGTGATATCTCGTAATGAAGGGACTTTTTTAATAGGTCTGTTTATAACTTCTTTAAAGTGATTGGCCGTATCAAAAATAAGTTCAATATCCTGTTTGGTTATGTGTTTGATACCTAATAAATGTTGCGAGCTAAACCCTGCCATTACTTTTTATACTTTAAAATTAACTGACCATATATACAGCATCTGCTTTATTTTGTTCTTGCCACTGTACCAAAACTTTTTCTTGGTTAATGGCATCAACTTGAAAACCTTTATAATCTGGTTGAATGGGTAAATGTCTGCTAAAACGCCTGTCTATTAAAACCAATAATTCAATTTCACTTGGTCTGCCAAACGATTGTACAGCTGTTAGAGCGGCTCTTATACTGCGTCCAGAAAATAAAACATCATCAATAAAAACCACTTTTTTATTTTCTATGGTAAAATCAATAGATGTTGTGTTAGCTGCAAGAGGTTCTTCACGCCTTCTAAAATCATCTCTGTAAAAGGTAATGTCTAATTGGCCTAATTTAAGATCTTTAACCTGATAGTCATTTTGTATAATATGGGCCAGCCGTTTTGCTAAAAACACGCCTCTTGGCTGAAGTCCAATGAGAACAGTATCCGCAAAGTTATTATGATTTTCAATAAGTTGACAGGCTAATCGCTGCAATATTATTGCTATTGCATTCTTATTAAGTAGTTTTTTTTTAGCCATTTTAGCAATAAATATCTGCTTTTCTGGGGTACAAAGTTACATTTTTTTTAATTGTTCTGACTTAAAATAATTTGTTAATTAATTTGTTAAAAACAATTATAGAAGCTTCTCTAATTAGACGTATTCAAATTGTAAATTTATCAAAGAACTCATCATTCATTATTTATGGGAGAATTTTCTTCAGAAAGCAACGAATTCTATATTTCTAAGTTTGAGTCGATGCTAAAAACCAACAGTGTTTATTTTTTTGATTCGGATGCTTTCGAAGCCATTATCCTTCATTATATGGATAACGGTAAAATGGCTTTGGCTAACAAAGCTATTAAGTTAGGTCTTTCTCAACACCCTTCATCTGCGGCTTTACAACTTATAAAAGTTGAGTTATTGGTTTTTGAAAATAAGCTAGAAGTTGCAGAAATATTATTACAGAAATTATTGGAGGCAGATCCTACAAACGAAGAAATTTACATTCAAAAAGCCAATTTACTATCTAAAAAAGACAAACATTTGGAAGCTATTGAGGCTTTAGAAATGGCTTTGAATTTTGCAGACGACGCCGTAGATGTTTATACTTTGATGGGTATGGAGTTTCTTTATTTAGACGAATTTGAAGCGGCCCGTTTAAATTTTGCAAAATGCCTAGAAGTAGATTACGAAGATTATTCGGCTTTGTATAATGTTGTGTATTGTTTTGATATGCTTCACCAACACGACAAAGCTTTAGACTATTTAAAAAAGTATTTAGATAAAGATCCCTATAGCGAGGTAGCTTGGCATCAACTGGGCCGCCAATATTATGCCATTGGTGCTTTTGAAGAGGCTCTGAGAGCTTTTGATTACGCTGTGGTAATTGACGAATATTTCTTAGGAGGCTACCTTGAAAAAGCTAAAACCTTAGAGAAGTTAGAACGCTATAAAGAGGCCATAGACAATTATTTAATCACACTCAAATTAGCCGATGCAAACTCATTTACATATTTACATATTGGCCAATGTTATGAAGCCTTGAACGACCCTACAATGGCTTTAAAATTTTACGATAAAACAGTTCATGAAGACCCATTACTTGATAAAGGATGGTTGGCTTTGACCCGTTTAAATTTTACAGAAGGGAACTATCAAAAAGCATTGTCTAGTGTAAATAAAGCCCTAAAAATTGACAATGAAAATAGTTTGTATTGGCGTAAATACAGTCAGATAACTTTAAAATTAAATCTGTTTGAAGAAGCCACTTTGGGTTTAAAGAAATGTTTGAAATTAGGTGATGACGGGCTTGATGTTTGGTTGGGCTATGTCGATATATTACTATTTTTAGGTAAAAATAAAGAGGCTTTTTTATTGATAAATAAAGCCGGAAAATTACATAAAAATAATGTGGAGTTGGCTTACAGATTGGCCTGTTTAGAATTTGTCTTTAAAAATGAAAAGAGTGCCTTGTCTTTACTTGAGGAGGCTTTAAAAGAAAATTTTGAGCACCATAGAGAAGTTAGGCTTTTATTCCCTGCAATTTTTCAATTAGAAATTGTACAGACACTTTTAAAAAGCTTGGAGAAGTAAAAAGTAATTAAATCAGGGTTTTACTTTTGTGTCCTAAAATAATATTTCTTAGGTAGATTATAAATCCAAATAATTGCCCAATAAACAATACAGGATCTTTCCGCAATATGGCATAACTCAATATCATTAAAGAACCTATTAGACTGAGAACCCAAAAACCAGCAGGAAGGGTAGATTTTTTATGTTTTTCTGAATACAGCCATTGGTAAATAAAGCGAAGTGTGAAAATTACCTGAGCTGTACTACCCCAAATTAGCAAACCCATTGAGATATCTTTGTTTCTAAATAATCTATTAACATCCATCGTGTTATTGTTAAAAGAGTATGTAATTATCAATAGGGGAAAAATATATAAAAACAGTCTGAGAATTTTTGGCAGTTTCTTCCAAGACCCTTGCAATTGCATGTTTCTAATGTAAATAAAATAGGTTAAAATTTGCCCCAACATGATGGCAAAATCGTCTCGCAACCATCCGTAAACAAATAGTAAAAAAGAGGCTACCAAACTGAGTTTCCAAAACAATTCTGGTGTTAAAACTTGCTTTGCTTTTTCAGATTTAAACCATTGCGATAGCAATCTGGCAGAAAAAAGAATTTGCGCTAAAAACCCAATAACGTAAACAAAATATTTATATGACAACCATTCGCTCATTTACTTAATATTGGTTTTATCAATAATGTAATTGATGTTTCGACTGCGCATCCAACGGTAAGCAAAAGCATCTTGTAGCGGTTTAAGAGAGCGGTTAAAAATATTGAATTTAGACTTTCCTGCAATGCGTTCAAAGTGACTCACATTTACCTGCTTAATGCGGCCTCCTTGCAATTTAATGAGTGCCGGAATAAAACGGTGCATCCCTTTAAAAAAGGGAATATTTTTGGCCACATTTACATGGATGACCTTTAGCGGACAGCCCGTATCGATAATGCCATCGTTAATCAAAGCACGTCTGATATTGTTGGCAATTTTTGATTGTATTTTTTTACTTAGCGTGTCTTTTCGATTGCCGCGATAACCCACAACAGCGCTATAATTGTCTATGTCTTTTAAGAGCTTGTCAAAATCAAAAGGCGACGTTTGTAAATCGGCATCAATATAGCCAACAAGAGGTGTGGTAATGACATCTATTCCTGCTTTAATGGCGGTACTTAAACCACAATTGTATTTAAGTTTCAAGAATTCAAAATCGGCGTTGTTGTGACAGACGGTTTCAATTTTTGCAAAACTATCATCTGTAGAGCCATCATCAACAAATAAAATCTTACTTCTCGTTGTGCTTTTAACAAAGTAATCTGCAAAAGTACTGGCAATACGTTCAATATTTCCCGATTCGTTAAAAACAGGAACAATAATGGTCATTCTATAATCTGTCATGAGCTAAAAGTAGTAAAACTTCATACAAAATTACAAATAATACCACATTATTAGAACGCTTTTAAATTAGCTTAAAAAAGGTATCTTTGACTTTATAAAAAAAAGCGAATGGAACGCAGGTTAAAAGATTATTTTATTATTGGTTTAAAAGGCCTTGCAATGGGAGCTGCAGACGTTGTTCCAGGGGTGTCTGGAGGAACCATAGCCCTTATTTCTGGAATATATCAAGAGTTGATAGAATCTATAAATGCTATTAATTTAAAGGCACTTATAACTTTAAAAAACGAAGGGTTTAAGGCTGCTTGGAAAACTGTAAACGGCAACTTTTTAGCTTCGTTATTACTCGGTATCGGAATTAGTGTTCTTTCTTTGGCACAGCTTATTAAATGGTTGTTAGAGCACAAGCCAATTTTATTGTGGTCATTCTTTTTTGGGCTTGTTTTGGCAAGTGTCTTTTTTGTAGGAAAGCAGGTTTCTAAATGGAATTTAAAGCATATAAGTGTTTTAATTATTGGGAGTTTTGTGGCTTATTACATTACAATTGTACCTGCATTGGGTGCAAACACCTCGCCATGGTTTATGTTTATTGCAGGAGCTTTGGCAATATGTGCCATGATTTTACCAGGTATTTCAGGGAGTTTTATCTTGGTATTATTAGGCGCTTATAAACCCGTATTAGATGCTTTACACAACAAAGATTTTAAAACAATTTTAATGTTAATGTTTGGGGCTGTTGTTGGTTTGCTTACTTTTTCGCGTCTTTTAAACTGGATGTTTGACCATCATAAAGATACAACACTGGCTGTTTTAACAGGTTTTATCATTGGTTCGCTAAACAAAATTTGGCCTTGGAAAGAAGTTTTAAAATCGGAAATTATTAACGGAAAATTAAAAGTGATTTTAGAGAAAAGTATTTCACCTTTCCAATTCCAAGGAGACAATCAATTACTGTGGGCATTGGCTTTTGCATTTTTTGGGTTTGGCGTCATAATTGCCCTCGAAAAAACGGTCCAAATAAAAGTATAAAGCATGGCCTATAAAAGAACATTTAGAGACAAATTATTCTTAATCATAAAAGGATTAGGAATGGGTGCTGCCAATAAAGTGCCAGGTGTTTCTGGAGGTACCGTTGCTTTTGTTGCAGGCTTTTACGAAGAACTTATTTATTCTTTGCAAAAAATAAACAGAAAAGCTTTTATGTTGTTACTCAACGGCAGGTTTAAGAGCTTTTATAATTACATAAATGCCTCTTTTCTGATTTTTATTTTTGGCGGAAGTATGTTTAGTTATTTTAGTGTTTCTAAGTTACTCGATTTTCTTTTACGCAATTATGAAGTGTATGTTTGGAGTGCTTTTTTTGGGATGATTATAGGCTCTATTTATTATGTGTCTAAAGAGTTTAAAGATTGGCGTTTTAAAAATCTTATGGCCATTCTCTTTGGCGTTTCGGTGGGTATTTTAATAAGTGTTATGGAACCCGCAACCGAAAATGACAACCTTTTGTTTGTGTTTTTATGTGGCATTGTTGGTGTTTCTGGAATGACCTTACCAGGCTTGTCTGGCTCATTTATAGTAATGCTTATGGGTAATTATGTTTTGTTATTGGTAGATTCTGTAAATGTGTTGTACAAGACTTTAGCCGAAATTGTTTCGGGCGATTTTAGTTTTGTGAATAATCCTTCAAAAATCCATTACCTTAAAATTATTGGCTCATTTACAGCAGGTTCGGCATTCGGATTGGTAGTTACTTCTCATATTTTGGGTTATGTCTTAAAGCGTTGGCATCAAATTGTAACAGCTTTAATTATAGGTTTTATAGGCGGGTCTTTAGGAACCGTTTGGCCGTTTAAACACGCTGTTTATAAAATTATTGACGGTGTTATTGCCATTGATGCCAATGGCAATAAAATAGTACAAGATTACCACAGGTATATTCCAGAATTGAATAATATTGAGACTTGGTATTCCTTTTTATTTATGGCTTTTGGTGTCGCGCTTCTTTTGTATTTAGAATGGTATGGCAGAAAGAATAAACAGATAAAGAATGGATAAGAATATACAGTCAATATATGGTTTATTGGGGAAGAATATTTCTTATTCTTTTTCAAAAACCTATTTCACTCAAAAATTTAAAGATTTACATTTAGAGAATTGCAGTTATTTAAATTTCGATTTACAAGAAATCAATCAGCTTCAGGCGGTACTCAACAAAAATAAAAACCTAAAAGGGCTCAATGTTACCATACCTTACAAACAAGACATTATCCCTTACTTAGACAGTATCTCTGATGAAGCCAAACATGTGGGCGCTGTAAATACCGTAAAAATTGTTGAGGGAAAATTAGCAGGTTACAATACTGATATATTTGGGTTTGAAACTTCTTTAAAATTGGTTTGTAATGAAACAAATGGGTTGGCATTGATTTTAGGAACAGGCGGCGCCTCAAAAGCAGTGCATTTTGTATTGCAAAAATTGGGGTATGATGTCATTTTTATATCGCGAAAAGCCAAAGGAAATAACATCCTTTCTTATGCCAATCTTACCAAAGACAGTATTACAAGTGCCAAATTAATTGTGAATTGCACCCCTTTAGGAACCTTTCCGAAAGTTGATGAATTTCCGAACATACCCTATCAATTTCTTCATAGAAATCAGCTGCTATTTGATTTGGTTTACAATCCACCACTAACCCAATTTTTAATCAAAGGTCAAAAAAAAGGAACCCTAATTAAAAATGGATACGATATGCTTACTTTTCAAGCCGAAAAGTCTTGGGCGCTTTGGAACTCATAAAAAGAAGTTAAATGTATGTGTAAATAAAAGCTTATTTTTGCCTTTTGCAATGCTATTGTTATATTGCAGAATATTATCGAACCTTAAACATGTTATAAGATGTTAGACGAAACTAAAGAAAATTCTAAAGCCAAACCTAAGAAAGAAGCTAAACCAAACGAAGAAGTAAAAGAAGATGTAAAGACTTCAAAAAGTAAAGTTCCTGCGCCCAAAGAGAATGAACCAGAAAAAGAAGTAACCACTGAGGTTTCTGAACCTGTTTCAGAGGGAGCTGAAGAAGAATCTAAAGAAGATGCTGGCAAAGAGATTGAAGATAAAAAGCTTGATAAAGAAGATGTAAAACCCTTAGAAGAAGAAACTAAATTAGAAGAAAAAGGGGCCGAAGATGTTCTTGAAACCGTTTCTAAAGAAGTTAAAGACGAAGTGTCTGATAAAAAAGAGCCAAAGCCTACAACAGATAAAAAAGTTTCTAAAACAAAAGAAAGCGCGTCTGAAGATGCGCCTGCTGCTAAAATTGAAAAACCTGTAGTTGAAGAGAAAAAAGAGCTTGATAAAGAGGAAGAAAGCACATCAAAACAATTCGATTTTACTGTAAAAGATTATGACGCTATTGAACTTGAAGGTCTGGTAGATGAATTAGAAAACCTAGTAACCAATGCGCCAGTTAATAAAATAAAAGACAATATAGAGGCTTTAAAAAAGGCCTTTAATACCAAGTTTAGCACTCTGTTAGCAGCCGAAAAAGCCAGCTTCATTGAAGGAGGCGGTAACAGTATAGATTTTTATTTTTCCACACCTTATAAATCTAAATACAATGCTTTATTGAGTCAATTTAAAAAGAAAAGGCATTTATTTTACAGTCAACTTGAGCTAGATTTACAAAACAACCTTAAAATTAAAATGGATATTATCAATTCTTTAAAAGAGTTGATAGATAATGCAGAGGTAAAAACCATGTACAACGATTTTAAAGTACTGCAAGAGCGTTGGAAAAAAGTAGGCCCAATACCTAGAAATACCTATAACGATTCATGGCAAACCTATCACCATCATGTTGAACGTTTTTATGATTTATTGCATTTAAATAAAGATTTAAGAGATCTAGATTTCAAACATAATTTAGTTAAAAAAGAAAAGCTTATTGCAAGGGCAATAGAACTTGATAAAGAGAAAAATATTGACACTGCGTTTAAAGAGCTACAACAACTTCATAAAATTTGGAAAGAAGATGTAGGACCTGTTCAAAAAGAAATTCGTGAAGAAGTTTGGGGCAGGTTTAGCGAAGCTACCAAAGTAATTCATGACAAACGCCACGAAGCTTTTAAAATGCTAAAAGGCGTATTTGATGAAAATGCGGCTAAAAAAGAAGCTGTAATAAATCAAATAGCGGCTTTTAATATTGAAAATTTAAGCAGTCATTCAGATTGGATTAATGGCATCCGAAATATTGAAAAATTACGCGACGAATTCTTTAAAATAGGACGTGTCTCTAGAAAGCAAAATGAAGCCCTTTGGAAAAAATTTAAAGAAGCCACACGCACCTTTAACAGTGCAAAAAACAACTTCTACAAACAGATAAAAAAAGAGCAATTAGACAATCTTACTAAAAAGAGAGAACTGTTAAGTAAGGCACAATCTTTAAAAGATGTTGAAGATTTAGCAGGAACAGTTGATGTGTTTAAAAAAATTCAAGCCGACTGGAAAAGTATAGGCCATGTGCCACGTAAATATTCTGATAAAATTTGGAAAGAATTTAAAGAGGCTTGCAATCACTTTTTTGACAGGCTTCACGGCTCAAAGGCAGAAGATGATAAGGGTTTGATAGAAGCGTTTAACAATAAAAAAACTTATTTAGAAGAACTAAAAACTAAGGCTGGAGATGCCGATTTTAAACCAACTCTAGAAGAAATTAAAGTTTTTGTTTCAGAATGGAAAGAATTGGGTTTTGTTCCTAAAGAAATGCGTCATGTTGAGGCCAAGTTTAACAAGCTATTAGAAAAATTATTAAGCCGTTTAAATTTAGATAAAAACAAGTTGGTCATGCTTAAATTTAAGATGACAATAGACAGTTATAAGGCCGCTGATAATTTTAATAAAATTGATTCAGAACATCAATTTTTGAGAAAAAAGATAGACGAAGTTTCAAAAGAAATGCAGCAGTTAGATAATAATATGAGTTTCTTTTCAAACACATCAGACGACAATCCTTTACTTAAAAAAGTTAAGAACGACATCAAAAAACACCAAGATAATATCGCTGTTTTGAAAGAAAAATTAGATTATTTAAGAAAGCTTTAAAAGACCCTTACCATCTAATAATAACAGAGCCCCAAGTAAAACCACTGCCAAAAGCGGCCAGTACAACCAAGTCGCCTTTTTTTATTTTTCCTTGCTCCCATGCTTCGGTTAATGCAATAGGTATAGAGGCTGCCGTTGTGTTGCCATACTTCATTATGTTGTTGTAAACCTGATTGTCGGCCAATTTAAACCGGCGTTGTACAAATTGCGAAATTCTTAAATTGGCTTGATGTGGTATAAACATATTAATGTCTGAAGCCGTGAGGTTGTTTTTCTCTAAACCTTCATTTATAACTTCAGAAAAACGGACAATGGCATTTTTAAAAACAAGCTGGCCATCCATATATGGATAATAAGAAGGTTCTTCTTTGCCATGATTGGCAATAATTTCAGGTATCCAATGGTTTATACTCGGAAATTCAACAATTAGCTCTTTGGCAAATTTTCCTTCAGAATGGAGGTGGGTAGAAAGGATACCTTTGCTTGTATCTTCTTCTCTGGTTAAAATGGCAGCACCAGCACCATCGCCAAAAATAACACTAACATTACGACCCTTTGTAGTTTTATCTAAACCACCTGAGTGAAATTCGCTTCCAATAACAAGTACCGTTTTATACATGCCTGTTTTTATAAACTGATCGGCGGTAGAAATGGCATATATAAATCCAGAACATTGGTTTCTTATATCAATGGCACCAACGGTATCTAAACCAAGCATTTCTTGTATCATAACACCGCAACCAGGAAAATAATAATCTGGGCTTAAAGTAGCAAAAACGATAAAATCGATATCTTTAGCTGTAACAGTGGCACGTTCCATGGCAATTTTGGCTGCTTTAATACCCATGGTAGCAGCCGTATCATCACTGCCATCTTTTATCCAGTGGCGTTCTTTTATACCTGTTCGTTCTTGAATCCATGCGTCATTAGTGTCCATCATTTTAGACAAATCGTCATTAGTTACTACATTTTCAGGTACATAATATCCAAGACCGCTTATTTTTGAATTATACATTTTAATAGCTTTAAATTAGAAATATCTTTAAAGTTGATATTCTAATATTAGGTTTTACACATTTATTGTGGCAATTTATGAATATTTAAGATTATATTTAAATAAAATAGGCTGTCATTATGACATTTTAACCAATTTGGTATTTTTTTTGACTAGTTGATAGATATAATTAAAAAAATAATATTATGACAAAGGGAACTATAAATGTGGCGGTAGAAAATATTTTTCCGCTTATTAAGAAGTTTTTATATTCTGATCACGAAATCTTTTTAAGAGAATTGATATCTAATGCAACCGATGCCACATTAAAATTAAAGCATTTGGCTTCTGTTGGCGAGATTAAAGGTGATTTTGATCAGTCACAAATTGAGATAATTATTGACGAGAAAAAGAAGCAACTTAAAATTATTGACCAAGGTATCGGTATGACCGAAGAGGAGGTTAAAAAATACATTAATGAAATTGCTTTCTCTGGTGCCGAAGAGTTTTTAGATAAATACAAAGAAAAAGGCGACGATCCAGGTATTATAGGTCATTTTGGTCTTGGATTTTACTCTGCCTTTATGGTAGCCGATAAGGTCGAAATTATTTCAAAATCATATAAAGAAGGATCTGAAGCCATCCATTGGTCTTGCGATGGATCGCCAAATTACAGCATTAAAAAATCTAAAAAAACGGATAGAGGTACTGAGATTATTTTAAATATTTCGGATGATTCTACAGAGTTTTTAGAAAAATCGCGTATAGACAATTTATTGACCAAGTACAATAAATTTATGCCCATCCCAATTAAATTTGGCACCAAAGAAGAAAGCAAAACAATTGGCGAAGGCAAAGATGCCAAAGAAGAAAAAATTACAGTTGATAATATTATTAACAATCCAAATCCAGCTTGGACAAAAAAACCAGCCGATTTAGAAGCCGATGATTATAAAAAATTCTACCATGAATTGTATCCAATGCAATTCGAAGAGCCTTTATTTAACATCCATCTAAATGTAGATTATCCGTTTAATTTAACAGGTATTTTGTATTTCCCAAAATTGTCTAACAATTTAGATATTCAAAAAGACCGCATACAATTATATCAAAATCAAGTATTTGTAACTGATAATGTTGAAGGCATTGTACCCGATTTTTTACAAATGTTACGCGGGGTTATTGACTCACCAGACATTCCGTTAAACGTATCGCGTTCTTACTTACAGGCCGATGGCGCCGTTAAGAAAATTGCAGGTTATATTACTAAAAAAGTAGCCGACAAGTTTGCATCGCTTCACAAAAATAACCGTGAAGATTTTGAAGCCAAATGGAATGACATTAAAGTGATTATAGAATATGGTATGTTGTCTGAACCTAAGTTTTATGACAAGGCTAAGAAATTTGCCTTGTATCCTACAGTAACCGATAAGTATTTCACATTTGATGAATTAAAAGATAAAATTAAAGACCAACAAACCGATAAAGATGGCAATACAATTGTGTTGTACGCATCCGATAAGGATAAGCAACACAGCTATATTGAAGCCGCTAAAACAAAAGGTTATGAAGTTTTGTTGTTAGATTCGCCAATAGTGTCACATCTAATTCAGAAGCTCGAAACCGAAAACGAAAAGACAAAATTTGCCAGAGTAGATGCCGACCATATTGATAATTTAATCAATAAAGAAGAGACAAAAATCTCTAAATTATCTGACGCAGAAAAAGAAAAATTGAAAACCATTGTTGAAGGTATTGTGCCAAAAGAAACTTATACAGTTCAATTAGAATCTTTAGACAGCACTTCCAATCCGTTTATCATTACGCAACCCGAATTTATGCGCCGTATGAAAGAAATGAGTGCAACTGGCGGTGGTGGTATGATGGGTATGGGCAATATGCCAGAAATGTACAATTTGGTGGTAAATACCAATAACGATTTGATGGGCAAGATTCTTAAAGCCAAAGGCAATAAAGATAAATATGTTAACCAGGCTTTAGATTTGGCAAAATTATCGCAGAATTTGTTGCAAGGCGAAGCCTTAACTAATTTTATAAAACGCAGCTTTGAGCTGATGAAATAAATAACAAAACGTCACTTCGAGTGTCCTGAACAAGGTTCAGGATGTATCGAGAAGTCGTCTTTTTTTAAAATCAAACCCTTATCGGATGTTAATCTGGCAGTTTTTTTTTATTAATTGTCACCCTGAGCGCAGTCGAAGGGTCTCAATCAATAAAGTTATCACTTTGTCCCTTTGTAAGACATCCTTTTCATTTGGTTTTTAGACGTTTGTATTTTCTTTTTTACTACATTTGAAGAACTAAATTAAATATAATGGAATTACCCAAACGTGCTGGAGACAGCCCCGTAAAAGTAGAATTAGAAAAAGACCGTAGATACGCTTGGTGTACCTGTGGTTTATCAGACAAACAACCCTTGTGCGATGGCGCTCATAAAGGAACCGATATGCGCCCGCAGGTTTTTACAGCCGCTGATTCTAAAGATTATAACTTATGTAATTGCAAACAAACCAAAAACGCCCCCTATTGCGATGGGTCGCATAAAAGATAAAAATTAATAAGCGCTTAAAGTAGTTAGACTTGTTTTAAGTGATTTCTAATTATTATTATTATTGCTCATTGTGGCAGGAAGACCGAAGTTGGGAATGAGAAGGCGACGGTTATAACTTCGTGCTTTGAATTCTCCAAGCTTCAGCCCATAAATTATATAATAAGTAAGGTTTAAATCTGGTAAACTCAGTTTAATCAAATGAAAAATTTATGTCACAACAAAAAGTCTTAGCAGCATCGGGTGTTATCTTAAAGGATAAAAAAATATTACTTATAAAACGCTCAAATTACACCAAAATATTTCCAGCTTGTTGGGCCTGTCCGGGAGGCAGGGCTGAGTTGGGCGAAACGGCTAAACAAAATGTTATTCGCGAGGTAAAAGAAGAAGTCAATCTAGACTTTAAACCTACAGAAATTTTAACAACAGCCACTTGGCAAAACAGATTTTTATACCGTTTTTTAGGCACGTGGTCTGGCCATATAAAATTGCAAGAAGAAGAGGTAACCGATTTTGATTGGTTTACTTTTGATGCGGCTCAAAAACTAGAACTGGCCTTTGACTATCCTAAAGTTCTGGAATTGTTGCGGGATAGAGATTTACTTAATAAATAAAAGTTCCAAACGCGCTTTTAATCGTTAATTTTTTAGAAGATGCCGTTTCAACACGGCCCACAATTTGTGCGGCTACATCAAAGGATTTGGAAATGGCAATCAAATCTTGTGCTGTATTTTCGGGTACATATAGTTCCATACGGTGCCCCATATTAAAGACTTGGTACATCTCTTTCCAATCAGTATTACTTTGTTCTTGAATCAATTTAAAAAGTGGTGGTAAATCGAATAAGTTGTCTTTTATAATGTGAAGATTCTCTATAAAATGAAGAATTTTTGTTTGTGCTCCACCACTACAATGCACCATTCCGTGGATGTTATCGCGGTGCTTTTCTAACATTTTTTTAATTATGGGCGCATAAGTCCGCGTAGGCGAGAGCACTAATTTACCTGCGTCTATGGGTGATCCTTCTACAGTATCAGTCAATTTTGCGTTGCCAGAATAGACCAAATCATTTGGAATAGCGGCATCAAAACTTTCGGGATATTTAGCAGCTAAATATTTGGCAAAGACATCGTGTCGTGCCGAAGTAAGGCCATTGCTACCCATACCGCCGTTATAGGTGGTTTCGTAAGTGGCTTGTCCACTTGACGCCAAGCCCACAATAACATCGCCTGCCTTTATGTTGGCATTGTTTATCACTTTACTGCGTTTTAGACGTGCCGTTACGGTAGAATCGACTATAATAGTGCGTACCAAATCGCCCACATCGGCGGTTTCGCCACCTGTAGAATGAATTGTAACGCCGTGTTCTTTAAGGTTTTTTAAGAGCGCTTCTGTGCCATTTATAATGGCCGAAATAACGCTACCCGGAATCAAATTTTTGTTGCGTCCAATGGTAGAAGACAATAGGATATTGTCTGTAGCACCCACGCAAATTAGATCGTCTATATTCATAATAAGGGCATCTTGTGCAATGCCTTTCCACACCGAAATATCGCCCGTTTCTTTCCAGTACATATAAGCTAAAGCCGATTTTGTACCCGCGCCATCGGCGTGCATTACGAGGCAGTATGCGGCATCTTGTGTTAAATAGTCGGGCACAATTTTACAAAAGGCTTTAGGAAACAGCCCTTTATCAATGTTTTTGATGGCCTGATGGACATCTTCTTTAGAAGCCGAAACCCCTCTTAAATTATAACGATTTTGTTGCGCCATGCTTTTTAGTAGTGTTTAGCCACAAAGGTAAAAATTTGTTTGGGATAATGGGGAAGTGTTTATAAGGTTAATTTTTTACCAAATTACAGATTTTAAATGCGCAAAATCTGGTTAGGGTTTATTAATTTTTCTTATATTCAGTATTCCAATGCTATAACTTCCTTTTAAAGACACATAGTAGTTTCTAAATTTTCGATACGCATTAGAATTAATATTTGAATTCCTTAAGATTTTGCTATATTCAAAACTTAAATCAAAGCGGTCAAAAATTGAAATTCCTATTATAGGTCTAATACCTATATTTAAATTTTTATCCGTAAAGAAAACAGTATAAAGGCCAATTCCTATTCCGGCGTAAGGGCGAATCTTATTTTTACTGAAGTAATAATTTAGAGTAGGAGATAAAGATAAAACTTCGGATGTACTAATATTATCTGTTGATGCCCAATCTTGAAGCATGGCGTATTCAAAATTTAGTCCGAGTGATAAATTCTCATTGCAGAACCATTTGGGATACAGATGCAATCCGACTCCTGAATTAACTTCATTAAATTTTGATAAATCCTTATTAAAATATCTTTCGGGAAGATTCCATTGGAGTCCAAAATTCAATTTTAAATTTTTTTTGTCTTGTCCCCAAGAATTTGTTGTAAGAATAAAAAATACAATGACTGCTGATAATATTTTTTTCATAATAAATTCTAGTGGTTTGATATTGGTTTATTCAACTTATTATGAGTCATAGTTTTAAAAATATTTTTATTTGATTTTTATCGATTTATCAAAAATACAAAACCTATATAAAATCAGAGTTAAATTTATCTTATGATTTGAAAACTGTACACCTTAGCAAAGCTAAGTCTCGTTAAGCCGTTTTAAAAGTAAAAAGGTTAAATAACAATCCCCACTATCCCTACAAACACAATAAGAAATCCGATAAGGGCAATCTGCCAAAAAATATGGGCTTTTTTTAGTGCCATAAAGTTAAAAGCTACCAATAAAAATTTAACAGCCGATAAACCTAAAATTAATAAGGTACCTATTTTTAAAGTTGTAATACCCGAAATTAGTGCGGTGGATAAGGTGAGTAAAATAAGGGCGCCTAAAGTGTAAATATTATTTTTTTTCATCATCAAAAAATTAAATAAAGGACAGGGAATAACAACAACCAAATTAAATCGCACATATGCCAAAAGGCAGCGCTGGCCTCTACATCTTCTAAAAGGGCAGTGTCTTTTTTGAGACTGCGGTGCATAAAGAGTAAGATAACCAAGCCTACGATAACATGAATAACGTGAAAGCCAGTGAGGAGCCAATAAAAATTAAAAAAAGTGTCATAGCCCAATACAAAACCAAGGGCTATTTTTCGGTTGTATTCAATAGTTTTTAAAAGCAAAAATAAGATGCCGCCCAACATTGTTAATTTTAAATAAAAAGAGGATTTTTTAAAGTCTTTCAATTTAAATTGATGAACCGCAGTGGCCATAAAAAAGCCACTCGTTAACAGAAATACTGTGTTTATTGCGCCATAAGTGGTGTTGAGATGTGTGCTAGATGTGTGAAACAGCACAGGATTTTCTTTGCTAGATACCGCCAAAACAATAAGGGCAATACCAAAGGTTATGAGTTCAAGAAATATGATAATCCACATTAAAATACCTCCTGGGGGATAATAAATGTTTTTGTGATTTATTTTAGTTGTATTCATTTTAACCTTGGTGTTTTATTTTGTCATATAAATTAACCAAAGAGGTTAATAATTCTACGGGTGTGGTTAGAATCTGGTAGTGGCTTTTTCCAAACATCTGTGGCAAATAGTATTTGGCTTGGGCTTCAATGGCGAGGGCATAAGAATTTATATTGCGTTCGTTTAATTCGCGTAAAGCTTGTTTTACGTCGTTGATACCGTATTTTCCTTCGTATTTGTCATAATCATTTGGTTTGCCGTCTGATATTAAAATAACCCATTTATTTTTGGTATTGCGCTTGTCTAAAAGCGCACCCGAATGGCGTAAAGCTGCACCAATTCTGGTATACCCTTCGGGTTCAATAGTGCCCACTTTGTATTTGGCTTTATTCCATTCTTCGTCAAATTTTTTGATGGATACATAGGTGGCATAATTTCTGGTTTTTGAAAAGAAGCAGTCTATAGAAAAGTCAACATTAAATTCATCTAAAATTTCACCAAACAGGATAGAGACCTGTTTTTCTACATCAATTACCCTGTTATTTGCGGCGTAAGCATCGCTAGATAAGCTGATATCTAGCAACATTAAAATAGAAATGTCTTTCTCTTTTTTACGTTTTGATAAGTAGATATTTTCTGAGGGTGTGTGACCTGAATGAACATCTACAAATAAATCGGTAAGTGCATCGATATCAAATTCGTCACCTTGCGATTGACGGCGCTGCTGTTTGTATTTGTTGTTGACATTGGTGAGCATTTTACGCAAGCCCATTAAAGTAGAAGCATTTTTTACCAAT
This sequence comes from Flavobacteriaceae bacterium, assembly GCA_021647405.1. GTDB lineage: Bacteria > Bacteroidota > Bacteroidia > Flavobacteriales > Flavobacteriaceae > CG1-02-35-72. The sequence continues at coordinate 23,642 of JAKIUU010000008.1, forward strand.
GTCTTTTTGTAATAGGCCACATTTGTTTCTGTAATTGTTTTAGGATATACTTTACAGAAACCCTCTTTATAGGCACGTTTTTTATAATCCCATTCGTCATAAGGAATGCAGAAATCATTTGTATCTATAGAGGCACTTTCAGATACCGTTGTATTTTCTACAAAGTCTGCTTGATAAACAGAATGGACACTGTCATCTACACGTACGGTATATTTCATATTGAGCTCTTCAAGAGCCTTGCTGTGTTTGTCTAATTCGTCATCGCCATCAAAATCGCGCCAGCCCCCATCGTGTTCTTCGGCGGTGTCAACTTTCTCAAAATTATGTGTCATTACGTAATCTTCTTGCTGTTTTTTATCTACTTCAAGGGTGATAATTTCTTCAACAGGATTGGCTTTTAAAATGGTTTTAATTTCGCTTTCTATGGCTTTTTTAGCTTTGTCGTTAAAATTTTTCAACTTATTCTCTGAGTTTACTTCAGGTATGCTGCGCATCCATTTTCCGTAAAGGAAAGTGTAATCGGCAGGTTTTTTAGGAGTAGCTTTTGCTTTGAATAAGGTCTTGAAATTGGCGTGTATCTTTTTGGTAATGGGGAACTCTTCAAAAAGAATTTTTAGTACTTTTTCAGCCGATTTTAAAGCCTCATTTTGTGATTCTACAAGGCTATTTTCTACAGTATTATGCCAATTTAAGTCCAGGTTTTTTTGAACTGATAGGTAGAGGATTCTAAAAAGATAAAAGGATAAATTTTCTTCATAAGTGTTGCAATCGGCAAAATGATGTGGTAAAAAGAAGTTGTTATTTTTATAACCCCCTTCACGTTCTGCTGTAAATATTTCGATAGGTTTGCCTGTAATGGCTCTTGCAAAAATGCTTAAACGCGGTTTTATATCGGCTAATTTTACAGTGCTTCCAATATTTTCAAGCGCCGTTTTTTTACGCCTTTTAAAGTAATTGGCAATTTTACCGTAAATATATTCGTCTAAGGCCATTTTTTAGTGTTCAGTATTCAGTTGCAGTAGGCAGTACAATGCGTGCGGATTACTTATATCATCAAATCGCACAAGTCTTTTAAGGCCTCTATAATTTCTATATCGTCTGTTAAGGGTTCAACCACAGCCACGTGAACAGAGAGTCTTTTGGGTAAGCCAGAATGTATAAGTTTGGCGGCGTCAATGAGCAAACGTGTTGAGGCAGTTTCAGTCAAGCCGAGTTCGGTAAGATTGCGAATTTTATTACCAATATTCACCAATTTTTTTGCTGTTGCTTTATCAATTTTGGTTTCGTTAATAAGAATTTCGGTTTCAATTTTTTCTTCTGGATAATTAAAAGAAAGGGCTACAAAACGTTGTTTTGTTGAAGGTTTTAACTCTTTAAATCCTTTTTGATAACCCGGATTAAAAGAGGCTACAAGAATAAAATCTTTATGAGCTTTTACTGTTTCGCCCAGTTTGTCAATATACAATTCGCGCCTGTGGTCTGTTAAAGAATGAATGGCCACAATAACATCAGGTCTGGCTTCGGCAATTTCATCGAGGTATATTATAGCCCCTTCTTTTACGGCTCTGGTAAGGGGGCCATCTAACCAAATAGTTTCTGTTCCTTTAATGATATACCGCCCTATTAAATCTGTAGATGATGTTTCTTCATGGCAGGCAATGGTAATTAAATTTTTACCGAGTTTGTTGGCCATAAACTCAATAAATCGTGATTTTCCTGTGCCTGTTGGCCCTTTTAATAAAAATGGAATTTTGTTTTGATAGGCCTGTTCAAAAACTTCAATTTCTTTGCCTATCTGATGATAATAGGGTATCGTATTCATTTTTTTAATTTGATTTTGCATTTATAAGAAATGCCAGCATTAAAATAGTATCTCACAAAAATAGGTGTTATTGTTAAGCTTACAAATTTTAACGCTGGCTATTAAAATAATCTAAACGCTGCGCATTATTTACCAGATACCGAAAATAACTTGGGTTTGAATGTAAACATTATCCAACCCCAACTGTTGGCAGCATCTTTACTGCCTCCTTTAAGTATTTCCATACTTCTTGTGGCATACATTTTTGAAAAGCCCATATTAAATGAAATCTCTTTGGCTATTTTATAGCCTAAAACCATGTCTATCTCTGTGCCAAGCTTGTTATCCATTTTAGTGGTTCCATCATAAACATCAGCGGCAGCTGAAAAGAAATGAGGAATCATTTTAGCCGAAAACTTATCTTTTTTATAGGCTAAGGTCATATTGATATCGGTTAAACCGACAGAATTACCGTGATTGCCTACATAAAAATAATCCATCCATCCGTTAAATTTGTGATTGGTTCCGAATAGGGGCGCAAAAGATTTGATATCAGAACTTGTGTCATTCATGCTTTTACCCGACAGGTAATCTAAACCAAGACCAAATACAAAGTTGCTTGAAACTTTATAACCCAAATTAGCCCCAAAGTATCCTGCAGAGACAGCGGCGTTACGCGATTTTCCTGATTGGAAATAAGTGGCCGCATTGGCTTTAAATTTACCCGATTTATAGGTAAAGCGCGTTCCAATAGTTTGCATATAATCTATGGCTTGATTGTCATTGCTGTCTAAATATTCAATGCCTGTATTTAAAAATAAAAGGCTTAGTCCTATTTTGTCAAACTTGCCATGGTACCATGCATACTGAAAAGCTTTATAACCAGCAGCATTGCTGTATAAAACATCTGTAAGTCCTTGTGAGTCTGAATTTACAGCAAAACCCAAATCCAGTCTGTTGTTTTTATTAGGCGTGTATTTAAAGAGAAAAGCATCGTGGCTACGTGCTTGTTGCGCCCATCCTACATTGCCAAAAATACGGTGGTCGTCATAAATAATTTCTTGACGTCCAAATTTTAAGGATACCTTGTCTGATAAAATGGCTTCTGCCCAAGCTTGGTGAAATGAGTTTGCATTATCGCTACTTGATAATGTGCTAACGTCTCCCCAGACTCTTATATTTTGAAGTGATACATAAAGATTAATTTTATCTTGTTTAAAATTAAAGTTTAAACGAGAGCGTTGCGAAATAAAGTTGGCGCCATCAGTATGCTGATTAATTAATTTTTTGTAGCCATGTCTGTTTTCAAAACGCGGTCTTATCTCTGCAGATAAACCGAATTGTTGTGCACTTATAGTTGTTATAAATAGTGTTAGAAATGCTGTTAAGTAAAATATTTTTTTCATGATTTTTGTATTAAAAATAATTGGTTTATAAATTAAAAGTTGTTTTTAAAAAGAATGAGCGTCCCCATAATTCTAAATTTCTCGAATGCGCTTGCCCTATTTCATTTAAGGTTTCAACGTCTTTTACGTTGAGTGCGTTTTTAACGCCTAAAGACACGTGTAAAGTTTCGTTTAAGAAAGACTTGGATACTGTAGAACTGAGGTTGTCAAAACTATTTCTGGTTGTTTTGATAATAGCATCTGTACTATCTATAAAAAAACCTTCCCTCTTTCCTGAGAATTTATTGTAAATACTAATGTTTAAATTGCGCTTTTTAATTTCGTAATTAATGTTTGTAGTGAGTTCTGGAGAGTAAAGGTATTTTTGGGTGTTATAAGTCTCATTAAATTTATTATACCGCCCTGTTATAGAAATTCCAGCTTTTAGTGATAGGGCTTCATAGGGTTTGTATGTAATGTCGATTTTACCTCCTAAAGACTTGAATTTTTCGATGTTCATATAATGTCTTTTTGAATCTACCATTTCGCTTAACGCGATTAAATTTGAAATGTCATTATAAAAAAACGAAGGCTCGATAGATATGAATCCAGAATTATTGAGGCTTTTCTCAAAGGTGTAATTTAGATTAAAACTATGCGATTTTTCTACATCTAAACTTTCATTTCCGGAAATGATATAAGTAAATGGTCCTGCACTTATATGAAAATCTAAAAAGAGCTCTTTTAAAGAAGGTGCTCTAAAACCTCTGGCATACGAAAAGCGCAATTGATTCTGATTGTCTATACGCAGTTTGGTATTAATTGCAGGCGAAAATAAAGAACCATAAGTACTATTCCATGTATAGCGTGATGAGGGTTGTATCTCGAAGTTATTAGACAATTTATAATTTAAACTGCCAAATAAAGCAAGTGTTTGTATGAATTGTTTTCTGTTGAGTATTCTACCGCCTTCGGTTGATTCTTTGTTATAATCGGTTCCAAAAGCGTAATTGATTTTATTGGTATTGTCGCTTTTCCCCAATTGGGCTTTAAGACCGCTATAACTGTATTTAACAATATTGTTGGCTTTAATATCTGTTGTAGAAAGTGTTTTTTCTTGGGTTGTGGCATTGACATTATAGTCGTCATGATATCTTTGATAATCCAGATAAGAGGCCGTTATATCAATAAATTTATTTTTAAGAACTTCTCCTTGTAAGTTTAAAGAATTGTCAATGCGCCTTGTAAAATAGTCTGTATCTGTTATTTTTCCAGACCTTCTACTGGGCTCGCCAAGAGAGGCGAGTTTTTCATGAGATAGATTGCTGTTAAAACGGAGTGTTAAATTGTCTAAATCTTTACTGAACATCAATCCGCCAAAATATTGTCCCCTTTCTTCCCAATTCAGATTTCTAGGCGAATCATTGGTTGCCAAACCATTAAAATGATAATATCCGCCATTAATTCGCAGCATATTTTTACCGTATTTATAGCCAAAATTACCGTTGTAATTAGCGGCATTGATACTCTCGTAATATGACGAAATTTCACCTGCGACAGTTTCTTTCTGATTTTTTTTACTAATTAAATTTATAATCCCGCCCATGGCGTCTGTTCCATAAAAAACTGAAACAGGGCCTTCAATTATTTCAACCCTTTCAATGGCAGAAAGATTGATTTGATTCAAATCAATAACACCATTTAAACGCCCAATAACAGGCACGCCATCTATCAGGATTTTAATATTTTCTTTAGATATCCCTTGTAGTTCTAAACTGCTTCCAAAAACTGATTTTTGGCTTAAGTCTAAATCTAGTTCTTGCTGTAATAATTCTCTTAAATTATTGGCAGCTTTTTTATTTATTGTTTTAGAACTTAATATTTTGACTTTATAAACGGCATTTTTTTCAGATTGTGGTGCATATTGAGCCGTAACAATTACGGCGTCAAGTTTTTCTACTTTGGTGCTGTCATTAAGCTTTTTTTGAGCAAAAACATTGTTAAAAAAAAGCAATAGTATCCCTAAGAATATTGTAAATGTTCTCATAATGGTGGTTTTTAAAATCATTCGGCTATTTTTTTTAGCCGAATGATTTATTTAAAAAATATTAGTAAATATCGTGTGTAGTGTTATAAACGTTGAATTTTCCAGTTGGATTTTGTACCCAATCTCCTTGAATAATTTGTTTAACTTTGAGTGTTTTGTCGTTATAGATAACAATGGCATTTTTTTTGCCCATAAAGTAAGATACCCAAACTTCATCTCCTTTTTGGTTGTATTCAAAATGTACTGCACGACCATCAACACCATCTGGAGCAGGTAAAGTTTTTATTAACTTTAAAGTATTTGTGTCAAACACATCTACAGCAGAATTTAATTTAGGGTCAGGATTTAAAGTTCTATCAACCCATAAATGTTTAGATTTAGGGTGTGATTTTACAAATAAGGCACCACCACCAGAACCAGTTGCTTTAATTTCTTTAACAACGGTCCATTGTCCTTTACCTGGATTTGTTTTGATAAGTGATAATTTATTCTCTCCTAAATGAGAGGTTATCCAAAGATTGCCTAATTTATTTTTGATATTGGTTCCGCGGCCTGGATGTGGTTTAATACCAGTTGGAATGATTTTTACCAATTTTTTGTTAGGTACATCAATCACAACTATTTTATTACTGGCATTTGCCGCAACTAAGAAATAGCGTCCAGTAGAATCAAATCCACCATCGTGCAAAAATCTTGCTGTTGGAATTTCGGTAATTTTAGGATTCCTAGGATCCGTATAGTCAACTATATCAACCATACCGCGTTCTTTGATATTACAAATCCAAACAGGATCACTATGAGAAGCCACGATTGAAGCAACACGTGCTTCTTCAATAAATTCTTTTTTACCATCACAAGCATTTCCTGCTGTAGGAGTTACACTTAAGGGCTCTAAAGTTTGTGCATCAAAAATGGCAATATGACTTGGACTATAACCGCCAAAAACTAAATACTTATCTTCATAACCTTTGTATTTTGATACTTCAACTGACCTGGCATCAAAACCACCTTTTACTTCTGCAACAATTGTAGGGATTTTAGAATAGGTGTCAATCATTGTAATACGGCCATCTCTACCTACAGAATAAATGTAACGTCCAGAGGCTGAGGTTCGTAAAATATGAACGGCAAAACCTGTTTTTAAAACGACAATTTTTTCTTTTGTATCGCCGTCAATAATGGCCACTTTACCAGCATCTCTCATAATTACACCAAAATAATTGTTGATGTTTCTGTTGTGTAGAGGTTTTGTTGGTCTGTCTGCTACAGGAATAATTAAATTCCAACTTTTCGTAATTTCAGGCAAACCATATGGTGGAATTACTGGTGGGTCAACTTGTAAGAATCGTGTCATTATTTCGATATCTTTTTCAGGTAAAATACCTTTCCATTCTGGCATACCCGCAGGGGTGCCATTTTCTATAAATACACGTATTCCTGCAACACCTAAAAGTGTGGTACCAGGTCTGTTATTGCCTTTTGGGGCTTTTGGTAATAAATGAGGTCCTGTTGCGCCTTTACGTGATGAACCATGACATCCTGCACATCTGTCAAAGAAAATTTCGCTACCTCTTTTCATTTCTGAAGCAGTTAATGTAATGCCGTTTTGTGTTACGCCACTTGCTTCATTTTTAACTTCCTTTTTGTCATTTTTACAACTAAAAGTTACTGCTACTATAGCAAGTATAAGTGCTATTAAGTTTACTTTTTTCATTTTAATAATATATATAATGGTTTAATTTTCTTGTGTTTCTAGTGCTTCGTCAGTTGGAGTTCCGTGTTTGATAAATTCATACATGTAAAGTAGAATGCCTATGGTAAACAAAGAAGCCAGTATGATTAAAACGACAAAATGAATACTAATGAGTTTTTGAACTGCCATAAACTCCATCTTCATTATACGCTCCATATAAACTTGTGCCACACCTGCCACACCAAAAGATATCGTCATACCTATCATGCCAATATTAGATATCCAAAACGCCATACGTCCCACATTGCTGTCTAAGAATTTTCTACCTGTCATATTAGGTAAAGCATAACTGATAATGGCAAATACAATCATGGCATAAGCCCCCCAGAATGCTAAGTGACCGTGCATAGCTGTAACCAAAGTTCCATGTGTGTAAATATTTGTTTGAGGTAAGGTATGCGCAAATCCTAAAAGGCCAGCTCCTATAAAAGAGACAATTGCAGAACCAATTGTCCATAATAAAGCTGTTTTGTTGGGGTGTTTTTTCTCGCCTTTGCGATACATGTTAACAGCAAATAAAGCCATAGCTAAGAATGCGAGTGGTTCTAAAGCAGAGAATATACCTCCTACAATAATCCATATTTTATTGACACCTATATAATAGTAATGGTGTCCTGTTCCTAAAATTCCAGACAAGAAGGTTAGACCTACAATTACATACAGCCATTTTTCAATAACTTCTCTATCTACACCTGTTAGTTTTATCAATAAGAATGATAAGATACCACCCATAATAAGTTCCCATACACCTTCAACCCAAAGGTGAACAACCCACCAACGGAAGAAAGAATCTAATACCTGACTGTCAAAAGGAATCATGCCTGGTAAGTATAACAGGGCTGCAAATAATAAGCCCATAGAAAGTACTAGAGCTGTAGTTGTTTTTCTTTTACCTTTAAACAGCGTTAATAAAATAAGGCCTAAAAATAAAAGCACATTTACAACTACCAAATAATCGAGAGGTCTTGGAATTTCTAAGAATTTGCGTCCTTCCCAAATATTAAAATGAAAGCCTATAATGGCTGTGACGGCAACAACGGCTAAGCTTATTAATTGTACATAGGCTAGTTTTACGCTCACCAGTTCATGCTGTGCTTCTTCTGGGATAATGTAATAAGCGGCTCCCATAAAGCCCGAAAGAAGCCATACTACTAATAAATTTGTATGAACAGCTCTGGCTGTGTTAAAAGGAATAATTTCGTGAAGGCCTTGTAAACCTATGCGGTCAAAGCCCATTATAAAGCCATAAATAATTTGCAGAAATAATAATAATAGTGAAAATGCAAAAAACCAATAGGCTACTTTTTGTGATTTATATTTCATGATGGTATAATTTTGTTTGGTTAGTTATTTTTTTTGGCTAATGGTGATACTACCCTGTCAAATCCGTTTAGATCTATTTTACCTATCCATTTAAAAAAGGCTATTACATCTTCGGCATCAGATTCAGACATTTTGTAGGCTACCATTTTTCTGCCGTTTGGTTGCCATGGTACAGGAGACATTAATACGGCTTTAATATAGCCTTCGCCTCTGCGGTCAATTACCTTTGTGAGTTCAGGGGCGTAATAAGCACCTTCGCCAAGTAATGTATGGCAGCCCATACAATTGTTCTTTTCCCAAATGTGCTTACCTCTTATTGCTTGTTCGGTAAGGTTTTCTTTGTTGGTTTGATCTTGAGCAGATGAAAGAGAGTACACGGTTAATCCAATAAAGATTAAAAATGTAACTACGGTACCTCCTAAAAAAAATGCCCGTGCTTGTTTTTTTGATAACATGTTAAGTTGGTTTAAATTAAACTTTTTAATACAGATAAAAAGACCTAGATATCTTCTTATCTGGATGCAAAGTTAGCCCATCCCTTATATGTGAAATATGATATTTATCATGTTTTTAAAAAGATTGAGAAAGAGTTGTTAAATTGCTATTAACCAAATAAATATAAGGAAATATTTTATTTTTTTAGGTATAAAGCTTGGTGTTGGTAATCGATAATTGCATGGTATTTTTTTAAAATATCAGCACCAATTATGCCATTTATAGATTCCGAATTATGTCCTGTTAGGGCCGTGTTTATATGTGTTAAGTCTATAACTACAAAACTTATTTTCGCGATGCCGAAATTTTTAATTTTAAAGAGGTTATTGTGAGATAATTGTGTGTTAATATTTGTGCTTCCAGCACCAGCGGCTTTTTTATCTGAATCTTGTAAAGTAAGGTTAAATAAATTGCATTCATCCAATCCAACACAAGAATTAGAAGCCCCTGTATCTACAATAAAAAGACCGGTTACATCATTTACTTTGCCCTTAATCACAAAGTGATTGCTAACAGATTTTTTAAGTTTTAAAAAAGTATATCCGTTTTTTGTTAAAAAAGATTTTAAATCAGACATCTTTAAAGAACTGCCTTAAACTGATTTAAAAAGCGGATATCATTCTCGTAAAACATGCGGATATCAGGTATTTGATACAATAACATCGCGATACGTTCTATACCCATCCCAAAGGCATATCCTGTGTATTTTTCGGAATCAATATTGGCATTTTTCAATACATTGGGGTCAACCATACCGCAACCCATAATTTCCAACCAACCTGTACCTTTTGTAATTTTATAATCGGTTTCGGTTTCTAGACCCCAATAAATATCAACTTCGGCACTGGGTTCTGTAAAAGGAAAATAGGAGGGGCGTAAGCGGATTTTAGATTTTCCAAACATCTCTTTAGTAAAATAAAGTAAGGTTTGTTTTAAATCGGCAAAAGAAACATCGGTATCAATATACAAGCCTTCTACTTGATGGAAAATACAATGAGATCTGGCAGAAATATCTTCATTTCTAAAAACGCGACCAGGAGAAATAGTTCTTATAGGCGGAGTGTTTGTTTCCATGTGACGTACTTGAACCGACGAGGTATGCGTACGCAGTAAAATATTAGGATTGGTGGCGATAAAAAAAGTGTCTTGCATGTCTCTTGCAGGGTGGTGTTCTGGCAAGTTTAAAGCGGTAAAATTATGCCAATCATCTTCTATTTCGGGGCCTTCAGAAATACTAAAACCAATGCGATTAAAAACATCAATTATTTTGTTCTTTACAATGGTTATGGGATGGTTGGCGCCTATTAAGATAGGCTCGGCAGGTTTTGTCAAATCACCGTAAACATTTTTTTGTGTAAGAGTATCTTCTAAAGAGGCTTTAAGTAAAGTAACTTTGTCTGAAGCTGATTTTTTTAAGATGTTGATAGCTTTTCCAAATTCTTTTTTCTGATCGGGTGCAATAGTTTTAAAGGCTGAGAAAAGATCGTTTAGATGGCCTTTTTTTCCTAAAAAAGCAATTCTAAACTGTTCTATTTCCTCTATTTTAGAGGCCTTAAAATTATCTACTTCACTTTGTAATTCAGCTACTTTTTCTAACATATTATAAATAAACTCATATTATGGGGCAAATTTACAGTTTTTATCCTATTAATTTAATATAATTTTCTCTCAAATTGTTTGGTGCAGCCTAATTTATGTGAAGCCCTAATCTCAATCGATTTCGCGTACAATATTTATTGAATTTTTTTACCAAAAACGAATTAAAAGATTTATAAAAAAAGTATCTTTGTTATATACAAATATTAATTTTCACAACAAATTATTATGAAATCATCAATTAATGCTTTTATGGACTACGTTGAAGCACGTAATCCTCATGAGCCAGAATTTCTTCAAGCGGTTAAGGAGGTAGCCGAAGTCATAATACCTTTTATTAAAGACCATCCTGTTTATGAAAGTCAAAAAATATTGGAGCGCATGGTAGAGCCAGAGCGTACAATTATTTTTAGAGTTCCTTGGATAGATGATGAAGGTAAAAATCATGTTAACCGTGGCTATAGAGTCGAATTTAATTCGGCTATTGGTCCCTATAAAGGAGGGCTTAGATTTCACCCGTCTGTTAATCTGAGTATTTTAAAATTTTTAGGATTTGAGCAGACTTTTAAAAACTCTTTAACTACTTTGCCCATGGGTGGGGGTAAAGGAGGGTCAGATTTCGAACCCAAAGGAAAGTCTGATAACGAAATTATGCGCTTTTGCCAATCTTTTATGACAGAGTTGTTTAGACATATTGGCGCCAATACCGATATTCCTGCTGGCGATATAGGTGTAGGTGGGCGCGAAATAGGGTATCTATTTGGCCAATACAAACGCTTAAAAAATGAATTTACAGGCGTACTAACAGGTAAAGGCATTTCTTTTGGTGGTTCCCTAATAAGACCTGAAGCCACGGGATATGGTGCGGTATATTTTGCAGAAAACATGTTAAAAACCAAAAACGATTCTTTTAAAGACAAAACTGTGGTTATTTCTGGTTCTGGTAATGTGGCACAATATGCCTGCCAAAAAGTGACACAATTAGGCGGTAAGGTTGTGACCTTATCAGATTCCTCGGGTTACATTTATGACGAAGAAGGTATTGATGCAGAAAAATTGGCCTTTGTATTTGAATTAAAAAACATCAATCGGGCTAGAATTAGCGAATATCTAGATGAATACCCAAAAGCCAAATATTTTAAAGACGAAAAACCTTGGGATATTCCTTGCGATGTTGCTTTGCCTTGCGCTACCCAAAATGAAATAAATAAAGAAGCCGCCGAGAAATTGATGTCTCACGGTACTTTTTGTGTGGCCGAAGGAGCTAACATGCCTTCAACTCCAGAAGCTATCGAAGTTTTTCATGCAAATAAAATATTATTTGCACCGGGCAAAGCCTCTAATGCAGGTGGTGTATCTGTATCAGGTTTAGAAATGAGTCAGAATTCAATGCGTTTGAGTTGGACAAGCGAAGAAGTTGATCAAAGACTTCACCGAATCATGAACGATATACACAATACTTGTGTTACCTATGGTAAAGAAGCTGATGGTTTTGTTGACTATATTAAAGGCGCTAATATTGCTGGATTTATTAAAGTTGCCGATGCGATGTTGGCACAAGGATTGGTCTAAAATAATCTAAATATACTTACTAATTCAGAAAAGAGCTGCCTTTTAAAGTCAGCTCTTTTTGTTAAATATTCAGGCAAAACATCTAAAATTATCTGTTAAAATGATATCTTGCATTACAAAATTGCATTTTGATGACACATAAAAAACCACTTCCTAATTTAAGAACTTACGAGTTTGGCGAAGTTGCTTTTAACGAACTCATGCAAAATAGAATTAATAAAGTACTTATTGTGTGTTCTAACTACGATTATTATATGTTAGAAGCAGATGGTAGAATAGACGAGCAAATTTTTAACGAATATACATCTCTCAATTTAAGGTATCCACCCAGTTTTATACATGCCAATTCAGCTAAAAGAGCGATTAGAAAACTAGAAACTAACAAGATTGATTTGGTTATTACGTGGCTGGATATTGGCAGTTATAATGCTTTCGAAACATCGCAACAAATAAAAGAAGTTTTCCCCGATGTGCCCATTGTAGCTTTGAGCTTATACTCGGCAGAATTGCGTAAAAGATTGAAGGTAGAAAAAGCAGGTGTTATAGATTACGTTTTTCATTGGAATGGAAATGTGGGTATTTTTTTAGCCATTATCAAGCTAATAGAGGATAGGATGAATGCCGAAAATGATATCAATAAAATTGGGGTAAAAGCCATATTATTGGTAGAAGATTCTCTCAAATTTTATTCACGTTATTTACCTATTATTTATAAGATTATACTCAAGCAAACGCGTGCATTTATGTCTGAAGGCCTAAACGAGCACCGTAGGATGATGCTTATGCGGGGACGCCCAAAAATATTACTGGCCGTAAATTACGAAGAAGGGATAAGCTTATTCGAAAAATACAAACACAATCTTTTAGGTGTTATATCAGACGTTAGTTATTACAGAAATGGTGTTCGTGATAAACAAGCCGGATTTGAATTTTTAAAGTATGTAAGGAATTACAAACGCTATTTCCCTTTTTTAATTCAGTCGTCTGATAAAGAAAACGAAGCACTTACTTTAAAATTAAAAGGTAAATTTTTATATAAATACTCCGAAACTTTAGGAGCCGATTTAAAGAACTATATCAACAAATATTTTTCTTTTGGCGATTTTGAATTTTGGGATCCAGAGAAAATGAAAGTATTGGCGGTTGTTAAAGATTTAAGTTCTTTTCAAAAAGTACTAAATACAGTCAGCCTTGCAGCCATTTCCTATCATGCCGAGCGTAGCGAATATTCTAAATGGATAAAATCTAGAGCCTTATTTCCTTTGGCAAACCTCTTTAGCAATGTAGAATATGACGATTTTGATGATGCTGAACAAATAAGAAATTTTTTATTAGAATCTATTAAAGCGTATCGTGTTTATAGGGCAAGGGGCGTCATAGTAAAATTTAATAAAGATAAGTATGACGAATATCTTGGTTTTGCCCGTATTGGCGATGGGGCTTTAGGTGGAAAAGCACGTGGTTTGGCTTTTATAGATTCATTTTTAAAACGGCACAAACTATTTAAAAAATACAAAGATGTACATATTACAATACCGCGTACCGTTGTATTAACTACCGATATTTTTGATGAATTTATAGAAAAAAACAACTTGATAAGGTTTGTGGCTAAATGTGATAATGATGATGAAATTTTAAATAAATTTATCTCATACCCCCTTCCCGATTGGGCTTTACAAGATATTCAAGCCTATTTAAATGTGGTAAAAAGACCTATTGCAGTTAGGTCTTCAAGTGTTTTAGAAGATTCACATTACCAACCATTTGCAGGTGTTTTCGCAACCTATATGGTACCCAATACCAATGACCACAGAATGATAAATTTGCTATCTGATGCCATAAAATCGGTTATGGCTTCAGCTTTTTTTCAAAGCTCTAAAAGCTATTTAAAAGCCACAGCACACTCTATTGAAGAAGATAAAATGGCTGTTATTTTACAAGAGGTAACAGGCAAACAATATGATGATGTTTATTACCCAAATATTTCGGGTGTTGCCCGCTCTATTAATTTTTACCCCATAGGAAACGAGAAACCAAATGAAGGTATTGCAAACATAGCTACAGGCTTGGGCGAAATAATTGTGGGCGGTGGCAGTGTTTTAAGATTCTCGCCAAAACATCCTAAAAAAATACTGCAATTGTCATCGCCCGATTCAACCCAACGCAATACACAACAATATTTATACGGACTGGATTTAAATCCCGATAGCTATAAAGTGTCAAAAAGCGAAGATATTAATAAAAAGAAATTCACCATTAGAGCGGCAAAAAAGCACGGGTCTTTGAAATTTGTAGCCTCTACATACGATTTGCAAAATAACATTATCAGACCTGGTGTTTTACACGATGGTATTAGAGTCATAACTTTTGACAATGTCCTTAAATATGATACTTTTCCACTGGCCGAAATATTGCAAGACCTGTTGCGTATTGCACAACGCGAAATGCGCAACCCTATAGAAATGGAGTTTGCTGTAAATCTCGATGTGCCTAAAGATAAAGCCAGAATTTTTAGTTTTTTGCAAATTAGACCTATTGTTGAAAGTATAGAAGCCAAAAGCATGTTACCCGAAGACCTAAAGAACGAAGATACCATCATTTATTCTGAGTCGGCTTTAGGGAATGGTTGTTACGACTATATTTATGACTTTGTGTATGTAAAACCCGAAACATTTAATCCAGCAAATACTTTAGAAATAGCGGAGTCAGTAGAAGTACTCAACAAAAAATTTATTAAAGATAATAAACAATATATCTTGGTAGGGCCTGGTCGTTGGGGCTCTAGCGACCCATGGTTGGGTATTCCCGTTATTTGGTCCCAAATATCGGCAGCCAAAATTATTGTAGAAGCAGGTCTACACGATTTTAGAATTGACCCCAGTCAAGGTACCCATTTTTTTCAAAACCTTACGTCATTTAAAGTGGGATATTTTACTATAAACCCTTTCATTAAGGATGGTTTTTTTGATATAGACTACCTCAACAAACAACCAGCCGTTTACGAAAACAAATTTTTAAGACATATTAGTTTTAAAAATCCTTTAAATGTTATAATTGAAGGGAAAACCAATAGGGCAGCTATTTTTAAAGAAGCTTATAAGATAGAGAATCCGCATAGTAAACTCAAAAATTCTGTAGATGAATTGCCACCGCAAGGATTTATGTAACAAATGTTAAACACTTTTATTGTTTTTGTTTACACATTTGATTATCAGTATTTTAAATATTCATATTGCAATTAACAGATTCTTAAATAAATTACAAAATACTAAGAATAATGAAATTATTATAAGTATTTTTGTGCCTTTATTTTTAATAAGTAAAATGAAAATCATTTATACCACTTTATAATTAAAATTATGAATGTAAAAAACATATTATCAGACCTTGAAAAGAAGCATCCCGGCGAACAGGAATACCTTCAAGCGGTTCAAGAAGTATTAGAATCTATTGAAGGTGTTTACAACGAAAATCCACAATACGAAGATGCCAAAATTATTGAGCGTTTGGTAGAACCCGATCGTATTTTAACTTTCCGTGTATCTTGGACAGACGATGAAGGGAACGTCAATGTTAACCTTGGTTACCGCATACAATTTAACAATGCCATTGGTCCATATAAAGGGGGACTTCGATTTCATTCTAGCGTTAATTTGAGTATTCTTAAGTTTTTAGGGTTTGAACAAATTTTCAAAAATGCTTTGACTACTTTACCTATGGGCGGCGCTAAAGGCGGATCAGATTTTAATCCCAGAGGTAAATCAGATGCCGAAATTATGCGTTTTTGTCAAGCTTTTATGCTCGAATTATGGCGCATAATTGGCCCCAGTACCGATGTGCCTGCCGGCGATATAGGTACAGGTGGTCGCGAAATAGGGTATTTATACGGTATGTATAAAAAATTACAACAAGAAAATGCAGGTATCTTAACAGGTAAAGGCCTTAATTGGGGGGGCAGTCTCATCAGACCAGAAGCAACAGGCTTTGGCGCCACCTACTTTACACAAGAGATGTTAAAATCTAATAACGATTCGTTTGAAGGAAAAACCGTAACAGTATCTGGCTTTGGCAATGTGGCTTGGGGTGTGGCTCTTAAAGTAACCGAACTTGGGGGTAAAGTGGTAACAATATCAGGACCTGATGGTTATATATATGACGAAAAAGGCTTAGATGCTGATAAAATTGAATATTTGTTAACACTTCGGGCTTCTAATAATGACATTGTAGCTCCTTATGCCGATGAATTTCCCGAAGCGAAATTTGTTGTAGGTACAAAACCTTGGGAAGTAGCTTGTGATATTGCTATGCCCTGTGCTACTCAAAATGAGCTAAACGGCAACGATGCGGCTCAACTCATTGCCAATGGCGTTAAATATATTGCCGAAGTATCTAATATGGGTTGTACTCCCGAAGCCGTTGGTGCTTTTCATAAAGCCAAAGTGCCATTTGCTCCAGGAAAGGCTGTCAATGCTGGTGGTGTTGGGGTTTCTGGATTGGAGATGAGCCAAAACGCCATGAAATTAAACTGGCCGGCACAAGAAGTTGACAAAAAATTACACCACATGATGTCATCTATCCATAGAGCTTGCATTAAATACGGTGCACAAAATGACGGTTATGTAAATTATGTAAACGGAGCCAATATTGCCGGCTTTATAAAAGTAGCCGATGCCATGTTAGATCAGGGAATTGTTTAAAGATAAGCAAATAAATCTGTAAAGGCCCGCCGTTAGGTAGGCCTTTTTTTGTATGTTTAAATGTGGAATTACAAGAACCTTTTCGTAAAATAATCCATATCGATATGGATGCCTTTTTTGCTTCGGTAGAGCAACTGGACAATCCCGATTTAAGGAGAAAACCTCTTGCCGTAGGGGGTGGTAGCGACCGGGGTGTTGTAGCAGCAGCCAGTTACGAAGCGCGAAAGTTTGGTGTGTATTCGGCTATGAGTGGGATCTTAGCCAAGAAAAAATGCCCGCATCTTATATTTGTTAAACCCAGATTTGAACGTTACAAAGAAATTTCTCATAAAATTCACGCTATTTTTTACGATTATACCCATTTGGTAGAGCCTTTATCTTTAGACGAAGCCTATTTAGATGTTACCGAAAATAAAAAAGGAAACCCTTCTGCCACACTTTTAGCAACAGAAATAAGACAACGCATTTTTGACGCATTGGGTTTACACGCCTCGGCAGGTATTTCTATCAATAAATTTGTAGCCAAAGTGGCTTCTGATATCAATAAACCCAACGGTCAAAAAACCATTCCACCCGAAGAAGTTTTATCATTTTTAGAAGCTTTACCTATTGAAAAATTTTACGGCATAGGCAAAGTAACCGCTTCAAAGATGTACAATCTGGGTATTTTTAAAGGCGCCGATTTAAAAGAAAAACCCCTTGATTTTTTAGCACAGCATTTTGGTAAAGCGGGCAACCATTATTTCAATATAGTACGCGGTATTCAAAAGAGTTCTGTAAAACCGCATCGCATCCGCAAGTCTGTAGCTGCAGAACATACCTACAGCAAAAATTTGACTTCAGAGATTTTTATGCTCGAAAAATTAGAGATTATATCAGACGAGTTAGCGCAACGTCTTATGCGCTCAAAAGTATCGGGTAAAACCATTACCTTAAAAATAAAATACAGCGATTTTAGAACCCAAACCCGTAGTAAAACGGTACCGTATTTTGTAAAAGATAAAGCGCTTATTTTAGAAACTGTAAAAGAATTATTGTTTCAAGAAAAAGTTTTGAATTCTGTGCGACTCCTAGGTATTTCTGTTACCAATTTAAACACGCAAACTAAAAAAATTGAAAAAGCAGGAGACGTGCAGTTGAAATTGTCATTCTGACCCCCCGAAACTTCGGGAGAAGAATCTCTTTTTTAGTCGCTTCGAATAAGTACGAACTTTTTTCAGGCAAAAAACTGACAAAATCAAGTCACTCTGAGTAGTGTCGAAGATATACGCATGGGAATTATTTGAGGGTCTTGGCGTTTTGGGGTAGGTGTGTTTAACCCGAACCCTTTTTTTTACAACATTTCTTTCTTATAAACAACATTGCGTTCTTTTAAATACTTTAAAACATATTCTAAAATGCCCTTTTCTTTGCCAATTAGTTCAGGTGGGAAAACGCCTTTTTTATCAAATAAACCGGCTAAAAATAAGTTAGCAGCTGCTGTGGCTGTGTAACCTGTGGTTCTGGCCATAGATGAGGTTTGAGTCTGGGCGCAATAGGTGTCATGTAAATGATACACAACTGTTTTTTTATGCCCTTTTTTATCTGTGCCTTTTATAGTGATGCACATGACGGTCAATTCGTCTTCTGTATCCCCTAATTTCCATTCGTTAAACAAAATCTTTGATGAAAATTCTAAAGGCGAGATTTTTGTACCCTTAATTTTAATAGTTTTTGTATCAAAAAAGCCACTTTGTTTTAAAACCTGAATATAAACTACGTGCCCCGGATAACGCAGTGTTTTTTCTTTCATATTTTTAATATGAGGCATGGTATAAATTAGTGAGCGCAAGCCATCTGAGTTAAACGCTTCTAAAGTACCAACACCTTTAAAATAGACATGCTCTACATCCGACAAGGCGTCTTTTACAACCAAGTTACCGTTTTCTACATAGCGTGCTGGTCGTGTGTATTCTTCAATCACGTCAACAGGCGAAAAAGGGGCTTTGTAATTAAAAGGCCATTTTTTTATTTTAGGCAAACCGCCTACCAAACATTCAAAATCACTAATTTTAAGTTGTTCGTTATAATGCCCTAAAATAATGTTGCCCATGCCGGGCGCCACACCACAATCTACTATGGCAGTAACATTTTTTTCTTTGGCAAGTTTGTCTAATTCCAATGCATTTTCGGGGAAAAACGAAATATCGACCACATTTTTTTTGGCTTCGATAATACTTTTTAAAGTGTTGAATCCTAAAAATCCGGGCACGGCACAAATAACCAAATCGAAGGACTGTAAGGTTTTTTGTAATGTTGTTTTCTCTGTCACATCAATTTGTAAAGTGTTTAAAGCGTCACATTTTTGTTTTGATGCGGCTAAAGCCGTTGGGCTAAAATCGGCTAAAGTTACTGTGTGTTTTTGAGTTAAATCTATGGCTATGGTACGCCCTACCATACCGGCACCGAGGACTATAATTTTATGCATGTTGTTTTAATTTAGAGTGAAACGAAAAAGTGGGGTATTAATTAGAAATAGTATAAACTACAAACCCGGAATTAAAACCCAAGGCATTTCAGAAAGTTGTTTGCTGTGTTTTGTTTTCACGGAATAAACTTACAAAAATTATTCATTATTATATTTGAACAATTTAATAGATTTGTAATAGCACGGGTAAAGAAGATTATAAAAAAAGAGACTGTTAAAAAATTACTTTTAAAACAGCCTCCTTTAAAGTTCTAATAAATTATAAATTTCAAGGTGTTGTCCTTGCTGTTTTTATTTTCGATCTTTAGAATATAAACGCCTGTTTTTAAGCTGTTAAATAATATTTTGTTGGTAATAATATCAGTTTGGTAAACCTTTTGTCCTAGCATATTAAAAACAGCGATATTTTTAATATCACTTAAATTTTGAGTATTTTTAAAATTTAAGGTATTGTTGTTTACATAAAATTTAAGGTTGGGAGCAATTTTTTCAGATTTAACAGCTAGGGTTTCGTTAGTATATAAAGTTGAGATTTGAGCATCAGTAAGGGCAACATTATAAATTCTTATTTCATCAATAGCTCCCTTAAAAAATTGATCATAAGACGTATTACTTTTACCGATATATTGTTTGGTTCGGGTAATTATATTTGGGATGTTAGCTTGTTGGCGTTCTGTAATCCTTGTGCCATTTTTAAAAATATTCATTATTCCGTTTTGGTCTATTCTTCCTACATAAGAGTTCCAAACACCAAAATCTATTTCGACATAATAAGTACTCAAAAATTTATTTGTTGCGCCGTTATATATTTGAAAAAGGACTTTGCCTGTAGATTGGTTATTACCAATAGTAATGTTATCATTTGCTTCTCCATTCCCAAAATCTATAATTCTAGAATTGTGATTTGCGGTATCCCATCTTGCCCAAAAAGTAATGGTCATAGGGCCACCATTTTCCCAATTGCCTACATCAATATAATTATCAATACCATCAAAATAATAAGCGCTATTGCTGTTTCCATTTTTATCTGAGGTTAAAGTAGCTCCATAAACGGTACCGTTATGATTATTGCCACTCTCGTCATTAGCATTGCCATTAAAAGGGTAATAGGCGATTAAGTTTTGAGAAGTTAAAAAAAGAGATGACAAAAAGAATACTAAAAAAAACAGTTTATTTTTCATAATTATTTTTTATTGTTTAATAATAAGACCTTTAGTATAGCGAAATTACAAAGCAACATTAATTAAAAAACTGATAAAAATCATAAATTTTAAAAGCAATGATAAAAGCCACTTGAAGAAAAACAAGTCTTTTTTTAAAAGTAAAAAATTTAATAATTGTATAAAATAACTGAGAAGATTGTTATTTGTAATTCTTCCCCTGCCACGTATTTTTCTCAACCAATTTTTTATCGATCTTGGCCACTATTTCGAAGTTTTTAAGTCCACCCCAATTGGGCGCTATAAGCAAATCTTTGGGGGCTTCGGCGGTAAAGCGTTCTATGACGATATCGGGACGCAGCAAGCCGATAAAATCTGTAACTAAATCGACGTAGCTGTCTACCGTAAACAGGTTAAAATAGGCAGGATTCCGTTTGTATTGTATCCCCATAACCGATTGTTTTACTATTTGTAAATGGTGTAATTTTAAAGTTTTTATGGGCAGTTTAGAGACTTGTTTGGCGTGGTTAAGCAGGTCCTCTTTAGACTCGCCCGGCAGGCCTAAAATAAGATGGGCACCCAAATAAAAGCCGCGGTTTTTACAACGTTTGTAAGCTTCTATGGTTTCTTCAAAGGTATGACAGCGGTTTATGGCTTTAAGGGTTTTGTTCAGCGTGCTTTCTACGCCAAACTCTAAAGAGATGTAATATTTTTTTGAAAGCTGCGATAAAAAAACGATGAGGTCATCAGATAAACAGTCGGGGCGGGTACCAATTACCAAACCAATAACATGAGGCACACTTAAGGCTTCTAAGTATAATTTTTTAACCAGCTCAATGTCGGCATAAGTATTGGTATAAGCTTGAAAATAAGCCAAGTATTCTTGCGATTTGTATTTTTTACCAAAAAAGGCAATACCTTCTTCAAGTTGTTGTTTGATAGATTTTTCGGGTTCGCAATAGTCCGGATTAAAAGTGTCGTTGTTGCAATAGGTACAACCGCCAAAACCTTTAGAACCATCACGATTGGGGCAGGTAAAACCGGTATCTAAAGAAACTTTCTGAACCCGTTGGCCAAAAGTAGCTTTAATTAAAGAAGAATAATCGCAATAACGTTTGCCTGTAAAAATCATTTAAAAGAATTGAGTGGCAAAACTATTAAAAGAATAGCGATTAACTTATTTTTACAGTATAATTATGACAGCAATTAAAAAAATACTACATAAAGCATGTCTGGATTTTGTAGACGAGCGCTTAAAAACCATTACAAAAGTAATGGATGCTCATAAAGCGGCATTGATTTCAGAGAACAAAAGTTCGGCTGGTGATAAACACGAAACAGGCCGTGCCATGCTGCAATTAGAAATGGAAAAGGCAGGGCAACAATTAAAATCTGTGACAGCTATGCAAGAGGTGTTATCAAAAATAATAATATCTAAAAAATCAGAATACGTTGGTTTGGGTAGTGTGGTTATAACCGATAAGGTTAATTACTACCTGGCCATTAGCGCTGGTAAAATTACTGTAAATGCTACTGATTTTTTTGCAGTATCTCTCAATACGCCAGTTGGACAGGAGTTGTTAGGTAAAAAAGTAGGCGACAAGCTGACTCTTAATAAGGCGTGTATTATAAAAGTGTATTAATTAAAAAAGACCGCTAAATGCGGTCTTTTTTTTATTCAAATAAGCCTTTATATTTACCCCAATTGTCATAAATTAATAAAGCATTTATTAAAGTAACAATAGCCGCTGGACCTATACCCGCAGGAGCTAGGCTTAAATGGAAAAACACCATATTAACAGAAATAGGGGCTAACACTACCAGAGCCAAGCCATTCCACTTTTTAGTTAATAACAAGAGTCCTACTATAACTTCTGTAGCACCTAATAATTTAAGCATGTAGCCGGTAGCCATCATGGCCATCATAAAATCGCCAGCAGCTTTTGGCATTTCCATATGTGGCATAAAATCAAGGAATTTATTGGCGCCGAAAATGACTAATATAAGTCCTAATAAGATGCGTAATACCATTGAGAGTTTTGTGTTCATAATATATTTAGATTAAGTTAATATTCAGTTTAGACGTGATTTTATAAAAACAATACAAAAAGGATAATATTTTTTTAAGGGTTTATTTTTTCCTAATTTCCACATAAATGTAGTAAAAAAATAATTATGTAACTTTTGTTACGACAATAATGCGGTATTATAGGTCATTTTGTCTTCATTTTAAAAATGGTATAATAACTGAAACACATATTAAAAACAAACAAATTATGACAACACTTTTAAGCAAAGAAACCTTTTTAGAAAAGGTTTTTAATTATGAGAAAAATAAAGATTGGAAATTTGAAGGCGACAAACCTTGCATCATAGATTTTTATGCCGATTGGTGTGGTCCTTGCAAAATGTTGGCGCCTATTTTAGAGGAATTAAGCGAAACCTACAAAGGGAAAATAGACATCTATAAAGTAGATACTGAAGCTGAACAAGAACTGGCAGCAGCTTTTGCCATTAGGAGTATTCCGGCCATGTTGTTTTGTCCAAAAGAAGGACAACCGCAAATGGCACAAGGGGCTTTGCCAAAACACGAATTAGAACGTGTTATTAAGGATGTTTTAAAAGTAGCTTAAAAAATAATTAAAAGTAGAAAGACCGCCTTAAAAAGCGGTCTTTTTTTTAGTCAGTCTGAGCGAAGGCGAAGACAAAATGATTCTAAGTGCTGTTATTTGAGCCAGACAGATTTGCTTTCTTAATATGAAGGCTTAAACAAGATTGTTTTCCACCAAATACGCGGCAATCTGAACGGCATTGGTGGCGGCTCCTTTTCTGAGGTTGTCGGCCACAATCCACATATTTAAAGTGTTGGCTTGCGAAAAATCACGTCTGATACGCCCCACAAAAACATCATCTTTACCCGCGGCATAAATTGGCATGGGGTAGGTATTTGTATTGGGGTTATCTTGTACTGTAACACCAGGTGTTTCGTGTAATAAAGTCCGCACATCACCTAAGTCAAAATCCTTTTCGAAGGCAATATTTACACTTTCGCTATGACCGCCAACAACGGGTATTCTAACTGCCGTTGCCGTGATGGCTATGTTGTAATCGTTTAAAATTTTATGGGGCTCATTTACCAACTTCATTTCTTCTTTGGTGTAGCCATTGTCTTCAAAAACATCGCAATGCGGAATGGCATTTTTATGGATGGGATAATGGTAGGCCATGTCGCCTTTTACACCTTTAAATTCATTTTCTAATTGCGCCACAGCTTTTACACCTGTTCCGGTAATAGATTGGTACGTAGAGACGACAAATCGTTTTATGCTGTATTTTTTATGCAATGGTGCCAAAGCCAAAACCAACTGAATGGTTGAACAATTTGGATTGGCAATTATCTTATCGGAGGCTGTCAGCTCAGAGGCATTAATTTCTGGAACAATCAGTTTTTTAGTATCATCCATACGCCATGCAGATGAATTATCGATTACCGTTGTACCCATTTCGGCAAATTTAGGCGCCCATTCTAACGAAGTGCTCCCTCCTGCAGAAAATATGGCAATGTCTGGTTTAGCAGCAACAGCTTCGTCTAAACCAATAACAGCATAGGTCTTCTTGTTAAAATCAATCTTCTTTCCAATAGACTTATTTGAAGCTACCAAAAGTAATTCATCAATTTTAAAATTACGTTCTGCTAAAACTTGTAACAAAACATTGCCTACCATTCCGGTAGCACCTACTACTGCTAATTTCATTTTATATTTATTTAATGTTTAAAAATCAAGCTACAAAGATGCTGAAAAATCTAAAAAAACAACCACATAAAGAAGTAAAAAAATAATTCTACAAATAGTGTAAATTTGCACCCAGTATTTTAATAAAATCGTAAGAATTAGATGGAATTGAATCATAAAATTGAATTAATGGCACCCGCAGGGAGTTTTGAATCGCTTCAAGCGGCCTTAGATAATGGCGCCGATTCTATTTATTTTGGTGTAGAACAGCTCAATATGCGCGCACGCGCCTCTATAAACTTCACTTTAGATGATTTACAAGAGATTTCTAATCGCTGTAGCGAAAAGAATGTAAGAACCTATTTGACCTTAAATACGATTATTTATGACCATGATTTGAGCGTTGTTAAAACACTTATAAAACGGGCTAAAGAAGCTGATATTACAGCCGTTATCGCAATGGATCAGGCCGTTATTTCTGTGGCCAGGACGGTGGGTATAGAAGTGCATATTTCTACACAAATTAACGTAACCAATATCGAAACCCTAAAATTTTACGCCCTATTTGCCGATACGGTTGTGTTGAGCAGAGAACTCAGTTTACGACAGGTAAAAAATATAACCGAACAGATAGAAAAAGAAAAAATAAAAGGCCCAAGTGGGCGTTTGGTTGAGGTCGAAATATTTGGTCATGGGGCTTTGTGTATGGCGGTTTCAGGAAAATGCTATATGAGTTTACACGCCTATAATTCGAGTGCTAATCGCGGCGCTTGTAAACAAAATTGTCGTAAAAAATATACTGTTATAGATCAGGAAACAGGGATTGAAATGGAATTGGATAACGAATACATTATGTCGCCAAAAGATTTATGTACACTTGATTTTTTAGACCAGATTTACGATGCAGGTATTAAAGTTTTAAAAATTGAAGGCCGCGGACGTGCCCCAGAATACGTGGCCCGTGTTATTAAAACTTACCGCGAAGCTATTGACAGTGTTGAAAATAAAACCTATACCAAAGATAAAGTCAATTTTTGGATGACAGAACTGAGTAAAGTCTATAACCGCGGTTTTTGGAGTGGTTATTATTTGGGACAAAAACTAGGCGAGTGGAGTAATGGACCAGGTTCAAAAGCAACACAAAAGAAAGTCTATATTGGAAAAGGCATGCACTACTTCCCAAAAGCAAATATTGGCGAATTTAAAATAGAAGCTTACGATTTAAATAAAGGAGATACCATTTTAATAACAGGTCCAACAACAGGCGCACAAGAATTTGAGCTGAAAGACTTCTTTGTAAACGATAAAAAAGATACAAAAGCCATTAAAGGCGATTCTGTTACAATACCTTTATCCTTTAGAATTAGACCCTCCGACAAGTTGTATAAAATTGTCGAAAATACTGAGGCGTAATTATTTATGCAAGCTAAAAACAATAATGGTAAACAAAATGATAACCAATGCCATTGTTAGTCCCACATGCCAAACCTTGGGGTAATAACGTTTGTGCATTTTTAAATCTTTACGATAAAGATATATCATAAACAGAACGAAACTCCCTAGAAAAATTTTAGCAAATAACATTTGCCCGTCGCTAAACATATTTTTTTATATTTACGCTTACAAAAATAGATAAAATTATCCTTATGAGTAAACATGCTGTGGTATTTGGTGCTACTTCTGGTATCGGAAAAGAATTGTCTAAACTTTTAGTTGCCGATGGTTATAAGGTGCTGATAACGGGTAGGAGACAAGAAAAGTTAGAAGAACTAAAATCAGAAAACCCGCAACAATACATCATTAAAAAGCACGATGTTACTGATATTGAATCGTCTGATATTGTTTTTAAAGAAATTGTTGACACATTAAAAACAATTGATTTGGTTGTTTATAGTTCGGGTGTTGGCGGTCCTAATTATAATTTGGAGTGGCCAATTGAATACAATACCATTGCCACAAATGTTTTGGGGGCTACAAAAATATTTGGTTTGTCCTATAACTTTTTCAAAAAGCAAGGTTATGGTCATTTGGTTGGTATATCGTCTATAGCAGGTATTAGAGGAAACCGTCATGTGCCCTGTTATTTTGCTTCTAAGGCATTTATGAACAGTTATCTTGAATCTTTATGGATGAAAGCAAAACGCACTAAAAATGCCAATATTACAGTAACTGATATTGTACCAGGATTTGTTGAAACCAAAATGGCAACGGGCAATACTTTTTGGAAAGCTTCTTTAGAAAAAGGGACAAAACAGATATTTACAGCTATTAAGAAAAAACGCAAAAAAGCCTATATTACACGAAGATGGCGTTTGGTAGCTATTTTGTTAAGAATACTTCCAGCAAAAGCAGCCATGAAATATTTATAAAGCCAGAGTCATAATATTTTTCTCCCAAGTATAATAGCAGATAATTATTATTCTACTAAAACACGCCATCCAAACGGATCCTCAGCTTTGTTTGTTTGAATATCTGTTAAGTGTTTTTTAAGCTTTAAGGCGTAACTGTTATCAGGTAATGGTGTTTCGTAGGCTTCATCTTTATAACTGAATCCTAAAACAGGACTTATAACAGCAGCAGTGCCCGCTCCAAATATTTCTTTTAAAGAGCCATCTTTGGCGCATGCAATTAGTTCGTTTACGGTTACATAACGCACTTCTACTTTATACCCCATCAATTTGGCCAAATCAATTAAACTTTTACGGGTTACACCATCTAAAATACGGTCGCTTGTGGGGGCTGTGTAAAGGGTGTCATTAATTCTAAAAAACACATTCATTGCGCCAGCTTCTTCAATATTTTGATGGGTGCTGGCATCGGTCCAAATAACTTGTTGCAAACCTTCTTTATGAGCCAATTCTTGCGGGTAAAATTGTCCGGCGTAATTACCGGCAGCCTTTGCAAAACCTGTACCACCATTGGCAGATCGGCTGTATTTATCGGCAATTCTAACACGTACCTCGCCACTAAAATAAGCCTTGGCAGGCGAGCAAATTATCATGAATTTATATTCGTTTGCTGGCGATGCAGAAACACCGGCCTCAGTAGCAATGGCAAAAGGCCTAAGGTATAATGAGTTTCCTTCACCCTGTTTTATCCAATCTTTTTCTAAATTCACAAGAGTTGTGAGTCCTTCCATAAAATAATTGGCAGGAAATTCTGGCATGGCCAAACGTTTTAAAGATTTATTAATACGTTTTTGATTTTCATCAGGTCTAAAGAGCCATATTTTATCTTGATTGTCTCTATAAGCTTTCATACCTTCAAAACATGCTTGACCGTAATGAAAAACTTTGGCAGATGGTGCTAAAGAAATATTGTGATAAGGTACTATTTTGGGTACTTGCCAAGCCCCATTTTTATAATCACATTCAAACATATAGTCTGTAAAAACTTCACCAAAGGGCAGATTGTTAAAATCTACTTCAGATATATGCGATTTTTCTATTTTTTGAATTGTAATTTTTGTCGGCATAAGGGCGGTAATATTTGTGAACAAATATAGTGATATTTAGCGTATTTTTGTGATGTTAAGAAGTGTTTTAGTAAGGATTTAGAGAAGTGTTTAAATATTTAACTTTTTTACAATTAAATTGTTAATTTGTTAAAATAATAGTTGTTTTTATTTAAAATCACTTAATAATTTGAAGCGAAAAATTATAATTACTGATGACGGTTCTTCTAGCTTAGAACTTTTAGATGTTAAAGAACAGTATCATTCTACTTTTGGCGCCATTCAAGAAGCGCAATTTGTGTATTTAAAAAATGGATTAAAACATTTTATAAATTGTCATAATGCAAAGTCTATTTCGGTCTTAGAGATGGGTTTTGGCACAGGTCTCAATGCTTTTTTAACTTTTTTACTCTCTGAAGAGGAGAGGATTAATATCAATTATACAGGTATTGAAGCTTTTCCGCTTAACGCAGATGAGGTCAGTCAACTCAATTATGTAGAACAATTAAAAGTCAAAGAATACGCTTCGGTATTTGGCAGATTTCACAATATAAAGCACAATAAGCAAATTCAAATCACACCTAATTTTAGGCTTACATTAAATACAGGTTCTATTGAAGAATATGAAGCATTACCTCAATTTGATGTTATTTATTTTGATGCTTTTGGGCCTGCTATTCAACCCGAATTGTGGACAATAGCTATTTTTAAAAAGATGTACAATTGTTTATTACCACAAGGTGTTTTGGTTACCTATTCGGCCAAAGGGCAGGTGCGTCGTAATATGCAAAAAGTGGGTTTTAAGGTAGAACGTTTGACTGGCCCTCCTGGTAAACGCGAAATGTTACGCGCTACAAAACCGTAAGAAACCAAGAATAAATTCTTTATCTTTGGAAAAGAAATACTTTATACATGGAATTTAATCGCATACGCAAACCCAAACCAGACAATAAAAAAAGAACCATTGTCTTATTATTTTTACTCGTTTTAATCTCGGTTTTATTGCTAAATATTGACAAGTTAATGAAAGGACTATTTTAACATGTTTTTTAAAAAAGACACACCTTCAGAAGAAAAAAACAGCCTCATAAACCTGTTTAAAAACCACATATCTCCAGGTAAAGTCGCTTTTTTTAAAAAGTACCATATGGATTTTGTTATGGGACACCGCAATGGATCTTGGCTTTGCGATTTAGACGGCACAAAAAAACTATTTAATTTACATTCAAATGGCGGTGTTTTTAATCTCGGCCATCGCAACAAAGAAATTAGCGATGTGTTAAAATCACAACTTAATTTTTACGATATCGGCAACCACCATTTATTGAGTAAACCCCGCGCAAAATTGGCGGCCTTATTGGCCAAACTACTGCCGGGAAATTTAAATTATACCATTTTTGGCGTGAGTGGGGGTGAAGCCATAGATACC
This sequence comes from Flavobacteriaceae bacterium, assembly GCA_021647405.1. Lineage (GTDB taxonomy): Bacteria > Bacteroidota > Bacteroidia > Flavobacteriales > Flavobacteriaceae > CG1-02-35-72. The sequence continues at coordinate 52,555 of JAKIUU010000008.1, forward strand.
GCTATAAAAGTGGCCCGTGCTTTTACCAAACGCACAAAAATAATTTCGGTTTACGGTGGTTATCATGGTCATACGGGGTTGGCTTTGCAAACGGGCGACATGTCTTACAGAGTTCCTTTTTTGTTTGATTCAACTGACTTTATCCAAGTTCCTTTTAACGATTTAGAGTCTTTAAAGGCTGTTCTTAAAAATGACGTGGCAGCCGTTATTTTAGAAACCATTCCAGCTACTTTAGGCATGCTTATGCCCGAAGAAGATTATTTAAAAACAGTAAAAGAATTATGCCAAAGTAATAAAAGTCTTTTAATTCTTGACGAAGTCCAAGCTGGCTTAGGACGTACCGGAAAATTATGGGCTTTTGAACATTTTGACGTTATACCCGATATGGTGGTTTTGGCCAAAGGCCTATCGGGCGGTATTTATCCAATAACAGCTACAATTATTAACGATAAATTAATCGATGTATTTAAAGACGACCCCTTTATTCATATTTCTACTTCAGGGGGTGCTGAATTGGGTTGTGCTGTAGTCCAAAAAGTACTCGAAATAACAGCTCACGTCGATTTTTTAAAGCATGTTAATTCCATGGCTATACTGTTTGCGGAAGTATTACAAGATTTGCAGAAAAAACACAACAGCTTCTTTAGAGGTGTCAGGCAAAAAGGTTTGATGATAGGCCTCGAATTGACAGACTCTTTGGCCGGTCCTGCGCTTACCAAAGCGGCTTACGATAACGATTTATTACTTATTTATGCCAATAACGATACGTCTGTTGTTCAATTATTACCATCTTTGGTAATTACTGAAACCGATATTGCCTATATTGTAAAGCAATTAGATAAAGCCCTTAAGCAAGCTAAGTTGTTGCATAAAGCATTAATATTAAAGAAAGGATTGGGCCAATTATTTAAATAAAAATATGTTTATTGATATTTTACATATTCAAAAATTCGAAAAAGGACTCAATCCGCAGTATCCCGAAAAATCTGAAATACCCGCCACTATTGTGGGCTATGGCGAGATATCTTCTATTTTTAAAATAAACCCTTATAACGATTGGGTTTTTAAACGCTTGCCTCTGTTTGTAAATGATGATGATGCCACACAATACATAAAAAAATATAACGATTATGTGCACTATTTAAAAGAAGCAGGCATTAGCTTGCCCAATGATAATACTTTTATAGTGAAGTCAAAAAAAGCAGTGGTTTATGTGGCACAAGAGGCATTAAATAAAGCCGATTTATGTCAAAATCTGTTGCATACACTTTCTGTAAAGGAGACTTTAATGATGGTTGATAATATATTTAAAGAGATTAAAAAGGTTTCAGATTATAACCGCGAACACAAAGAGGTGTTGCTATCAATAGATGGTCAAATTTCTAATTGGGCCTTGGTTGCCGATAAGTTGGTGTATTTTGATACCAGCACACCTCTTTTTAAAATAAAGGGCGTAGAACAAATGGATCCCGAGTTGTTGTTAAATAGCACCCCCAGAGCCATGCGTTGGCTCATCAGAAAATTCTTTTTGCAAGAAGTGATGGACAGATATTATGATATCAGACTTATTTATATTGACCTTATTGCCAACCTCTATAAAGAAAAAAAACATGATTTAATAGACAATTCAATTGTGTTGGCTAATAATTTTCTTCCCAAAAACGCTACACACATTACCCGAAGAGAAATTGATAAATACTATCAAAACGATAAGTTTATTTGGCAGCTATTTTTGGCTTTACGCCGATTAGACCGTTGGTTGACCAATCGTGTATTTGGAAAGCAATACGAATTTATTTTACCCGGAAAAATAGACCGTTAATTATGTGCGATACTTTTATAGCTTTACCTACATGTACATCAGACGGCTCAGTTATTTTCGGAAAAAACAGTGACCGCGAAGCAAACGAGCCACAAATTATTGAGTACCATCCTTCAAAATTATATCCAAAAAACACAAAGTTAAAGTGTACTTATCTTGAGATTCCACAAGTAGAAAATACCAATGCTATTATTATCAGCCGGCCTTTTTGGATGTGGGGCGCAGAGATGGGTGTAAACGAACAGGGTGTTGTTATTGGCAACGAAGCCGTTTTTACAAGACTTAAAGTTAAAAAAGCAGATACTTTGTTAGGGATGGATTTGTTGCGATTGGCTTTAGAACGTGCCAATTCAGCCAATATGGCCAAACAAGTTTTAATTGATTTGTTGGATAAATATGGTCAAGGGGGTGTAGGCGGTTATCAGGATAAAAATTTTAGATATCACAACAGTTTTTTGATTGCGGATACGGATGAAGCTTGGGTTTTAGAAACGGCTGGAAAATATTGGGTTACTAAAAAAGTAGATGATTTTTACGCCATTAGCAATGCTTTAACCATTACATCAGATTATGACGCCATCCACCCCGAAGCCATTGCGTATGCCACAAAAAAGGGATGGGTTAAAGGCGATTTTAGTTTTTCGGTTGCTTTTTCAGATTATTTATACACCACATTTTCGGGGTCTAGTAAACGCCAATGTAGGGCGTCAGAACTTCTGAAAAATAATTATTTTAAAATTGATGTTCAATCTTCAATGGCGCATTTAAGAGATCATAATACCCAAAATTTTAAACCGTCAAAGCCTTTTATAAGTAACAGTATTTGCGCCCATGCAGGGAATTCAATAACACGTCATGCATCACAAACTACAAGTTCTATGATTGTGCACTTAACAAAAGAAAAACCAACAATTTGGGTTACGGCAACATCGGCGCCCTGTTTATCGGTTTTTAAACCCCTTTGGTTTAAGGGCATGGTTTTGCCAGATTTGGGTGTAAAACCTGAGGCTTCTTTTAACAAAGAGTCCTTTTGGTGGCAGCATGAATTGTTGCACCGTACCATATTGAATGATTTTAGAAAAGGACGTGAATTAATCATCCCCGAAAGGGGTAAATTGGAATCAGTTTTACTAAGAAATGTTTACAAAGAAAATAAAAAGAGTTTTTTAGAAACAAGAATTGCTTTTGAAGAACATTGGAAATTGTTGAATAAATGGATTGCTAAAATTAAGGGGCTGCCAAAAGTAAATACGTCAAATATTTTTTATAAAACGTATTGGAAAAGATTAAATAAAAAAGTGGGTGTGTAATTTTAAGCATTTAACAGACCCCAAAGTCTGTCTTTTAAAGTCTCTAAGCCTGTTTGGGCAACAGATGAGATAAATAGATGGGGCATGTTTTTAGGCAGTTCAGCTTCAATTTCGGCTATTAATTCGGCGTCTAATAAATCAGATTTTGAGATGGCTAAAATTCGTGATTTATCCAATAATTCTGGATTGTGAAGCTTGAGTTCGTTGAGTAAAATAGTGTATTCTTTGTTAATGTCATCGCTGTCAGCAGGGACCAAAAACAGTAAAATAGAATTGCGTTCGATATGTCTTAAAAAGCGATCGCCCAAACCTTTTCCTTCTGAAGCTCCTTCAATAATTCCCGGAATATCAGCCACTACAAATGATTGAAAATCGCGGTAAGCAACTATGCCTAAATTGGGTTTTAGGGTGGTAAAAGCATAATCGGCTATTTTGGGTTTTGCCGACGTAATTACAGATAATAAGGTTGATTTACCGGCATTTGGAAAACCTACCAAACCGACATCGGCTAGAAGTTTAAGTTCTAATAAAAACCATTTTTCAGTACCTTCAACACCGGGTTGTGCATAACGTGGTGTTTGGTTGGTAGACGTTCTAAAATGCCAATTACCACGACCGCCCATACCGCCTTGAACCAATATTTTTTCTTCGCCGTTCTCTGTAATTTCAAAAAGTACTTCGTTGGTGTCGGCGTCTTTAACGATAGTTCCTAAAGGCACATCTAAGAATTGATCTTCACCATCCTTACCAGTACTGCGACTTTTACTGCCATGACCACCATGCGTGGCTTTTGAATGCTTTTTAAATTTTAAATGAAAAAGTGTCCATAAATTAGAATTGCCACGTAAAATAACATGTCCGCCGCGGCCACCATCGCCACCATCTGGACCTCCTTTTGTAATGTATTTTTCGCGATGTAAATGTACAGAGCCTTTCCCCCCGTTTCCAGAAGCGGCAAATATTTTTACATAATCAACAAAATTACCTTCGGTCATATTTTAGTTTTAGCCGCTTTTAGAAGGCCTCAAATACTTTTATCAATCTTTTGGTGATTTCTTCAAGCGAACCCACACCGTTAACACTGTAAAATTTATTTTGGGCAGTATAATAGTCTATTAAAATAGCTGTTTTGGTTTGGTATTCATTAAACCTGTGCCTAATTCTAGATTCGTCTTGGTCGTCAGGTCTATTGCTTGTTAAGCCTCTGTTTAATATTCGTTTAACTAATATGTCTTCTGGAACATCGAGGGCTATCATGGCTTTAATAGGTGTGTTTTTAGCATTTAAAAACAGGTCTAAAGCTTTGGCTTGGGAAGTTGTTCTTGGGAAGCCATCAAAAATAAATCCATTGGTGTTTGGAAATTTATTGACTTCTTCCTCAAGCATATTTATGGTAACTTCATCGGGCACTAAATTGCCCTTATCCATATACGATTTTGCCAATATACCCAGTGGCGTATTATTTTTAATATTGTTGCGGAAGACATCGCCTGTGGAAATATGTGTTAATTTATAGAGGTCTTTTAAAAAAGCTGCCTGTGTCCCTTTTCCCACACCAGGAGGGCCAAATAAAACAATATTTTTCATTAACTAGCTGGTTTTTAGTTGGTAAATATCCGATAAGTTCCGTCCTAATCCATCGTAATCTAGTCCGTATCCTACAATAAATTTGTTTGGAATTGACAGACCAATATAGTCTATTTTTAAATCTTTTTTAAATATTTCTGGTTTAAAAAACAAGGTGGCAATTTTTAAGGTTTTGACCTTTTTTCCTTCAAAAATTTTATAGATTTCTTGAAGGGTATTGCCTGTATCAATAATGTCTTCTAATATAACAACGGTTTTACCTTCTAAATTTTCTTGTAAGCCTACCAACTCTTTTACTTTGCCTGTTGTAGAAGTTCCTTGATAGGAAGATAATTTGACAAAGGACACTTCACAATTACCCTTGTAATGCCTAACAAAATCGGCTATAAACATAAATGACCCATTAAGTATCCCTATAAAAACAGGTTGCTCGCCTTTTAAATCATCAGCTATTTTTTTTGCTATTTTTTCTACAATGGTGTCAATTTTTTTAGCGTCTATAAAAGGGGTAAAAAATTTATCGTGAAGTTTAACTGTATCCATAATATTTAATATTAGTACAAAATAACAAAAAAAACCGCCCAAAAATTTGGCGGTTTTGTAATTATTTTAAAAGATGTTAATTTTTATTTTCGTCAGACTTTTTTGAAGTCAGATACATTATTGGAGAGGCTATAAATAATGATGAATATGTACCTACAATAACACCAATTATTAAAGCAAACATAAAGCCTCTTATTGTTTCTCCACCATCTAAAAAGATAGCTATTAGTACTATTAAAGTAGTTAATGACGTGTTAATGGTTCTGCTTAAAGTACTGCTTAGCGCTTTATTGATAATTGTTTTTTGTTTCCAAGATTTGTGATTTATGCTAAATTCTCTAATCCTGTCAAAAATAACCACCGTATCATTTAAAGAGTACCCAACAACTGTAAGTATGGCTGCTATAAAGGCTTGGTCTATTTCTAAATCAAATGGTAAGTATTTGTAAAAAAGCGAAAAGATACCCAATACAACCAAAACATCATGGAATACAGCTACTACAGCTCCCATACTAAATTGCCATTTTCTAAAGCGTAATAGAATATAGAAGAAAACAATAATTAGAGAACCTAAGATAGCCCAAAAAGCGTCTTTTTTAATATCATCGGCAATGGTTGGGCCTACTTTAACAGCTTGCATAATACCTATTTTGTGTTTGGTTTCGCCACCCGGTTTAAATTGGTTTATGGTTGTGCCCTCTGGCAAGAAACTTTTTATACCTTCAAAAAGTTTTTGTTGTACTTCATCATCAGCAGCTATGCCATTTTTATCAACATTGTATTTGGTTGTTATTTTTAACTGGTTGTCAGCACCAAATGTTTTAACTTCGGGGGCACTTCCAAAAACTATTTTAAGGGCATTGCCCACTTTGGGGGCACTAACTGGTTTTTCGAAACGCACAGTATAAGTACGACCTCCTTTAAAATCAACACCATAATTTAAACCATTTGTTAGTAATGATACCAATCCAGCAGCGATAACAGTACCAGATATTATAAAAGCAATATTGCGTTTCTTTAAAAATTGAGCATCTAAATTTTTAAACCAATTTTGTGTAATTTTAGTATTGAAAGTTAAGGTTCTGTCTTTTTTCATGTACCATTCTATAAATAGACGGGTAACAAAAATGGCCGTAAATAATGAGGTAACAATACCAATCATTAAAGTTGTTGCAAAACCTTTAATTGGGCCAGAACCAAAAATAAATAAGATAAGTCCGGTTAAGAATGTGGTGACATTGGCATCTAAAATAGATGATAAAGCCCCACTAAAGCCATCTCTAATAGCTTCTTTGGTTCCTTTGCCTTTTATAAATTCTTCTTTAATCCGCTCAAAAATAAGAACGTTGGCATCAACTGACATACCAATTGTTAATACAATACCTGCAATGCCAGGTAAGGTTAGTACAGCGCCAAATCCGGTAAGGACGCCAAAAATGTATAATATGTTTGTAATAAGGGCTACATCGGCAAAAACACCTGCTTTGCCGTAATACAAAATCATCCACAGAAGAATAAGTGCTAAAGCCAATAAAAATGAATTAACACCACTATCAATTGCCTCTTGACCTAGAGAGGGGCCAACAACCGCAGATTGGATTATTTGAGCAGGAGCTGGTAATTTACCTGCTTTTAAAACATTGGCTAAATCTTGGGCTTCTACAATGGTAAAGTTACCTGAAATAGAAGTTCTACCAGATGTAATGGCGTCGTTAACTAAAGGAGCTGTATAAACATAATTGTCTAAAACAACAGCTACAAATTTACCTACGTTAGCTGTTGTCATTTTCCCCCATAATTTAGAGCCTCTGCTATTCATTGTCATGCTAACCTCAGGGTTGGCGCCAAATTGGTCGAAGGCTTGGCGTGCATCTTCAATAACATCACCTTCAATAGGTGCTTTGTCATTGCGGTTAGATTTAATGGCATAAAGATAGATACGCTCTGTATTTGTAATGGGCTTGGCATCCCATAAAAATTTAGCGTAGCGCATATTTTCTGGTAACAGGGCACGCACCTTAGGCATTGCCAAGTATTTGTTTACACGTGCTGTATCTGTTAAAGCAGCAGTGGCAATTCTCGAACTCAAATCATTTTCTGATCTTGGATTGTTTGGTTCTAATACAGAATACAAAGGAAATTGTTTCTTTACATTTACAGAGTCTTTAACCTCTCCTAAGAGATCGTCTATTTTAGAGTTTTTCTCATCTGTTTTTGTGGGTTTGTCTGTTTTTAATATTTGGACAAGTGTTGCATTGGCTTGTTGAAAAAAGCCAACTATATCTTGGTTGGTATAGACTTCCCAAAATTGTAATTCGGCTGTGCTTTGCAATAGTTTTTTTACACGGTCAATATCTTTTGCACCAGGTAATTCGATTAGAATTCTACCAGATTGTGCAATGCGTTGAATGTTTGGTTGTGTGACACCAAATTTGTCAATTCTACTACGCAATACTTCAAAAGCAGTATTAATAGAACCATTAACTTCTTTTCGTAAAAGTGGTTGAACCGCATCATTATCCATCTTAAAATTAATCTTGTCACGTAAAGATTTGTTTCCAAATATCTTAGGGTCACTCAATTTTATGGTACCCTTGCTTAAGGATTCAAATGCATCAAAAAATAATGTGATATAATCATTTGTACTTCCTTTTTGGGCTTGGGTTGCTGCTTCTAAAGCCCTATTAAAAGTAGGGTCTTTAGAATGGTTAGATAAACCTATCAAGATATCTCTTACAGACACTTCTAAAGTGGCGTTAATACCTCCTTTAAGGTCTAAGCCTAAGTTTATTTCTTTATCTTTAATTTCTTTATAGGTAAAACTGGCAATTCCAATATCAACAACAGTTTTATTGGCAACAGAATCTAAATAAGCACGTTTTTTAACAGCGTCATTATTAGCGTAGTTGGCAGCATCTTCTTCAACATTTTTGGCAAACCAAGTAAAGGATAGTTGGTAAACACAAACCAGTCCAAAAAGGATGGCAAATAATCGTATAAGTCCTTTGTTTTGCATTATATAATAATTTATTTGGCATTAAATTTAAACGTGCAAATATATAACTTCAATAATGATTTGGCAAATTAATAGGAATGATTTTAAAAGCCTTTAAAAACACATTTTTTAATTCAGAATTGTGAATTTAGAATTCTCAATTAATTAGGGCCCAAACACCTCTAAAATTTCTTCAAAATGTTGGTTGAGTGTATCTAAATTATCTGTGGTAACCAATTTAAGTCGGTAAGGTTTAAAATGTGGAATGCCTCTAAAATAATTGGAATAATGCCGGCGCATTTCCATAATACCCACAATCTCGTTTTTTTTCCAATCAATTTCCATTTGTAAGTGACGCCGTGCCGTTTTAACACGTTCGGTTATGGTTATTTCTGGCAGATGTTTCCCTGTTTTAAAGAAGTGTTTTACCTGTTTAAAAAACCAAGGATTACCAATACTGGCACGCCCTATCATGGCACCATCTAATCCAAATTTATCGCGCATTAAGGCTGCCTTTTCGGGTGTGTCAACATCGCCATTGCCAAAAATAGGGATGTGCATACGGGGGTTGTTTTTTACGGCAGCTATCTGTGTCCAATCAGCTACTCCTTTATACATTTGTGCACGGGTACGGCCATGAATAGAAATGGCTTTGGCGCCTGCATCTTGTAGGCGTTCGGCCACTTCAACTATTCTGATGGAATCGGCATCCCAGCCCAAACGGGTTTTTACTGTAATGGGTAAGTGGGTTCGTTTTACCATTTCTCTGGTCAAACTTTCCATTGAGTCGATGTCTTTTAAAATACCTGCACCAGCGCCTTTACTGACTACTTTTTTAACGGGACAGCCAAAATTAATGTCGATAATATCTGGTTTTGATTTTTCGACAATCTCAACAGTTCGCAACATAGAATCGAGATTAGCGCCAAAAATTTGAATACCTACAGGGCGCTCTTTTTCGTAAATATCTAGCTTCTGAATACTTTTAGCTGCATCGCGTATAAGCCCTTCGGATGAAATAAATTCGGTATAAACCACATCAGCACCCTGTTCTTTACAAAGGGCTCTGAATGGTGGGTCACTTACATCTTCCATTGGTGCTAGTAAGAGCGGGAATTCCCCTAATTCTATGTGATCTATTTTTGCCATAATTGGAATGCAAAAGTATTTAAAAATGATGAAACTCTACGCGATACTTTTAGTTCTTTTGTCGCTACTATTTCGTTTAGGAAGCCGTATTTTTGATGTTCAAAAAAAAGAATGATGATAAAATTATACCCTTATATTTTGGTTTTGTTGCTTGTTGTAAGTTGTAAAGAAAAAACAAATAAAAAAGGAAAAGATGCCACATCGGGGGCTACAAAAATTGTGAATGTAATTCATTATCCAAAAGAACACCATCTTAAAAATGTGAAACAATTGACTTTTGGTGGTGATAATGCCGAAGCGTATTGGAATAGCCAGAGTGATACTTTGGTATTTCAAGCCACTAATAAAAAATGGGGCATGTCTTGTGACCAAATTTATACAATGGCTTTAACAGACGATTTGAGTAAAGGTGCCATTCCTAATATGATTAGTAATGGACAAGGCCGTACTACTTGTAGCTATTTTTTACCAGGGGATGATACCATTATTTATGCTTCAACTTATTTGGGAGACGTCAACTGTCCGCTGGTTCCTAAAAAAGAAGATTACGAAGGCAAATACATTTGGCCTGTTTACAGTGATTTTGATATTTTTGTTGCTGATAAAAACGGCAAACAACTTAAGCAATTAACCCATACACCCGGTTACGATGCAGAAGCTACTGTGTCGCCAAAAGGCGATAAGATTGTTTTTACGTCTATGCGCTCAGGCGATTTAGAATTATATACCATGAATATAGATGGAACCGATGTCAAACAAGTTACAAGTGAGTTGGGTTATGATGGCGGGGCTTTTTTCTCGCCCGATGGTACAAAGTTAATTTTCCGCGCCTCACGCCCTAAAATACCTGAGGCCATTAAAGATTATAAAGATTTATTGGCTAAAGGCGTGGTTATGCCTACCAATATGGAATTGTTTGTGTGCAATGTTGACGGAAGTGATTTAAAACAAATTACCAAACTAGGCAATGCTAATTGGGCACCATTTTTTCATCCAAATGGTAAAAAAGTTATTTTTTCTAGTAACTATCACAGAAAAAAACACGATGGGTTTAACCTATTTATGATTAATGTTGATGGCACAGGTTTAGAACAAGTTACTTACGATGGTGTCTTTGATGCTTTTCCTATGTTTTCGCCTGATGGAAAAAAATTGGTGTTCTCTTCAAACCGGAATAATAATGGCACGCATGACACCAATTTATTTGTAGCCGACTGGGTGGAGTAACTTAAAATTATGTCTAAAATATACAATTGGGCTATATTAGGCTGTGGTCATATTGCAGAAAAATTTTCAAAAGAATTAAAAGCTTTGCCAAATGCAAATTTATATGTTGCATCTGCCAGAAAGATAGCTAATGCCAAAAAATTTTCAAATAAATTTGGTTTTGAAAAAGCATACGGTTCTTATCGTGAAATGGTAAATGACCCTAAAGTTGATATTGTTTATATAGCAACACCCCACACTTTTCATTTAGAGCATACCTTACTTTGTTTAAAACATAAAAAAGCTGTTTTGTGCGAAAAGGCTTTGGCAATAAATTTTAAAGAAGTAAATCTGATGATAAATGCTTCGAAGAAAAATAACACCTTTTTAATGGAAGCTTTTTGGGTAATTTTCAAGCCAAAGTTCAAAAAAGTTTTAGAAATTATTGAAACTGAAAATTTAGGGAAGTTAAAGTTTGTAAAATCAGATTTTATGTTTAACGCAGATTTTAATCCTAAAAAGAGGCTTTATGATATAAATTTAGGTGGTGGCTCCTTATTAGATATTGGCATTTACCCAGTTTTTACGGCCTTGATGTTTCTTGGAACACCCGATGAAATAAAAACCATTCCACATTTTAGCATTACCGGTTCAGAAGAGAGTATATCAATGTTATTTGGTTATAAAGATGGTGCCACAGCTGTTTTGACTTCAAGTTTTGAGGCATATAAAAAAAATGAAACAGAATTGTGTTTTGAAAAGGGCATCATTAAATATAACCGTGTTTCAAATGACCCAATTGTATTCATTAAAAATGACATTAAACAAATAATAAATTTTGATTCAGAAAAATATTTTGGGTATCATTTAGAAGCTTCGCATGTAATGGAATGCCTCGATAAAGGGCTTAAACAAAGCCCAATTATACCACATTCATTAAGTTTAAATTTGATGAAAATTCTATATAAAGTTAGGAAAGATGCGGGAATAATTTATCCAAATCACGACAATATTTGATTTTAGTTTTGTTAAAAATCACCTATTGCCGTTAATACCAACTCCTACTTATTTTTAGTATCTTGCACCACTTTTCAAGCAAAATGAAGAACATCCGAAATTTTTGTATTATCGCCCATATTGATCATGGCAAAAGCACCTTAGCCGATAGGCTTTTAGAGCTAACCAAAACCATAACAGATCGCGAAAAAAAAGACCAGTTACTTGATAATATGGATTTGGAGCGTGAAAGGGGCATCACCATTAAAAGTCATGCCATTCAAATGGATTATGAGCAAGATGGCGAACATTATATACTCAATTTAATAGACACACCCGGTCACGTTGATTTTTCCTACGAAGTGTCGCGCTCTATTGCCGCTTGCGAAGGCGCTTTACTTATTGTAGATGCGGCGCAAAGCATACAAGCACAAACCATTTCTAATTTATATTTGGCACTAGAGAATGATTTAGAGATAATACCTGTTCTCAATAAAATAGATTTGCCCAGTGCCAACCCAGAAGAAGTAACAGATGATATAGTAGATTTATTGGGTTGCGATTCAGAAGAAGTTATTCATGCCAGTGGTAAAACAGGATTTGGTGTGCCCGAAATTTTAGAAGCTATTGTGGCACGTGTTCCTGCACCTAAAGGCGACCCAAATGCCCCACTTCAGGCCTTGATATTTGATTCTGTTTACAATTCTTATCGTGGTGTAGAAACCTATTTTAGAGTAATGCAAGGCGAAATTAGAAAAGGTCAGAAGATAAAATTTATGTCCACTGATAATACTTATAATGCCGATGAGGTTGGTACTTTAAAACTCACTCAAATGGTTAAACAGTCTGTAAAAACAGGCGATGTAGGCTATCTTATTACAGGTATTAAAACAGCAAGCGAGGTTAAAGTGGGTGATACCATTACAGATGCAGAGAACCCCAACACAACAGCAATTGCAGGTTTTGAAGATGTAAAACCTATGGTATTTGCAGGGATTTATCCTATAGATAATGATGATTTTGAAGAGTTGCGTAATTCTATGGAAAAACTGCAATTAAATGACGCTTCTTTAGTGTTTACCCCAGAGAGTTCGGCTGCTTTAGGTTTTGGATTTAGATGTGGATTTTTAGGCATGTTACATCTCGAAATTATTCAAGAACGTTTGGAACGTGAGTTTGATATGACGGTTATTACTACTGTGCCTAATGTGTCTTACCACGCGTTTACCAATAAAAAACCCAATGAGGTTCTTTTGGTAAATAACCCAACAGATTTGCCAGAACCTTCTAAATTAAACCGTGTAGAAGAACCTTATATAAAAGCTTCTATCATAACAAAATCCGATTTCATCGGTCAGGTTATGAGTTTGTGTATAGAAAAGCGTGGTCAAATAACCAATCAATCTTATCTAACACAAGAGCGTGTTGAATTGACTTTTGACATGCCCTTGGCAGAAATAGTATTCGATTTTTACGACCGCTTAAAAACAGTTTCAAAAGGTTATGCTTCTTTTGATTATCACCCTATCGGGTTTAGAACATCTAAATTGGTTAAGGTTGATATACTGTTAAATGGCAGTGTGGTTGACGCACTTTCGGCTTTACTACATACCGATAATGCTTATGGTATTGGTAAAAAGATATGCGAAAAACTCAGAAAATTAATTCCAAGACAACAATTCGATATTCCTATTCAGGCAGCAATTGGTGCTAAAATAATATCGCGCGAAACGATAAAAGCACTGCGTAAAGATGTAACCGCCAAATGTTATGGAGGCGATATCACGCGAAAACGAAAATTGCTAGAAAAACAAAAGAAAGGAAAAAAACGCATGCGCCAAGTGGGTAATGTAGAAATACCACAAGAAGCTTTTATGGCTGTTTTAAAATTAAACGATTAGTATCCTTTCAAGCTATTTTACCAAAGATTAGCTTCAGATTGAGATTGGTTTCATAAAAAAAGCCCCTTAAAAAGGGGGCTTTAATCTTGATTGATTTTTGGTTTTTTTTTATTCTCCGTGTAACCAAGTTTTTTTGGCTAACAATTCATCTTCAGACTCTTCATTATCTTCATCAAGAATACAACAGTCAACTGGACAAACAGAAGCACATTGTGGTTCATCATGAAAACCTTTACACTCAGTACACTTTTCGGTTACAATAAAGTAAAATTCATCAGAGATAGGTTCTTGACTCTCATCGGCATCCATAGCAACGCCAGCTGGGGTAGTGACATCACCATTTAAAGAAGTTTCATCAGATAAAGACCACTCATCATCTGGTTCGTAAATGGCATGGTTTGGACACTCAGAAACACATGCATCACAATTTATACATTCATCAGTTATTTTAATTGCCATAGTTTAAAGTTTTTTATTAAATTGCTACAAATTTAAAAAATTAATAATTAAAAAGTTCTGACAATTGTCATAATTTTGGAATAAAAGTAGAAATATTTTTGTCACATTATTTTTTTTAAATAAACTTTTTTAAACCACATATAAATAATTAAATGAATACTGAGAACAAACCCTCGCAAAGCACTGCCAATACTAAAAATATAGAAGGTGTTGTAATTCGTTTTGTTGGAGACTCTGGAGATGGCATGCAGCTTACAGGGACACAATTTACCGATACTTCTGCAATGTTCGGAAACGACATTGCCACTTTTCCTAACTACCCTGCCGAAATTCGTGCGCCTCAAGGAAGTTTATACGGCGTTTCTGGCTATCAAGTTCACATTGGAAGTGTTGAAATTAGCACACCAGGTGATGATTTAGACCTTTTGGTGGCGATGAATCCAGCAGGATTAAAAACCAATTTGGCTTCGCTTAAGCCTGGCCATACTTTAATTGTAGACACAGACTCTTTTACAAAGAAAAACCTTGAAAAAGCTACTTATGATACCAATCCACTTGAAGATGGGAGCTTAGACAATTTTAGGGTAATTGAAGTCTCAATGACCTCTTTAACAAAAGAAAGTTTAAAAGATTTAGGGCTCGATAATAAAAGCGTGATGCGAAGCAAAAATATGTTTGCTTTAGGAATGGTTTATTGGATGTATGACCGCTCTTTAGAACACACAACCGATTTTTTTAAAAAGAAATTCAAAACAAAACCACTGGTAGTTGAAGCCAATACCAAAGTTTTGAAAGCAGGTTATTATTACGCTGAAACTTTAGAGCTAATTCCAAATTCTTATACTGTTGCTCCTTCTAAAATGCCTAAAGGCACTTACAGAATTGTAAATGGAAATACAGCTACAGCTTGGGGCTTTTTAGCCGCATCTGAGAAATCTGGTTTGGAATTATTTTTAGGATCGTATCCCATTACTCCTGCAACTGATATACTTCACGAATTGGTAAAACACAAACATTTTGGTGTAAAAGCTTTCCAAGCCGAGGATGAAATTGCGGGAATTACCTCATCAATAGGTGCGGCGTTTGCAGGCGATTTAGCCATAACAACAACGTCTGGCCCTGGACTGGCATTAAAAGGAGAGGCGTTAGGCTTGGCCATGATGATTGAATTGCCTTTGGTAGTTGTTAATGTACAGCGCGGTGGACCATCAACAGGTTTGCCAACAAAAACAGAACAATCTGATTTATTACAGGCTTTATATGGCCGTAATGGCGAAAGCCCCATAATTGTTTTAGCAGCAAGTACACCAGCCAATTGCTTTGATATGGCTTTTGAAGCTTCAAGATTGGCCTTAGAGCATATGACACCTGTTGTACTTTTAACAGATGGTTATATAGCCAATGGTTCTGAACCTTGGAAAATAAAATCGACTAAAGATATGCCAAGTATAAAAGCACCAATTATTACTGAGGCTGTAGAAAATTGGCATCCTTATATAAGAGATAAGGAGTCATTGGCAAGAACTTGGGCACTTCCTGGCACTAAAAACTTAGAGCATAGGGTGGGTGGTTTAGAAAAAGATAAGGTTTCTGGGAATATATCTTATGACCCCGAAAATCATGAATTTATGAATAACATACGTGCAGAAAAAGTAAGCCGTGTAGCCAATTATATACCAGAACTGAAAGCAGATTTTGCACAAGAAGGCGATTTGCTAGTTGTTGGTTGGGGTGGTACTTTTGGAAGTTTGCATTCTGCGGTTAAAGGAATGAGCGAAGCGGGCTATAAAATTGGTCATGTTCATTTTAATTACATCAATCCGATGCCAAAAAACACTGCAGAAGTATTTGCTAAGTACAAACGCATAGTGGTTTGTGAATTGAATAAAGGACAATTTGCCTTTATTTTAAAAGCCAATTATGGCCAATTTGAATACATTCAATACAACAAAATTCAAGGCTTGCCTTTTTCGGTTAATGACTTGGCTCATAAATTTAAAAATTTAATATCGTAAAAATCAAAACATGGAAGATACTGCTACAAAAAAATACACATTTAAAGATTTTCAAAGCGATCAGGAGGTACGTTGGTGCCCCGGATGTGATGATTATGTTATTTTAAGAGCCATGCTAAAGGCATTGCCAGAAATGAATGTAAAAAAAGAAGACGTTGTGTTTATCTCTGGAATAGGCTGCTCTTCAAGATTTCCCTATTATGTAGACTCTTATGGAATGCATAGTATTCATGGCCGTGCGCCAGCCATCGCTACAGGTGTTAAATTGGCAAATCCAGATTTAAGTGTTTGGGTTATTACGGGTGATGGTGACTCTATGGCGATTGGTGGTAATCACTTTATACACATGCTCAGAAGAAATGTAAACCTTAATATGGTTTTGTTTAATAACGAAATTTACGGTTTAACTAAAGGACAATTTTCACCAACATCTTTAATCGGTCAAAAAACAAAATCATCGCCTTATGGCAACACACAACCCCCATTTCAACCAGGTGAATTGGCTATAGGTGCACATGCCAGATTCTTTGCAAGAATAGGAGGTAACACCCCTAAAGATATGATTGGTTTGTTTATAGAGGCCGAAAAGTTTAAAGGCACTTCTTTAATAGAAGTACTTCAGAACTGTGTTATTTTTAACGATGGTTGTTTTACCCAGTATACCGATAAATTGATAAGAGACGACAAACAACTTTTTGTTGAACATGGCAAACCAATGATATTTGGTAAAGAAAAAGACAAAGGTTTGGTGTTAAACGGACTCAAATTAAAAGTTGTAACAATTGGCGAAAATGGGATAACTCAAGAAGATATATTGGTACACAATGTAGAAGAAGAAGATCCAACATTACATCAAATGTTAATAAGGTCAACTTATCCGTTAGTAACAGGTATTATAAGAAGTGTAAGTGAACCTACGTTTGAAGAAAGAGAAGACGAATTAACGAGACAAGTACGGGCCAATTCTTCTTTTAAAAAGGTTGACGATTTGTTGTTTTCTGGAGAAACTTACGAGGTTAATTAAAAAATAAACTAAATGGGTACAGAAGCAATTATTGTATTTATATTATCTGGAGTGGTATTGGTGGCAGGGGCTAATTTTTTGTCTAATCTTATTTCACATAAATCAGATAATCCACAAAAAAGAGAACCTTACGAATGCGGTATGGAAACCATTGGCCCTACTTGGGTGCAATTTAAAGTGGGCTACTACTTGTTTGCCATATTGTTTTTAATATTTGATGTTGAAGTAGCCTTTTTAGTGCCTTGGGCTGTGGTTTTTAAAAGCGTGGGAACTGTAGCTTTAGTTGAAATATTAATATTTCTAATTATTTTAGGACTGGGATTATTGTATGCATGGAAAAAACAAGCATTAAAATGGGAGTAGAAGAATCACCAAAATTAGGAGATGATTTCCCGGGAAAAGTTATTCCTGGAGGAAACGGCGGGAATATAGTTATCACATCATTAGATAAAATTATTAATTGGGGACGGTCAAATTCATTGTGGCCATTGTATTTTGGTACAAGCTGTTGCGCTATCGAAATGATGCAAACAGGAGCTGCGCGTCACGATTGGTCGCGTTTCGGATTTGAAGTAGCGCGCCCATCGCCCAGACAAGCCGATCTTATTATAATTGCAGGCACTATTGTTAATAAAATGGCCCCTGTTTTACGAAAATTATACGATCAAATGGCAGAACCTAAATATGTTATTGCTATGGGAGCTTGCGCCACTTCTGGGGGGCCTTTTTATTACAACACTTATTCTGTTGTAAAAGGTGCAGACCATGTAATTCCGGTTGATGTTTATGTTCCGGGTTGCCCACCAAGACCAGAAGCTCTGCTTGAAGGGATGTTTATGCTGCAAGAAAAAATTAGAAAAGAACACATGAAGACCAAGATAAATCCAATTGACGGATTTGATGAAGGGCTTTAAATCTTAGAATATATGTCTGATCAAGAATTACAAGATATACTTACCGAATTTGACTTGGGATTGGTGTTTTCTGAAGAAACTTCCCAATATTTAACAGTGCGTGTTCCTAAAGAAGGGCTCCATTTATTAATGAATAAATTAAAATCAGATATTAATCTGTCTTTTGATTATTTATTTTGCTTAACAGGTATTGACTGGGGAGAAGAACTGGGTGTGATTTATCATTTAGAATCTACAACCCACCGCCATAGTTTGGTGGTAAAAGTGCAAACAGCCGACAGAGAAAATCCCATACTAGATAGTGTTGAAGATATTTGGTTAACCGCTAATTTTCACGAAATGGAGGTCTTTGATTTTTTCGGAATAAAATTCAAGAATCACCCCAATCTAAAACGCCTGTTTTTACCAAAAGATTGGACAGGTTATCCGTTAAGAAAAGACTACGTTGACACCATTAATATGGTTGTAAAATAATTAGGACTATGACAAATACAATTTCAGATAGATTTAAAACCGAAGAGTATTTTATCAATATGGGTCCTCAACACCCTGCTACTCATGGCGTTTTACGCCTAATTTTAACTATTGATGGCGAAATTATAAAAAATGTTGAACCCGATTTAGGTTATATTCATCGGTCAATCGAAAAAATGTCCGAACGCGATAGCTACCAACAAATTGTGCATTTAACCGATAGAATGGATTATCTATCGGCGCATATGAATAACGAGGCCGTTTGTTTATTGGTAGAAAACGCACTCGAAATGGAGATGCCAGAACGTGTAAAAGTAATTAGAACCATTATGGCAGAACTAACCAGAATTGCTTCTCATCTTTTGTGGTGGGGCGTTATGGGAATGGATGTTGGCGCTTTGACCACTTTTATGTATGGTTTTAGAGACCGCGAATTGATTAATGATATTTTTGAAGAAACCTGTGGGGCACGTTTAACCATGAACTATAATATTCCAGGAGGTTTAATGTTTGATATTTTGCCAAACTTTCAACAAAGAGTTAAAGATTTTTTAACACATTTTAAAACCAAATTACCAGAATATGATACCTTGTTAACCAACAATGTCATCTTTCAAAAACGCACCAAAGGGGTGGGGTATTTAAGTATGGAAGATGCCATATCATTTGGCACATCGGGGCCTGTGGGACGTGGTTCGGGATATTCTTGCGATGTGCGTAAACACCATCCATACAGTGCTTATACCAATATAGATTTTAAAGAAGTCATCAGAACCGAAGGCGATACTTTGGCACGTTACGAAGTACGCATTCAAGAAATGTGGGAATCTATAGCCATTATCGAAAATTTAATTGACAATATTCCTGAAGGCGATTTTAAAGTGGCTACAAAAGCAGTTATTAAATTACCTAAAGGCGAATTTTATCAAAAAGTTGAAACGGCTAGAGGTGAGCTAGGTGTGTTTGTGGTAAGTACGGGCACTAAAAACCCATACCGCATTAAATTCAGATCTCCAGGATTTTCAAATTTGTCCGCTTTAAATAAAATGATTGTGGGTGGTAAAATTGGCGATTTGGTAGCCGTAACATCTACATTAGATTTAGTAATACCAGATATTGACAGATAATAAATATTAATTATGACTGATTTATTTACAACATATACAGGAAGTGTTTTGCAAATGTTATTGATAGCTGCCGGATATCTAGGATTTTTTGCCATTGCTGGATTGCTGTTGGTGTGGCTCGAAAGACGCGTAGCTGCATTTTTTCAATTGCGTTTAGGGCCAAATCGCGTAGGACCCTTTGGGCTGATGCAAACCATTGCCGATGCTCTAAAATTACTTTCTAAAGAATTAACAGGCACAGATAAAGCTGATAAATTTTTATACAATTTGGCACCTTACTTTGTAATTATCACAGCCCTAATAGCCCTTGCTGTTTTACCTTTTTCTCAACAAATTCAGGCCTTTGATATTAACATAGGCCTATTTTTTTTAACAGCAGTATCATCAGTAGGCGTGATAGGTATTTTGTTGGGCGGCTGGTCTAGTAATAACAAATACGCTTTAATTGGCGCCATGCGTAGTGGTGTGCAAACTGTGAGTTATGAATTGTCTGTAGGCCTATCATTATTAACAATGGTATTGCTAACAGGCTCGTTACAATTATCAGAAATTATAGAGGTTCAAAAAGACGGTTGGTTGATAGTTCAAGGTCATGTTCCCGCACTTATAGCTTTTCTAATTTTTATGATTGCAGGAACTGCCGAAACAAATCGCGCACCATTTGATTTAGTAGAGGCCGAATCCGAATTGGGTGCGGGTTTCCATACCGAATATTCAGGAATGAAGTTTGCCTATTTCTTTTTAGCCGAATTTATAAATATGTTTATTATTGCTGCCATAGCTGTTGTGGTTTTCTTTGGCGGATGGTTATCGCCTTTTGGCATTACCGAATCATTACCTTGGTTGGGCGCTTTTTGGTTCTTAGGAAAAACCTTGGTGATAATCTTTTTAATGATGTGGTTTAGGTGGACATTTCCAAGATTGCGGGTAGATCAAATATTAACATTAGAATGGAAATATTTATTGCCAATAAACCTGTTTAACATCGTTTTTATGGCGGTGATTATTTGGTTGAATTTGGAAATAAAATTTTAAGGTAAAAAAACTATGAGCTATTTTTCAGATATATATAATGGTGTAAAAACCCTTTTGCAGGGGATGGGTGTTACGGGTAAGTATTTTATCCACGCACGTAAAGAAATCATTACCCAAGAATACCCCGATAATAAAGACACATTAAAGATGTTCGATCGTTTTAGAGGCGAAGTCGTCATGCCACATGATGAACTCAATGAACACCGTTGCACGGGATGTCAGAAGTGCGAAATTGCTTGTCCAAATGGCTCTATAGAAATTATATGGGATAGGGGCATAGATGAAGAAACAGGCAAGAAAAAGAAAAAAATAGACAAACATATTTATCATTTAGGTATGTGTACCATGTGCGGTTTGTGTATTGAAGCTTGCCCAACGGATGCCATTGTGTGGAGTCAGAAATTTAATCATGCCACACTAGAGAGGTCAGAACTGACAAAAATTTTAAACAAACCAGGATCGGTAGTTAAAAAAGGTATAGAAGACTAAATTATGGGACAGATTGTATTTTACATTTTAGCAGCTATTATTATTGTTTTTGCCGTTGCGGCTGTAAACAGTAGGAAAATATTACATTCAGTTATTTACTTATTGTTTGTATTGGCATCTATTTCTGGAATTTATTTCTTGATAAATTACACCTTTTTAGGGGCTTTACAGTTGGCCATCTATGCAGGGGGTGTTATTGTGCTGATCATTTTTTCGGTCATGTTAACACATAATATTGATTCTAAATTGGAAACAGCTTCGGTAACAAGTAAAATTTTAGCAGGAATTCTGAGTATTGCAGGAGTAGCCACTACGTTGTTTGCCATTTACACCTATCAATTTACCCCTGTCAAAAATTTTAATGCCATTGAGATTACTGATATTGGCACCAAACTTTTGAGTTATGAAAGAGGAGGATTTATACTGCCTTTTGAGGTCATCAGTTTGCTGTTATTGGCCATTTTAATTGGCGCCATTGTTATTGCCAAAGGACAACATTTAATAGAACAAGAATACAAACAAAATCAACAATAATTATGATTTCGGGTATCAGCATATATCACATATTAACCCTTACTACCATCTTATTTTTTATTGGTATTTATGGGTTTATAACACGCAAAAATTTAATTGCCATTTTAATTTCAATTGAATTAATATTAAACGCCTCAGTTGTAAACTTTGTCATTTTTAACACCTATTTATATCCAGATATGTTACAGGGTGTATTTTTCTCAATATTTATAATTGCCATAGCTGCAGCAGAATCGGCTTTAGCTGTTTCAATCATCGTAAGTTTTTATAGAATGCTGGCTTCTGTAGATGTAAAAGATACAGAAACCTTAAAATATTAAAATATGAACTTTAGTTATACCCTCTTTATTCCTTTAATTCCACTTTTTGTGTTTTTATTTTTAGGGATATTACACACCAAACTCAAACCTAAATTAGCAGGTACTATTGGCGTTTTAGGTTTGTCAACAAGTACATTATTATCTTATTATACCGCTTACAAATACTTTTTTGAAGTAGGTAAAGTTGATGGCGTTTACCAAACTTTTATTGGTGCAAAAACCACCTGGATTAATTTTACCGAACTGCTTCATATAGATATGGGTGTATTATTAGATCCTATTTCTATTATGATGCTTGTAGTGGTTTCAACCATTTCTTTAATGGTTCATATTTACAGTTTGGGGTATATGAAAGGTGAAGCTGGTTTTAACCGTTATTATGCTTTTCTGTCTTTATTTACATTTTCAATGTATGGATTGGTAATAGCTACCAACATTTTTCAAATGTATATTTTTTGGGAATTGGTAGGTGTTTCGTCATTCTTATTAATAGGTTATTATTACGATAAACCATCGGCGGTGGCCGCAGCAAAAAAAGCATTTATTGTAACCCGTTTTGCCGATTTGGGTTTTTTAATAGGTATTTTAATACTGTCGTATTATGCGGGCACTTTCGATTTTCAAATCCTAAATAACCCACAAGGCGCCATTATATCAAATGGTATAGGGGCAAGTTTTATGGGATTATCCGTTATAACATGGGCTTTGATTCTTATGTTTGTGGGCGGTGCTGGTAAGTCGGCCATGTTTCCGTTACACATTTGGCTCCCCGATGCCATGGAAGGACCAACACCCGTTTCTGCTTTAATTCACGCTGCTACAATGGTGGTTGCTGGTGTTTACTTGGTGGCGCGCATGTTTCCGCTTTATTATTTTATTGATGGTGGATTTGTATTACAAATTGTGGCTTATGTGGGCGCATTTACATCGCTTTTTGCTGCTATAATTGCCTGTACACAAAACGATATTAAACGTGTGCTGGCTTTTTCAACAATGTCGCAAATTGGTTATATGATGTTGGCACTGGGTGTTTCTGGATACGATGGTCACGAAGGTCTGGGCTATATGGCATCTATGTTCCATTTGTTTACACACGCCATGTTTAAAGCTTTATTATTCTTGGGTGCAGGGTCTGTTATTCACGCGGTTCACAGTAATTTAATGAAAGATATGGGTGGTTTGCGTAAATACATGCCCATTACAAATATCACCTTTTTTATAGCCGCTTTGTCAATTTCCGGATTCCCTTTTACTTCAGGCTTCTTTAGTAAAGATGAAATATTGTCTGCTGCTTTTGAAAATAGCAAACTAATTTACTTTGTCGGTTTGTTTGTTGCTGGCCTTACGGCATTTTATATGTTCCGAATTTATTTTAGCATCTTTTGGGGAAAAGAAAAAACCTATAAACACACCCCTCACGAGTCACCATTATCTATGACAATTCCACTAATCTTGTTGGCTATTTTAAGTATTGCGCCAGGATACATTCATTTTAGTGATTTTATTTCGGCAGATAGAGGAGGGTTTGAAGCCCATTTAAATTACCCTTTAGCCATTACAGCAGTTGTAACGGGATTGATAGGTATATTGGTTGCTTATGTTTTTTATAAAAAAGAAAATAACATCCCCGAAAAGGTATCAAAGACATTTGGTGCCATTTATACGTGGACCTATCACAAATTCTATATTGACGAATTGTATTTGTTTGTCACAAAAAAAATAATCTTTAACATCGTATCGGCCTCTTTTGCATGGTTTGACAAAAAGGTGATTGATGACAGTATGATTGGTATAGGTGATGCCACTATAAATTCGTCCGAAAAGATTAAAAAATTACAATCAGGAAAATTTCAAGACTATGCCACGTGGTTTATTTTAGGCGCCATAGCCTTGGTATTATATTTTTTATATAAAAATTAAATAGAGCGATCAATGGATATATTATCACTTTTTATAGTAGCCCCAATAATAACTGTTGCTGCGCTATTATTTGCAAAAAATTTAAAACAATCACGTGTTATTTCTTTAATAGGAAGCTTGGTACAGTTTGCTATGGCCATAAATTTAATATTTGCTTATTTGGCCGAACGTGCTACTGGAAATACAGCCATTATGGTGTTTACCAAAAGTGCAGTTTGGTTTAAGAGTTTAAATATTCGCTATGATGTTGGCGCTGATGGTATTACCGTTTTTATGATTGTTTTAGCCTCTATTGTGGTATTGGCTGGCGTATTTATTTCGTGGAAAATTAAAGATTTGCCAAAAGAATTCTTTATTTCATTAATAGTACTGGCTACAGGAGTGTACGGCTTCTTTATCTCTTTAGATTTATTTTTACTGTTTTTGTTTTTTGAAGTGGCGGTTATTCCAATGTACTTGTTAATTGGTATTTGGGGCTCTGGACCAAAAGAGAAATCGGCTATGAAACTGACTATTATGTTGATGGGCGCTTCGGCTTTATTATTGGTGGGTATTTTGGGGCTTTATTTTTATTCTAGTCCAGATGGTGCTTATACATTCAATATATTAGAAATAGCCAAAGTCAATATTCCTGCACAGGTACAGCACTATTTGTTTCCGGTGGTGTTTATTGGTTTTGCAGTTATTGGCGCTTTGTTCCCTTTCCATACATGGTCACCTTCTGGTCATGCTTCTGCACCTACTGCCGTGTCTATGTTACACGCAGGAGTTTTAATGAAATTGGGTGGGTATGGCGTATTTAGAGTAGCCATGTATTTGTTGCCTATTGGTGCTATGGAATGGTCTTGGTTCTTTATTATATTGTCAGTTATTGGCGTTGTTTATGGGGCATTAGCAGCCATTAAGCAAACCGATTTAAAATATATAAATGCCTATTCTTCTGTGAGTCATTTGGGCTTGGTATTATTTGCTTTATTGATGTTAAACAAAACATCTTGGAATGGCGCTATCTTACAATCGCTTTCTCACGGATTTATGACAGCCTTGTTTTTTGCCTTAATAGGGATGATTTACGAAAGGTCACATACACGCGATGTGCGCGAATTAGGTGGTTTGTTAAAGGTTATTCCGTTTATTTCGGTTATTTATGTTATTGCAGGTTTGGCCTCTCTGGGTTTACCTGGATTTAGCGGATTTGTAGCCGAGATGACCATTTTTGTAGGCGCTTTTCAAAACGTTGATATGTTCCATCGGGTAGCAACCATATTAGGAGTTACCGTTATTGTTATTACCGCAGTTTATATTTTAAGAGCGGTAGGTATGATGCTCATGGGGCCAGTTAAAAAAGAAGAATATTACAATTTTCCGAAGGCCACTTGGTATGAAAAAACAGGTATATTTTTATTGCTAATTCCCATAATCATTATTGGTACCACACCTTTGTGGATTTCTGATATTATTATGGATAGCATCAAACCATTTATTGAACGCATGTTATAATTTTTAGAAGATGAACTTAGAAATGTTTTTAAAAATGCAAAATGAACTACTTTTAGTGGTTCTGTTATTGGCAGTACTTGTAGGAGAAATTATAACTTCTCAAAAAGGAAAATCAAAGTTGATAAATTTTACAATTATTGCTTTTGCCATTGTAACTCTTATTGGATTTTTTCACCAACCTGATGGTGCTTTATTTGGTGGGATGTTTCATACAAATAGCCTTATACAATTGCTCAAAAATGGTTTAAATGTTGGGGTGTTAATTATTTTAATGCAATCGGCTGGGTGGTTAAAAGAAACCTTAGTGAAACAAAATAAATCGGCTGAATTTTTTCTACTGATGTTTTCATCCTTAATAGGATTAAATTTTATGATATCAGCAGGCGACTTCTTAATGTTTTACGTAGCCTTAGAATTGTCTACATTACCAGTAGCCGCCTTAGTGGCTTACAATGCCTACAAACGCCAATCGGCCGAAGCTGGAATTAAACTGATATTGTCGGCAACTTTGGCAAGTGGCTTGGCTTTGTTTGGTATTTCATTTTTATATGGCACAACAGGGGCTATTTATTTTGATGATATGGCCAATTTGTTGCAAATGTCAAATCTTACTATTTTAGGCTTGGTATTCTTTTTTGCGGGGCTGAGTTTTAAAGTATCATTAGTGCCTTTCCATTTCTGGACAGCCGATGTTTACGAAGGCGCCCCCATAAATGTCACTTCTTACTTATCTGTTATTTCAAAAGGAGCCGCTGTATTTATTTTAACTTTTATTTTGTTTAATGTCTTTAAAGCTTTTAGCGATATATGGAAACCCATGCTTTATACGGTAGCCATTGCAACTATGTTTGTAGGCAATTTATTTGCCTTAAGACAACAAAATTTAAAACGCTTTTTGGCCTTTTCGTCTGTAGCGCAAGCAGGATTTATGTTGTTAGGTATCATCAATGGCGGTGTGTTAGGAGCTGCTTCGGTTGTTTATTTTGTATTGGTATATATGTTTTCAAACTTGGGTGCATTTGGTGTTGTTCAAGCCATTTCTCATAAAACAGGCAAGGAAAATATGGACGATTATAACGGACTTTACAGAACCAACCCTATGTTGAGTATGGTAATGATGTTAGGTCTGTTCTCTTTGGCAGGTATTCCACCAGTGGCTGGATTTTTTGGTAAATTCTTTTTATTTACAGCAGCTGCAGGAAAAGGGTATTATATTTTGGTTTTTATAGCTGTTGTAAATGCCACCATTTCGTTGTATTATTATTTAAAAGTAATAAGAGCCATGTTTTTACGCCAATCAGAAAACCCAATACCTTATTTTAAAAATGACATTTTTATGAAATTAGGTTTGGCAACAGCGGCTGCAGGCATTCTAATTTTAGGCCTGTACAGTCCTTTGTATGAGTACGTTCAAAGTATAAGTAATTTAATTTTTAATTAAAGAATATTATGGCCTTAGCAGGAAAACATATGTTTGGAGCAATAGAAGACACCCGCGTGACTTTTGTAGAGAAAAAAATAAGCAATGAGCGCAAAGATTTTTTAAAAGACTTGTTAACGTTTAACGGATTTGAGGTGCTCATTCAAGAAGAAAAACGCAAAACAGAAGAAGAGCCTCAACTTTATACCGTGGCTGTAACCGATATGACTTTTAACCCAACAATATGGGTGTTTAACCGCCGTTTAATGACGCCAGATGGTCATAAAGTAACACAAGATTATTGGAATCAAGCAACTTCAGATACCAATCCGCAATATTGGAAAAACGATTGAGAACACATTTTTCTGCCCATCAAATAATTTTGGAATAGGTAAAAAATAACTTGTACAGAGTAGGGGAAACTAAGACAAAATTGTTTTAGTTTTGCAACGTAGAAGATTATAACCATATGTTTGTCATTTTTTGTAAAAAAAAACAATATATAATACAGGTTATTTAACCAATTATTCACCCATGAATATTTTAAAAAGCATAAATAGTATATGGCGACTTTTTATGCATGTAATGACCAGTAATATTGGCAAGATTGTTATTTCTGACGCAATTACTTTGAAGGATTCAGGTGCTATTAAAAAAATTTTAATTTGCCGACCTAATCACAGGTTGGGCAATCAGTTGCTAATTACACCCATAGTGCTCGAAGCTATCAAGAATTTTCCTGAGGCCAAAATAGATTTGTTTTTAAAAGGTGGGTTGGGCTCTATAATTTTTAAAAACTACAACGAGGTAAACAAAATAATTTACCTTCCCAGACAACCA
This sequence comes from Flavobacteriaceae bacterium, assembly GCA_021647405.1. Taxonomy (GTDB): domain Bacteria; phylum Bacteroidota; class Bacteroidia; order Flavobacteriales; family Flavobacteriaceae; genus CG1-02-35-72. The sequence goes on from JAKIUU010000008.1 coordinate 80,135, forward strand.
CATAAAAACCCCATACAGTATATAAAAGCCTGGTTGGCTGTAAAAAGTAAACATTACGATATTGTTATTAATGCGGTTAAAGGCTCATCTTCTGGAAAGGCCGCTACACGTATGTCTAGATCTAAATATAAAGTCTATGACAAGGTTGATTCCGATATCACTAAAGAACATAAAGATGCTGTTCATATGGCTAAGAGTCCGGTTTATTGTTTTAGAAACACATTAAAAAAATGGAATTTTAAAACAAAAGAAGCTAAAGTTCCTGTTTTGGATATAAAATTGAGTTCTTCAGAAAAAACGAAAGGACGTCAATTATTGCAAAAAATGACGGGTAACGCTAACAAAACAATTTGTCTATTTACCTATGCTACCGATGATAAATGCCATCCCGAATCTTGGTGGTTGCCCTTTTATGAAAAACTTCAAAAGACTTTTCCAGATTATAATATTATAGAAGTTTTACCTGTAGAAAATGTATCGCAAATACAATTTAAAGCCCCTACTTTATACAGTAAAGATATCAGAGAAATGGCGGCACTTATTGCCAATACCAAAGTGTTTATAGGCGCAGACGGGGGTGTTATGCATTTAGCTTGTGCAGCACAAACACCAACTGTTGGCCTGTTTTCGCGTGATAATCAGGAAGAATATGCACCTTATGGTAATAGCAGTTTGGCCTTAAACACCAATTATATAGATTTAGACGGCTGTATTAAAGCCGTTCAAAATATTCTTGTTTAAAATAATAATATATGGGCTTGTTTAAAAACAGTAAGAAATTCAATTTATTTATTCTTGGAATATTTTGTGTAAACTTACTACAAGCTATTTTTACACCTATTTTAAAAGACGAAGCTTATTATTGGCGTTGGGCACAAAATCTAGATTGGGGTTATTTTGACCATCCGCCTATGGTGGCTTTTATCATTAAATTGGGTACATATCTTTTTCAGGGAGCCTTGGGAATTAGGTTTGTAACGGTTTTGCTGAACATTGCAATGGTTTTTGTGATTTGGGCTTTAGTTCCCGATGGTCATAAAAAACAAAAAAATGCCGAATGGGTTTTCTTTAGCATTCTTTTGGCGATGCCTTTCTTTCACCTTTATGGTTTTATAACAACTCCTGACGGACCTTTACTTTTTTTTAGTGCCCTCTATCTTTTGGCTTTAAAAAAGTTTGATAAGAATGATAATTTCTTAAATATTTTATTCATAATATCTTTTGCCATTGGCAAGTCTAAATCAAGATTGCCATTTTTATACAAGCCAAAATGGATTAAATTACCACCACTTAGTGCAGATATTTGCCCCATCATGCCTGTTTTTAAATAGGCTTTCTCACCTACTCCATTTAATGGCTCAACTAAACCCTTACTAAAATATGAGACAGATGTATCAAGCGTTTTTATCGTTGCTTTTCCAATAACTCCCAATGTCAAATTGAGTTCATAAGGTACACC
>JAKIUU010000041.1 GCA_021647405.1 Flavobacteriaceae bacterium
CGCCTAGCTTTGTTATCATGTATTCTACAGATTAATCTAATTTATCAGTTAATTTAGCAAAAACCTTTTTAGGGTTTTTGTCTTCATATAGTATTTCGTAAATCGCATTAATAATTGGTATTTTTGCTTTATTTGCAATTTTTTCATGAAGTAAATAAGCACTTTTAGTTGCATAATAACCTTCAGCAATCATACTCATTTCTAATTGTGCAGATTTTACTGTGTAACCTTTTCCAATCATGTTTCCGAATAGTCTGTTTCGTGAAAAAACAGAATAACCTGTTACTAATAAATCACCTAAATAAGCAGAGTTATTAATGTTACGTTTCATCTTATGTCGCTTTTTAATAAAACGTTTCATTTCTCTAATGGCATTACTCATTAAAACAGCCTGAAAATTATCGCCATAACCTAATCCATGTGCTATTCCTGCTGCAATTGCATAAATATTTTTAAGCATTGCGGCATATTCGGTACCAATTAAATCATCCGAAATTTTAGTTTTTATAAAATGACTAGTTAGCATTTTAGCCATCGTTTTTGCCACTTTTTTATCCTTACTTGCTACAGTAAGATAGGACAATCGCTCCATGGCGACTTCTTCGGCATGACATGGTCCCGTGATAACACCTATTTGTTCTATCGGAACATTTAATTTGGAATGAAAATGATCCCCTACTAACATACCACTTTCGGGTATGATTCCTTTAATTGCCGAAAAGATTACTTTCTCTTTTAAAGGAAGGGTTATCTTATCTAATTCTTTTTTTACAAAAGCCGAAGGAATGGCAAAAATCAAGTAATCGGCATAAGTAACCATTTCATTAATATCTGAAGATAATTTTAGTTTTTTCGGGTCAAACTCCGCTGCACTGATATATTTGGGATTGTGACCGTTTTCTTTAATATACGTAATAGCCTGTTCGTTACGCATATACCAACCAACTTCTTGTTGATTTTCGGTAAGCATTTTTACAATAGCAGTAGCCCAACTTCCGCCACCAAAAACAGCAATTTTAGGTTTTTTGTTCATAGGTATCAAAAAAATAAGAATCGCAAAATTAAGTAATTTAAGATAGAACACAGAGCCGTTTAACTGATATTTAAGCTGTTTTTTTTACAAAATTTATATAATAATGAAAAATACCTGACGTCGTTTACTACAAATTCATGTTATTTGTCACATTTCTTTGTGTTTTAAATATAATATTTGTATTGATGCTGATTAATTAGTAAGTTTGTCCGTTATATTTTTGAAAATTAAGCTTTTTAGATTTTTGGCTACTACATTAACTAAACTTTATCAACTATGAAATCAAAATTACTTAGAGGCCTCTTTGTAAGTCTTATGCTAATCAGTTTTACAAAGACCAAAGCCCAAACTTATTGTACGCCTAGTTTTTCTAGGAGCGCTGGGTATATGGGAATAAAAAAAGTAACGCTCAACACTATTAATAACTCATCTCTTAATAATGGATATACTTTTTATAGTAATACAAGTACTAATTTAACTCCAGGAAATACATACAATATTAATGTTACTTCCTCTGTTCCTTTTAGTCGTAGAGGGCATTTGAAAGCTCAGTACTTAACTGTTTGGATAGATTATAATAGCAATGGTGTTTTTGAAAATAACGAAAAAATAGTAAATAATACTTATTTATATCGTCCTGTGTCTCGTAATTTTATTGTTCCATCGAATGTGATTGGTGGTTTAACACGTATGCGTGTAAAAACAAGATGGGTTAGGCGAGGTAAAGTTAATGACCCTTGTCAGACCGTTGGATATGGAGAAACAGAAGATTATGTTATTAATTTTACCCAACCAATAGTTGTAAAAACCAAACCTTTCACGGCTCTTTTAGATGCTACGGGTAATGTAAGCATCCAAGCCTCAGATATAAACAATGGTTCTACAGGTTTGGGCTTAACTTTAAGTTTAGACGCAGGTCAAGGGCACTTTACCTGTGCCAATATAGGCCCCAATACAGTTACCTTAGCGGTAACAGATGGAAACAACAACACAGCCACAGGCACAGCCGTAGTTACCGTAGTAGATAACTTAGGCCCAACAGTGCTTACAAAAAACATCGTTCTTGATTTAGATGCTGTTGGCGCAGCCACTATTCTGCCCCAAGACATAGACAATGGCAGTTCTGATAATTGTGCCATTGCGAGCATGAGTATATTGCCCAATGCCTTTACTTGTGCCAATATGGGAGACAACACAGTAACCTTAACGGTAACTGATGTCAATGGCAATATATCTACAAATACAGCCGTAGTTACTATTGTAGACAACATATCTCCTGTTGTGACAACCCAAAATGTAACGGTGTATTTAGATGCCAATGGCACAGCAAGTGTTACTGCAGCTCAGGTAGAAAATGGCAGTACAGATAATTGTAGCATCGCTTCCTATAGTTTGAGTCTCCCCAGAGGTGGCACGATAGATGTGACCAATATAAGTTGTGCCGATGTAGGGGTACACAATGTTACATTAAACGTAACCGACCCCAGTGGCAACACAGGTTCAGGTACAGCACAAATCACCGTGGTTGACAATATAGCCCCTGTTATTAGCTGTCCCACAGACATCAATGCAATAGCCACAAGTGCAGCAGGTGCTCTTGTAAACTATACAACCCCTGTAGGCACAGATAACTGTACAGCTACAACAACCTTAACAGCAGGACTGGCGAGTGGCGCAACCTTCCCAATAGGCACAACAGTTGTTACCCATGTGGTAACAGATGCTTCGGGATTAACGGCAACATGTTCGTTTAATGTTACTGTTGTAGGGGTACCACCAGTAATTGTCTGTCCAGCTGACATTACCGTAAGTAATGACCCAGGATTGTGTGGGGCTACCGTGAGTTATGCCGCTACAGAAACAGTAGGCATACCAGCTTCAACGATAACGTATACGATAGCTCCAGGAAGCAGTTTTGCAGTTGGTACAACAGCAGTAACAGCCACAGCAACCAATGCTGTTGGAAGTTCAACATGTACCTTTAATGTAACGGTAAATGATACAGAAGCGCCTGTGGTGAATGTCCATCCTTTTACCACAACCATCACCAATGGTGTGGCTACGGTAACACCTACAGATGTAGATAACTTCAGTACAGATAACTGTGGTATAGCCAGCATGAGTGTCTCTCCAAATACCTTTGTATGTGGCGACCAAGGCAACCATGTGGTTACTTTAACAGTAACTGACATTCATGGGCTTACAGCAAGTCAAACAACTACGGTAACAGTAGTAGGAGACGTCCCTGTAATAAGTATCAATACTTTTATGGCTGTGCCCACCCAAAACACCAATACCATTTATTTGGGTTATGGTCCGCAAAGTATGGGCTTAACCACCACCACTACAGGTGGTACAGGCTTTACTTATAATTGGACAAGTTCAACAGGCGAAATAGTAGCCAGTGTAGCGAATCCTACAATCAGTCCTTTGGTATCTACCACCTATACAGTAACGGTAACCAATGCCAATGGTTGTAGCGCAACAGCAACAACAGACGTTTGTGTTATAGATGCCAGAGCGATAGGCGAAGACGGAGAATATGAAGGTAAGGTCTTGGTATGTAAAGGCAGTGACAATGATGGTGACCATGATAAAGAACACAGCAGCAGCAAAGACGGTGATGATGATGGCCACGGTCAAAAAGCAAAAACTGTTAAGAAAAAAGATGTAGCGGAGTACCTTGAAGAAGGCGGTACTTTAGGCGGCTGTAATGCCACTTGTACCACAACTTATGTAAATGTTATTGTAGAGAATAATAACGATGACCATGCCGATAATGACAATGATAATGATGACAATGACCATTCGGATAATAAGGATGATAAAAAGGACAAAGACAAGTCTGGAAGATCAAATGCCAGGACAATTATTTATCCAAACCCAGCTGTTGATGAAGTTGTTGTAAGCTTAGATAAAAAAGGCGAAGGAACCATTGAGGTATATGACTACAGTGGCAGAATCATCTTTAAGAAAAAGGTTAAAAACCTCAAAGAAGGCATCAAACTTAATATGAGAAGTAAAATGTCTGGATCTTACTTTACACGTATTATATACAAAGGGAAGGTTTATACAGCCATCATATTTAAGAAGAAATAATTCATTCATTTAGAATTAAAAGACAGGTTAAAGTCCAATCAACTTTAACCTGTCTTTTTTTTGACCTATACCAAGGGTGTTTAAAATTAACTTTACGGCTATTTAAAAATTAATACCTTAGCCTTACTAAAAATCTATAAACTATGGAAGTTGTAAACGAAAATGGCAATCCCATTTCCCAATCAGAAAATAAAAAATTGGTGGCTGGTATTTTAGCTATAGTAACACCTACAGGTGGATTAGGTATTCATAAATTTATCTTAGGATATACCAGAGAAGGCATTATGCAAATAATTTTAACTATTGTAACCTGTGGTGTGGGCGGCTTAATCCCTTTTATTGAAGGCATTATTTACCTCACAAAAACCGATGAAGAGTTTTACAAAACCTATCAGATTGGTAAACGTGGGTGGTTTTAAGAATCGCCGTTAAGTTTCTTTTCTAAAGCTGCTTGAAACTCCTCCATAACAGGTTTAACAGTGCTTTCTGGGATATCTGATATGCGGATATACATAAGGCCGTCTATGGCATTATTAAATTTAGGGTCAACATTAAAGGCTATTAACCGTGCATTTTGTTTTACATACTTTTTAAGTAGAACGGGCAGTCTTAAACTACCGGGTTCAATTTCGTCAATAATCTTATCGAATTTATTCATATCAGCTTTGCTGACATCAAAAATAAAATCTTTATCGGCATCTTTTAACCGCACTTTATAATCCTTTTTTGGTTGTACATATTGTGCCACATAAGGATCGTAATAATTCGATTTCATAAATTCAATCATTAAAGATTTAGAGAAATTAGAAAATTTATTGCTAATACTCACACCTCCCAACAGGTATTTTAGTTTGGGATATCTGAGGGTTACATGCACTATCCCTTTCCAGAGCAAGAATAAAGGCATGGGCTTTTGTTGGTATTCATTAATTATAAAAGCACGCCCCATTTCAATGGTTTTACTGAGCATTGAGTGCAATTCTGGCTCAAATTTAAACAACTCATTTACGTAAAACCCCGCCACACCTTTGGCTTTAAAAATCTCATCTCCCAGACCCATTCTATAGGAACCTACCACGCGTTGCGCATCGTTATCCCATAAAAACATGTGTTTATAATACACATCGTAAGCATCAATATCAATGGCTTTATTTGTACCCTCGCCGATGGTTCTAAAGGTAATTTCTCTCAACCGACCTATTTCGTGTAAAATATTGGGTATTTGTTTGCTGTCGGCTAAAAAAACCGAATAATTCTTACTGGTTAAAAGCACCGCATCAGAAGTTTGTAAATTTTCGACCTCTTCAACCAAATGTTCTGTACATACCGCAGAGACAATTGTTTTGGGCTGTGAAGGGAATTTTAATGTGGGGGTTACAATTTGTAGGGGGCCTTTTTTGTAAGGGTTTGCCAACACATAAGTTTTCATTCTTAAAAAATCTGAAAATTTAGAAAAATCGACATAATTATCTTGCTCTTTTACAGGAATGGCTTTCCCTATTCTCACTTTAATGGTTCTTCTTTTTTGAGACAACAATTCTGATGGCAGTTTGGCACTTTTTAACATTGGACTCAACTTGGCCAAAATGTAAAAAAATGTGCTATTTTTTGCATGGAAACAAATAGGTACAACTGGCACTCTTGCACGTTTAATAAACTTAACTGCCGTAGCATCCCAAGGTTTGTCTTGAATGAGCATTTCTTTACTATATGTTGACACCTCGCCTGCAGGAAAAATACCCAAAGGATTCCCACTCTTAATATGCTCAAGGGCTTCCTTTACATTTAGTCTATTTGAGTTACAATCACTTTTACCGTTTTCAAACGGGTTTTTAGACAAAACAAAATCTTTTATTGGGGCTATTTTCAATAGAATAAAATTGGGTAAAATCTTAAAATCAGGTCGGGTGTTGGCCAGCAATTTTAAAAGTAAAATACCATCTATACCCCCTAGTGGGTGGTTAGAAACTGTAATAAAGGCGCCCTCTTTTGGAATGCGTTTTAAATCTTCTTCTGGAATTTCAAAATCAATTTGGAACTCTTTAACCATAGCCTCTAAAAAGGCAAGTTTGTTTAAGTGTTTAATTTTATCATAAACAGTATTAAGTTCAGAAATACCTAAAATTTTAAGAATCACCCAGCCAATGGCATTGCCAAAAAAACCAAATTTATTGATATTTAAAGCTTTAGCAATTTCTTTTGCTGATACTAAACTCATAGGCTATCTAAGTCAAAAATCAAATATATAAATTCTATTTTACAATAAGCTGAATGGTGCTTTCGCTTATTTGTTTAAGCACTATTTCTTTGTCTTTTTCTACTTCATTTACAGCCTCTTCTGTAAAATGTCTTATGGTAAACAAGGTCACATTCTCAGAATATTCTACACGATAATGTGTTCTAATTTCTTCGATAAATGCCTCAAAATTTGTGTATTTATCTTCTAAACAAACCCTAAAACTCAAAGCCGAATTTTGGATAAGATTGACCTTTAATTTATACCTATCTAATAACTGAAATAAGTTGCCAATATTGTGCTCTACCATAAACGAAAAATCCAAAGCCGAGATTTGAAGGTATATCTGTTCTTTTTTAACCACAAAACAAGGAACCAATGGCACAACATCTTCTCCTTTTTTTACTTGTGTTCCTTCTAATTTTAAATCGATAAAAGACCTCACATATAGTGGAATTGAACTGTTCTCAAGAGGTTTTAAAGTTTTGGGATGAATGACTGAAGCCCCATAAAATGCCATTTCGATGGCTTCTTTATATGAAATCTGATTTAACAATTTTGTATCCTTAAATTCTCTTGGATCGGCATTTAGAACACCTTGTACATCTTTCCAGATAGTGACATCAGCGGCATTTAAACTATAAGCAAAAATAGCGGCTGTATAATCTGAGCCTTCTCTACCCAATGTTGTGGTAAAATTGTCTTTAGTGGCGCCTAAAAAACCTTGTGTAATGTACAACTGACCCTTAGTAATGGCATTTGAAATACGGTATTTGGTTTCATCCCAATCAACCTTGGCATCTCTATAATCGTCAGAAGTTACAATAACTTGTCGCACATCTAACCATTGATTATCAACACCTATTTCGTTTAAATAATTACTGATTATTTTAGTAGATAACATTTCGCCAAAACCCACCAATTGGTCATAAATAAAATTATAATTTGTAGAACGGTTGGCTAACATAAAACCTTTTAGCAAGCCAAATATATGCTCTATTTCGAATAAAATAGGATGGTTTCTATCCGTAAACAAATCGCCAATAATTTGAGTGTGGTACTTCTTTATTTGCGCTATTTGAGTATCTAAATTTTTATCTTTTTCTATATAAGCTTTTATAACTTTCTCAAAAGCATTTGTCATTTTACCCATAGCCGAAACAACAACCAGCGTATCAGTATAACCTTTGTGTTGTAAAACTTTTACCAGGTTTTTAACACCAGCGGCATCTTTAACAGAAGCGCCTCCAAATTTAAAAATTCTCATTTTTTAGTTTTTATTTATAAATATATTTAAAGCTTTTTCATCCATTTGAGCCAAATGCCAGTCGGTTAGTATAGTCGCTCCTGTACTTTTGTAAAAATCAAGCGCTGTTTTATTCCAATCTAACACCACCCATTCTACGCGCTTTGCTTTTTTCTTATAAGCATAACGCATCACCTGTTTGTATAATGCCTTGCCAATACCCAAACCGCGTTTATTTTGTTTTACAATTAAATCTTCTAAATGAATCGTCTTCCCTTTCCATGTTGAATATCTGGGATAAAATAACGCCATACCAACAACCACTCCTTCTAATTCGGCCACATAAAATTTAAAAAGAGGTTTTTTACCAAAGCCATCTCTAATTAAATCATTTTCGGTAACCATAACAGCATCGGGTTCTTTTTCGAAAGCGGCCAATTCTTTTATCAAATTTAATACCTGAGATATATCAGGAAATTTCCCCTTTCTTATTATAAAACCCATTTTATAAATTATAATTTGGCAAATTTAACGATATTTGCAATCTAAACTAATTTATTTGCTATTATGACGCATAAACCGAATACTTTAGGAGAATTCATTATAAGCAATCAACACGATTTTAAATACTCTTCAGGCGAATTATCACGATTAATTAATTCAATTAGATTGGCAGCAAAAGTAGTGAACCACGAGGTTAACAAAGCTGGGTTGGTTGATATTTTAGGCGCTGCTGGCGACACAAATATTCAAGGTGAAGACCAACAAAAACTAGACGTTTATGCAAATGAGGTCTTTATGCAAACCCTTATCAATCGTGAAATTGTGTGTGGCATTGCCAGTGAAGAAGAAGATGAATTTGTGAAAATTGAAGGCCGTAATAAATCGCACGACAACAAATACGTTGTTTTAATGGATCCACTTGATGGCTCCTCAAATATTGATGTAAATGTTTCTGTAGGAACCATTTTTTCTATTTACCACAGAACAACACCTATTGGGACGCCCGTACAAATGGAAGATTTTTTACAACCCGGCACACAACAAGTAGCCGCGGGTTATGTTATTTATGGCACTTCTACCATGTTGGTTTACACTACCGGTAACGGCGTAAATGGATTTACTTTAAATCCTGCTTTAGGGGTATTCTACCTATCACATCCACATATGGTTTATCCTGAAAATGGGAACCTTTATTCTATAAACGAAGGCTATTACCAACATTTTCCACAAGGGGTAAAAGACTATTTAAAATTCTGTCAAGAAGAGGTAGATGACCGTCCTTACAAAGCGCGTTATATTGGGTCTTTGGTATCCGATTTTCATCGGAATATGATTAAAGGTGGTATTTATATTTATCCAACAAGCTCAAAGGCTCCAGAGGGTAAATTGCGATTGTTATACGAATGCAACCCTATGGCTTACATTGCCGAACAAGCCTGTGGTAGTGCTACCGACGGCTATAAACGTATTTTAGAAATTAAGCCCACACGTTTACACCAACGGGTACCGTTTTTCTGTGGGAGTAAAAAAATGGTGGCTGACGCCGAAAGTTTTATGGCCAATTACCCCGAAGATGCTTTTTATAAAGAAGTGCCTAAGACTTTTAAAGTGACCTCCTAAAAAATCCTTCAAAGGAACAATATTTTTTATATGAAATCAATAGAGAATTCCTTCTTTTGCTTATAATTTTATTACTAAACTGCTTTACTAGTTCAACAAACTCCCAATTTTAGCTTCTTTATAAATCTCTTTATAACTCATAATATGATTCATATCAACACGGCGGTTTACATGGCGCCTGTCTAGTTGCTCGTGCGACTCTAATCCGGCGGCAGCTACCAGTTCTAAAAAACCGTGTACGGTTGCTTTATGAAAATTAGCCACGCGTGGAGCCTTATCTTCAACAACCAAACCTTTCATTAAAGAATTATTCTGCGTGGCTACCCCCACAGGACAGGTATTGGTGTTACACTCTCGGGCCTGAATACAGCCAATACTCAACATCATAGCACGGGCGCTGTTACACATATCGGCTCCTAAAGCCAAGGCACGTGCCATATGAAAGCCCGAAAATATTTTACCCGAAGCGATGATTTTAATGTCCTTTTTTAAATCGAAACCCTCTAAAGTATCTTTAACAAAGGCCAAGCCTTCGCGCAAGGGCATGCCTAATGAGTTTGAAAATTCAACGGGTGCAGCACCTGTGCCACCCTCGCCGCCGTCAACGGTAATAAAATCTGGTTTAATATTGGTCTCTAGCATCGCTTTACAGATGTCTATAAATTCTTGTTTTTTACCCACACATAGTTTGAATCCAACAGGTTTACCCCCCGATAAATCGCGTAATTTTTGTACAAATTTCAACAAGCCTTTCGGCGATGAAAACGCGGCATGGGTGGGCGGAGACAACACTGTAGTATGTGGTTTTACATGGCGAATGGCTGCAATTTCTTTGGTATTTTTTGAAGCGGGTAACACCCCACCATGACCTGGTTTTGCCCCTTGCGATAGTTTTATTTCTATCATCTTTACTTGTGGTAAAACGGCTTGTTTTTTATAGGTGTCGGGGCAAAAATGGCCATCGGCTGTGCGACAGCCAAAATAAGCGGTGCCAATTTGCCAAATAATATCACCTCCGTATTTTAAATGGTAAGGACTCAAACCGCCTTCACCCGTATTATGGGCAAAACCGCCAATTTTAGCCCCTTTATTTAAAGCCATAATGGCATTTTTGCTCAGCGCGCCAAAACTCATAGCAGAGATATTGAGCAAACTGGCTTTGTAAGGTTGTTTACAATCGGGGCCACCCACTTTTACACGAGGCTCTGGCGCAGTAGGGTCGAAGTGTTTGGCATACATAGAATGGTCCATAAATTCATAGCCTTCACGATATACGTCCATTTGTGTTCCAAAAGGCATGGTATCGTTTACCTTTTTGGCCCGTTGATACACCAAACTTCTAAACATGCGGTTTATGGGAGTGCCTTCGGTATCGGTTTCAACAAAATACTGCATAATTTCGGGGCGTAACTTTTCTAAAAGAAACCGCCCATGGCCGATAACTGGAAAATTGCGACGAATGGCATGATACGGTTGAAAAATATCTATAAAACCAATTAAAACAAGAGGACCAAACAGCAGCATAAACCACCAAACAGGAGGCCATATTTGTGCAATAGCTACTACAGAAATTGTTGTTATAACTGATAATAAAATAAAGATTTCGCGGACTTTCATAAGGCATTATGATTTTGAAATATTTTTTAAAGTTACAAATTAAAATGTTTGTCGTATTTTTGGAAGCATCTTATCAATTATAACTGTGGGTCTTGTAAAAGTTAGTAATATTCGTGTGTATGCCTATCATGGTTGCTTGGTAGAAGAAGGTAAAATTGGCTCAGAATACCGCGTAGATGTATCAGTAAAAGCCAATTTAAGCCTTTCGGCCGGATCAGACGATTTAAAAGACACCGTAGATTATGTGTATCTCAATAAAATTGTAAAAGAAGAAATGGCTATCCGCGCCAAGCTCTTAGAACATGTGGCTTTACGTATGATGAAACGTATTTTTAAAGAAATACCACTGGTTGATAAAGCCAAAATTAGCGTCTCAAAAATAAATCCGCCCATTGGTGGCAATGTGGCTTTGGTGAGTGTGGTTTTAAAAAAATCTAGAAAAGAATTCTTCTAAAATATCAAAAAACAAATTACAAATAGCAATTTGATAGATTCTGATTTGTATTTTTGGCATTTAAACAACTAAAAATGGGTAGCTTCCTCAATTTTAAACAAGATAACCGTAAATATTTTTTGTGGTTGTTTTTAGTGTGCTTGGTACTTTTTGTAGCGAATCTAGATGTGGTTTATGTCAATATTATGGAAGCCCGTAATTTTATAAGTGCCCGCGAAATGCTAACACACGGTAATTGGTTACACACAACACTAAATTTAGAACCACGTTACGAAAAACCACCCCTACCAACATGGTTTACAGCGGTGAGTATGTTTCTTTTTGGAAAAAGTTTATATGCTTTAAGACTACCCGCCGTTATAGCCGTTATTTTATTGATTTTTAGCAGCTATAAATTGTCATTTTTAATACTTAAAAACAACTTTCATGCTTTTGTAAGCAGCTTGGTTTTGGCCACCTCGTTTTATGTTATTTTTTCGGGTCGCAATGCCCAGTGGGATATTTTTGCACACAGTTTTATGCTATTGGCTATTTGGCAACTATTTCAGATACTTGAATCTTCTAAAATCAATTATAAAAAATGGCTTTATGTAGGGCTTTTTATGGGATTATCCATTTTAAGCAAAGGGCCCGTTTCGCTTTTTGCCTTGTTTTTACCCTTTATAATCGCCTATGGATTTACTTACAGATTTAAAGGTTTTTCTAAACAATTAAAACCTGTTTTTCTAGCCCTTATTTTAGCGCTGGTTATAGGTGGTTGGTGGGCAGCTTATATTTATATAACCGACCTTGATGCTGTACATGCCATCGCCACAAAAGAAACCGCCGCTTGGCGTCATCGCAACGTAAGGCCTTGGTATTATTATTGGAGCTTCTTTACACAGTCAGGTATGTGGACAGTTTTTGCTTTTCTTGGCTTACTTTATCCTTTTATAAAAAAACGTGTTAGTAATTTAAAAGCCTATCAATTTACGTTGATCTGGACACTGAGTACAGTCGTTTTACTCTCTTTAATTCCCGAAAAAAAGGCGCGGTATTTGTTACCCGTTTTAATTCCGCTGGCTTTAAATACCAGTTTTTACATTCATTATTTAGTTACCAAAGGAAAAGAACTGGCTAAAATTGACAAGTGGGTAGCCATTTTTGGTTTTGGATTATTAGGCTTAATAGCATTAGTATTTCCAATCTATAGTTTTGGTAAATTTTATGAATCTTCTATGGCTTATCCCTTTAATTTTTGGATACAGGCTGTGGTATTAATAAGTATAAGTTTTTTAATTTTTAGAAGTCTTTGGCAAAAAAATTATAAACAAAGTTTTTATACAAGTATAGCCTTAATGTGTAGTATAATGTTTCTTAGTTTACCCCTTGTAAAAGGTCTTTACAACAATTCTCAATTCGAAAATTTAAGCCATTTAAAACAAGACACGTCGACTAAGAACATACCTCTTTTTGTAAAAGGATATATCGCCCCCGAACTGTTGTGGGAATACGGTACTGCAATACCTGTTCTAAAATCCGAAAAGGATGTGTCAACTATACAAAAATTTGGACTTATCACTCAGGAAGACATCTCAAAATTGCTTTTAACTGGCTTTAGAATCGTATTAAAAGAACGCATAGATTTGAATTATATCGTCAAAAAATCCGGTAAGGGCAATAACCGACTCATCACCCAATTATATCTTTTAGAAAAAAAGCGAGATAGTACCCGCTAAAAATTGCCATCAAAAAAAAAATCTTTAAATTTGCATTTCCTAAATAAGGCGTCGTGGCCGAGTGGCTAGGCTGGGCTCTGCAAAAGCTCCTACAGCGGTTCGAATCCGCTCGTCGCCTCTTCTTAAAACACTATTTGTTAAAAAAAAGCCAATAGTGTTTTTTTGGTTTTTACAAACAGCCTAAAAAAACTATCTTTGTTACTCTTTTTAATTCTCTATGAAAATTTACCCTATTGAAACAGGAAATTTTAAGCTAGATGGTGGCGCTATGTTTGGCGTAGTTCCCAAAGTATTGTGGCAACGCACCAATCCTGCCGACAGTAACAACCTTATTGACATGGCTTTACGTTGCATGTTGATTGAAGAAGGCAAGCGTCTTATTTTAATTGATACCGGAACAGGTAGTAAACAATCTGATAAATTTTTTGGCTATTATTATCCTTTTGGCGATGCCACACTAGATGGTTCTTTAGCCAAATACGGATTTCATCGCAATGATATTACCGATGTGTTTTTAACACACCTGCATTTTGACCATTGCGGTGGCAGTATTCAGTGGAATAATACGCATACCAATTATGAATCTGCTTTTAAAAATGCCACCTTTTGGAGTAATAAAGACCACTGGAAATGGGCCACAGAACCCAATGTTAGAGAAAAGGCTTCCTTTTTAAAAGAAAACATACACCCCATACAATCGGGTGGGCAATTGCATTTTTTAGACATCCCTACACAAGGCAATTTCGCCAAAGACACATCTTTGGGGTTTGATGTTTTATTTGCTGACGGCCATACCGATAAACAAATGATTCCGCATATAAATTATCAAGGCAAAACACTTGTTTTTATGGCTGACTTATTGCCAACTGTTGGTCATATTCCGTTACCCTATGTAATGGGTTACGACACGCGCCCACTTATAACAATGGATGAAAAAGCGGCCTTTTTAAACAAAGCTGCCAACGAAAATTATTACCTCTTTTTAGAACACGATGCCGTCAACCAAATTTGTACGGTTAAACATACCGAAAAAGGTGTTCGGTTAAAAGACACCTACACTTTTAATGAACTTTTTAATTAATTTTTTATGAAAATTTATAAATCAATTTTTGCGCTGTCATTGGCTGTAGCCATGACCAGTTGTGGCTCGATTTCTAAAATCCCTGTACCACAACCTTTAAATAATACCGTAAGCTTATCTGCTAAAAAAGCCCCTTTAACAGATAATCAAAAGAAAAATTGGGCTCATGCCGATTTAATGACCGATACCATTCCTGGTTTAAGTCTTGATAAAGCCTATAAATTTTTAGAAGGTAAAAAAAGTGTTACTGTTATTGTTGGCGTTGTTGATTCTGGTGCTGATATTGAGCATGAAGATTTACAAGCTGTGGCTTGGACAAACACCAAAGAAATTGCAGGAAACAATAAAGATGACGACAAAAACGGATTTGTAGATGACATTCACGGGTGGAACTTCTTAGGAAAATCATTACATGAAAATCTTGAATTGACCCGTATGCTCAAAAAACTCAAACCACGTTTTGACGGAAAGAAAGAAGCTGACATTTCTGATGCCGACAAAAAAGATTTCGAAACATATCAAAAAATTGTAAAAGTTTACGATGCCAAACAAAAAGGTTTGGGGCCTCAAAAAGAATTTATAGACAAATTGATGAGCAGCTACGAAAGTTTGGCAAAATACCTTAAAAAAGACGCTATAACAGCAAAAGATTTAGAAGCATTAACTTCAGAAGATGAGGCTATAAATAAAGCCAAAGACCTTATTTTAGCAAGAGTTTTTATGAGAGGAGCCGATATAAAAGGTCTAAAAAATTATAAAAAATACTTAGACAGCCAATTAAACTATTATTATAATCTAGACTTTAATGGGCGCAAACAAGGCGATAATTACGAAGTAAATACCCCCAGTGTTTATGGTAACAATGCCGTAATGGGCGACAAAAGTATTGAGCAACATGCAACCCATGTTTCTGGTATTATTGCGGCTTCAAGAAATAATGGAATAGGGATGAATGGTGTGGCTAAAAATGTAAAAATTATGGCTGTGCGCGTTGTGCCCGAAGGCGATGAGTACGATAAAGATGTGGCCAATGGCATCCGTTATGCGGTTGACAATGGTGCCAAAGTTATTAATATGAGTTTTGGCAAAGGTTACTCACCTCAAAAACAATGGGTTTATGACGCCATTAAATACGCAGAGAGTAAAGATGTCTTATTAGTACATGCGGCTGGTAATGATGCCTCTAATAATGACAAAGTAAATAACTTCCCCAATGATGCCCCAGATTGGGTAACAGAAATTTCTGACAATCTTATTACTGTTGGTGCTATAAGTCCAAACTTTAGCGAAAAATTACCTGCCAACTTCACAAATTATGGCAAGTTAAATGTAGATGTATTTGCCCCTGGTGTTCAAATATATTCTACCATTCCAAATAATGAGTATGCGTTTTTTAACGGCACATCAATGGCAGCTCCAGAGGTTGCTGGTGTTGCGGCTTTAATCCGTTCTTATTTCCCAAAATTAACAGCCAGTCAGGTAAAACACATTTTGATGAACTCGGGTATTAAAATTGAAGAAGAAGTGTTGTTGCCCGGAGGTAAAGGCAAAAAAGTGCCTTTTGCCGATTTGTCTGTATCGGGGCGTATCGTAAATGCCTATAACGCTTTACGCATGGCCAATCAAATGGTAAATGGCAGATAAATTTATTGTCGTTCTTAAAATATGAGTCTAAATTGTCACCCTGAGCACAGTCAAAGGGTATCTAATTTAGATAGACAACTTATTTTTAACATAATTTTAAAGGGTAAATAGTATATATTTACCCTTTACTTTTTTACAATCCTATCATCATGAAAAAATTACTCTTAGCCTTTTTTACATTATTTATAGGCAATTCTCAAGCACAGAACAGTCCTTATTGGCAACAACATGTCGGTTATAAAATGACTATCGATATGAATGTGGGGAACTATCAATACGATGGGGCGCAAACCTTGGTTTACACCAATAATTCGCCCGACACTTTAAACAAAGTTTTTTACCATCTGTACTTTAACGCTTTTCAACCAGGGTCTGAAATGGATATGCGCGTTCAAAACATTGTCGATCCCGACAGACGTATGGTTAACAATTTAGGCACAAAAGAAAAACCCGTTTACGAGAGCCGCATTGCCAAACTTAAACCCGATGAAATTGGCTTTATTAAAGTTTTGAGCTTAAAGCAAGATGGTAAAGCTGTCTCATTCAAAGTAGTTGGAACCATCCTTAAAGTAAAACTTAACAAACCCTTAAAACCGGGCACTAGCACAAGCTTAAAAATGACTTTTAAAGGGCAAGTCCCTGTTCAAGTAAGGCGTTCGGGGCGTAACAACAAAGACGGTGTGGCCTTATCGATGACGCAATGGTATCCTAAGCTGGTCGAATACGATTTTGAAGGGTGGCATGCCGACCCTTATATTGCCCGTGAATTTCATGGGGTATGGGGCGATTTTGATGTAACAATTAAAATTGATAAAAATTATACCGTTGGTGGAACCGGTTATTTACAAAACCCACAAGAAGTGGGTCATGGCTATGAAAATCCAGAAAAAAAAGTAAAAAAACAGCGCGGTAAAAAACTGACTTGGCATTTTATAGCCCCTAATGTGCATGATTTTACTTGGGCCGCCGACCCCGATTATATTCACGAAATAAAACGAGTGCCTGGTGGTTCAAAACTTCATTTTCTTTATAAAAACGACACAAAAGTAACCGCTAACTGGCAAAAAATGCAAGAACAAGCAGTTAAAATTATGCAATACTATAACAAAACTGTTGGCGCTTATCCTTACAAACAATATTCTATTATTCAAGGTGGCGACGGCGGTATGGAATACGGCATGTGTACCCTTATAACAGGGGGCGCCAATTTAGAAGGTCTTATAGGCACTATGCGCCATGAAATGGCACACTCTTGGTTTCAATTTGCTTTGGCAACTAACGAAAGTGAACATCCTTGGATGGACGAGGGTTTCACCTCATTTATAGCAACTATGGCAAGCAATACTATGAGCGATAGACCTGTTAAAAATCCATTTGAACGCACTTATGGCGGGTATTATTATTTGGTGAAATCGGGCAAACAAGAACCCTTAAGTACCCATGCCGACCGTTACAATACCAATATGGCGTACGGTATTGCCAGTTATGTAAATGGACAAATATTTTTATCGCAATTGGGATACGTCATAGGGTGGGATAACCTGATGAAAACCTTAAAAAATTATTATGCCCATTGGAAAATGAAACATCCCACGCCTACAAATTTTATTCGTGAAGCTGAGAAAACTTCGGGTTTAGAATTGGGTTGGTATTTAAATGAATGGGTAGAAACCACGCACATCATAGATTACGGTATTAAATCGGTTGCTGATAAAAGCATCACTTTAGAACGTATCGGCGCAATGCCTATGCCTATTGATGTGCGCGTTACTTATGTTGACGGCAGTACAGAAAATTTTAACATCCCGCTACGTATGCAATATGGGCATAAACCCACTGCGGCAAAGGTGTTAGACGATTGGGCCTGGGCCTATCCAACGTACACCTTTAAAGTGGATAAAGCTGTTAAAAAAGTCACTATTGATCCTAGTAAATTGATGGCTGATGTGAATCAAAAAAATAATGTATTTGAAAAATAACTAACTAAAAACTGAATATTATGAAAAAAGGCATGATTAAATTAACCGTGTTGTATCCAAATGATACGCGTAAAAATTTTGACATGGATTACTACTGCAACAAACACATCCCATTAGTTGCTGGTTTATTAGGCGATTCTGTAAAAGGGGCTTCTGTAGAAAAAGGTATCGCTGGAGGTGCACCAGGTGCGCCTGCTAGCTTTACAGCAATGGGCAATTTATATTTTGAATCTATGGCGTCATTCGAAAGTAATTTTGGACCTCATGCGCCTGCTATCATGGCCGATGTACCAAACTTTACCAATATAGAACCTGTGGTTCAGATTAGTGAAGTGATGATATAATTTTTCTTGAAATTTTTATCTTACAAGTAGGTAAATTAAAGTTGAAATAGATGACATTCTTCAAAAAGTTTTTAAAAATTGCATTATTAAGTTTTGTCTTAATAGTAATTATTATAAGTGTTCTTTTTGGTCATCGTGACATTTCATTAGATAAATTAAAAGCAAAATATGCACCTAGCCCTTCTGAATTTATTCAGGTTGATGGGATGAATGTCCACTTTCGTGATGAGGGTAATAGTACAGATTCTCTACCTATCGTTTTAATTCACGGCACAAGTTCTAGCTTACATACTTTTGAAGGGTGGGCTATAAACCTTAAAAAAAATCACAGGGTTGTAAGAATGGATATTCCGGGATTTGGTTTGACAGGGCCTTTTCCTCGTAGAAATTATGCCATTGAAAATTATGTAGAATTTATAAAACACTTTTTGGATGCAAGAGGTATTAAGCAATGCGTTTTGGCTGGCAATTCTTTAGGTGGCAACATTGCTTGGCGCTTTGCTGTTAAATACCCTAAAATGGTCAACAAATTGGTTTTGATAGATGCCTCGGGTTATTCTTTAGAATCTAAGGATGTGCCTATCGCTTTCAAAATTGCTAAAATGCCGATTTTAAATAAAATTCTGACTTTTATCACACCGCGTTTTATGGTTAAAGCCAGTATAGAAAATGTGTATGTAGATAAATCTAAAATTACTGATGCGCTTATAGATAGGTATTTTGAACTGACTCTAAGAAAAGGCAACAGGCAAGCTTTAGTTGACCGTATGAAGGTTAAAATTAACTCTGATGTGATTTCTGAAATTAAAAATATCAAACATCCTACCTTAGTTTTATGGGGTGCACAAGACTATTTAATTCCCACAAAAAGTGCTTACAGATTTCATAAAAATTTACCAAATGACACATTAGTTATTCTTAAAGATGTAGGACATGTGCCTATGGAAGAAAAGCCTCAAGAAAGTTTAGCTGCTTTTATGGATTTTTTGAGTAAAGAATAATATATTGAATATAAATGACATTCAACAAAGAAATAAAAACCCTAATTACTGTAATTGTTTCTTTTTTGATATATCTTTTTTTGCATCCCTATTTCCAAATTATAAAATCATCATTAGATAAGTTTACTCATTTTGGTTTGTTAAGTTA
>JAKIUU010000042.1 GCA_021647405.1 Flavobacteriaceae bacterium
TAATTTTATTAGTTTTTTACTTTTAATAACACTACAAATGTGCGGTTAAATGAAAAGTACAGCAACAGTAAAAAAGAGTAAATTAAAAATTACCGTAAATTACTAATAATTGAAAAGTAGAAAAAAGAAGATTATATACTAATTATAAAAGGGGTTTAAAATAAAAGGAGATGATATGTAAAAGAAGACTCAACAAATCAATAACGTCTATTCTGTCCTTGACTTTGTCTTTGCCCACGCATTTTCATTTGGGGTTTGGTGCTCATTTTTTTGTTGGTAGTAACAGATTTTCTTTTTTGATATTTTAACCATTTATTATATTGTTTGTCTGTTAAAAACTTTTTTAACTCAGTGTTTAGAAACACCCGTTGCATTTTTATTTTTTTGCGTAGGGGCCCCAGTATCTCCTTAGTTTTTATCTGTCCCTCTTTTACAATATAAGGGTCGTGGTCTTGTTTGGCTTCTTTAATTCTTTGTGCCAAATAGGTCTTTGCCATGAGCAACACTCCCGAATCAAAAGCTTTTATTTCAGTCATTTTATCGTTATAAGATTCAATGAGATTACTGAGTTTCGCTTTTTTTGCTTTGTCCTTAAGTTTTATTTTTTTTATAATAACATCTGAATCATAAAATACAAATAGTTTTATTTTTTCAGGACTAAATTGAGATTTGCCTGTTTGATTAGTTTGAGAATTATTTTGTCTGTTTCCTATATTTTGCGAAAATAGCTGTGTGGTAAATAGCATAATGCTGCTAACGAGTAAAAGTAATGCTTTATAATATTTCATATTCTGGTATTAAATTCGATTAAAATTATTCTAGCGATTGTGACACTATCCAAGCGCCAGTCCAAGCATTTTGAAAATTAAAACCACCTGTAACGGCATCTATATTCAAAACTTCGCCAGCAAAAAACAGGTTTTTGTATAATTTACTTTCAAAGCGTTTAAAATTGATTTCTTTTAAGTCTACACCACCTGCCGTTACGAATTCTTCTTTAAAAGTACTTTTGCCATGGATGCTAAAAATGCTTTGGGTTAGCATATTGTTTAAACGCTGTAGCTTTAAACTATTCAGTTCTGCCCAAATTAGCGTTTCTGTAATCTGCGAAGCTTCAACCAATTTTTGCCACAAGCGTTTGGGAATTGACTCAAAAGGCGAATGCAGGGCAATTCGTTTTTTAGGATTTTTGTTTTTAGCATCCTTCAACAATTCTAAAATAGTCTCTTTATTTTCAGACAACCAATTAACTTCAATAGCAAACTTATAATCTTTCTGATGCAATTCTATAGCACCCCATGCCGAGAGTTTTAAAATAGCAGGACCACTCAATCCCCAATGGGTAATGAGAATGGGACCTTGTGCTTCTAGCTTAGTGTCAATCACTTTTACACGTCCAAAAGGAACAGAAAGCCCCATATTGTCTTTTAGGCGTTTGTCGGCAATATTAAAAGTAAACAAAGAGGGGACAGGAGATACAATTTTATGGCCTAAATCTTTTATTATGGGGAACATTTTAGGTGTGCTGCCAGTTGCCACCAAAAGATAATCGGCTGTAAAAATTTGTTGTGGGGTTGTAATTTCAAAACAATCCTCTTTTTTTTGTATTGCTGTAACACGGTGATTGGTCAGCAGGTCAATACTCAGTTTTTCAGCTTGACTCAAAAAACAATTTATAATACTCTGTGCATTATTTGATTTAGGAAAAACCCGATTATCGGCTTCAATTTTTAAGGGCACGCCATGTTCATCAAACCATTGCATGGTATCGCCAGTCATAAATTGATGAAAAGGACCCAACAATTCTTTTTGACCTCTGGGATAAAAAGCAACCAATTCTTTTGGTTCAAAACAGGCATGGGTTACATTACAACGTCCACCACCCGATACTTTTACTTTTTGTAGTACTTTACTTGTGGCTTCTAGAATAATGACTTTTAAATCGGGATGTTTTTCGGCGGCATTTATAGCCGCAAAATAACCAGCTGCCCCACCACCAATGACTATAAAAGTTTTCATTTGTATGTGGGGTTTGGATAATTATACCGTAACAGGAATCAACTTGGCCTGATTTTCAATCTCTAAATGTAACCGGTTTAGAGCCGCTTTACAATCTTCTAAATCATTTAAAATATCAGACTTGGTACTTTCAATTTTGTATTTTAAATCGCTAAAGAGGTCTTTGTAATAATTGATGCCATCGTTAAGATTGTTGGTAAATGTCAACAAGTATTTTTCTTGTCTAGTGGTCATATTCTCTTTAGCATCATCAATTTTGTCTTTCAAATAATCGATATAAATATTGATTTCATTGACAAACATATTTGGTCTGTCAGTACGCGAGATAACATTTTTCCGACCATAAATATGATCAATCATCTCCTGAAGATTCATAATTTTTGAAAAATAAGCCATATTTGGACCCGGGCAAACCGATACGCCAGGGCCTTCGGTTTTTGTGTTTAAATTGTTAACCAAAAGGGCAGAAGTTCCCAATCCAACGCAAGTGCACGTTTTTTCTACAATGGCATTGAATTTCTTCTTATAAGCATCGGGAGCTAAATTGGCGGCTTCTAAAACTTTTATTTTTAAATTTTGATATTGCCGTGAAGCCAAGCAAATAGCCTTGTCAGAAAATTCCTTACTCAATTTCACAAATTGTCTGGGGCACGTACTACCAGGGCGTCCTTTATCAATTTTAGCGATACGTTCGGCATCTTTGCTGTTACCTCTTAAACTGTTAAAAGGAACACCTAAGGGAGAAATATTGCTTAAATACAAATCGTCTTCTTTGGCTTTTAGCAATTTACCCAAGGTATGTTTGTCAACATTGGTTGCTTCGGGAACCAATAATAATGGGCTTCCCCATCCAACAGAATCTACATTGTATTGGTCAATTAAAAACTGGTGTTCTTCTGAAGTGCCAACACCTCCCTGAGCCGATACTTTTATAGACAAACCTTTGTTAGGTACAACACGGTTTTTATTATTAAGCGCATTTTCTAAAATGGTATAAACTTCTTGATGTAACTCTTGGCGTTTTTCTTTAAATTCAGACAAAATTGGCCCCATCAAAAAGCCATCTGTAGCAAAGGCATGCCCCCCACAATTTAAACCTGATTCTATGCGGTATTCAGAAATCCAAATGCCTTTTTTAGCTAAAAATTTTCCTTGGATTAAAGCCGAACGAAAATCGCTCACTTTTAATATAATCTTCTTCTTAATAGCCCCTTTTTCGTCAGGATAAAAATCGTTAAATTCTTCAATGTACGCGTATAACCTAGGATTCATACCCGCTGAAAAAATAACAGACGATTCCAAATTGCTCTCAGCAAAACCTCTTAGCGCCGCATGCGCATCGTTATAAATTGAGGGTAATTTTTCTCCGTTAAGGTAATTTTCTTTATCAACTTTGGTCATAATATTTACATCAATACTGCCAATTGTCAATTTGTC
Source organism: Flavobacteriaceae bacterium (assembly GCA_021647405.1). Classification (GTDB taxonomy): domain Bacteria; phylum Bacteroidota; class Bacteroidia; order Flavobacteriales; family Flavobacteriaceae; genus CG1-02-35-72. The sequence goes on from JAKIUU010000042.1 coordinate 3,457, forward strand.
TTTTACCCAAGATTTAACATCCTCAATACTCATATGACTGGCTGTCAATTTCTGAAATTCTTGTTTTATAGAAATGCCATCTGGAAGCATGTTAAAATAGGTTTTGATGTCGTCTATTTTATCAAATGAAGCATTTTTGAGTTCTTCAAATTTCTCTTCGGCCAGAGTATTTATTAAATTTAGATATGAGGTAATGCGTTTGGCGCGAAAGTCTTCAATTTTATTGGTGATTTCTTGATAGGGTTTTGTGAATTTCTCACAGTACATCTTTCTCAGTTTTTCAAGAAGTATATCATCAACCAGCGAAATAACAGAATCGATACCGTATTTCGACACTTTTAAAGGCGTGTCTATGGTAAATCCGATGCCCATTACTGGGATGTGAAATGTGTGCTTGGTACTCATTATTTGAATTAGGTTAGGTTTATATCAATTTTGATTGTGCAAATGCTAAATAAAATAGCAACAAAGATATTAATTTTGATTAAGCCTCATCTAATAAAACAAATAATTTAACAGTTATTTAGCTCATATTTTTAAAGTCTTTCTCTAAAATACCATATTCAAAATTATCACTCCAACCTGTTTTTAATGGAAGTGTTTGTCTTTTTCTTCCTTCGCAGGTCATACCGACCTTTTCAAGCACTTTGATTGAACCCAGATTTTCAACTGCGCAACCTGCCTCAATGCGGTGAAGTTTAAGGTTGTTAAAACCAAATTCTAAAATGCGTTTTAAGGCTTCTGTAGCATAAGCTTGTCCCCAAAAAATCGGCAATAATTTATACCAAACTTCAGCACTTTTATATTTTGGATTTCCTAAATTTAAAGCAATAAGCCCCATAAATTCTCGACTTCTATTCAGTTCAATTACAAAAGTATAACGTCTAATCATGTCTTTTTTTAAGTCTTCAAAAGAAGGTCCCATAACCTTTTCTGTTTCGGCTAAGTTTTTAGGAATCCCCAATGTGTTGTATTTATCAACCTCAGGAGTGGACTGCAACTTATGAATAACCTCTAAATCTGATTTCTGTATGAGTCTTAAGGTTAAACGGGAAGTAGTTAATTTTTGAAATGTCATTTTTAACTTTTAAGGTATCTATTTTACAGCGCTAAACAGGTATCGTTTATCAAATGAAATTTTATAGTCGTTTAAAAAGTCCAAGTACTCTTCAGAGAATGACTTCTTTTTGTGATGTTCTTCTTGGTTTTGGATATAGGTTATAACATTAGGTATCTGTGATGTTGCATAACTAAAGGCACCATAGCCGCTTTGCCAAGAAAACCTAACTTTTAAAAAACTATTCTGATTAATCCATTTAGATGAATCTTGTTTAACATATTTCATTAATTCAGATAGTGACTGACTAGGTTTTAAACCAATTAAAATATGAATGTGATCCGTCACGCCGTTTATTTGCATAACTTTATGTCCGTTATTTTTAATAATACCTGTAATGTATTTATATAGCTCTGTTTTCCAAGTATTTTTTATAAGACATTGTCTATTTTTAACAACAATTACCACTTGAACATATATTTGTGTATAAGTATTTGCCATAACACCTTAGTAAATTACTTAACCAAAGGTAGTTATAATTATTAATATTTTAAGATTTATATGCTGTACCTAAAGGCACAGTTGAATCAAAACTAACCATTTTATTATCTATATGCTGTCCCTACAGGACAGGGTTAGTGTTAGCAAGTAGGGTGTAAATAATTATTGGAGAACCTCTTTAATGAACACATTTTGTCATAATTTATATAAGTAGTCATCTCTTGTAATAGTCCCTTTAGGGACGCCATATGGCTAACTAGCAAATTGAAATTAGCCTACTGTGCTTAGGTACAGCATATGAGAAAGCACAAGTTAAACACAACTATTTTATATTTCAAATAACTTTCAGTAGAAAGTAGAATCCCTATCTTTGCACCCTTAAAAAACACAGATGTCCTTTTTAGAAGAAATAAAACGCCGCCGTACTTTTGGTATCATTTCGCATCCCGATGCAGGTAAAACCACTTTAACAGAAAAACTCTTGTTATTTGGAGGGGCTATTCAAGAAGCAGGGGCGGTTAAAAATAATAAGATAAAGAAAGGCGCTACTTCCGATTTTATGGAAATTGAGCGGCAACGTGGCATATCGGTTGCCACATCGGTTTTGGCATTTATCTATAAAGACAAAAAAATAAATATTTTAGACACACCTGGACATAAAGATTTTGCCGAAGATACTTTTAGAACCTTAACTGCAGTTGACAGTGTTATTGTGGTAATTGATGTGGCCAAAGGGGTAGAAGTGCAAACCGAAAAACTGGTAGAAGTCTGTAGGATGCGTCAAATTCCTATGATTGTTTTTATCAATAAATTAGATCGCGAAGGTAAAGATGCTTTCGATTTGTTAGACGAAGTAGAACAAAAATTAGGCTTGCGTGTAACGCCTTTGAGTTTCCCTATTGGCATGGGCTACGATTTTAAAGGTATTTACAATGTTTGGGGTAAGAAATTAAACCTCTTTTCGGGCGATGTAAAACAAACCATTTCTGAAGGTGTTGAATTTGAGGATATTGACAATTCAGAACTCGACAAAGCTGTTGGCGAAACAGCGGCAAATATACTACGTGAAGAGTTGGAACTGGTACGCGAGGTGTACCCAAAATTTGACAGAACAGAATATCTTGAAGGACACTTGCAGCCTGTGTTTTTTGGCTCGGCCTTAAATAATTTTGGTGTTAAAGAATTGCTCGATTGCTTTATTGACATTGCACCCTCGCCACGCCCCAAACAGGCAGATATCCGTTTGGTAAATCCCGAAGAAACTAAAATGACTGGTTTTGTGTTTAAAATTCACGCCAATATGGATCCCAAGCACCGCGACCGCTTGGCATTTGTAAAAATAGTTTCGGGTATGTTTAAGCGCAATACCAATTATTTGCATGTCAAAAAGAATAAGAAATTCAAATTTGCGAGTCCCAATGCATTTTTTGCCGAAAAAAAAGAAATTGTAGATATTTCCTATCCGGGTGATATTGTGGGTCTACACGATACTGGCAACTTTAAAATAGGCGATACCTTAACCGAAGGCGAAAATTTGCAATTTAAAGGTATTCCGAGTTTTTCACCAGAGTATTTTCGCTATGTCAATAATGCCGACCCAATGAAATCGAAACAATTGGCCAAAGGTTTAGATCAGTTAATGGACGAAGGTGTGGCGCAACTCTTTACTTTAGAACTCAACGGACGCAAGGTAATTGGTACAGTAGGCGCTTTGCAATACGAAGTAATTCAATACCGTTTAGAACACGAATATGGTGCCAAGTGTACGTACGATATGCTCAATGTACACAAAGCCTGTTGGGTACAACCCGAAGATCCTAAAAATACTGATTTCAAAGAATTTAAACGTGTTAAACAGCGTTATTTGGCCAAAGACAAAAAAGGACAATTGGTATTCTTAGCCGATTCGGCTTTTTCGGTACAAATGACACTGGATAAGTACCCTACGGTAAAGTTGCATTTTACGAGTGAGTTTGGGTAATATGTAATGCCTTCTTTTAGTAAGTAAACACGTCTTAACCTTTAGATTAGCAAACCAATAAAAGCATTTAAATTTGTTAGAAGAAAAAGAATGGGGTGAACTCATGAAAAATAGTTACTACCTTCAATAAGATTTCCAAAAAAAGACACCGTTAAAAGCCTCTTGTAATAAGCCCCTTCTTTTATTCGTAAGTTTGAACTACCTTAAACGACTCTATTTGTCTTAAATAAATAAATCATGTCAGAAATCAAATTATACGGTGTCAACTGGTGTCCCGATTGTCAACGCGCCAAAGCCTATCTCGTTCAAAATAACATCGATTTTAATTTTATTGATGTCGATTTAGATAATAAAGCTACTGCATTGGTAGAAAAAATCAATAATGGCAAACGCATTATCCCAACCCTTGTTATCGAAGGGCAATCTTATACCAATCCTGATAATAAAAAATTGGCCACAATTTTAGGCATAAATAAACAAGGTCGTATAAAACTATTTGGCGCCGATTGGTGTCCCGATTGCCGTCGTACAAAAACCTATTTGCAAAACAACAGCATTAACTTCCAATTTGTAGATGTAGATAAAGTGCCCGAAGCCACAGCTTTGGTCGAAAAAATAAACAAGGGCAAACGTATAATTCCCACTATTTTAATTGGCGATAAGCCTTATACAAATCCAGATAATGCACTCTTAAAAGATTTGCTGAATCTAGATATGGCCACTAAAAAAGAAATTTACGATGTCATAATCATAGGTGCAGGTGCCGCTGGTTTAACTGCGGCTATTTATGCCCAACGCGATAAGAAGCGCTGTTTAATTCTCGAAAAATCTATTATTGGCGGCAATGCTTCACTCACTAAAAAAATAGAAAATTATCCTGGTTTTACAGAGGTTTCGGGTTCTGAATTAATGGATAGAATGGCCTTACAAGCCAAAACTTATGGCGCTAAAATTGAAACAGGCGTAAGTGTACAAGACATCGATAAAAGAAACAACCTGTTTACGCTCAAAACAAATATGGGTGGTTACTTTGCCAAATCTATCGTTATTGCAACAGGCGCAACTTATCGCACTTTAAATGTGTCCGGAGAAAAAGACTTAATAGGCAGTGGCATTCATTTTTGTGCCACTTGCGACGGTGCTTTTTATCGCGACAGAGAAGTGCTTATTATAGGCGGCGGTAATTCTGCTTTAGAAGAAGGTATTTCCTTGGCGAGTTTTACTAAAAAAGTAACCATTATTCATCGCAAAGAAAATTTTAGTGCTTCAGAAACTTATATCGAAAAGCTAAAAGAAATCTCAAATATTAAGGTATTGATGAATAAAAAGACCAATGCTTTTATAGCAGATAAAAAAGAGCTTTTTGTGGGTGTGCAAGTAACCGACAACATTACGCAGAAAACCGAAGTTATTGCCGCCGATGGCGCTTTTATCTTTATCGGTTTAACCCCAAATACAGCCTTTTTAAATAATATTGTGACCTTGTCAGAAAGTGGTCACATCAATACAAATGGCTTTGGCGAAACATCGGTAGGAGGTATTTTTGCTGCTGGCGATTGCCGCAAAGGGGCTATAGCACAAGTGGCTTCAGCCACAGGCGAAGGCGTTATGGCAAGTTACGGCATAAAGGCCTATCTCACTTCATAATTGTAAATTCGTGATTTGGTAAAGCTTATTTTTTTATCTTTACACCTATGAACTCAAAAACAATCGCCAACGGTATTTTACGTGCCATACTAATTATTGTAGGGGTTATACTAACACTTTATTTACTCTTTAAGATTAGTACTATTTTAGTTTATATAGTGTTGGCTTCAGTTATTTCTTTAATTGGCAGACGTCTTGTTATCTTTTTTGATATCAAGTTAAAATTACCTAACACATTGGCAGTCATTATTACAATGGGTCTTTTTGTTGGTATTCTGGCTTTTCTCGTTTCTTTATTGGTCCCTTTATTGGTAGAACAAAGTCATAATTTATCACGAATAGATGTAGCTGAAGTACAATTGGAGCTCAGTCAATTATTGGCACAAATTGATTTATATTTTAGTGACAAAGGAATTCATTTACTCGATAAATTACAGAAAATTAGCATTTTTGAATTCTTTCAATTTGGGTCACTTTCTACCATATTCACATCAGTTATTGGATTTATAGGACGCTTTTCTATCGGATTATTGGCCACACTTTTTATTTCGTTTTTTATGCTAAAAGACGGTGCCATTTTAGACAATATGATTTTTACTTTGGTACCCAATGAGCAGGAGAAAAAAGCGCGAAAAAGCTGGAATGTTATAAAAGATTTATTATCGCGTTACTTTACAGGATTGGCTGCGCAAGTCACAATCTTATTTATACTTTATTTAATATTGCTGTCTGTTTTTGGTGTTAAAAATGCGCTAATAATTGCCCTGCTATGCGCTTTGCTTAATTTAATTCCTTATGTAGGCCCGTTGGTTGAATTGGTTTTAATATTGACGCTTACAATGACCAGTAATTTGGGATTGGATTTTCAGACACAAATTCTTCCCACAACCGTTTATGTGTTTATAGGTTTTATAGTAATTCAGTTAATAGACGCTTTTGTAAGCCAACCTACCATATATTCTAAAAGTGTCAAATCGCATCCACTCGAAATATTTTTGGCTATTTTAATAGGCGGGACGCTATTTGGGGTTATAGGCATGGTGGTTGCAGTGCCTTCTTATACAGCCATTCGGGTTATTTTAAAAGAGTTTTTGGCCGATAATAAAATAGTTAAACACTTACTAAAAACCTTTAAATAACTTGTCTAAAAAAACCTATATAGCCCTGATTAGAGGTATTAATGTATCGGGTAAAAACAAGATAAAAATGCCAGTGTTAAATCAGCTTTTTACAAACTTGGGTTATACTGATGTGGTGACTTATATACAGAGTGGCAATGTTGTTTTTAAATCAGATTTATTAGATACTGATAAAATAGCACTTAATATTATTGGGCGTATAAACAAAGATTTTTGTTGTGATATAAAAGGGATGGTAATTAACAAGAAGGCTTTAGATATTATCTTTAAATCAAATCCGTTTTTAAAAAGAGAAGCTATAGATTTAAGTAAGCTCCACGTTACTTTGCTCAGTCAGTCTCCCAATGCCACTGTTATAAATCAGATTAAAAGCATTAACGCAAGCCAAGAAGATGAATTTATAGTACAAGGCAACTGTATTTACCTGTTTTGTCCCAAGGGTTATGGACGTACCAAACTGACAAACAATATGTTTGAGAAAAAACTGAATACAACTGCCACCACACGTAATTGGCGCACTGTTGCCAATTTAAATGAACTGGCCAACAAGAATAATTAAATAAAAGTATTCGCCAATGGAAAATAATGGAACGGTATTAAAAAATAGCGAACTAAAGGCCCCTGTTTCTAAAGTTTGGGAAGCATTGACAAACCCAGAGTTGACCCAAAAGTACTTTTTTGACTGCGCGGTTATTTCTGATTTTGAAGTGGGAAGCAACATCGCATTTGTCCAATTTAAAGAGGATAAAGAAATTGTTTGTGTTAAAGGTGTTATCAGCTTATGTCTGCCCGAAAAAATGTTGGCTTATACTTGCTATTCGCCCGAAATGGAAGCCATAAAAGATAAGCATACATTGGTTACTATGGCGCTAATTTCAGAAAAAGAAAAAACGCGATTAACCATTACACAAGGTAGTTTTAGTGATATTGCTCCTTATGAACAAGCCAGTCAAGGGTGGGATTTTGTTTTAGCAGGGTTAAAAAAATTGGTAGAATCTTAATGCTAGCCTGTGAATAAAAGCATTCTACATAAAGATATTCAGGCATTTATAAATACCCATTTAAAATCGGATAGCACAAAACTAATTTTAAAGGGCAGTCCGTTTGCAGAGGTAAGCATCCAAGAAATTGTGGCACAAATAGAAGCCAAAAAGAAATGTGAAAACAAACTGCCTACTTGGTTTGCAAGCAAAGGTATTTACTATCCAAATAAGCTCAATATTGCGCAAACTTCATCAGAGATTACCGCCAATTACAAAAAGGATTTAATAGCCGGAGAAACGCTTATTGATGTAACAGGTGGTTTGGGTGTTGACAGTAGTGCCTTTGCCTCAAAATTTAATGAAGTGATACATTGTGAAATTGACACTGAATTGGCCGAAATAGCAAAGCATAATTTTAATGTTTTAAAAAAGAGTTCTATAAAACAGCATGCTGTTAATGGATTGGATTACCTTAAAAAAACCAAAAAACATTGCGATTGGATTTATATTGATCCATCACGACGCTCGGACACCAAAGAGAAAGTCTTTTTGCTAAACCAATGCCAACCCGATTTAACAGTTCATCTCGATATATTATGGCCGTATTCCAATAATATTCTCATAAAATTATCACCGCTTTTAGATATTAAAAAAACCATAGACGATTTAAAATTTGTAAAAGAAGTTCATTGTGTGGCCGTAGAAAACGAGCTAAAAGAATTGCTTTTTTTATTGGAAAAAGACTGTACTAAAACCGCCAAAATCAAGACAATAAATATTAATAAAAATGACATTCAAAAATATGATTTTCAATTAGATAATAAATACAATATAAATTATAACTTTACATTAAAATATATTTATGAACCCAATGTAGCCATCCTAAAATCGGGTGGATTTAAGCATATTTCAGCGCATTATAATCTCTTTAAGTTGCATCCCAATACCCATATTTTTACATCCAATATTTTGGTAGATTTTCCTGGAAGACGTTTTAAGCTTACCGAAAAAATACCTTATAATAAAAAGCTTTTAAAAAGAAGGCTTCCTACAAACAAAGCCAATATCACGGTACGTAATTTTCCTGAAACTGTTGTCCAAATCCGTAAAAAAACAGGTCTTAAAGAAGGGGGTACTCAGTATTTGTTTTTTATAACCAACAAAGAAGAAAAGCATGTTGTGCTTATTTGCGAAAAAGTGTGAAAGGCTCCCCCTTACTTTATAATCTTCACCTTGATAGCGATGTCTTGAATGGGCCACTCATCGCGCCCTGCTTTTTGCACTTCAATTTTTTTAATTACTTCAAAACCGCTAATAACTTCGCCAAAAACCGTGTGTTCTTTGTCTAAATGATGGGCACCACGTTTGTTTAAAACAATGTAAAACTCAAAAGGGGAGGACAGCTTCTTCGGATTGTTATCCCAACTTCTGGCAGCAGCCACAGCATATTGCTTGTGTTTGTGTAAAAAATGAGCAGGCAACAGGTAGTTTTTAAATTTATAGCGCATATTTACAGAGGCCGCATCGTCAGAATCGCCAGCTTGAATGATAAAACCAGGCGAAATACGGTCAACTTGGGCCGTTTCAAAATACCCCATCTTGGTTAAATACACAAAACTGGCACGGTAAAGCGGTGTGTCTTTATACAAACGCATGGTAAAGCTGCCAAATTTGGTATCTACTTTAAATATGTATGCGGTGTTTTTAGCGCCATAAGCTTTTAAAAAGGGGATGGTGTTGGTATTTGAAATAATGGGGGTTTTAGACTGTGCAAAAACCTTAGAGTTTACACTAATAAATAAAAAGCCCATTAAAAATAAGAATAATTTCGATTTCATAGCTGCAAATGTAAAAAATAAGAAGTTTTGAAACTATTGAAAAAATAATTTTATAGATTTAGGCTGTTTTGCTTTTGACTAAAAGTACTTCTCACTAAAAAGAAAACAACCATGCTTTAAGCGTGGCTGCCTTATATGTTTTCGCAACGGAATAATCCTTATTGTGAATGGCAATATCTTAAATGATTGCAAATAGTTTATACGCAAAAATAATATACTCTTAGACCTACTAGGTTTCCTGCCAAGGGCAGGTAAGTAAAAACATTACAGACCTACTAGGTTTTCAAAACCTAGTAGGTCTAAGTTTTGATTTAAAAACCTGTTGGGTCTGGTTTTTAAATTATTATAACTTATTGAGATAAAAATTAGAAATAAAATTTGTAATTTTAGGCTTGATTTAAAATAATGCTATTTTAAATTTACGACTCCCTCAAAAAAATAAGTCCCACCGAAGCGGGACTAAAGATTTTCATCTACGGCATATAGCCTTATTGTGATAAGATTAAAGATTAGAAATTTTAATCTGACACAAATTTAGATAAAAAAATGATTAAAGATACATATTATGGCAAAAATTTTAGGACTTGACTTGGGAACCAACTCTATTGGGTGGGCAATACTTGATGATGATAAAGATGAAAACAAACTTGAAGATAAAGGTGTTTTAATTTTTACAGAAGGTGTTAAAAAAGTTAAAGGACAAGAAAAATCAAAAGCTGCTGAACGTACAGGTTTTCGAAGTGCTAGAAGACTCAATTTTAGACGAAAAATCAGAAAATACCAGACACTTTTAGTGCTAGCTAAATACAAAATGTGTCCTTTAACTATTGATGAAGTGATAGAGTGCCGTAAGTCAAATTTTAAAAGATATCCAACGAGGCCTGAATTTTTAAAATGGCTAACAACCGATGATGATTTAAATATTAATCCATATTATTATAGAGATAAATCTAGTAGAAAAAATATTGGCAAATATGAGTTAGGCAGAGCCTTATACCATATTGCACAACGAAGAGGTTTTTTGAGTAATCGCTTAGATCAAACTGATGACAATTTAATCAAATTAAAAAAAGATGAAATACAAGATTTAATTAATAATGATAGTCTTAATAAGATTGAATTATTAAATGAAATTGAGACAGTTTTTGAAAGCTATGAACTCAAAGAGAAAAACAAAAAGGATTGTGTTAATGCCACCGAAGAAAAACTTTGGAGTATAAGAAAATATATAATTAATGTTATTGAGAATAAAATAAAAGGTAAAGATTATTCAAAAATAGAAGAGGTAAAAAAAGAAATTGGCAGATATATAAATAAACCTGAAAATCTTGGGGCTGTTGAAGGCAATATCACAGAATTAAATAAAGCTATCAAAGATGCTAACTGCAAAACTTTAGGTCAATATTTTTGGAAACTATACCAAGAAGATAGAAATAATATTGAAAATAAAATTCGTAACAACTACACTTCAAGAGAAGAACATTATTTAGAAGAATTTGAAATAATATGTAAAGCTCAAGAATTAGAAAGTATTGATGATAGTAAAAAAGATGCTAATGAAAGATATAGTGGCATTGTAAAAGAATTCTACAAAGCCATTTTTTATCAACGCCCTTTAAAATCACAAAAAGGATTAATTGGAAAATGTTCTTTAGAGCCAAACCGCACACGCTGTTCGGTGTCGAGACCAGAATTTGAAAAGTTTAGAATGTATAGCTTTATCAATACGATAAAGCTTAAAGCACCTGAGGATGAAAAATTTAGATTTCTTAACCAAGACGAAAAAGAGAAAATAACCTCTAAATTTTATAGAAAGTCGAAACCAACTTTTGCTTTTGAAGATATTAAAAGTGTTTTAGGTAAAGAATGTTTTTACAATTATAAAGATAAAGCTACGGTTAGCGGTTGCCCAACAATAGCTAACTTAAAAATAATTTTTGGAGATGATTGGAAGAATGTGATATATAAAAATTATACTAACAAAACCATAAAAAACAGAAAAACTGGAGAAGTTATTGGTGAAAAAACAAAAGATGACGTAATTACAGATGTTTGGCACGTGCTTTCAACTTATACTTCCGAAGAAAAGTTAAAAGATTTTGCTTTAAACAAACTAAATTTGAACATAAAAGCAGCCGATAAATTTGCTAAAATTCATTTAAAAAAGGACTATGCAAATTTAAGTTTGTATGCAATTAATAAAATATTACCCTATTTAAAAGCTGGTTTATTGTATTCGCACGCTGTATTTATGGCAAATATAAATACATTGGTTAAACCAGAAAGATGGAAAAATAAAGAAGATAGAACGCTTATTGAAAATGAAGTTGGAGAAATCATTAATCACCATCAAGAAGAAAACAAATTGGTTTTTGTAATAAACAGTTTATTGCAAAACTGTTTTAACAATAATTTTAATTACTCTAAAGAAGCAGAAAGCAGTTATAAAACTGATTTAGAAAAAGCATTAAAAAAGGAATTTGGAGTTAGAAATTGGTCAACTAAATCAAATAAAGAACAAATTTTATCTAATGCTTTTGAAAAATTCATACAATTATTAAAAGAATGTAAACATCTTAAAACAAAACGGATTGATGAAAAGATTTTAGAATTTTTATCTGATAATGATTTGCTCATAACAGAAAAAGCTAACAAACTTTACCATCCCTCTGATATCGAAAAATTTAGTTCGGTAAAATTAAAAGATAGAGAAGGGGGAATAATCAAAATTAATGGCAAAGAAGTCGTCGGTTTAGGAAGTCCGGATGTGGGTTCTATAAAAAACCCAATGGCAATGAAAGCCTTACATCAATTAAAAAAGCTCATCAACGCTTTAATTATTGAAGGACAAATTGATGAAAACACAAAAATTAACATTGAACTTTCTCGTCAGTTAAACGATGCCAACAAAAGAAAAGCTATAGAAAAATGGCAAAATGATAAAAAAGAATTATATCAAGAATATAAAAAGAAAATAAAAGAGCTTTATAAAAAAGAAACAGGTGATGAATTAAAAGAAGTAACCAATAGTGATATAGAAAAATTTACTTATGCTTTAGAACAAAGAGAGGATGGGAAAATAGTGAGCAAAGAAGATATCTTAAAATACACCTTATGGAAAGAGCAAAACCACATTTGTATTTATACAGGAAAAACCATTAGATTATCAAGTTTTTTAGGAGCAAATCCAACATTTGATATTGAACATACTTTGCCAAGAAGCCGTTCTTGGGACAATTCAAAAATAAATAAAACACTTTGCGAAAATAAATTTAACAGAGATACTAAAAAAGATAGTATTCCAACTGAATTGCCTGATAAAATATATAATGAAATTCTTCCAAGAATAAAACATTGGAAAGATAAGTATGAATCATTAAATGATGAAATTGAAAAGTTAATACGTCAATCAAGAAACGCTACTGATAAAGAAAAAAAAGACAGGTTTATACAGAGACGCCATTATTTAAAAATGGAATACAACTATTGGAAAGGAAAGTACAGTCGTTTTACGATGGAAGAGATTAAAGACGGTTTTAAAAATAGTCAGGCAGTAGATATTGGTATTATTTCCAAATATTCAAGAGCTTATTTAAAATCAGTATTTAAGAAAGTGTATTCGGTAAAAGGAGAAATGGTAGCCGAATACCGAAAAGCCTGGGGATTACATGATACATTTAAAGACAAATGGGGTAGAACCCAATATAAACCGAAAGACAGAAGTAATCACATACACCATTGTATAGATGCAGTTACTATTGCCGCTATGAATAAAAACAAATACGACAAACTGGCTCATGCTTGGGGACTAGAAGATAAAGGTGATTTCAATACTGCTAAAAAGGAGTTGGAAAATGAAAAGCCTTGGAAAACTTTTACCGAAGATGTAAGAAATTTAGAAAACGAAGTTTTTATTGTGCATCAAAATAGAGATATATTACCTATTCAAACTAAGAAATTTGAGCGTAAAAGAGGTAAGATTCAGTATGTTTTGGAATATGAAAAAGATAATAATGGGAATTACATCAGAGATGAAAAAGGAAAGAAAATCCCTCAAAAGGATAAGGAAGAAAAATTAATTTACAAACTTGACGAGAATGGAAAACGTATTCCTAAAATCCAACAAGGAGATACAGTTAGAGGTCCTTTGCATTTAGACACCTTTTATGGAGCAATTGCTAAGGATAAAGAAGGTATAATTAAAAAGGATGATAACGACAATATAATACCAAATTACGTTGTCCGAAAAGAACTCTCAAAACTCAAAAAATCTGATGTAGCAAAAATTATTGACGCTAACATAAAAGCTATTGTAGAACAAGCACAAAAAGAGGGATTAATTTCTTTTAATAAAAATGGTGCTAAAGTAAGTGAGGAGGGTATTTGGCAAAATAAAGAAAAACAAATTCCTCTTAAAAAAGTGAGGATTTATACACCATCAGTAAAATCTCCATTAAAAGACTTTAAAAAACATGCAACTCCTTTTCTTTCTAAAAAAGAATATAAACAACAATACAATGTAGTTAATGAGGAAAACTATTGTTTAGCTATATATGAAGGTGTTAATGATAGTGGTAAAATATTTAGAGATAAAGAGTTAGTAAATAACATTGAGGGAGGTAATTATTATAAATTGAGTAATAGTAATCATAGGAGAGAATACGATTTAGTACCCAATCCACATGAAAAATCTAATCTTTCATTAAAATATATTCTTAAAAAAGGATTAATGATATTAATTTATAAGATCAGCCCTGATGAAATTTGGGAGTTATCTCAAACTCAATTATTGGGTAGATTGTTTGAAATCACTCAGCTAGATGTAGAAAAGTCAGCAGAAATAAAGTTGTTACATCACCAAGAAGCGAGAGAAAAAAAAGAAATCACACTATTTATGGGACTTAAGACAGGTATGAAAGGTGGTAAAAACATTGATAACTCTAAACAATTCCCTTGGATTAAAGTTGGTGTAAACAAATTTGATTGTTTAGTAGAAGGCTATGATTTTAAAATTACACCAACTAGTAAAATTATAAGGATATAAATAAATAATCTAAAGACTTTAGAAGTTCTTTGACATTTTGTAATAATCTTAAAAAATAGGTGATACGCAAACACCATTCACTTATTTTATAGCAGAGAGTTTGTGAATCTCCCTTCCGGTCGATTTGATTAAAGATTAGAAAACACGATATTTCTGTTTGCTTTAAATACATAGAGGTTGTAGTTGTGGTTTGATTAAAGATTAGAAAACACGATATTATATTTTTCGGGTTATGTTTTTACTGGCCAGTTGTGGTTTGATTAAAGATTAGAAAACACGATATTCAAACTACAAAAGAAAAGAGATAGTATTATGTTGTGGTTTGATTAAAGATTAGAAAACACGATATTCAAAACCACCCATTTAGAAACTATATACGTGTTGTGGTTTGATTAAAGATTAGAAAACACGATATTTGAAGTTGCTTTCGTTATTCCAGACACAGAGTTGTGGTTTGATTAAAGATTAGAAAACACGATATTTTCATAACTTTGGCTTTTTTTACTGAAAGGGTTGTGGTTTGATTAAAGATTAGAAAACACGATATTATGGTTACGCCTTGGTGTTAGTTTTTCTATGTTGTGGGTTGATTAAAGATTAGAAAACACGATATTAGTAAAACACTAA
>JAKIUU010000051.1 GCA_021647405.1 Flavobacteriaceae bacterium
ATTAACTTATTTCACAAAAATAGCCTTGTAAAGCTGTAGAAAACGAAGACCTGTAAATACTATAAAAAGCAATGATACACCTTTACAAAACCAACGTGTTGAGATTAAAGTGATAGCTTTAAAATAAAAAAATAGCAACTATTTTGTCCACTTGAAATATTTACTCAAAATGTGCAACTATTTTGTCTATTATACCCTCTTTTTGATCAAAGTTATAAGCATCTGATACTGTTAGAGATTTGATGTTAAATTAACAATTAAAATTTAACCCCAAGTACAGGTGTAAAAGTTACGCCTTCAAAACCCAAAACATAAACAACATTTGCACGGACTCCTAAAAAAAAGTTGTTTTTAAATTGATAGTAATAATCTAAGTTAAGCACTTGCCCTATTTCTTCATCTACTATATTGTCTATATAAGGTGTAATAGATTGAATTACACCACTATTTATAACTATATCGTTTTTTGCTAAGGAAGCCTTGTTTCTATAATATAAAAGGCCCAATTGTGGCATAAACTTTTGATGTTTACCTATTTTGAATTCGTAACCCAAGTTCAGTCCATAATTTTTAATAACATATTGATATTTTTGATTTTGGTATATTAAATCGAGATATTTTCTGTTAAGTGACACATACATGATATTTGCCGATACAAACATACCGTTATTGAGCTTAACAGCACCTTCCAACCATAGAGGTTGCCCACTTACTGTTGCTTTAGGTCTTAACCCTGTACTTGGGTCTGCAAAGTTATCTACAACACCCCATCTGCTAATATCCCAATAAATGCCCGTGCCAAATTTTAAATACCCTTTGGTTTCTTTGTTTTGGGCAAAAGCCGTAAGGGTAAAAAGAAGTATAAAACTTCCTAATAATATTTTTTTTATCATCTTGTTAATTTAATGTTGTTATTAAAGTTTAAAGGCCACACCTAAGTTCATTATTGTATAGGCGGTTTTACCATAACTATATTTCTTAAAAGACGATGTATTATGACCTGCTTGTAAGATGAGGTTAAACTTAGGCGATAAAACATAACTAAATTTTAAACCATATCTACTTGAAAATTCGGTTGTTTTTAAAAATAATGAGGCGGGGGTATAGTCTATAATTAACCCTGTAGTATCATCGATAACGGCATCAGATAAAAACATAGATACAATTTTTCTTTGTGTTAGTCCTAAACCCACGTAAAAACCAGCCTTAAATTTTGATGACACCTTAAAATCAAAATTGGTTTTAAAACCAAAGCTTTTAAAATTAGAAATATTTTGCTCCCAGCCACTAAAAAAACCGGGGAAATCTGAAGACTTAATATATTGATCAAGCGCAGGAGGAATAAAAAAACCATTGGCATTTTGACGTGCACCATTGGAATTATATTTTGTTTTAAGATTATCTACATTGGTCAGGTCATAATAAAGTCCTACAGAAATTACAGACCAAATTTTACGGCTTACGCTTAAATCTAAATTTGAACCGTTAACATCCCAATCTTCGGATACGGCATACCCTTTTGTTATTTGAAGATTATATTTAGATTGCGCCATCCCTTTATTGCCTAATAAAAGTAGGGTAAGAGCCAGCATAAAGCCGGCTCTTTTTATTAATTGTTTGTTATTGTACATGTGTCCATTTATGTTTAAAATAATATTGTAATTTAGCTGCTGTCCTTATAGTATAATCAACGCCATTATCGTTTATTGTTCCTGCCCCATTATCGCCTACCACATTTGAAAGTACACCTCTACGGCTAAGTTCATTATTGTAACGCAATTTGCTTTTAGGGGCTGTCGTTATATTAAAGGTTGCTGTTGCTGTTGCATTCAATGTTGGTTTTTGTTTAGCTGTATCGTACCCTATTTTAACAGTACCTTTTATATTAAGTATGCCTCCTCTTCTAAAAATGGGCTCTTTAGTAACCAGCACAAAAGCTTCATCATTTTCATGAACATCCCAATCATCATCCCAAATAATATTTACCGTTTTCCATAGTTTTCTTCTTCCTTGATGTCTAGAAATAAATATTTCGTCAAGTTTTTGTGGTAAAGCCTTGCCATCTGGCACAAAAAATCCTGTTGTAGGGTCTATTTTTAACCCTCCAGAAGACCTGTATATAGTTAATTTGTTTGACCCTCCAAATAGATGTCTATAATTTGAAGTTAGTCTAACTTTAGGTAAAAAAGTGGAAAGAACATCTTTTTCGGTTATAACGGTATAATCAAGGTTTGTTGTTACCCATCTTGTAGTCGGTTGAAAACCACCTGTACCACCACCTCCGGTTCCGCCACCAGAACCTACAGGATTTGAACCACCGCCAATACCACTGCCGTAAGAGTCAATTGGTTTTACTATAATTGTAGGGTTGCTTGCCGCGTAGGTGTCATTAACAACACTTACAGGTACAGTACTAGCTTGTGCGGTCTTTGAAGCGATATTTGCTATATCCATTAATTCACCTTCATTCCAATCTTCACGAACCAAAGGATGCCAAGTTAAAGTTACCTGCGTAACATTATCCCAATTATATTCTTCTTGATATGGCAAATAAATTTCCAAATTTTGAGTCGCCAGCTCATCTCTTAAAGTATTTAAATCATCTGTACCTTTAGCCTGAATATCTTTGTTAATTATATTTTTGGAAATTAATGGATATGAATCAGGATTATTTGTTATAGTTTTAAGAAACTGTTTCGCAAAATAATCTTTAGCAACACTATTTCTATAGCTCTGTACATTACCTTTATCTAATAGTTTCTGTTCGTAACTAGATGTACGAGATTTATCCCCTAATAGGGCAGCTAGAGATATGGTCTCAGAATCATCATTTTTTAATTTTACCAAATCAACCAAATAAGAACTTGCATTTTTATCCTTCATGGTATTCCCTATCGCTATAGAGACTTCTTTCATTAAGGAAATTTTGTCAATTTGTTTTGGTGTTAACTCTAAATTGGTAATTTTATCCACTCCTATCGTATCACTTTTCTGGCACCCCGTAAAAACCAATACTGTTGTAAGTAACATTCC
>JAKIUU010000043.1 GCA_021647405.1 Flavobacteriaceae bacterium
TAAGTGCATTTATTTGACTAAAAAATGTTCTTTTTATCTTTCTTGTTCGCAAATCACAAATACTATCTGCTAGAGTGGGTGTTTTTTGTAGTTTCATAGGTTAAATATACAACTTAATTGTATAAATGACAATAAGTTAATGGTGTGATTTGTTCTTTTTTTTTAGAAATTTACCTTGCAACGGTCTTGAATTGTAACAATGTTCATGAGATAAGCACACTTTGCTATGCAAAGTTCGTTAAGACGTTAATTAAAAATTACTTTGTTCCTCGCTATGATGGGTTTTGTTTAAAATATGGCTTCAACTCCGCTCAGGGTGACAGTATAATTAAAGATTATCTATTTAGACACCACTATGGTACCTTCAACAAGTACCTCGTCCCAAGTTTTGCTAATGCCATCTTTACCTTTGTGTTGGTTAAAGCAGGCTTTATTTAAAGCTTTCATGGCAAGATTGGTATGCCAATCTTTAAGCGATAAAGTGCCTTTAAAATAGACAGTATTGTCTTGTGTTGTAAAAGTGAGGGCTATGCTATTGGTTGTACCATTCATCACAATATCTAAAGTCCCAATACTGTCTTCAGCTACATGGATTTTTCCTGTTAAAAGACTTGTATTTTGCATCACACCGAAAAACAAATTTTTAAGTTTGCCATCGCGCTCTTCGTTATTGCTAAAAACACTGCTTACAGGAATGCTGAATTCTAGATTGTTTAACGCCGATTGAATTGATTGTCCAGCAACCGATTTTTTAATATTTACAGTTTTAAAGACCCCACTTACAGGTAATTTTTCGGTTGTTTTATAAGCAGTCCATTTAACAGAAGCAGTTGAGTCTACAACTTTGTAAATTCCTTCTACTTTTTTGGTTTTTTTCTTTTGCGTTTTTTTACAAGCCGTAAAGCTTGTAAAAATAGCAAGGCATAAAATGATTAAGCTTGTCTTTTTCATTGTGTTTTTATTTTAGTTAATAGTTTTGTTAGTTATAGATTCTACAAGTTTTATATATTCTTGTTTTGCATCATTTGGCGAAATACCTTTAAGTTGTGTCCATGCATTAAATTTAAAAGCATTTCTTATATTTAATTTATGCGATTTTGACACGAACTGTGGGTTGTCTTTAACAGCTAATTTATAATAAGCATACAGGCGCAACATGATGTCTGGAGGCAAATCACTCTGATTAATTTCAGAAGCTCTTTGGTAAGCCATTTCAAATTTCTCTTCCAAACTTTTCATCAGATATGGGCAATTATGGTTTCGCCACCAACAACTTTGTCGTTTAAAGAAGCATTAATTTTCATATCCAAAGGTAAAAAAACATCTATGCGAGAGCCAAATTTTATAAAGCCAGCATCTTCTCCTTGTGTAATTTGCTTATTTACTTTGGCATAATTTACGATACGTCGTGCGGCAGCTCCTGCAATTTGACGGTATAAAATAGCCCCCATAGTTTTGTTTTCTACAACAATTGTTGTGCGTTCGTTTTCTGTAGATGATTTTGGATGCCAAGCTACCAAATATTTTCCGGGGTGGTATTTGCTGTATCTTACGATACCACTTACAGGAAATCGGGTAACATGCACATTTAAAGGCGACATAAATATGGATATTTGACGTCGTTTGTCTTTAAAATACTCAGGTTCAGAAACTTCTTCAATAACCACCACTTTGCCATCTGCAGGAGCGATAATTTGAGAGTCGTTTATAAGCGTATGTCTGTTCGGATTTCTAAAAAATTGAAGGACTAATAGAAAGCAAATCAAGGTAATAATTTCGACAGCCTTAGAAATTATTACTGTAGCAATAAAGTTATCGGCTAACAGAATTAAGGCCACAGTTAGCATACTTGCAATACTGATAATTTTAAATCCTTCTTTGTGAAACATAAGTAATTAAACGAGTTGTAAAAATAAGTAAACAAATGGCGCTACCAAAATAAGACTATCAAGCCTGTCTAAAAATCCGCCATGACCAGGTATTACATTAGCACTGTCTTTAACACCTGCAAGACGCTTAAATTTAGATTCTACCAAATCGCCCATTACAGCAAAAAGACCCGTAATATTGGCTAAAATAAACCAATGCAATGTACTTAACTCAGTGTAATAGGTAGAAATTATGTATCCAATTATATTGGTTGCAATGAGACCGCCAATAAAACCTTCGATGGTTTTGTTTGGCGATATACGCTCAATGAGTTTGTGTTTGCCAATACTTTTACCAACAATATAGGCAAATGAATCATTTGTCCAAATAAAAATAAAAATGGCAATTAGTATAATCGGATTATAAGCACCATGGGAAAAAGGAATTCGCAATAACAGACCAAATGGCAAAATAATATATATTGTGCTTAAAAAGAAATTGCTAATATCCTCTTTCGATATTTTTTCTTTTATAAAATAATTTACAAAGGGTATGATAACACTAATAATGGTAAATGTATAAATAATGTACCCAGGAAAATAAACAGTAAAACTAAAAAATAATAAAACGGCTATAACGAAAATCCATTTTTTAGAAAAATTTATAAGGCTGCTAAATTCTTTTAAGCATAACAACATGATAATAAAAAAGGTGCCGTAAAAAGTGTGTTTTGAATAATGGGTACTAAAAAGTAAAGTCGCAGCATATATGAGCCCAAAGAGGGCTCTTGTTAAAAATTCTTTCATATTATAAATCTTCTAATAATAAGAGGTACAATTGTTTTGAGTTGTTATTGCCATAACTCATAAAATCGTCCGACTTTTTGAGTGGCTCATAACATTTTACGGCGGCAATATTACTCGGAATTCCTTTTTTCTGATACCTGTTTTTTATACCTGTTAAACTTTCGCCTTTATTATGGACTAGCTGACTCGTTTTTGCGAATACAATAAAATTTTGAGGAAAGGAATTGAGTCTGTATTCTTTTAACTGCTTTGAAGAAAATAAAATACTGCCATCCTCAGATATGAGATGCTCGCATTTGGTAAAAAAAAAGTCACTATTCTCAGTATAGCTACCCTCAGTCAGATTTAGATTCTTGGCTAATTTCTTGAGCTTTTTCGAAAAGATTAAAGGCTTTTGCCACTGCTCTTGTTCTAAGATATTTATCAGATTGGTATTGACCTCTTCTTCAGTTTGACAGTATAGAAAACGCCCACCTTTGGCAATAAATTTTTCAACAAATAAATCATCAAAAGCCAGTTCTTCTTGAATGCGTTCTGGCTTTTTATCGGTTTTTTGAGGCGGTTGTGTTTTGAAAATCTTCTTAAAAAAATTCATAATTGGATTTAACCGACCAAAAATACAAAAAACAAAATATTAATCTGATGTTTCTTCTTTCTTTTCTACTTTAATATTTTTTGTTTTGTTTTTAGTGAGTTCAATTTTTTCTTCTTCCTCATTTTTAAAAGGACGCTCTCCAAAAATTTGTACCAAATCATTTCCAAAAATCACTTCTTTTTCTAAAAGTAAATCGGCCAAAGTAGTTAACTTATCTTTGTGTTCTTTAAGGATTTCAATGGCACGATTGTACTGACTGTCAATTATTTTATGGATTTCTTTATCTATTATTTGAGCCGTTTCCTCGCTGTAAGGTTTGGTAAAATTATAGTCACTTTGTCCACTTGAGTCGTAATAGGTTATGTTGCCAATTTTTTTATTTAAGCCATAAATGGTAACAATGGCACGGGCTTGCTTGGTAACTTTTTCTAAATCGTTTAATGCTCCCGTTGTAATTCTATTAAAAATAACCTTTTCTGCCGCACGTCCACCTAATGTAGCACACATTTCGTCAAGCATTTGTTCGGTTTCAACAATCATTCGCTCTTCGGGTAAATACCATGCGGCTCCCAAAGATTGTCCTCTTGGGACGATGGTTACTTTTACCAGTGGCGCAGCGTGTTCAAGCATCCAACTTACTGTGGCATGACCAGCTTCGTGAAAGGCAATGGTGCGTTTTTCTTTTTTTGTAATAAGTTTATTTTTCTTTTCTAAGCCACCAACAATTCTGTCAACAGCATCTAAAAAATCTTGTTGATGAATGGCCTTTTTCCCTTTACGGGCAGCAATTAGGGCCGATTCGTTACACACATTGGCAATATCTGCTCCCGAAAAACCAGGTGTTTGTTTTGAGAAAAAACCAAGATCCACATCTTTGGCTAATTTTAAAGGTTTTACATGCACTTTAAAAATGGCTTCACGTTCACGTAAATCAGGTAAGTCAACAAATATTTGGCGGTCAAATCTTCCTGCTCTTAGCAAGGCTTTATCGAGTACGTCGGCACGATTGGTGGCGGCAATTACAATAACATTTGTATCTGTTCCAAAACCATCCATTTCGGTTAAAAGCTGGTTAAGGGTGTTTTCGCGTTCGTCATTTCCACCTGTAATATTGCTTTTACCTCTGGCACGGCCAACGGCATCAATTTCGTCAATAAAAATAATTGAAGGTGCTTTTTGGGCCGCTTGTTTAAATAAGTCGCGTACACGTGAGGCCCCTACACCCACAAACATTTCTACAAAATCTGAACCCGATAATGAGAAAAAAGGCACTTCGGCTTCGCCTGCCACAGCTTTTGCAAGGAGTGTTTTTCCTGTTCCTGGAGGGCCAACTAACAAGGCGCCTTTGGGAATTTTACCACCTAATGAGGTGTATTTGTCGGGATTTTTAAGAAAATCGACAATTTCTTCTACTTCTTCTTTGGCTCCTTCTAAACCGGCAACATCTTTAAAAGACACTTTAACTTTGGTGTTTTGGTCAAATAACTTGGCTTTAGATTTACCGATACTAAATATCTGGCCACCTGGGCCACCGCCTGCACCACCTGACATGCGTTTCATAAAAAAGACCCAGATTAGTATCAAGAAAATAAATGGGGCATAGACCAATAAAGTATCAAAAATATCTGTCTGCGCTTCATTCTTTGTATCGAAATCTAAATTGTATTTTGCTTGACTGGCTCTTAAATTGTTTTCGAAATTTTGTAAATCACCAAACTGGTATTGAAATACAGCATTTGAACTCGAAAAGAAGGGGGCAGATATTTGCTCTTTATAAGCTTCTTTTTGAAGGGCTTCTTTTTTTATAAATATCTGTGCAACAGCTTTATTTGCAATAACAATTCTAGAAATATCATTGGTTTGTAGCAGTCTTTCAAATTCTTTTTCTGTAATATTTTTAGTGGTTAAATCGCCACTTCTAAATAAAAGTGAACTTAAAAACAGAATGGCCACAATACCATAAATCCAATTGATATTAAATTTAGGTTTTAAATCGGGTATTTTATTATTATTTGTTGTTTTCTTTTTTGCCATTTTAATGTGCTTAAAATAAATTTAATAAGTTGAAGCTATTGCGATAATTTTTGCATCGCCCCAAAGACTTTCAATATCGTAAAATTCTCGGGTTTGTTTTTGAAAAACATGGATGACTACATTGACGTAATCCATCAAAATCCACTTGGCAACATTTTTGCCTTCGGTATGCCAAGGTTTTTCTTTAAGAGATTTACTTACTGTTTTTTGTATTGAGCTAGCTATTGCATTTACTTGGGTATTCGAATTGCCATCGCAAATTATAAAATAATCGCAAACAGTATTGTCAAGAGACCTCAAATCTAGAATTTTAATATTTTCACCTTTAACTTCTTCTATTCCTTTTATTGCTAAACTTATAAGCTTATCTTGATTGTTATTTTTATCGGTCATTTAAACGATTTGAATTATGATACAAATGTATTAATTTTTATTAGTAAACTAACGTATATTTGTTTGTTGATATGTTTACAATTGTCAAACTTAATGCCATTAATTCTACCAATTCTTATTTAAAAGAATGGTCTAAAGAGAAAGAACTATCTCATGCAACGGTTGTGGTGGCCAAAAAACAAACTTTAGGGAGAGGTGAAATGGGTTCTGAATGGCTTTCTGAATCGGGTAAAAATCTTACATTCAGTATCTTGTTTAGGTTTTCAAATTTTTCAATTTCCAATCAATTTTATTTAAACTGTGCTGTTTCGCTATCTTTGTACGATTCGCTTTTGCCAATTATTGGGAAAAATTTAACTATAAAATGGCCAAACGACATTATGTCAGCCAATAAAAAATTAGGTGGTATACTCATTGAAAACACTGTCAAAAGCGGTTTTATAAAACAGTCTGTAATCGGAATAGGTCTAAATGTAAATCAGGTACATTTTCCAGATAGTTTGCCAAATGCGGCTTCTTTGCGTTTGGCGTCTAACAAAATTTATGATTTAGATGGACTTTTGCAATCAATTTTAGAAGCTGTTAAAAAAAGATTTAATCAGCTAAAACGGGGTGAATTTAGAGCGCTAAATAATGCCTACCAAAAAGTACTGTACAGACGCAATGTGGTTTCTAAGTTTAGTGATGGAAAGCACATTTTTAATGGAAAAATAATTGCTGTATTAACAGATGGCAGACTTCAAATTGAACTTGAGAATAAAGAATTGCAAATATTCTCTTTAAAAGAAATAAAATATATATTTTAGAGTTTACTCAGATTTTCAGCCAAAGTGTTGATAAATTTTTGCAGAGGCCCTTTTATCATCATTGCCATCATGGCATTAAAATCGCCTTCAAACTGTAGGTTAATCGTGGCTGTTGTATCAGTAACAGGGGCGATATTTCCTGTTAAGGTAAAGGGGAATTGTTCGCTGGCACTGGTAAAAACAATTTTACTGGGTTTTTCGTTCTCTTGCAACTTTAATTTTATTTTTGGCATGCCTTTTAAAGCAAAAATAAAGGCTTGGTCTAAAACTTCGAATGTCTCTGTATTTTCGGGCATTATGCTTTCAAAATTTTTAACATCCATTAAAAAATCAAATAATTGATTGGCACTTTTGTTTGTGTTTACTGTTGGACTTTCTAGTTGCATATTAGTTCCATTTACTAGGGTTTAAACGCCATTGGTTGAGCGTTTCTATATCTTTTTCAGTAATGTACTTGGTATCTATAGCTTGGTCTATCAAATTTTGGTAATCACTTAAACAGGTCAAATTTACATTGGCCTCTTTAAAGTTTTGTAGGGCATCTTCAAAACCATACGAAAAAATAGCCACCATGCCTTTAACATTGGCATCGGCTGCTTTTAGTGCTTTAACAGCATTCAGACTGCTTTTACCCGTACTTATCAAATCTTCTACCACCACCACATTTTGCCCTTTTTCTAAAAAGCCTTCAATCTGATTTTTACGGCCATGTTTTTTAGCTTCGGGACGCACATAGATAAAAGGAAGACCTAATTCTTCGGCAACAAGAACGCCAATAGCTATGGCACCAGTTGCCACACCTGCTATAACATCGGGTTTGCTAAATTTTTCTTCAATGGCTTTGGCCAAATTTTGACGTAAAAAATTACGAATAGCTATAAAAGACAGTGTTATTCTGTTGTCACAATAAATAGGCGATTGCCAACCTGAGGCCCATGTAAAAGGCGTATTGGGTTGCAATTTTATCGCTTTTATTTGAAGGAGCAGTTCGGCAGTTTTTTTTGCTGTATTTTTGTCAAAAATCATAAGACAAATGTATGTAATTTTTTACAACAACAAGCCCATTTATTTAAGTTCTAAAGTGGTGGATTGTGATTCTTGTTTGGCATTTAAAAATGATTGTACAACTATTTTTGAAGTACTCAATCAAATGGATGGTTCAGAACTAAATTCGGTGTGTTTTATACATCATAATCCCGACGAATTGTTTAAAAAGTTTAGCCAAAATTTTAAAATTATTGAAGCTGCTGGGGGAGTGGTAAAAAATCCAAAACAGGACTTATTATTTATTTTTAGAAATGACATTTGGGATTTACCTAAAGGAAAAATAGAAACAGGAGAATCAATAGACCAAGCGGCTTTAAGAGAAGTAACAGAAGAATGTGGTGTGGCCAATTTAAGCTTGGGGTCTTTTTTAGATAAAACTTACCATATTTACAAACACAAAGGCGCATTTATATTTAAGATAACCCATTGGTTTAAGATGTCTAGCGATTCTGACAAACCTTTAATTCCACAACTTGAAGAAGGTATTACAAAGGCGCAGTTTTTAGATGAGATAGCTCAAAATAAAGCTTTGCAAAACACCTATCCTAATATTAAATTGTTGATAGAAAACTATTTTTTAACCACCAACTCGCCAACTGATTAATTTGTGTATTTATTGTGTTTAGAAAAGAGAAACTAAATACTCTCAAAAATCGTGAATTTGAGTGATTTTCGATAGAAAACAGTATCAAAAATAGATTTTCAACACTAATAAAAAGTTCTCGATACTTTTTTTTTAGAAAAATTGCTATTGACGTATTGTTATGAATAATTAAATTTTCAAAATATAACGTGTTATTATTTAACCCAATAGTTCATTAATATCCATTGTAAAGTGGTATGTTTGCCGCTTTTTAAAATTCACTATAATGACAGAGTTTATCAGCAAGAGATTACCAAATGTAAAGAACGATATTTTATCGGGTATAACCGTAGCCTTGGCTTTGGTACCCGAAGCTGTGGCTTTTGCTTTTGTGGCAGGTGTTGATCCCTTGGTGGGGCTTTATGCCGCTTTTATGGTAGGGTTAATTACCTCTATTTTTGGAGGCCGTCCTGGTATGATTTCTGGTGCAACGGGTGCTTTGGCTGTGGTTATGGTAAGCTTGGTGTCGCAAGGTAATAGCATGGGCGATGCGGGCGAAAATTTGGGATTATACTATTTGTTTGCCACAGTTATCTTAATGGGATTTTTCCAAATAATGGCAGGGGTTTTAAAATTGGGAAAATTTGTAAGACTTATTCCGCATTCTGTAATGATGGGTTTTGTAAATGGTTTGGCCATTGTGATATTTTTATCGCAATTGGGGATGTTTACAAAAACGATTGATGGCGATAAAGTATGGTTGCAAGGCACAGACCTTTATTTAATGGGCGGTTTGGTAGCTTTAACAATGTTTATTATGTTGGGTCTGCCCAAAATAAAACTGACCCAAAAATGGCCTGAAGCGTTGTTGGGCATTTTGGTTGTTTCGGCAATTGCTATTTTCTTTAAGCTTGATGTTGCCACAGTGGGCTCATTTATAAGAGATGGTGGTGGCGAAGGTTTGAAAGGGGGCTTACCAAGCCTACATTTAGAAACCTTTGCTAAGATACCTTTTAATTGTCAAACACTTAAATTTATAGTCCCTTATGCGTTAATTTTGGCAGCTATCGGATTAATTGAATCGCTAATGACACTTAATCTTATTGACGATTTAACCGAAACACGTGGCAATGGCAATAAAGAATGTATTGCGCAAGGCAGTGCCAATATTGTTACAGGTTTGTTTGGCGGTATGGGCGGTTGCGCCATGATTGGCCAATCTATAATTAACATAAAATCGGGTGGACGTACACGTCTATCGGGAATTGTAGCAGCAGTTACGCTACTCATATTTATAGTTTTTGGTTCAAGTTATATAGAACGTGTACCCATTGCCGCACTGGTTGGGGTTATGTTTATGGTGGTTATTGGCACTTTTGCGTGGAGTAGTTTTAGAATTTTAAATAAAATCCCCAAAACAGATGTGTTTGTTTTGGTTTTAGTGTCAGCTCTGACCGTTATATTCGATTTGGCCATCGCCGTTTTTGCGGGCGTTATTGTAAGTGCTTTGGTTTTTTCATGGGAGAATGCGGTACGCATTCGCGCCCGAAAACACACCAAAGAAGATGGTACTAAAGTGTACGAAATTTGGGGGCCTTTATTTTTTGGTTCTATAAGTGCCTTTAACGATAAATTTGATATAAAAAATGACCCAGCGCATGTAGAAATTGATTTTATAGAGTCACGTGTGAGTGATCATTCAGCCATAGAAGCTGTTAGCAATATTGTAGAAAAATATGTTAAAGCGGGTAAGACGGTTCGTTTAAAACACCTGAGTCAAGAATGCAAACAACTGCTTTATAAGAGCAATACCAAGTTTAAAAAGCTTATTATAAATGCCATTGATGACCCACGTTATCATGTGGTTGAAAATCCAGAAAAGTTTAATTAATTTACTTTTTAAAACTAACTGATTTGGGCACCAAAGCAGAAACATCGCCACCATTTCTAATAATATCTCTAATGATGCTTGAGCTTATAAAGGAGGTTTCGGCACTGGTCAACAAAAACACAGTTTCAATACCCGAAAGTTTGCGATTGGTTTGAGCAATGGCTTTTTCGAATTCAAAATCGGCTGGATTGCGCAGACCGCGCAAGATAAAATCGGCTTCTTTACTTTGGCAATAATCAACAGTAAGTGTATCGTATTTATCAACTTTCACTTTGATTTCGTCTTTAAAAGTATCAGCAATAAAAGCCATGCGTTCTTCTAAACTGAACATATATTTTTTAGTCGCATTTACACCTACGGCAATAATTATTTCGTCGAATAACGGTACAGCACGTTTTATAATATCTACGTGCCCCAATGTAAGTGGGTCGAATGAACCAGGAAAAACTGCTTTTTTCATAGCTGTGTGTTTGATGTTGTAAATGTAATAAATTAAAATTCAGAATTCAGAATTCAGAATTACAAAAGCGCATTTTCAATAGCACTCCCAAACAAATCGGTTAAACTAATACCCGCAGCTCTAGCTTGTTGTGGTAAAAGGCTTTCGTTTGTAAATCCGGGCACGGTATTTAGCTCTAAAAAGTAGGGGTCATCGCCAATAAAAATAAATTCCGAACGTGTAAATCCACTCATTTGTAATATCTCGTATATTTTTTTAGCAACTTTTTTTAAATTTTCTAATTGAATGGCACTTATTCTTGCGGGTGTAATTTCTTGCGAACGGCCATTGTATTTGGCATCATAATCAAAAAAATCGTTCTCGCTTACAATTTCGGTTGGGGGCAATACAAGAACATCGTTTTTATATTCAATAACACCTACAGAAACTTCGGTGCCTTCTAAAAATGATTCTATTAAAACAGTGGCATCTTCAGCAAAAGCGATATCTATGGCCGCAGGTAAATCGGTTTCTTTAAATACTTTACTGATGCCAAAACTAGAACCCGCTTGATTGGGTTTTACAAAACAAGGCAAGCCCACCTTTTTTACGATGGCTTTGGTGTCTACAGTTTCGCCTTTATTAATAATATAAGACGTGGCCATTTTAATACCTTGATTTCGCAAAACACTCAAACAATCCTTTTTATTAAAAGTTAGAGCCATTTGGTAAAAAGGGGCAGAGGTGTGTTTGATACCGAGCAAATCAAAATAGGCTGTTAAAAGACCGTCTTCGCCAGGGGAACCGTGAATGGCATTAAAAACACAATCGAATTTAATTTTGAACCCGTTAGTGTTAAAGCTAAAATCCGATTTGTCTATGGGGTATTTTTTAGTATTGCTTATAACTTCCCAATTGTTGTTGGTAATTGTTACACAATAAGCGGCGTATTTGGTTTTATCAAGATTTTGATATACCACAGTACCACTTTTTATTGAGATAGCAGCCTCAGTAGAGTTACCACCCATAACTATGGCAATATTTTTTTTCAAATTTATTGGTATAGGTTAGTTACAAATCTACAAAAATCTTTATTAAAAAACAGACACAATGGGCTTGGTAATTTGGCGTTTTCTATTTATAAAGTATCTTTGTTCAAATTAATAAAACGCCATGGCATTTTTTAAATATTTATTGAGTAAAACCTTTTTAAGATTGGTTATTTCGCTTGTTCTGATTTTAATTATTTCTGTTTTTGTGTTGACGCGATGGTTAAATTACACAACACATCACGACGAAAAAATAAGGGTTCCCAATCTCGATAAGATTTCTTTAACCGATGTTACTAAAATTTTAGATAGTTTACATTTAAAAGCAGTGGTGATAGATTCGGCAAGTTTTAATCCTACGTACCCTGTCTTGTCGGTTATAGAGCAGAACCCACTCGCTGGCGATTTTGTTAAAGAATACCGAAAAATATACCTTACTTTAAATCCATCTGGATACAGAAAAGTAACGATTCCTAAAATTTACGGAAAAACATTGCGTCAGGCTGTTATCGAAATTAATAACATAGGTTTGCGCATTGGCGAAAATCCAACCTACATTCCAGACAAAGGAAAAGATGTTGTACGCGGATTAAAATTGGGCGAAAAATATCTTTTAGAAGGCGATAAAATCGCCAGAAATGCAGAAGTTGAATTTATTTTAGGCGATGGAAAAGGAAACTAACAATCCGATTGGTAAAGCCGATTTTGAACAAGAGGAACTTTACGAACATTTTAAATTTATAGCCAGCGAAGGACAAGAACCTTTACGTGTAGATAAATTTTTAATGAATTTTATCGAAAATGCCACCCGAAATAAAATTCAACAAGCCATTAAAGCGGGTGGGGTATTGGTTAATGAAAATACGGTAAAAGCCAATTATAAAGTCAAGCCAAATGATGTTGTACGTGTGGTTTTGGCACATCCGCCACACGAAAATTTATTGGTAGCCGAAGATATCCCACTCGATATTGTTTTTGAAGATGCTACCGTAATAGTGGTAAACAAACCGGCTGGCATGGTAGTGCATCCCGGACATGGCAATTACAGTGGTACTTTGGTTAATGGCCTAATACACCATATAGAAAACTTACCTACAAATGCCAATGAACGCCCTGGCTTGGTACACAGAATTGATAAAGATACCAGTGGTTTATTGGTAGTTGCTAAAACTGAATTTGCCATGGCACATCTCTCTAAACAATTTTTCGACCGCACCACTGAGCGTTTATACCACGCCTTGGTTTGGGGAAATATTGAATCAGATGCGGGAACAATTACGGGAAATATTGGGCGCAGCCTTAAAAACCGACTGCAAATGAGCGTTTTTCCAGAAGGCGATTTTGGCAAACACGCTGTCACGCATTACAAAGTAATTGAGCGTTTTAACTATGTTACTTTGGTACAATGCAAATTAGAAACAGGCAGAACTCATCAGATACGTGCCCATTTTAAACATATTGGACATACGCTTTTTAACGATGAGCGTTATGGCGGTAATATTGTTTTAAAAGGCACAACCTTTACCAAATACAAACAATTTGTAGAGAACTGTTTTAAGGTTTTACCACATCAGGCTTTGCATGCCAAAACTTTGGGTTTTACACACCCGGTAACAGGAAAGTTTATGCAGTTTAATTCTGAAATTCCAAATGATATGACGGCTTGCCTCGACAAATGGCGTAATTATACGGTGAATCAAAAAGAGTAGTAAGTTTTAAGGGGGGGGCTCTTGATAGGAGATTACGGGGATGTGTTTTCATTTAAAATTATAAATTTGTCAAATAAAAGAAACTACTAATGAAAATAGTCATCTCGCCCGCAAAGTCTTTAGATTTTAAAACACCTTTGCCTACCGATAAGTTTACGCAGCCTGCTTTTTTATGTGAAGCCGAAAAAATTCAAAAAACACTTAAAAAGAAATCGGCTAAAGACCTGTCTAAATTGATGCATATTTCAGATAATTTAGGAAGCCTAAACTACCAACGCAATCAAGAGTGGCAGTTGCCTTTTACACCTCAAAACGCACGCCCGGCACTTTATGCCTTTAAAGGAACAGTTTACGAAGGACTTGATGCCTACAGTTTACCTATTGATAAAATAGAGAGCATTCAAAACAAATTGCGCATTTTATCCGGATTGTACGGCCTGTTAAAACCCCTCGATTTAATGCAGGCCTACCGCTTAGAAATGGGCACTAAAATAAAGCTGGGGTCCAAAGATAACCTCTACAAATTTTGGGGAGATACGCTTAGCAAAGCTCTAAAAGCTGATATGAAACCCGATGAGGTTTTATTAAATTTGGCCAGTAATGAATATTTTAAAGCCATTAATCCTAAAGTTTTGAAACACCCCATTGTAAGGCCTATTTTTAAAGATTTTACCAAAGGAAAATTGAAAGTAGTGGCTTTTTTCGCCAAAAAAGCACGTGGGTTGATGCTGCGATATATCATTGATAACCAAATTGAAAGCACAGAGGATGTTAAAAATTTTGATGTAGCAGGTTATGCCTTCGACAGTAACTTGTCAAACGAAACCCAGCTTGTATTTACACGCTAGCCGATGTTATGGAATAGTTAAATCAATAAGATTTTATCAAAAAAAATAAAAAAAGTACAGTCCAACAAAAAAAACCCATTACATTTGTGGCGTTATTCAAATATAACACACGTTCATTACATTAATACTTATCAAGAAAGGTGGAGGGATTGGCCCTGCGAAACCTTAGCAACCCTTATTTATAAGAAGGTGCTAATTCCTGCTAAACGGCAAGATAAGTCAGAAGATATCATTACACCTCTTTTGACCATTATGCGTTAGAATGAGGTTTTTTTTTGCTGTTTTCTTTCCTTCTTGATAGAATAAACTAGCCGTCATTTCGAGTGTCCCGATAGTTATCGGGATGTGTCGAGAAAGGCTGTAACTAAATTTGATAAATAATGGCGTCAGTTTGAGTGTTCCTTTGCGATTTATCGGGAAAGGAATATATCGAAAACGAGCCATTAAGTAAAATATTAGAATAAAATGGAAATAACATTAACAAGAAACACAGCACAATTTGAATTTATAGCCACAAATAATCAGGCCGAATTGCCTATTTGTGCGGCACCAAGTTTGGGCGCAACACAAAATGGTTTTCGCCCGATGGAACTTTTACTTGTGGGTTTGGCTTCTTGCATGTCAATAGATGTTTTAAATATTCTTTACAAACAAAGGCAAACAATTACCAAATATGAGGTAAAGGTTAATGCCACCAGAAAAGATGGAGAACCTTCTCTTTTTGATAAGATTACAGTAAGCCTTTATGTTTGGGGGAAAGTAAACGATATAAAAATCGACAAAGCTCTTAAATTAACCAAAGAAAAATACTGTTCGGTATATCACATTTTAAAACCAACAGCACAAATAAACACACAATATTTTTTGAATCATGAAGACTGAGAATTTTGAGACACAAGCCATAAGGGCACAAACAGAAAAAACAGCTTTTAAAGAACACGCCACACCTTTGTTTTTGACCTCGAGTTTTACTTTTGACACAGCACAGGAGGGCGAAGCCCTTTTTAATGGTCAAGCCGAAGGGCATATTTATTCGCGGTTCTCAAACCCCAATGTAGATGAGTTTGTAAATAAAATGTGTTTGCTTGAGAAAACCGAATCGGGTGTGGCAACAGCCACAGGAATGGCAGCCATTTTTACTTGTTTTGCCGCTTTGTTAAAAGCGGGAGATCACGTTGTGGCATCAAAAGCCATTTTTGGAAATTCGCTTTATATCTTACAATCCATTTTGCCCAATTACGGTATCAACCATACTTTAGTTGAGATTGACGATAAGGAGGCTTGGCAAGATGCCATAACACCTCAAACAAAAATTTTATTTGTAGAGAGCCCTTCAAATCCCACTCTAAAAATAGCCGATTTGTCTTTTTTAGGGAATTTAGCCAAAGAGAAAAATCTTATTTTTTGTATCGATAATTGTTTTGCAACGCCTTATCTGCAACAGCCAGTAAGATTTGGTGCCCACGTTATTATACATTCGGCTACAAAATACATAGACGGACAGGGACGTGTGTTAGGCGGTGCTATTTTGGGCGATAAAAAATACGTCGATTTGTGTTACGATTTTATCCGCCGTACAGGCGCCAGTTTGTCGCCATTTAATGCGTGGGTGTTGTCAAAAAGTTTAGAGACTTTGGCTATTAGAATGGACAGACATTGTGAAAATGCCGAGGCTTTATATCAGTTTTTAGAACAACATTCAGATATTGAAAAAATATTTTATCCATTTGATAAAAATAATCTCCAATACAATTTGGCCAAAAAGCAACAAAAATTAGGCGGCGGCTTGGTAGGCTGTCAGGTAAAAGGAGGAAAGGCCAGAGGTACCAGTTTTTTAAATGCCCTAAAATTACATTCGTTGACAGCAAATTTGGGCGACACGCGGAGTATTGCAACACATCCGGCTTCTACCACACACTCTAAATTGAGTAAAGAACAACAGTTAGAACAAGGAATTACACCTGGATTCATTCGTTTTTCAGTTGGCTTAGAACACATTGATGACATCATTGCTGATGTTTCACAAGCACTCAAAAATTCAAAATGAACAAGCAATATTATACAGTAAAAAACTTTGAGCTAGAGTCTGGCGTAACAATGCCTGAGCTCAAAATTGCCTACCACACTTTTGGTGAGAGGAATGAGAGTCAGGATAATGTGGTATGGGCATTTCATGCCTTAAGCGCCAATTCTAATGTGTTGGAATGGTGGCCTGGCTTATTTGGCGAAAACGATTACTTTAACCCCAAAAAACATTTTATTGTTTGCGCCAACGTCATAGGATCCCCATATGGAAGTTCTGCCCCAACCGATTTAAATTTTCCTTTTTTTACTTTAAGAGATGTTGTAAAAGCACATTTGGCACTTGCCGAAGCACTAAAAATAAAGCATATAGAAGTGGCTATTGGCGGTTCGTTTGGTGGCAATCAAGCTTTAGAATTTGCTTATGATTTTAAAGGAAACGTTAAGAACCTTATTTTATTGGTGTCGACAGCGCAAGAATCGGCCTGGGGAATTGCCATTCACCAAGCACAGCGTATGGCCTTAACAGCCGATGCTACTTTTGGAAAACCAAATGGAGGCAAATTGGGACTTAAAGCGGCGCGCGCTATTGCGATGTTAACTTACAGAACACAAAAATCGTATCACGATACGCAAACAGATAGCGAAGAAAAAGTAGATAATTTTAAGGCGGCTTCGTATATTCAATACCAAGGAGATAAATTCGAAAGACGCTTTAATGCCCTGTCGTATTACTACTTGAGTAAGTGTTTGGATTCTTACGCCATTGGTCGTGGAAGAGGTGGTGTGGAAAAAGCCTTGTCGCAATTCAAGCAATCTTGTCTTTTAATAGGGATAGACTCAGATTTACTGATAGAGCCCCATCAGCAAAAGTTTATGGCGCGTTTAATGCCAAATGCTGTATATAAAGAGATACATTCTGATTTTGGTCATGATGGTTTTTTAATTGAAACAAAGGCTATTAGTAGGTGTATTGCAATATTTTTGGCATCTGAAACTTCGGCACAATCGACCTAAAATGACACAGGGAGCTTAATGTTTACACCAAATTAAATCTGCGCTAATCATATAAATCTGCGTCATCTGTGTTCTAATATTTAAAAAGTAAAGATATATTTCTGACACTATGTCATTTTATTTTATTGATTTCTGACAAATATTTGTATTTAATACGATGGCATAAAGATTGTCATTACATGAATCAGTTATAAAACAGAAATTAAAAATATAAATTATAGTATTATGAGTAAAATAATAGGAATTGACTTAGGTACAACCAACTCTTGCGTTGCTGTTATGGAAGGTAATGAGCCCGTAGTTATACCTAATGCGGAAGGAAAAAGAACAACCCCATCAATAATTGGATTTATAGAAGGTGGCGAACGTAAAGTAGGAGATCCTGCCAAACGTCAAGCCATTACAAAT
>JAKIUU010000009.1 GCA_021647405.1 Flavobacteriaceae bacterium
GGTAAGGTTCCTCGCGTATCATCGAATTAAACCACATGCTCCACCGCTTGTGCGGGCCCCCGTCAATTCCTTTGAGTTTCATTCTTGCGAACGTACTCCCCAGGTGGGATACTTATCACTTTCGCTTGGCCACTGAGCTTACGCCCAACAGCTAGTATCCATCGTTTACGGCGTGGACTACCAGGGTATCTAATCCTGTTCGCTCCCCACGCTTTCGTCCCTCAGCGTCAGTATACAGATAGTAGACTGCCTTCGCAATCGGTATTCTATGTAATATCTATGCATTTCACCGCTACACTACATATTCTATCTACTTCCCTATAACTCAAGATAACCAGTATCAAAGGCAGTGCCACAGTTGAGCTGTGGGATTTCACCCCTGACTTAATTATCCGCCTACGGACCCTTTAAACCCAATGATTCCGGATAACGCTTGCACCCTCCGTATTACCGCGGCTGCTGGCACGGAGTTAGCCGGTGCTTATTCTTACAGTACCGTCAGCTTCCCACACGTGGAAAGGTTTCTTCCTGTATAAAAGCAGTTTACAATCCATAGGACCGTCTTCCTGCACGCGGCATGGCTGGGTCAGAGTTGCCTCCATTGCCCAATATTCCTCACTGCTGCCTCCCGTAGGAGTCTGGTCCGTGTCTCAGTACCAGTGTGGGGGGTCTCCCTCTCAGGACCCCTACCTATCGCCGTCTTGGGGAGCCGTTACCTCTCCAACTAACTAATAGGACGCATAGCCATCTCTTACCAATAAATCTTTAATCCTGAAAGCATGCGCTTTCAAGATACTATGAGGTATTAATCCAAATTTCTCTGGGCTATCCCTCTGTAAAAGGTAGGTTCTATACGCGTTACGCACCCGTGCGCCGGTCGTCATCTGTAGCAAGCTACAATGTTACCCCTCGACTTGCATGTGTTAAGCCTGCCGCTAGCGTTCATCCTGAGCCAGGATCAAACTCTCCATCGTGTAAATTTTATATTTCTTCGATTTAAAGTCTGTCACATAGCTTAGATTAATCTAACTTGTAATTTAACTTAATTCTTTTTTTACGCTGTCAATTTTGTGTTGTCAATGAACTTTATGCCTAAGCGCGTATCTAAATAAAATAATCAAATCTTGACCATATCGCGCTAAGCGGGTGCAAATATAACAAGGCTTTTCTTATTGACCAAAACAATTTCTTATTTATTTTGAAATATTTTTAATGGTCTAATTAAAGTGTTGAGAACTTGCTTTTTCCTTATTTTAAAAAGGGTTACAAATATATAAAATTAGCCTTTTCACTTTTATGTCCAAAACCGAAAGTTATTAACAATTAATCTTGTTTTTTATCTGAAAAAGGGCCTCTGAAAAGGATAAGGGATTGAAATTTAAATCTTTCTTTGCTTTTGAGATATCAAAACCTGTTATTTTGGGTCTAAGCGCAGGTTGGTTTAATTTAATTGTGGGGATTTCTGTAATAAAATGGGTGTCAAAATTAAATGTTTTTGCTACTGTTAGTGCCAACTCGTACATATTCATCATATCTGAACTACTGATATGATACAATCCGTTTTGTTTGGTTTGCAACGAAGAAATACAAGCCGAAGCTAAATCTTCAACATAAGTGGGCATTCTAAGTTGGTCGTTTACCATTGTAAGTGGTGTTTTATTTTTCATTTTATCGAGCAACCATAAAACAATATTGCTTTGTTTTAGGTTTGGCAAATAACCAAAGACTAAAATGGTTCTTAATATGGTGTGCGAAATGGGCGTGTTCTCAAATAATTTTTCGGACTTCAACTTACTGAGGCCGTAATAATTTAAAGGATTGGTAGTATCGTCTTCTTTGTAATAACCTTTGGCGCCATCAAAAACAAAATCTGTTGATATATGTATGAGATGTGCCTTGTGCTTATTTGAAGCTTCTATCAATGTTTTTACAGCTTCAACATTTACAGCATCACATTCTTGCTGATGTGTTTCGCAATAGTCTACGTTTGTTACAGCAGCGGCATTAATAATACAGTGAGGTTTGATGGTGTCAATAACGCCTTCCAATAAAGTTTTATCGGTAATATTCACATCATTATAGGTATAATTGACATTGTTTTGATTTCTATTACATCCCCTGGCAAGGGCGTATACCTTATAATTTAATTTGATTAACCGATTAATTAGGGTTTGACCCAATAATCCGTTACTGCCAATTACAATAATTTTTTCCATCTAAAATATCTGACGTAGTTTTAATATTTGATCGGGTTGGCCCAATACTATTAATTTTGATTTGGGCTGTAACTGCATGTTGGCATCAGGATTTATAACAAAACAGCCATCTGCTTTTTTAAAGCCTATAACGGTACACCCTGTCTTTTTACGCAAGTCTAGCTGCGTAATTGAACAATTAATATATTCTTTGGGTAAATCTTCCACCAAAATCTCTTCTAAATTAGTTGTGCTATGTCCCTCTATAGATAAGTTGTCAATAAACTCAACCAAATCTGGTGTAACTACCAATGACGCCATATGCTCTCCTCCTAATTTATTGGGGATAATGACACGGTCAGCTCCAGCTATTTTAAGCTTTTTACTACTAGATTCATCTGAAGCGCGACTTATAATTATAAGATCTTTCTGAAATTGTCTGGCGCTTAAAACAATATATAAATTATCGGCATCACTAGATAAAACAGTTATTAAGCTATTGGCTTTCTCAACTCCAGCTTTTTTTAATATCTCATCATTAGTGGCGTCACCAATAATGTAAGGTGTTTTTATAAGCTGTAATTCTTGTAATAAGTCTTCGTTATTTTCTATTACCACACACGCTTTTTTATACTTTTTAAGTTTGGCAACTGCTTGTCTTCCGTTTCTACCATAACCACAAACTATGGTATGGCCTTTCAATTTTTGAATTTGTTTTTCCACTTTTTTAAGCTTTAATTCTTCTGAAAATCTGTTATTTGCAATAAACTCTGACACAACCGATATAACATATCCAAAAACACCAATACTTGTTAAAATCAAGAATATTGTAAATAGTTTTTCAGTATCGTTAAACGGATGTAATTCTCCAAATCCAACTGTAGAAATGGTTATAACGGTCATATATAACGCATCTATAAAAGAATCGTTAGATATTATTTTAAACCCCATTGTACCTATCGCTATTATAATTAGCAAGAGTAATAAAGGTTTTTTAAGTTTGGTTAATATTATCATAAATCAAAAACAGAGCTGCGCTTGGTATAAAACATATCTTTTAGTCGCAGCATAAAGGCAAGAGTTAAATACACGCCAAACCAAAAACCTAAGGTTATAAAAGATATATAAATAAAGAAAAGACGCACGTTTTTAACGCTCACCCCAAATCTATCTGCAAGTCGTGAAGATACTGCAAAGCCTCTTTTTTCAAAAAAATGTCTGGCAGAATGAATCATTTTAGGCTAACTTATATTTTTTTTTGCAATTTACTATTTTTTAAAATTACAGACTATATGTATTACAAATTTTAAAGCTAAATTGGTTATATTTGGCGTTTTTGAAAAATTTTGTCAGACAAAGTAGGAAACATAGAAATTTTTGGTGCGCGCGTTCATAATCTTAAGAATATTGATGTCACCATTCCCAGAGAGAAACTTGTGGTTATTACAGGTTTGAGTGGTAGCGGAAAATCATCATTGGCTTTTGACACCATTTATGCCGAAGGGCAACGCCGCTATATCGAAACTTTTTCAGCCTACGCCCGTCAGTTTTTAGGGGGATTAGAGCGCCCCGATGTAGATAAAATTAACGGTCTTTCTCCTGTTATTGCCATTGAACAAAAGACCACAAGTAAAAATCCACGTTCAACAGTTGGTACCATTACAGAAGTCTATGATTTTCTGCGTCTTTTATTTGCAAAAGCAGGCCAAGCACATTCGTATGTTACCAATAAAAAAATGGTGAGCTACTCTGACGACCAGATAAAAGAAATTATTTTAGAAGATTTTGACTCTAAAAAAGCCTCTATTTTAGCCCCTGTTATCAAATCGAGAAAAGGGCATTACCGCGAATTATTTGAACGCATAGCCAAACAAGGATTTATATATGTTCGCATAGATGGCAAACTAACCGAAATTACAAAAGGGTTAAAATTAGACCGCTATAAAACACATGATATTGAAATTGTTATAGATCAAATTGGCATTTCTCAGAAAAACGAAAAACGCCTATCAGAATCATTGAAAACAGCCATGTATCATGGTGATGATGCCTTAATTGTTCTTGAAGAAAATAGTGATATCCCAAGGTATTTTAGCCGCAGTTTGATGTGCCAAGATTCTGGAATCTCTTATGCCAAACCTGAACCCAATTCCTTTTCGTTTAATTCGCCAAAAGGTGCTTGCGAAACATGCAATGGTTTGGGCATATTACCCAAAGTCAATCTTAAAAAAGTTATTCCAGACAATACAATATCGATTAAAAAAGGTGGGATTGCGCCTTTAGGCGAATATAAATCGTCATGGATTTTTAAGCAATTGCTATTAATAGCCGAGCGTTACAATTTTCAATTATCAGATCCCATTTCTAAAATTCCTAAAAAATCTTTGGATATTATTCTTTTTGGTGGGCAAGAAAAATTTGAAGTTCAGTCAAAAGCTTTGGGCATTACCCGCAATTACAATATAGATTTTGAAGGTATTATCAATTTTATTGAACAACAATATTTCAACAGCGAATCGACTTCAATAAAAAGATGGGCGAAAAAATTTATGGATGATATTACATGTCCAGAATGCCATGGCAACCGTCTTAAAAAAGAGTCTCTAT
This sequence comes from Flavobacteriaceae bacterium, assembly GCA_021647405.1. Classification (GTDB taxonomy): domain Bacteria; phylum Bacteroidota; class Bacteroidia; order Flavobacteriales; family Flavobacteriaceae; genus CG1-02-35-72. Next base: position 4,803 of record JAKIUU010000009.1, read on the forward strand.
ATTTTAAAGTAGCTGGTAAAACCATCTCAAATCTTGTGCAATTAGACCTTCAAGATTTGTCAGATTGGTTTGATAAAATTGATAAAAAATTAACCGATACCCAGCATAAAATTGCCGATGAAATTATTAAAGAAATAAAAACACGTATTTCTTTTTTATTAGATGTAGGCCTCTCGTACTTAACACTAGATCGAAGTGCAAAAACACTTTCTGGAGGTGAGGCACAACGCATAAGATTGGCCACACAAATTGGTTCTCAACTGGTAGGCGTTCTCTATATTTTAGACGAACCAAGTATTGGTTTACACCAACGCGACAATCAGAAATTAATAGATTCTTTGGTAAAATTACGCGACTTGGGAAATTCTATTATCGTTGTAGAACACGATGCGGCCATGATTATGAACGCCGACTTTGTTTTAGACATCGGGCCGCGGGCCGGAAAATACGGCGGCGAGATAATAAGCGCTGGTGCACCCGAAATACTCTTAAAACAAAACACTTTAACAGGTGATTATTTGAGTGGTAGAAAACGTATTGAAACGCCTAAAGAAAGGCGACAAGGCAACGGCAATTCCATCACTTTAAAAGGTGCCAGTGGTCATAACCTAAAAAATGTTTCAGTTACATTTCCTTTAGGAGTTATGATTTGTGTAACTGGTGTTTCGGGAAGTGGAAAATCTACTTTAATTAACGAAACCTTATACCCCATTTTAAATCAGCATATTTATAAGTCAGTTAAAAAACCTTTGCCCTATAAAAATATAGAAGGCTTGGCACATATTGATAAAGTTATTGATATTGATCAATCGCCAATAGGCCGAACACCACGCTCAAATCCGGCCACTTACACAGGTGTTTTTAGCGAGATTAGAAGCTTATTTGCCAAAACACCCGAATCTGCTATCCGCGGATATAAAGCTGGACGCTTCTCTTTTAACGTAAAAGGCGGTCGTTGCGAAACCTGTCAAGGGGGAGGCGTACGCATCATTGAAATGAATTTTTTACCTGATGTTCATGTGGAATGCGAAACCTGTCAAGGCAAACGTTTTAACAGAGAAACTCTAGAAATACGTTACAAAGGCAAATCTATTGCCGATGTTTTGAATATGACCATTAACGAAAGTGTAACCTATTTCGAATCTATCCCTAAAATTTATAAAAAACTAAAAACCATTCAAGATGTAGGTTTGGGGTATATAACCTTGGGGCAACCCTCTACCACACTTTCTGGCGGTGAGGCTCAGCGTATAAAATTGGCTTCAGAACTTTCTAAAAAGGATACTGGAAGTACTTTTTATATTTTAGATGAACCCACAACAGGACTTCATTTTGAAGACATTAATGTGTTAATGAGCGTTTTAAATAAATTGACCGATAGGGGCAATACTGTTCTTATAATTGAGCATAATTTTGACGTTATTAAATTGGCCGACCACGTTATTGACATCGGTTTAGAAGGGGGCAAAAAAGGTGGTGAAGTTTTATTTGAAGGAACTCCCGAAGCTTTGGCGAACTTTAACAAAGGCTATACTTCAAAATTCCTAAAAAAAGAATTAATTTAGCAGACATTTCTCATCTTAAAAATGCCTTTAAATTATTAATACATTCGCTAATTATGACGCTCAAAGAAGATAAAAAAATATTTGAAAAGCTCAAACAAAAAACGTGGAACGAAATAAAAACAAACGATTCGTGGGCTATTTTTAAAATTATGGCCGAGTTTGTTAATGGCTACGAACAATTAAGCCGTATTGGCCCCTGTGTAAGTATTTTTGGGTCGGCACGAACAAAACCAGAGAATTCTAATTATCTATTGGCCGAAGAAATAGCCTTTAAACTTACCCAAAATGGTTTTGGCGTGGTTACTGGAGGTGGCCCTGGTATTATGGAAGCTGGTAATAAGGGGGCTTTTCGTGGCAACGGTGTCTCTGTTGGTTTGAATATAGAATTGCCTTTTGAGCAGCATTTTAATCCGTATATTGATAAGGATAAAAACTTAGAATTTGATTACTTTTTTGTTAGGAAGGTCATGTTTGTAAAGTACTCACAAGGTTTTGTGGTTATGCCTGGCGGTTTTGGCACTTTAGACGAGCTTTTTGAAGCCTTAACTTTAATTCAAACAGAAAAAATTGGCCGATTCCCTATTGTGCTTGTTGGGTCTGAATTTTGGAGTGGTTTGTTAGATTGGATAAAAAGCACTTTGCTAAAAAAATACAAAACTGTAAGTGAAGAAAACTTAGATTTATTTTCAATTGTTGATACCGCTGATGAGGCCGTAGAGCACTTTAAGGAATTTTATTCTGTTTACAGCTTAAAGCCCAACTTTTAAACTGATTCGTGTTTTGAAAAAAATCCCCCTATTTCTTAGTTTGTTTTTCTCACTGGCATTACTTTCTCAAACACAGTTAAAAGTGATGTCGTACAACTTATTAGATTTTCCTAAACTACTACCAAATCCAAGAGAAAATTATTTAAAAAGTATTTTAGACGCTATTCAACCTGATATTTTTATGGTGTGCGAATTGCAAACAGAAGCGGGTGCCGATTTAATTCTCAACACCTCATTACAAACAACCGACAACCGTTATGCCAGAGCGGCTTTTATCGGTAATCAATCAAGTTCTTACCAAGGCATCCAACAATTGGTTTTTTACAATTCTCATAAATTACTTCTCACAGCACAATCTGAAGTTGTAACTTCAATAAGAGATATAAACCACTATACCTTTAAACTTAAAACAGTTAATATGGCTACAAATCCACTCTTTTTAGAGGTTTTTGTTGCCCATTTAAAATCAAGCCAAGGTTATGAAAGTCAAAGAGCAAGTATGGTACAAGATTTTACAAGTGCTTTAGGCAGTATTCCCAGCAATCATTTTGTGTTGATTGGGGGCGATTTTAACCTTTATACAAATACTGAGCTGGCTTATCAAGAACTATTAGACAATACAAATGCCGTAGTTTTAGTTGACCCAATTAACCACCCAGGCAGTTGGCATAATAACAGCATTTTTACCGATATACACACTCAATCAACACATACTAGTTCATTTTATTTTGACGGTTCTAATAATTATGGTGCTGGTGGTGGTTTAGACGATAGGTTCGATTTTATTTTAATGTCAAAAAACTTACAAACGAGTTCAGATTTGTATTATGTAACAGATAGTTATTTGGCCTATGGCAATAATGCCAATTGTTTTAACAAAAGTATTAATGACACCAGTTGTTCTGGAACTTTTTCGCAAACTATTAGAGATAATTTATACAATATGAGCGACCATTTGCCCGTTGTAATGACACTTGAAACACCCGAAAGCACCTTGGCTGTTAAAAACCAAAATCTGGTTGCGCCTGTTGTTTTTAGGAGAGGAAATCTAATAAAAGATTGGCTTGAGTTACAATTGAATACCAATATTGAGGTTGCTAATCTCAAGGTTTACAATCAGATTGGACAAGTGGTTTTAAATAAATTTATAACTACATCCAAGACATTGAAATACAATATTAAACATTTAAAACCAGGTGTATATTATATAAAAATAGATAATTTAAAAAGCGTTAAACCCTTAAAATTTATTAAACTACCTTGAAAAAAAAGGACTTAACTTATTTTATCATTTCGTGTTTTATGGCTTTGCAATGTTGGGCTCAAGAAAGTACTATCAAATTAGAAGCTTCTTTAGATGCAGCAAAACAAATAGTTAACATTCAACAACAAATTAACTACATCAATACGTCTAAAGACACCCTCTCGTTTATTTACCTTCATAATTGGCCCAATAGCTTTAAAAACCGGCATACCACTTTGGCTAAACGCCTTTTAGATGACTACGACCGGAAATTATATTTTGCCAAAATACAACGCAGAGGCTATACCAAAATATTGAATATTCAAACCAATTATAATCAGGTAAAATTTTACAACGCTAAAGATAAATCTGACATCATAAAAATAGAACTCAACAAACCATTAGCCCCTAATAAAAGTGTTGAAATTATGGCAACTTATAAAGTCAAACTACCAGATATTACCTTTACTGGATATGGTGCCAGCCCAAATAATTTCTATCTAAAATATTGGTATCTTATTCCAGCTGTTTATGAAAATGGACAATGGAAAACCATGCAAAATATCAATTTAGACGATATGTATAGCATGCCTTATACTTACGAAATTTCTTTTGTAGCGCCCTCTGTATATTCCTTAACTTCTAACCTGCTTATTTCTGATACTTATATAGAAAAAAACGAAGTGCATTACAAAATGTATTGCAACACAATAAACGATGCCGAAATATATTTACGCGTTGACAACAATTTTGAAAAATATGTAACCTCTGATGTTGCTGTTTTTACGGATATTGAGAGTGTTAATTTGAACAAAAAATTAAAATCTCAAATACTAAATCGTTCTATCGCCTTTATAAAAGATTATTTAGGTGCCTACCCCTATCCTAAAATTGTATTGACAGAAGCGGCTTACAACAAAAACCCTATTTACGGTTTTAACCAATTACCCAAATCGCTTCACCCATTTAGCGATGTGTTTGAATGGGATATTAAAATGTTTAAAACCTTAACAGAAAAATTTATTGACCGCAGTTTTCTTTTTAATTTAAGGGAAGACAAGTGGCTTGCAGACGGATTGCAAACTTATTTAATGATGAACTATGTTGATGCCAACTACAAAGATGTTAAAGCTATAGGCAATCTTTCAAAACTTTGGGGCCTTAAGAATTTTAATATCTCCAAATTAAATTTTAACGAAAAATACCCTTTTGTCTACCAATTTGCAGCCCGAAAAAATTTAGATCAAGCCCTAAGCACACGTGCCGATTCTCTGTCTAATTTTAACAGAAAAATTGTAAACAAATACAAAGCCGGAATGGGTTTGAAATATCTAAATGCCTTTATAGGCGGTTCTGTTATAAAACATACTATTGGCCAATTTTACAAAAAATACAAACTTAAAAAAGTATCAAGTCATGATTTTGAAAGGCTGCTTAAAAATAATACAACAAAAGACTTGTCGTGGTTTTTTAATGATTATATACACACCAAAAAGAAAATTGATTATACCATAACCAAAGCCAAAATAAAAAACGATTCCATTGCTGTTACCATAAAAAACAAACGCCATATTACAGTACCTATAGTCTTATATGGGCTTAAAAATAAAACCATTCACTACAAAAAATGGTTTTCTAATATAGACTCTACTTTAACAGTTAACATCCCAAAAAATGGCATTGACAATCTTGTATTAAACTACGAATACATTTATCCAGAATTCAATATGCGGAATAACTGGAAAAAAACGAAGAGTGGTATTTTTAACAGACCCATTCAGTTTAGGCTCTTAAAAGATATTGAAGACCCGAATTACAATCAGGTTTTTTATAATATATATGGCAATTACAACTTTTACGATGGCTTTTTACTAGGACCTAGATTGTATAACGAAACTTTTTTAAAGAAGAATTTTTTGTATAAAATTACCCCTACTTACGGTTTTAAAAGTAAATCGCTTACAGGCTCATTTTCGGTACGCTACAAATATTTGCCCGAAGACTCTAACATATATCAAATTAGCGGTGGTATTGCTGGCAGTAGTTTTCATTATGCACCCAATTTATTGTTTAATAAATTGTCGCCTTTTGTGAGCCTTCAGTTTAAACGAAAAAGCCTTAGAGATGTGGGTGGTAAAGGTTTAATGCTAAGGTATGTGTCGGTTAACAGAGAAAAAAACAGCCTATCTGACCCTACAGAAATTAGCAGATATGCTATTCTTAATTTAAGATATGGCTATAGTAAACCCGATATTGTAAGAGATTTAAGGTATAATATTGACCTTCAGATAGACAAAAATTTTAGTAAAATTTCTTTCGATTTCAGGTACCGCAAATTAACAGATAAGATCAGACAAATTGACTTTAGGGTATTTGCAGGTGCTTTTATACACAACAATACCGAAGGTGATTTTTTTAGTTTTGCTCTTGACAAACCTTCCGATTATTTGTTTGATTACAATTACCTAGGTCGTTCTGAAAGTTCTGGATTTTTAAGTCAACAAATAATTGTAAACGAAGGCGGTTTTAAATCTAAACTCTCTCATAATTTTGCCAATGAATGGATTTTAACAACCAACCAAAGCATAAGTATCTGGCGCTATGTTGAAGTGTATAGCGACCTCGGTCTTGTTAAAGACCAAGGTACAAAAATTCACTTTTTGTACGATGGTGGTTTCCGTTTAAATATTGCCCACGAGTTGTTTGAAGTGTATTTTCCTGTCCTTTCAAACAATGGTTGGGAGTTTGCACAACACAATTACAATACGAGAATTCGTTTTATTTTGACCACAGACATTGCATCGTTTATAAAAGTTCTTAAACGGGGATTCTTTTAAAACCCATTAAGACAAACTCGGCTCATTTACTTTAAAAGACATCAAATTATCCATCCCTTTTGCAATGGCTTCTTTGTTTAACGGAATTAAATGATGGTAGCGTTCTGGCAAAGATTTCTTAAGTCCTTCAATAACATTGTCTAATTTTACAATGGGTTTAATTTTTAAAAAGGCGCCTAAAACAATCATATTAGATATTTTTGTATTGCCCATATCTACAGCTAATTTATTGCCTTCAATCTGAAAAATTTTAATATCTGTCCGTGTGGGATGAATGGTGATACCATTAGGGTCATATAATAAAACACCTCCTGGTTTTACAGTACTTTGAAATTTATCCATTGATTGTTGGTTCAATATAATGGCTGTATCAAATACTTTTAGGTACGGAGAGCTGATACGTTCATTGCTTAAAATAACAATTACGTTGGCCGTTCCGCCGCGCATTTCTGGGCCATAAGAAGGCATCCAACTTACCTCTTCATCTTGCATAATGCCAGAATAAGCTAAAATTTTACCCATAGATAGCACGCCTTGACCACCAAAACCTGCAATAATAATTTCTTCTGTCATTGTTTTTTATTTTAATTTACCATCTACTTTTATATCCCCTAGAGGAAAATAAGGAAACATATTCTTTTCCATCCAAATATTAGATTCGAGAGGTGTCATTTTCCAACCAGAATTACAGTTAGAAACAATCTCTACAAACGATAAGCCTTTTTTCATTTTAATATTTTCAAAGGCTTTACGAATGGCTTTTTTGGCTTTACGCGCATGTTTGTGTGTATGTACAGATTGGCGCGAAACAAAATTAACTCCTGGAAGATTGGCAATTAATTCGGTTATTTTTAACGGCGCGCCCATTGTTTCAATATCTCTTCCATAAGGCGATGTAGAAGATTTCATACCTTCTAAAGTAGTGGGTGCCATTTGCCCTCCTGTCATTCCATAAATACCATTATTCACGAAAATAATTACAATATTTTCGCCTCTGTTACAGGCATGAATGGTTTCTGCAGTACCGATAGCCGCCAAATCGCCATCACCTTGATAGGTGAAAACATACTTTTCTGGCCATGTTCTTGCAATAGCTGTTGCCACTGCTGGGGCACGTCCGTGGGCTGCCTGGGTCATATCAATATTCATAAAGTCGTAAGCCAAAACCGAACAACCTACTGGTGCCACACCAATGGTATCTTCTGAAATACCCATTTCGTCAATTACCTCCATGGTTAAATTATGAGCGGTGCCGTGACCACAACCAGGACAGTAAGACAAAGGGCAATCTGTCATCAATTTTGTTTTACAAAATACTTGGTTCTCAGGTTTTATAATGTCTAATACCTCCATTATTTAATAATTTTTTGTTCTAAAGCTTCTAAAATTTCTTCGGGTGTATGAATTATACCACCTGTCCTGCCAAAATGTGCAACAGGAATTTTATGTTCAACAGCAAGTCTGACATCTTCAACCATCTGGCCTGCATTGAGCTCAACACTTAAAATCCCTTTTACCTGATTTGCCAATTCAAATAAAGGTTGTTTGGGGTAAGGGAATAATGTTATGGGACGCAATAAACCAATTTTAATGCCTTTTTTACGACCCAATTCAACTGCTTTTTGACTGATACGTGCACTTGAGCCATAGGCTACAATAAGATAATCAGCGTCATCACAAAGTGTTTTTTCAAAACGCATGTCTTCTTTCTCCATTTTTTCATACTTCTTCATCAACCTGCGCACACGTGCTTCCATTTTTTCTGATTGTAAATCGAGAGATGTAATGATGTTGCGTTCGCGTCCTTTTTTACCAGTAACGGCCCAATCGCCATATTTTTCAATAACCTCCTCATTGGTCAATCTTGGTTTTTGGTCTTTTAAATACACTTTTTCCATCATTTGACCAATCAGTCCATCCGATAAGATAAGCACAGGGGCGCGGTATTTAAAAGCAATATCAAAAGCATCTTCTACAAAATCTGACATTTCTTGAACCGATGAGGGAGCCAAAACGTAGAGTTTATAATCGCCATGCCCCCCTCCTTTTACAGATTGGAAATAATCGGCTTGCGACGGTTGGATGGTGCCCAAGCCTGGACCGCCACGTACAACATTTACAATAACACCTGGCAATTCGGCGCCAGCCATATAAGATATCCCTTCGAGTTTTAATGATATTCCGGGGCTTGAAGACGAAGTCATTACTTTTTTACCCGTACTTGCCGCGCCATAAACCATGTTTATAGCTGCCAATTCGCTTTCGGCTTGCAACACAACCATACCTGTTCTTTTTTCAGGTTGTTCGGTCATTAAATATTCTATTATTTCGGTTTGTGGTGTGATGGGATATCCAAAATAAGCATCAGCGCCAGCGCGAATAGTAGCTTCGGCTAAGGCTTCATTACCTTTCATCAATTTCAATTCAGACATTTCAATATTTTTTTTAAATTAAGCAGACACCTTAACTCTGTAAACAGACAATGCTCTATCTGGACAAACAATGGCGCAGTTTGTACATCCTGTACAAGCCTCTGGTTTATCCATATAAGCATAATGATACCCTTTGCGGTTAACCTCTTTTGACATTTTAATTACATTTTCCAGACAAACGGGCATACATACCTCACAACCTTTACAAGTTTCAGTATCTACCACAATTGCGCCTTGAACTTTTGCCATATCAATAAATTTAAGTATAAATAGTGTAGTGTAATTTAACTATCCTCAAAATTAGTATATATTTTTTGCATAAAATATGATAATTATCAACCTCTACTAATTATATTATAAAATTTATCTGTGAGATTAGTTTACACAAAAAAAGCCTCCTAATTAGGAGGCTTTTTTTGTGTGGTTATTTTAAATTTAACAGGTAAATTAATACAGTTTTTTATATTTTAAAGGATTGGCCTCATTCATTATGGCATAAATAGTTTCAAAAATATCTTCAGCATTTGGTTTTGAAAAATAATCGCCATCTGTACCATAAGCAGCTCTGTGTGGTTGTGCTGTTAAAGTAATGGGTTTGCTGTCTAAATACTGATAGGCATTCTGTTTCTCTAAAATCTCTTGTAATAAATAGGCCGAAGCACCTCCTGGTACATCTTCGTCAATAATAATGAGCCTGTTTGTTTTTTGAACGCTTTTAACACAATCGTGGTTTAAATCGAAAGGCAATAAACTTTGTGCATCAATAATTTCTATATCGATGGCCACCTGATTTAAATCGGCAATAACATCTTCTACAATTTTTAAAGTTGAGCCATAAGAAACAACCGTTATATCAGTGCCCTTTTTAACTGTTTCGACCACACCAATTGGGGTTTTAAATTCGCCCAAATTAAGCGGTTTTTTTTCTTTAATACGGTAGCCATTTAAATTTTCAACTATTAAAGCAGGTTCATCACAAGCCAATAAAGTATTATAAAACCCCGCAGCTTTAGTCATGTTTCTCGGTACTAAAATATTTATACCGCGCAACAAATGAATTAATGCCCCCATAGGAGAACCCGAATGCCAGATACCTTCTAATCTATGGCCCCGTGTTCTGATAATTAGCGGTGCTTTTTGCTTGCCAACCGTTCTGTAATGAAGGGTTGCCAAATCGTCGCTCATTATTTGTAATGCGTAAAGTAAATAATCTAAATATTGAATTTCTGCAATGGGGCGCAAGCCTCTTAGTGCCATACCAATACCCTGACCTAAAATAGTAGCCTCTCTAATGCCTGTGTCAGAAACACGCATTTTACCATATTTTTGTTGTAGCCCTACCAATCCTTGATTTACATCGCCTATATTACCTGCATCTTCACCAAAAATAAAGATATTTTTATTTTTAGAAAACAGGACGTCAAAATTATCTTTTAAAATTATTCTGCCATCAACTAAAGCACTGCCGTCATTATAAATAGGCAAAACTTCTTTAACAAGCGATGCCCTTTTATGGGTGTCGCTATAGAGATGTGAACTAAATTTTGGTTGCTCTACTTTTATACAGTTTAAAATCCAATTTTGTAATTCCTCTCTCTCTAAAGAATCTTCATTTCTAACATAAACAAGAACTTTTCTTGCAGTCATAAGAATATCTTTAACAACTGGATTGGAAACCAAAGACAGATCGTTTCTTAATTTAAGTATAAAAGCTTTGTTTTTACTTTTTTCCGAGAGATTTGAAAGCAACTGAATAATGGTTTTCTTTTGTTCTACAATTGGATTTTGTAGGGCATTCCACGCTTCTCTTTTAGCCAAATTCACTTCTCTTTTAGCCTTTTTTTCAATCTCAATAAGTTCTGCTTCAGAATCTATAAATTTAAGACTGTTGTTGTCTTCGTCTTTTAATTCAAAATCAATAATCCACTCGCGCATTTTTAAGATACAATCATTCTCTTTCTCCCAATCTAAACGCTCTTTGCTTTTGTATCTTTCGTGAGAGCCTGATGTTGAATGGCCTTGGGGCTGTGTTAAATCGGTTACATGTATTAATACAGGAACATGTTCTTGACGTGCCACTTTAGCGGCTTTATTATACACATCGATTAATTGTGGATACTCCCATCCTTTTACAACAAAAATTTCAAAGCCTTTTGCCTCTTCATCACGTTGGAATCCACTCAAAATTTCAGAAATACTTTCTTTTGTTGTTTGAAATTTGGCAGGGACAGAAATGCCATAAGCATCGTCCCAAACACTTACAACCATAGGTACTTGCAAAACACCAGCCGCATTTATTGTTTCAAAAAATACCCCTTCAGAAGTACTGGCGTTGCCAATAGTTCCCCAAGAAATTTCGTTGCCATTTTTAGAAAATTTTTCATCCTTTAAATTGGGCAAACGGCGGTACATTTTCGAGGCATAAGCAATGCCCAACATGCGTGGCATTTGACTCGCCGTTGGCGAAATATCGCCACTTGAATTGTATTGCTCTGTTAAATTTTTAAAATTGCCTTTTTCATCCAAACTATGGGTGGTAAAATGCCCACCCATTTGACGGCCACCAGACATTGGATCTGCTTCAATATCAGGGTGTGCATATAAACCCGCAAAAAATTGCCGGGGTGTCAATTCGCCAATAGCCATCATAAATGTTTGATCGCGATAATAGCCAGACCTGAAATCGCCTTTTTTAAAGGCTTTGGCCATTGCCAATTGTGGCACTTCTTTTCCGTCGCCAAATATGCCAAATTTTGCTTTTCCCATCAAAACCTCTCTGCGGCCCAAAAGACTGCACTCCCTACTAATTACAGCGATTTTATAATCGTGTAAAACCTCTTTTTTGAATTGGTTAAAGGAGAGCTCTTTTTGACTTGTAGCAGAAGATTTTATATCCATGTAGCATTTTTTTAGTTTTGCAAATATACGGCTTTTTGATAAGTCTTTAAGTTAAAAATTAGCCAACAAATCTTGTAAATAATACCCTGACTTAAATCAAATAAAAATAAAAAAACACCCTAAAAATTAATATTTATTCTGTTAATTTGAATACTCTAAAAACATTTATTTAAATCTATGGAGATTTTAGGAATAGATATAGGCGGTTCGGGTATTAAGGGAGCTATCGTTAACTTAAACACTGGGCAATTTGTTTCAGAAAGACACCGTATTCCAACACCAAAACCTGCTACACCTCAAGTTATGGCCAATACAATTAAAGAACTTGTTGCCTTTTTTAATTGGCAAGGGGCTGTTGGCTGTGGGTTTCCCACAATAATTTCAGACGGTACGTGTATGGGTTACGGAAATTTACACGAAGATTGGGTAGGTGTTAATACTGCCAAGCTTTTTAAAAATGCCACAGGCTTGGATTTTACAGTCATTAACGATGCTGATGCCGCTGGTTTGGCCGAAATGAATTTTGGTGCGGGAAAAGGTAAAAAAGGGCTGGTTTTAACCATAACAGTTGGTACGGGTATAGGCTCTGGTGCCTTTTTTAACGGAGAGCTCTTACCTAATTTTGAATTGGGGCAATTGCTTTATAAAAATGGCAAATTGATAGAGCTCTACGCCTCTGATGCCGCAAGAAAACGCGAAGACTTAAACTATAAAAGATGGGGGAAGCGCTTTAATTTTTTTTTAAATTACATACACACAATTGTGGCGCCAAGTCTTATTATTTTAGGCGGTGGTATTAGCAATAAATTTTATAAATACGAAAAGTATCTCGATTCAAAAACACCCATTTTAATTGCCAAAGCCCAAAATAATGCGGGTATTATTGGCGCAGCTATTGCGGGTGGAAGGTAGCGTTTTTAAGCAAATACAAACCGAGTAGAATTTTGAAAGTAGAGACTTGTTCTAGCAATTAATTTTAAATGGTGTTGAATGCTTCCGCTTTGTCATTTTTAAGATTAATTACTGGTGCTTTTTATTCCAAAATGCAATAGATGATGCTGTTAAAAAGACAATCAAAATAAGATTTAGAAATCTGGCACAAATTATAATCTACAAATTATGTTTTCCCGATTTGAGTCCGAGTAAATTTCAACTTATTGGGGGCTAAACTACCCACAATGAATTATAACCGTTGTTGGGTACTTTTAATTTTGTATTTAGTTTTATTTTTTTCTCCAATTTTAGAAAATAATTTCAATTCAACTCCTTTGTTCAAATCCCTACTTGCTGTAGCAGATGAAATATCTTTAAAAGTTTCCATATAGTTTCTCCTTGTAAACTCATTCTTATTTTTTTCGATAAAATAATTTAACCTTTCGATTTGAGTTAATTTTTTTGTTCCGAAATTTAAGGTATGCTCAAGAGAATTGTCAATGATGTTTAACATATATTCAATAAAAACTGTTGATTTTCCTTGTTTGTCACTTTTGGATAATGCGTTGTAATATTTTTTTTGAGATTTGCTAATTAGAGTTTCTAAAGAAATGAATTCAAATACGGAATATTCATTTTTCAAGATTAGTGTTTGCCAAAGTCTCCCCATTCTCCCGTTACCATCCATAAATGGATGAATAAATTCCATTTCATAATGAAACACACAACTTTTGATTAAATCCAATTCATTTTTATTTTTTAGATATTTAAATAAATCTTTCATTAGGTATGGTACGTTTTCATGCGGCGGAGCAACATGTTCAACTTTACTTCCTTTTACAATTCCTACGCCTTGTTTTCTGTAGTTACCAGGTTTTTCGATTAGGTTTTGCATTAAATATTTGTGAGCCTTTAAAAAATCCTTTTCAGATTGAAAATTAAAATTGTTCAAGTTTTCATAAACATCTATTGCGTTTAATACTTCTGTAATGTCCTTTTTTGGACCAATTACTCTTCGTTTTTCGAGAATTGCAGTTATTTGTTCTTCTGATAAAGTATTCCCTTCAATTTTTAAAGAATTATGAATTGTTTTAATTCTGTTCTGTTTTCTCAGTAGAGGGGAGGGTTTGTCCAGTAAGTTTGCATTAATTTCTCCTATTTTTACTGAAATAGAAGTCACAAGTTTTAAAATTTTAGAAGTTATATTGTAAGGAGACTTCATTTGATAGTATCATTTGATAGTATCAAAAGTAGTTTATTTTTCGATATTTTCAATTGAAACCAGAATGTTTTTATTGTGCCCAACGTTTTGTATAAGAATAGTAGCCGATTTCGGAAGTAGATTTTTTCTATTTACTACTAATATTATTGCGGACTACAACGTTCATATTTACTACTATTTCGGCTATTATTTTTATACTTTGTTAGGTGCTGGCTTTCTTTCCGCAAACTTGCTAGCGTTGGCGTGAAAGCTCTTTTAAATTTGTGAGGCACGAGCAAACTTTAAATGTGCTTGAACTTGCGTTGGCAATCCTCCGTTCAAATTGTTTTCAGTCCTAATTCCTTTAAATATTTATTGTGTTCATTCAGTGATTTAGTCGCTTTCTTTTCTATTTCTGTCAATTTTTTATTCACTTCTTCTAAATCAATGATTGGCTCCGGTTTTGCTGTACTTACATATCTAGAAATGTTTAGATTAAAATCATTCTTTTCAATTTCTTCTAAAGTCACTCTACGAGAATAACGTTCTTCTTCCTTTCTGAATTGATAAGTATCTACAATTTTTTGAATATCTTCTTCTCTCAAATGATTTTGTCGTTTTCCTTTTTGAAAATGCTCACTTGCATTTATAAACAATATATCATCTTCTTTTTTACATTTTTTTAGCACCAAAATACTTACAGGAATACCTGTTGAGAAAAACAAGTTTGAAGGTAAGCCAATTACGGTATCAATGTTTCCGTCTTTTAATAGTTTAGTTCTTATGCGAGATTCTGCTCCGCCTCTAAACAGTACTCCGTGTGGCAAAATAATAGCCATTGTTCCTTCATCACTTAAAAAGTGAAAACCGTGTAATAAAAAAGCAAAGTCGGCTGCTGATTTAGGTGCTAAGCCATAATCTTTAAAACGGAAATCTTCTCCCATTGTTTCTGATGGTGTCCAACGTAAACTAAATGGTGGATTGGCAACAATAGCGTCAAACTCCATTTTTTTAGCTGGATTCATTTCGTTGAGCATATCCCAATCATTTGCTAATGAATCTCCGTGATGTATTTCAAACTCCGAATCTTTTACTCCGTGCAAGAGCATATTCATTCGTGCCAAGTTATATGTTGTTATGTTTTTTTCTTGTCCGTAAATTCTACCTACGCCATCTTTACCTACTTTTTTACGCACATTTAAGAGCAAAGAACCCGAACCACAAGCAAAATCAAATACTTTGTTTATTTTTTTCTTTTTTCCTGCTTTGGGATTTTGTCCGTCTAATACGACAATTTCCGATAGGATAGAAGACAATTCTTGTGGTGTATAAAACTCACCTGCTTTTTTACCTGAACCTGCTGCAAATTGACCAATTAAGTATTCGTATGCATCACCAAGTGTATCGGTATCTGTAGAAAAATCGGCAATTCCTTCCGCAATTTTGGTAATGATGGTACACAGTTTTTTATTTCGGGCTTCATAGTTTTTTCCTAGTTTTTCAGAATCTAGATTGATTTCAGAAAACAAGCCTTTAAAGGTACTTTCAAACGATTCGTTTTCTATGTACTTAAACCCTTGTTGTAGGGTGTCTAATAAATCGCTGTGTTGTGTACGAGCCAATTCGGAAATACTACTCCACAGAAAATCCGGTTTTACAACATAATGTACTTTTCTACGCATTTGTTTTTCAAAGGCTTCAATGTCGTTTGGATTTTGCTCATACCAAACCAATAAAGGCGTACGATTATCGCCTTCTTCTAATTTTGGATAGTCTGAACCTAATTCTTTTTGTACTGACGCTTCATAATTATCGGATAAATAGCGTAAAAACAGAAAGGAAAGCATATAATCTCTAAAATCATCTGCATTCATTGCTCCTCTAAGTTCGTTGGCTATTTTCCAAAGGGTATCGCCTAATTTTTTTTGTTGTGCTGTCATTATTATGTTGTTTGTGTCGTTTCGTTAAAAATTTCAGGTAACTGAAATTCGTATTTTTCTAAAAATCCTTCTAATATTCTTTTAAACAAGTCTTTATTGTCCGTTCCCATTTCTTGTGGGTCAAAAACGGAATATTTACCGTGACTAAAAAGGTTTAATGCCCTTTCAAAAAGCACTTCATCCTCTAAACCATTAATACATTTATCAATTTTATCATAACCAAAAAAGCTGGCTGTTTTTTCTAAAATACTCCGCATAGCATTAAAGTGAAAAGTATAAATAGTACCCGAATCAACAACTCGTTTTAGTTCGCTAATGATAGCAATATGATGAAAAAAAGGTGTGTCTCCTGTATTTTGAAGTGCGTAATTTTGTGCATCTTTAGAATGTAAAAAATAACATTTGTTTTTTATTTTTCTTGTTAATTCGTTAAACATTACATTGAAAAAAAGACTATGATGTGTTGATATGATGGTCTTGATTTTATTATCTTCTCTTTTAATTAAATGAGCCAAATCTGATGCTACTGAAATTACATTGTTTTCGTCTAATGATGAAATAGGGTCGTCTATATAAATGTATTTAACCCAATTATACGCTCCTGTATCATCTTCACTATTTACTTGGTCAATAGCGAGTTCGCAAATGGCAATAAAAAAACACCAAATAAATAAATTTTCTTCTCCTCTTGATATTTTTATATTTTCTACGGTTTCGGTGGTGTCACCTATGAGAATGGTTCTTGAAAATGTAACGGTATAATTATCATAATCTATAAAAAAATTCAAATCTACGTAGTTTTGAAAGAGTGAACCAATACGGGTTTCCATTTCCAAATCTTGCAAACCGTTAAAGAAAGCCGAATCTTTATTGAGCATTATTTTTCTGTCAGTATCGTTATCTAGGTCGTTGTTCCAAACAAAAAGGTCTTCTGTAAAGGCATTAAAATACAAAGTATCTCTATTACCATCTGTTTTACCCAATTCTTTAAAAGCCATTGACAACCTAGTTTTACCCGTACCATTATGAGCAAAGAACAAAATAAGTTCTTTTACCTTTCGGTTATTTCCTGTTAGGTCATCACGAAAGTGTTGTGCTATTTCGGCAAGGTTAGTAAAGTTGCTAATTCTATTCATTTCTAATTTTCAATTTTTGGAAATAAACCTTGCATTAAGCCTTTTTTATGGGCTTTTAATGTTTCTATCTTTTCGGTTTGGGCGGTGATTAAGTCATCTACTGCTGTTAGGGTATCGGCTATTTTTTGTTGTTCTTGCGGGTTGGTTGGTATAAGTATTTTTAATTTAGAAAAAATAGAAATCCAATGTCTTTTATGAGTGCTTACTTCAAACTTTATATTTTGCATAGCCTCATACATAAACTTAACATTGCTTTTATTTTTAGCAATTAATATTTTCATTGCTGATGATTTACCTTTAAAGGGGAAATCAACAAATTTTGTTGCTGTAGTAAAATCATCAAAAATTATTACAGGAAGATTATCTGAAAATATCCCATTTTTTTCGTCTGTATAACCTAAAATAAAAGTTTTACCTGCTGTCAACACTGGTGTTTCATATTCATCTTTATAATCTGTGTTACTAACCAAATATGGTGTTGGTTGAAGATAATCTAAGCAATTTTCTAATGCTTTCTCCACCCACTCCCCATACTGCACAAATTCAGGGAAACGCTTTTTGGGTACTCTTTCGCCCTTAGCAGGAAAGAGTTGTTGTAATAAACCTTTTTTATGTTCTTTTAATAGGCTTAGTTTTTCGGTTTCGGCTTTGATGTAATCGTCTAAACTGCTTAGGGTGTTGGCTATTTTTTGTTGTTCTTTGGGGTTGGGTATATAAAAAGGGAATTCTTTTATTTGCTTTTGTGAAAGCATTGGTATTGCTGCTGAAGTACTAATTCTTTTAACTTCTTTTTGAATACTATTTCCAATTAATATGTAGTATAGGAAATAGATGTTGCAAGTTATATCTTTTATTAAAACCATACTTGGATTTATGGTTGCCTTACCTATATCTTGGTGAATTAATGCACAATCACCTAAACTCCCCCTTTGAGAAAAAATTATGTGATTGATTTCAACCATAATTTCAGGAGATTCATAATACTTATCCCATTTTAGAAAAGTAGGGTCAGAAATATCTAAATATTGATTTTGAATATGCTTTCCTCCTAATACTAGAGCACCTTGTCCCTCTTCAACCAAATCTTGCTTTGTATAACCTCTATACCCAATACGCCCTTTAAGAGTACAATTATCACCAATTGTTGTACTAGACCATTCTCCCACAAACTCCTTAAACCTAAATTTAGGCACTAACTGTATATTTTCTTTATTTTTTTTCATAAGCTGTTAATCCTGCTATTTCGCGTCCTTGGGCTTGTTTATTTAATAGTGGCACAAGGTCGTCCATTAGTGCCAATTCTTTTTTGGTGCGGTCTTTCCATCCTAAATCTAATGGTGCAAGTAAGTCGCTTAATGCTTCACCATCAAAAATCATTCGGTCTAATATTCTTGTTACAAAGGCACTAAGGCTATCGGCTTCCAAGCCATATTTTTTGGCTATGGCATTTAATGCTTTGCTAAATTTTTCGGTTTTAAAGGTTTGGTAACCTTCTCGTATTTGTTTTTCGGTTAAGCCTTTGCCAATTTCTAAGGAGTTGATATAATCAATAATATCTTCTCGTTCGTCCATTAAATTGGCAGAAGAACTCAATAGGTTTATCAATTGCAACTTGGTCATCTTCTGTTTAGAAGATTTGTTTTGGGTGTAGTTGGCAATCAAACCAATAATATAATCGTAATCAATGATAGCAGAAGAAAAAAGTACAAACTCAAAATCGAGTTGTTGTACTTCTGGCGGTGTATCGCTACCGCCTTTGTCTTGCTGTGCTTTTAATCGTTTGGCTGTATCAATATACACGCTTCTAAACGAACGCAAATCATCTTCTGGCAATAATGCTTCAATAGTTTCGGTTTGCTCTTCTTTTAGGTCGGTATATTGGTCTAGTTGTGTTTTAAGGCGTTGTACTTCTTTAAAACTATTGATAAATTCGGCACGAGCCTCATCACCTTTTAAATTATTTACTTGTTCGGGCGTACATTCCAACCCTTGTGCTTGCATAAATTGCTCTAAATTGGCAACCGCTTTTTTGTATTTTTCTATTACTTTAGGAGCTGCATCAACTAACCAAATTTCTTTAGGATTATCTATTTTAGCACCCGAGAATAAGGCAATGGCTTCATTTACATTGTCTTCTTGTTGGCGGAAATCTAATATATTTCCGTAGGGTTTGGTATCGTTTAGCACACGGTTGGTACGAGAAAATGCTTGTATTAATCCGTGATATTTCAGGTTTTTATCTACATACAAGGTGTTTAGATATTTAGAATCAAAACCTGTGAGTAGCATATCAACCACAATCATTACATCTATCTTTTTTTTATGTGGATAGTCTGTATTGCTATATTTTTGGTCTTTAATGCGTTGCTGTACATTTTGGTAGTATAAATCAAAATTGTTTATATCGTGATTGGTTCCGTATTGTTTGTTATAGTCAGCAATAATGGTTTTTAGAGCTTCCTTTTTTTGGTTAGGTTCTACTTCATTATCTGCTTTTTCTTGCGGTAGGTCTTCTTGTAATTGTAGTACGTCTTTGTTGCCTTCTGCCGGTGGCGAGAATACACAAGCAATATTTAAAGCTTTGTAGCTTTCGTCTTGTTGTTTTTTATCTTCTTGTAATTCTTTAAACAGTTCGTAATATTTAATCGCATCATTGATAGATGAAGTTGCCAATACTGCATTAAAACGTCTAGAATTCGTTGCTTTGTCGTGTTTGTTTATAATGGCATTTGCAACTGCTAATTTATGCAAATCGCTACCAATGGTTACTTTGCCATCCGGTTTGAAATAGTCGATATGAAAACGTAATACATTTCTGTCGTCTATGGCATTGGTTATGGTGTATGAATGCAATTCTTTTTGAAAAACATCTTGGGTTGTTTTGTAAGATGCTTGTGTTCCATCAATGGTTTTGTAGGTAGCGTTTTGTTCAAAAATAGGTGTACCTGTAAACCCAAATAATTGTGCATTTGGAAAAAATTCTTTAATGGATTTATGATTTTCACCAAATTGCGAACGGTGGCATTCATCAAAAATAAATACAATACGTTTATCGCTTAGTGGTGCTAATCGCTCTTTATACGTAGGAATACCTTTTTCTATTTTTTTCTTGTTTTGTTTGCCACTTTCATCCAATGCTAAACCTAATTTTTGAATGGTGGTTACGATTACCTTATCTGCATAATCGGTAGATAGCATTCGTTGTATTAATGTTTCGGTATTGGTGTTTTCTTCTACACAATTTTCTTGAAACTTATTGAATTCTTGGCGTGTTTGTCTGTCAAGGTCTTTTCTATCTACTACAAACAAACATTTTTCAATATCAGGGTTATCCTTTAAAAGAGTAGATGCTTTAAATGAAGTTAGTGTTTTTCCACTTCCAGTGGTGTGCCAAATATATCCGTTTCCTCTATTTTGATGGATGCAATCTACAATGGCTTTTACAGCATAGATTTGATAAGGTCGCATTACTAATATTTTTTGCTCTACTGCAACTAAAACCATATAGCGGCTTATCATTTGTCCTAAAGTACATTTGGCTAAAAATTTATCGGTAAAATCGTCTAAATGCGTGATAGGTTCATTGTCTTCATTTGCTAATTTATAAACAGGTAAAAATTGTTCATCAGCATTAAAGGCAAAATGTTTATTGTTATTGTTAGAAAAATAAAGTGTTGTTGTTTTATTACTAACGATAAACAATTGCATAAAGCAAAGTAAGGAGTTAGTGTATCCGTTTCCTGGGTCGTTTTTATAGTCCACAATTTGTTGCATTGCACGATTAGGACTTACTTCTAATGCTTTTAATTCAATTTGCACCATAGGAATACCATTAATTAACAGAATAACATCATATCTGTGATGACTGTTGTTAGTATTCATTCGTAATTGGTTGATGACTTCAAAATCGTTTTTGCACCAATCTTTTATATTTACCAATGTGTATTGCAAAGGTGTTCCATCTTCACGTTGAAAAGTGTTTCGTTCTCTCAATCTTTTTGAAGATTCAAAAACATCAGGATTTATAATTTCTTCTTTAAGCCTTTCAAATTCTGAAGTTGTTAAATTTACTCTGTTTAGTTTTTCAAACTTTTGTCTAAAGTTTTGTTCAAGAGCATTTTTATCACGAATATCTGGGCGATACGTGTATTTGAGGTCTTTTAGTCTCTCAATTAATTCGTTTTCTATTTGACTTTCTTTTGTCATTCGTTTTCTTTTATCAAATCTTTTACTTCTACGTTTAATATTTTCGCAATCTCAAACAATGTTTCTAAACTAGGTTGTCTTCTATTTTGTGCATAAGAGTTTACCATATTGTAACTCTTGCCCAACTGTTCAGCAAGCCACTTTTGTTTAATTCCTTTCGTTTCCAAAACCTCTTTTATTCGGTTCATTTTTGAATCTTTTAATTCAGTCTGCAAAATAGGAATAATTTTTCAATATCTCATTAAATGAGTATTAAAATAATCATTCAGTTTGTGTGGCGGTGGGTAAAGGCAAGCTCTTTTGGTTTTTTGTGTATTGACTTTGAGCGATGGCAAAAACCAAATGTGCTTGACTGTGTGCGATGGGATTTTTTTCCGCTTGCAGGTAACTCGTTTTATCCTTACAAATACTTATTTTATCCCGTATTTATCAAACAGATACAGCATCGCCGCCATAGTGGCAGCCCCCAGTTCTAACTCTCTTTTGTTAACAATATCGAGCTTGTCTATTGCTGTGTGGTGGTAATCAAAATAGCGTTGCGAATCGGGTTGCAAGCCCAAAATAACATTCTCTTTTGTGTTGAGGTGTCCTACATCAGAACCGCCACCACCCCTGGCAAAAACGTGAATTAAATAAGGTGCAAATAAAGGCTTCCATTTTAAAACTTGGGCGTAATTGGCATCGCTACAGTTAAAGCCAAAGCCTCGGGGTGTAAACCCTCCTGCATCAGATTCTAAAGCTACAATGTGGTTTTCTTTCTTTTCTTCAGCTACGCGGGCGTATTCTTTACCACCACGCGAGCCGTTTTCTTCGTTCATAAACAACACAAGCCTAATACTGCGTTTGGGTCTGTACCCTACTGTTTTAAACAAACGCAATACTTCCATAGACTGTACAATACCGGCACCGTCATCTTGAGCGCCTTCGGCCAAATCCCAAGAATCTAAATGACCGCCTACAACGATGTATTCATCTGGAAAAGTACTGCCTGTCAATTCGCCTATTACGTTAAACGAAGGCGCATCAGGAAAAATTTTACAATGCTGTTTGAAATAAAATCGGGTGTTGGGATTTGTTTTTAAAAGCGCACTTAATTTATTTGATGCGATGGTACTTATAGCAGCTGTGGGTATTTTTTGCGCGTCGGGTAAATCGCCATAACTCATCACGCCCGTATGTGGAAAATCATCCAAACGCAAATTCATTGAGCGCACAATGGCGCCAACGGCACCGTATTTTCCAGCCACACGTGCCCCATTATAACGTTGCCCTACAGCAGCACCATAGGCCGCACCTGTTTGTATTAAATCGGCTTGCATGGGGCGGTTATAAAACACTATTTTCCCACGAACTTTTTCACCCAAATCTTCTACTTCCTTTACACTGTGTACTTCTATAACCTGTGCTGTTACCCCTCCTTTTTTTGTAGCAACCGATCCGCCTAAAGCGCAAACAGGAACACTTACCCTGCCTTTTCTGGTAATGATAAAGGCTTCTTCTTTTTCGCCTCGCTCCCAATGTGGTACCATAACGGGCTGTAACCAAACCTTGTTTAAACCCAATTTTTCGAGTTCCTTTTTACCCCATTTAACCGCTTTTTGTGCATTTTGGGAGCCCGATAAACGGCCGCCTATTTTTTGAGTTAAATAAGTCAACCATTGGTAACTTTTACCATTTAATAAAGAAGTGTTGTAAAACTGTTTTATTTGTATGGAATCTTGTTTAAAATCTTGAGAATATCCGACAGAAATCATCAGAAAAATAAGAATGTAAATGGCATATTTCATGGATGTGTTTTTATCGGTTAAAAGTAAAGATTTATTTACTTGCGTAAAGCTTGACATCATTTTCAGATATTTCAGCCCCTCCCAAAATAATTAATCGCTCTACAACATTTCGCAGTTCTCTTACATTCCCTGTCCAATCATAGGCTTTTAAGAGTTTTATTGCAGCATTCGAAAAAATCTTTTGTGCAATACCTTGTTCTGCTGTAATTCTTTTAGAGAAATGTTTAATTAACAAAGGAATGTCGTCACGGCGTTCATTTAACGAAGCCACATGAATCAAAATAACGCCAATTCTGTGGTATAAATCTTCTCTAAATTTACCCTTTTCGATTTCTTTTTTCAAATCTTTATTGGTTGCTGCCACCAAGCGCACATTAACCTTTATGTCTCTGTCGCTTCCTACCCTGCTTATTTTGTTTTCTTGTAAAACACGTAAAACTTTGGCTTGCGCCGACAGACTCATATCGCCAATTTCATCCAGAAAAATAGTCCCGCCATTGGCCGATTCGAATTTACCCGCCCGGTCTTTATTTGCGCCTGTAAAAGACCCTTTAACATGACCAAACAACTCACTTTCAATTAATTCTGAAGGAATAGCGGCACAATTAACTTCAATTAAAGGCGCCTTAAAGCGGTGGCTTTTTTCATGTAACCAATGGGCTACCAATTCTTTACCTGTTCCGTTTGCTCCTGTAATAAGTACACGTGCATCTGTTGGTGCTACCTTATCTATAATGGCCTTTATATTTACAATAGATTTGCTTTCGCCAATCATTTCGTAAGCTTTGCTTACTTTTTTCTTTAATATTTTATTTTCTACAACCAGAACTTTGCGTTCTAAGGCATTTTTTATAGCTGTTAACAAACGGTTTAAATCAGGTGGTTTAGAAATATAATCGAATGCGCCCAATTTCATTGTGGCTACGGCTTGGTCAAGATCGCCATGACCAGAAATCATGATAAAAGGTATTTCGGGTTTTATTTTTTGTGTTTTTTCTAAAACTTCAACGCCGTCCATTTTTGGCATTTTAATATCGCAAAGAATAAGATCGTAGTCATTATCTTTAATAAGCGTAATACCTTCTAACCCGTCTTCGGCTTCTTCAATTTCGTAGGTTGAATTTTCTTCTTTAATAATTTTTGTCAGCACCCTACGTATAACTGCCTCGTCTTCTATAATTAGTATTTTGCTCATCCCATCCTAAATCCTTCTCAAAAGAAAGAACTCTATTTATTAATTATTAGTATTTTAACCACTTATATATTTCTTTATAACTCGGTTTCTTACCATACATTAATATGCCTACACGGTATATTTTGGCTGCAAACCATACCACGCCTAAAAATGTTATTAAAAGTAAGACCATTGATGTGGCAATTTGCCACCAAGGCACACCAAAGGGTATCCGCATAAGCATTACTATAGGCGATGTTAATGGAAATATAGAAAAACCTACTGCAATAGATCCGTGTGGATTTTCTATGATAGAAAATCCGACATAAATAGCTACCATTAAGGGTAAGATTACGGGGAGCATAAATTGCTGGGTATCGGTTTCGCTGTCAACAGCAGCACCAATGGCCGCATAAATAGAGCTGTAAATTAAATAACCACCCAAAAAGTAAAAAATAAATGAAAAGAATAAAGTAAAAAACGGAAAGTCTTTCAGTTCGTGTAAAACCAAAGTGAGATTTCCAGATACCGACTCTTGCATTTGCGCTGTCATTTCGGGGGTAAGTTGGGGGGCATTACCAGAAAGGGCGCTAAAATCGGCTCCTAAGACACTCGAAATGACAATCATTAACAAACTTGCTGAGACTATCCAGATAATAAACTGTAACACTCCTGCAAGGGCATTTCCTAAAATTTTACCCAACATCAATTTAAAAGGTTTAACCGATGAGATTATGACTTCGATAATACGGTTTGTTTTTTCTTCTATAACACTGCGCATAACCGATGTACCATAAATAATGATAAACATAAAAATAAGATAGCCAAAGCCTCCTCCTGCTACCATTTTTAGTATGCTCCCTATTTTAGAAGCTTTTTCTCCAGAATATTTCTCTGTATTTATTTCAACATTGGTAGAAGCGGCTTTAATTTTAGCAATGTCAAAACCCAGTTTTTCAATTTTAAGGTCGCGTATCTTACGTTGAAACTTCCCTTCTAAGTTGCTTATTAAATTCAGACTGGGAGAGCCTTCTCCGTAAAAAGAAATACTTTTAGCCAATACATTTAAACTGTCCTCTTTGGGGATGAATAACAGCCCGTAATATGCTGAGTTAAGAGCCTTGTCTTTGGCTTCTTTTAAAGACAAGTCATTTAAATTTATATACTTTGTTGTTTTGGTATCTTTAAAAATATCTGTAAAAATATCTGAATTGTCTATATAGGCAATGGTACGTACTTCTTCGCTATTTTTAACATTTAGATAAGCTATTAAGGCTACCATACCCACCATTATTATGGGACTTAATATAGTCATAACAATAAATGATTTGTTTTTGACTTTGGCTAAAAATTCGCGTTTTATTATGAGTCTTAGTTTATACATGGGTATTGTTATTTATGGCTTGAATAAAAATATCGTTGGCACTGGGTATCAATTCTACAAAGTGATTTATAGAAGCTTTTGAACTTAAATAGTTCAGCAAATCGTTTGATGATTCTTTTTCGGCTAACTTAATATTGAGTTTTAAATCGTGGTTTAACGATTTAAACTCGGCTGGTTGTACCACAAATTTTGAAGCAATTTCTGATTTTAAAGCCTCTAAATCATTTGCCACCAAACCTACTTCAAACGTATTGGTTTTAAACTGTTTTTTAATGGTATTGAGATTGCCATCTAGTATTTTATTTGCTTTGTTTATCAAAGCAATATGGTCACAAACCTCTTCTACACTTTCCATTCTATGTGTAGAGAATATTATTGTAGCCCCTTTATCGCGTAATGATAAAATTTCATCGCGAATTAGGTTGGCATTAATAGGGTCGAAACCGCTAAAAGGTTCATCAAATATTAACAGTTTGGGTTCGTGTAATACGGTTACTATAAACTGGACTTTTTGAGCCATTCCTTTTGAGAGTTCTTGTACTTTTTTACCCCACCAATCGCCAATATCAAATTTGTCAAACCACATTTTAAGTTTGGCTTTGGCATCGGCTTTTGACATGCCTTTGAGTTGCGCCAGATAAATAGCTTGCTCTCCCACTTTCATGTTTTTATACAAACCACGTTCTTCAGGTAAGTACCCGATAGAAGCTATATGACTTGGTTTTAATTTTTCGCCGTCTAAATAAATGTGGCCTTCATCGGGTCCTGTTATCTGATTTATAATGCGAATTAATGTTGTTTTACCAGCACCATTAGGGCCTAATAAACCAAAGATACTTCCTTGGGGCACATCTATAGAAACCTTGTTTAAGGCACAAAAATCGCCGTAATTTTTTACAACATTCTCTACTTTTAATAATGAATTCATAAATTAATTTTTTGTCATTGTACAAGTGGTAAATAATATTGATTGGTTGCGATAACCCTATTATTTTACAAGCTAACAAATATAGCAATAAGCTAACATTAAATAAAAATGTTAATTATATTTTAAAATTTTAATTTTTACTATGCGTGCATAGTATTTTTTTATATCTTTGGAAAATGAATAGAGACCAATCAATAGATCATTGCTTAAGAGCCTCTTGGCAAGCCGTTGCAAAAATGTATAATGAACAGGCCTCAAAGCATAACAGCACGATGGCTATGGCATTTGTACTGTTAAATATTGATTATGACAATGGTACACCCTCTACTTCTTTAGGACCACAAATGGGTATGGAAGCCACAAGTTTATCACGAATTTTAAAATCTATGGAAGATAAGCAGTTTATTTATAGGGAACGTCATCCTGAAGATGGCAGAAGTGTTCTCATAAAGTTAACAGCTATTGGAAAAGAAAAAAGAGAAATTTCAAAACAATCCGTTTTTCGTTTTAACAAGGTTGTTACAGAGCGCATCTCAGAAGAAAAGATAAATAATTTTATAGAAGTTACGCAAACCATAACTAAATTGGTAAATGAAAAATCAATTTTTTAAGTATTGAAAGTAATTTAAATTATAAGTGACTAACAATTAAATTTATATAATATAATATGAAAAAAAGATCTATAAAAAAAGTAGCTGTTGTTGGTTCTGGAATTATGGGGTCGGGCATTGCTTGCCATTTTGCAAATATTGGTGTAGAAGTATTGTTACTCGATATTGTTCCACGCGAATTAAACGCAGCAGAAAAAGCCAAAGGCCTCACACTCGAGGACAAGATTGTACGCAATAGATTGGTTAATGACAGTTTAAAAGCTTCATTAAAATCGAAACCGTCACCCATCTACAATCAAAAATTTGCAAGTAGAATTGCTACAGGTAATTTAGAAGATGATTTGCATAAAATTTCTACTGTAGATTGGATTATAGAAGTAGTTGTAGAGCGCTTAGACATCAAACAAAAAGTGTTTGAACAAATTGAAAAACACAGAAAACCAGGTACTTTAATTACCTCTAACACATCTGGTATTCCTATAAAATTTATGAGCGAAGGCCGTAGCGATGATTTCCAAAAGAACTTTGCTGTAACGCATTTCTTTAATCCGCCGCGTTATTTAAAATTATTTGAAGTTGTTCCGGGGCCAAAATGCCAACAAGAAGTAACCGATTTCTTAATGATATACGGCGAAAAATTTTTAGGAAAAACATCTGTTTTAGCCAAAGATACGCCCGCCTTTATTGGCAATCGCATCGGTATTTTTGGTATCATGAGTTTATTCCATGTTGTTAAAGAAATGGGCTTAACTGTAGAAGAAGTTGATAAATTAACCGGCCCTGTTATTGGCCGTCCAAAATCGGCTACATTCAGAACTATTGATGTTGTTGGATTAGACACTTTAGTGCATACCGCAAATGGTGTAAAAGACAATTGCCCAAAAGACGAAATGCGCGACAGCTTTGTTATTCCAGATTTTGTCAATACCATGATGGAAAACAAATGGTTGGGCAGTAAAACAAAACAAGGTTTTTACAAACGCGTAACCAATAAAGAAGGCAAAAGAGAGATTCTTGTATTGGATTTAAATACAATGGAATACCGCGCTGCAAAACGCCCAAAATTCGCAACATTACAGCTAACAAAAACCATTGATAATGTTACCGATAGATTTAAGGTGCTTATCAATGGTAAAGACAAAGCGGGCGAATTTTACCGCAAATCTTTCACCTCTATTTTTGCTTACGTACAAAATAGAATTCCAGAAATTTCTGATGAGCTTTACCGTTTAGACGATGCTTTAAGAGCAGGTTTTGGTTGGGAACACGGGCCTTTTCAAATTTGGGATGCCGTTGGTGTTGCCAAAGCTGTTGCATTAATGAAAACCGAAGGGCATGAAGTAGCGGGATGGGTTACAGAAATGCTAGGAAATGGTATTGATAGCTTTTATACTGTAAAAGATGGCAGCAAGTACTACTACTCTATTCCATCAAAACAATACGAAAAAATTCCAGGTCAGGATGCTTTTATCATTTTAGACAACATCCGTGAAGCCAAACAAATTTGGTCTAATTCAGATGCCTCTATACAACATTTAGGCAGTGGTATTTTAAACATAGAATTCCGCTCTAAAATGAATACCCTTGGTGGTGGCGTTTTAGAAGCTATAAATAAAGGCATTGATTTGGCCGAGCAAGAATACGAAGCTGTTATCTTAGGAAATCATGCCGCAAATTTTTCAGTTGGTGCCAATTTAGCGATGGCATTAATGATGGCGGTAGAACAAGATTATGACGAATTGGCTTTTGGTGTAAGACATTTTCAAGATACTGTGATGCGTTTGCGTTATTCATCTGTGCCAACACTTATCACACCTCGGGGTATGACCTTTGGTGGCGCTTGCGAAATGGGCATGCATGCCGATAAAGTCATTGCAGCTGCCGAAACTTATACAGGTCTTGTTGAATTTGGCGTGGGTCTTATTCCTGCAGGAGCGGGTCCAAAAGACCTGACAAAACGTGTTTCAGACCTTTGGGTAAAAGACGATGTTAAATTAAACCGCTTACGCGATGCCTTTATAAACATCGCCACAGCAAAAGTAGCCACATCGGCTTACGAAGCTTTTGACATGGGCTTCTATCAAAAAGGAAAAGATATTGTGGTTGTTAATGCCGACAGGCAAATTGCCACTGCAAAACGCCATGCCATTCAAATGTTAGAAGATGGCTACACGCAACCTGCACCACAAAAAATACGTGTTCTTGGGCAACAAGCACTCGGTATGTTCCTCGTTGGAACTGACAGTTTAATGCATGGCCGCTACGCCTCTGAACACGATAAAAAAATAGCCAATAAACTGGGTTATATCATGGCAGGTGGCAATCTTTCTGAACCAACAGATGTAAGCGAACAATATTTATTAGATCTTGAACGCGAAGCTATTATGAGTTTATTTACAGAACGCAAAACTTTAGAGCGTATTCAACACACTTTAAAAACAGGGAAACCTTTAAGAAATTAAATCCCCTCTAAATCTCCCCGAAGGGGAGACTAAAAGGTGTAGAAAAATTATAAAAAATGTATAATCTAAAAAAATAACCCGTAAAATTCCCTCTCCTCCGGAGAGGGTTAGGGAGAGGATATGAAAACAGCATACATAATTCAAGGATACAGAACAGCCGTTGGTAAAGCACCTAAAGGTGTTTTCCGTTTTAAACGTTCAGACGATTTAGCGGCAGAAACCATTAAATATTTATTAGAAAAAGTACCGCAACTCGATAAAAGTCGCATTGACGATGTCATGGTAGGATGTGCCATGCCCGAAGGTGCTCAAGGTCTCAATATGGGCCGACTCGTTTCGCTCATGGGACTTGATATAATAGATGTACCAGGTGTAACCGTTAACCGTTTTTGCTCTTCAGGGATAGAAACAATTGCCATGGCATCCGCAAAAATTGCTTGCGGTATGGCCGATTGTATTATTGCAGGTGGTGCAGAAAGCATGAGCGCTGTCCCAATGGGGGGTAACAAACCAGAACTCAACTACGGTGTTGCAAAATCTGGTCACGAAGATTATTATTGGGGCATGGGTACAACAGCAGAAGCTGTAGCTAATAAATACAATGTCTCGCGTGAAGATCAGGATGCCTTTTCTTATCAATCACATATGCGGGCTTTAAAAGCTATAGCAAATGGTACTTTTAAAGACGATATCGTTCCTATAACAGTTAACGAAACTTATCTAGATGCTTCAGGTAAACGTCAAGAAAAAAGTTATGTAGTTGATACCGATGAAGGCCCAAGAAAAGGCACTTCTAAAGAGGCTTTAGCAAAATTACGCCCTGTATTTGCACAAGGTGGAAGCGTAACCGCTGGTAACTCATCTCAAATGAGTGATGGTGCTTCATTTGTTTTGGTAATGAGTGAAGCTATGGTTAAAGAATTAAAATTAGAGCCTATAGCGCGTTTAGTTTCTTACGTACCTGTTGGTGTTGAACCAAGTTTGATGGGTATCGGACCAATGTACGCCGTGCCAAAAGCATTAAAACGGGCTGGATTACAAATTAAAGATATCGATTTATTTGAACTAAACGAAGCCTTTGCTTCGCAATCTTTAGCTGTTATTCGTGGATTAGAATTAGACCAAGAAAAAGTAAATGTTAACGGTGGCGCTATTGCTATGGGACATCCATTAGGTTGTACTGGTGCAAAATTATCAGTACAGATATTTAATGAATTACGACGTAGAAAACAAAAATATGGTGTAGTAACCATGTGCGTAGGAACAGGTCAAGGCGCGGCAGGCGTATATGAACTTTTAAATTAGACCATAGACTTTAAGAAGCTAGACAAAAGAAAAAAAAGAGAAATAAAAAATGATATCAGGATTTCAAGAAGGGCTCAATTTCAAAAAGTCTAATTTCTTGGTTCTTGATTCTAAAATCTAAATATTATGAGTACAGATAAAGAATTATTAAGAGGTGGACAGTTTTTAGTCAAAGCCATAGATTGCGAAGACATTTTTACTCCAGAAGATTTTTCTGAGGAGCAATTAATGATGAAAGATGCTGTTAAAGAATTTGTTGACAGAGAAATTTGGCCTCACAAAGCCCGTTTTGAAAATAAAGATTATGCCTTAACCGAAGAAGTTATGCGTAAAGCAGGCGAACTCGGCTTTTTAGGCGTTTCTGTACCCGAAGAATACGATGGCTTAGGCATGGGATTTGTTTCTACAATGTTGGTATGCGATTATATTTCGGGAGCTACAGGTTCTCTCAGTACCGCTTTTGGTGCGCATACAGGTATCGGCACCATGCCAATTACACTTTACGGAACCGAAGAACAGAAGAAAAAATACGTACCTAAATTGGCCACAGGCGAATGGTTTGGCTCTTATTGTTTAACCGAACCGAGTGCTGGTAGTGATGCCAATTCTGGTAAAACAAAAGCTGTGCTATCCGATGATGGTAAATACTACAGCATCACAGGACAAAAAATGTGGATTTCAAATGCTGGATTTTGCAATCTTATGATTGTATTTGCGCGTATTGAAGCCGATAAAAACATCACAGGTTTTATTGTAGAATACGATAAGAACAATCCCAATGGCATTACCTTGGGTGAAGAAGAACACAAATTAGGAATTCGTGCTTCATCAACCCGACAAGTTTTTTACGACAATACAAAAGTACCTGTAGAGAATATGCTCTCAACAAGAGGCAATGGTTTTAAAATTGCCATGAATGCTTTAAATGTTGGCCGTATAAAATTGGCGGCGGCTTGTTTAGATGCCCAACGCCGTGTGATTACAGAATCGGTAAAATATGCAAACGAACGTGTGCAATTTAAAGTACCTATCTCAAGTTTTGGGGCTATACGCCAAAAAATTGCCGATATAACTACCAACTGTTGGGTGGGTGAATCTGCCAGTTACCGCGCTGCAAAAAATATTGAAGACCGCATTACATTGCGTCAAAATAACGGAAAAGACACCCATCAAGAAGCCGAATTAAAAGGTGTTGAAGAGTACGCCATTGAATGTTCAATTTTAAAAGTTGCTGTTTCTGAATACACACAAAAATGTACCGACGAAGGCATTCAAATTTTTGGAGGCATGGGGTTCTCAGAAGACACCCCTATAGAATCTGCTTGGCGCGATGCCCGTATTGCCAGAATTTATGAGGGAACCAATGAAATCAACCGAATGATTAGTATTGGCATGCTCATAAAAAAAGCCATGAAAGGTCATGTAGATTTACTTAAACCGGCTACTGCTGTTGTAAATGAGCTCACCAGTATTCCTTCATTTGAAACACCCGATTATTCAGTTTTATTTGCAGAAGAAAAACAAATTATTGCCAATCTTAAAAAATTATTTTTAATGGTGGCAGGGGCTGTTTTACAAAAATATGGCGAAAAAGTTGACAAACACCAACAATTAATGTTGGCATCGTCTGATATTTTGATACAGATTTATATGGCAGAATCGGCTATTTTACGTGCCGAAAAATTAGCAAAAAAAGAAGGCGAAGATAAAGTGAAAGAACAAATTGCCATGGCTAAATTAAATTTATTTTACGCCATAGACATTATTGAAACGGCAGGGAAACATTCTATTATTTCTTTTGCTGAAGGCGATGAGCAACGCATGATGCTCATGGGCCTAAAACGCTTTACAAAATACGTTAATTACCCAAATATCATTGGTTTGCGCAACACCATTGCCAATAAAGTTATTGCAGAGAATAGCTATTGTTTTTAGTTAGGTTTAGGTTAATAGTTTCCTGCAATACAAATCCCGAGTATCTTACTCGGGATTTTTTTTTAAATTTCTAAGCCATCCTACTGGTTCTGGGTATGATTAATTGTGTGGTAAAGCAATTAATTTAGCGGGTAAAAACGAAGTTTTGTATATTTGATTTTAACATCTATTCGTTTTAATGAAAATTTTAAAATTTACAATCACACTTACAATATTTGCACTATTCATTTCGTGTAATAACAAAACAAATTTGGTTGGCATTAAACTTTTTGCGCCCAACCTAGCCGATTCAACAGCGGTTTTTATTTCGGGTAATATTGATGCCTTGGGGAGATGGCAACCCAACAAGGCTGAGATGACTTTTGTTGGCAATCATATTTGGAAAAAAGAATTCACGCCACAGCTAAACGCTTCTGTAGAATACAAATTTACCTTGGGCTCATGGCAAAAAGAAGGTTTAGATAAAGAGGGCAATCCCTTTCAAAATTTTTCAATAAACACAGCCAAAACACATTCAAAAACCGATACCATCTATAAATGGGGACAACGCATTAATAAAGTTGTAGGGCAAATTACCGGAACAGTAAAATACCACAAAAAAATGCAGGGCACTGGTATTCTTGACCGCGATGTGATTGTTTGGCTGCCGCCCAATTATGACAAGAATACCTCAGAAAAATATGCTGTATTGTACATGCACGATGGCCAAAATATTATAGACCCCAAAACAAGCTCGTTTGGTATAGATTGGCAGATAGATGAAAGCTGCGACAGCCTTATTAAATCGAACAATATACCCCCTATAATTGTAGTGGGAATAAACAGTTCTGCCGACAGAAGTTTAGATTATTCGCCAGGCAAAAAAGGCGAAGCTTATATGAATTTTATCATCAACAAAGTAAAACCTTTTATCGACAGTACTTACAGAACAAAGTCTGACAGAAAACACACCTTTGTTGGAGGCTCATCAATGGGTGGCCTTATTTCTATGATGCTGGTTTGGGAACATGCCGAAGTCTTTTATGGTGCTATTTGCATGTCGCCCGCTTTTCAATATGACAACTTTGATTACATACCAAAGATTACATCCGATAAGGGCGCAAAAAAAGATATTAAAATATATTTAGACTTGGGTACAGTTGGTCTTGAAACGCAATTAGAACCCGGCGTTAACGCCATGATAAATGCGCTAAATGCCAAAGGGTATTTAAAAAATAAAGATTACTTTTACCTTAAAGAAGAAAATGCCAGACATTTTGAAGCCGATTGGGCCAGACGTTTTCCTAAGGCATTGACCTTCATTTTAAATTAAATTATTTATGATTGAATTTGTTTTAAACAACAAACTGATAAAAACAGATGCCAATGCCGGAATGACGCTCATCGATTTTATTAGAAGTGAACAGCAACTAAAAGGGACTAAAATTGGATGTCGTGAAGGCGATTGCGGTGCGTGCACCGTTTTGGTGGGCAGTCTAAATAATAAAGACATCCTTTACAAAAGTATTACTTCGTGTATTTCGCCTTTGGGAAACGCCCATGGCAAACACATTGTAACAGTTGAAGGTATAAACTTAGAAGACAGGCTAAATACGGTTCAAATAGCTTTAAAAAATAACAATGCCACACAATGTGGTTTTTGCACACCAGGTTTTGTGATGTCGCTTATTGGACTTGGATTACAAAATATTTTGGTTTCAAAAGAAGATGCCATCAAAGCCATTAGTGGCAATATTTGCCGTTGTACAGGCTATAAAAGCATCGAAAAATCGGCCTATCAAATTTATGATAAATTAACCAAAATGCCTTTTTCAAACCGGCTAAACTGGTTGGTAGACAATTCATATTTACCTAATTATTTCTTAGCTATAGCTGATAAATTAAAAAAGATAAAAAACCACACACCTGCTGATATAGAAGGCGTACTAGTGGCAGGAGGCACCGACTTATATGTTCAAAATGCCGATGCTTTGGCAGAAGCCGATGTTAATTTGGTTTATCAAAGTCAACAATTAGCAGGCATCACTTTTTATAAAGACCGTTGTATTGTTGGTGCAGAAACCACAGTGTCTGATTTGTTTTACAACGATGCCATGCTCACATATTTCCCAGATATTCGCAATTTTTTAAAATTGGTATCCTCTGAACCTATTAGAAACATGGCAACTATAGCAGGAAACTTTGTAAACGCTTCGCCTATTGGCGATTTAACAATTTTCTTTTTGGCTTTAAATGCCAGTATCACACTTCAGAATAAATCGCATTCTTTGCGCACAATTTTATTAAAAGATTTTTACAAAGGCTATAAAAAGTTAGATTTAAAACCCGACGAGCATATTGTTAACATAGCCTTTAACGTACCCAAAGTTAAGTATAAATTCAATTTTGAAAAGGTTAGCAAGCGCACACATTTAGATATTGCCAGCGTCAATTCTGCCATTCAAATGAGTGTCTCAAATAACAAAGTCGATTTTGTGTATTTTTCATTGGGAGGTGTCGCACCAGTGCCTTTTTATTTGACAGAAACCTGTCAGTTTTTAACAGGCAAGACATTAAGTGTCGAAATTTTAAAAGAAGCCACACAAATTTTACAACAGGAAATTAAACCTATTAGCGACGTAAGAGGTGACGAAACCTATAAGCGCTTACTCGCCAGACAATTATTTTACGCCCACTTTTTAAAGCTCTTTCCAAAAACTTTTCAAATTTTAGAACTGGTAAATTAAATGAAAAACAGAGATTCATACAGTCATTTAAGAGGCGAATCGCTTTATATTGACGATTTAAATACACAACAAGGCACCCTTTACGGGTTGGTGTGCGATGCCCAAATAGCCCATGCCAAAATATTGGATTTGGATATCGTTAAAGCAGAAGCATTGGCG
The DNA here is from genome assembly GCA_021647405.1 of Flavobacteriaceae bacterium. Taxonomy (GTDB): domain Bacteria; phylum Bacteroidota; class Bacteroidia; order Flavobacteriales; family Flavobacteriaceae; genus CG1-02-35-72. Next base: position 40,432 of record JAKIUU010000009.1, read on the forward strand.
GGTGTTGTTAAAATTTTTACCCACAGCGATGTGCCCGGCAAAAATCAAATTGGCGGTATTATTCCCGACGAACCTTTGTTGGCAGAAACCGATATTCACTTTTGGGGACAACCCATTGCTTTTATAGTTGCAAAAAGCGAAGCCATTGCCAAAAAAGCACGTGCCCTCATCAATATAAAAACAGAAGCTTTACCCGTAATTACCACAGCTATTGAAGCTTTTGAAAAAGGTGAATTTGTATGTGCCCCACGTACATTTAAACTGGGAGACACATCAAAAGCTTTTAAAAATTGCGATTATATTATTAAAGGCAATACTTTTAGTAATGGCCAAGAACACCTGTATTTAGAAACACAAGGCGCTTATGCAGAATACCATGAAAACGGCAAAATAAAAGTTACCTCATCTACCCAAGGACCTACCCAAGTACAAAAAGCAGTAGCCAAGGTTTTGGGAGTGGGCATGCATCAAGTAGAAGTAGATGTGATACGCCTTGGTGGTGGATTTGGCGGTAAAGAAGACCAAGCCACAGCTTGGGCTGTAATGGCAGCTTTGGCAGCTAAAACTTTACACAAACCTGTAAAATATGTTCTAAACCGTCATGACGATTTACGCATGACAGGCAAACGCCATCCTTATGATAGCTCTTTTAAAATCGGGTTAAACAAAGACTTGAAAATTCAAGCTTTCGAAGCCACTTTCTTACAAAATTCTGGGGCAGCAGCCGATTTATCGCCGGCCATTGCCGAGCGAACTTTATTTCATGCCACAAATGCCTACAATATAAAAAACGTCAATACAACTGTACATTCGTGTAAAACCAATTTACCTCCCAACACAGCCTTTAGAGGTTTTGGAGGTCCACAAGGCATGTTTGTAATCGAATCGGCCATAGCCAAAGTAGCCGAGAAATTAAATATTCCTGCTTTTAAGATTCAGGAAGCCAATTTATTACAAGACAACGATGTATTTTCATACGGGCAAATAGCCATGCAAGTTGAAGCCAAAAATACTTGGCAATCGGCTATTAATAGTTTTAATTTTGAAAGCAATTTTAAAGCGGTTAAAAAATTTAATAGCAAAAACAACGGTGTTAAAAAAGGCATTTCAATTATGCCTATTTGCTTTGGTATTTCGTTTACCAATACACCCATGAATCACGCCCGTGCTTTGGTGCATATTTATCAAGATGGCAGTGTGGGATTTAGCACAGGTGCTGTAGAAATGGGACAGGGTGTCAATACCAAACTGCAACAAATTGTGATGTATACTTTTGGCTTGGCCAAAGAAAAAATACATATAGAAAGTACCAATACCACACGTGTGGCAAACACATCGCCCAGCGCTGCAAGTGCCACAGCAGACCTTAACGGTAAAGCATTATTAAAAGCCTGCAAAGCCTTAAAAGAGCGTTTGTTTAATGTGGCTTCTAAAAATTTAAACATTCCAGATTCTGAACTTAGTTTTAAAGACGGAAAAGTCTGTCAAAATTCAAAACCCACCCATTTATCTTGGGAGGTACTGATTGAAACTGCCTTCTTAGAACGTGTCAGTTTATCGGAAAAAGCACATCATACCACGCCTAAAATTTACTTTGACAAGTCTAAAGAAAAAGGACATCCTTTTGCCTATCATGTTTATGGCACAGCTATTTCGACAGTCGCGGTAGATTGTATACGCGGCACTTACGAAATTGAGAGCGTTAAAATTGTACACGATTTTGGCAAGAGTATGAATTTAAATATTGATATGGGACAGGTTGAAGGTGCTTTAGCTCAAGGCATTGGTTGGATGACTATGGAAGAAATAGCGTATGATAAAAATGGCCGCCTGTTATCAAATGCATTGTCAACATACAAAATTCCAGATATTTATGCCATGCCTAAAATTATAGAGGTTAAAGTCTTAGAATCTGATGGCCATAAAATGGCCTTATTAAAATCTAAAGCTGTGGGCGAGCCACCTTTAATGTATGGCATAGGTACTTATTTTGCCATTCAGAATGCCATCAAAGCTTTTAATAACAATTACGAATTAAAATTTGACGCACCCCTAACACCCGAAAAAGTTTTAAAGAGTCTCTATTCAAATGCTTTTAAATTGTGATTTATACCAAGAATAACATCCTAAAAGGAGCTGTCATTTATGCTACTGGCGACACTATTGCCGCCTTAATTTTAGGAGAATTTAATACAATGCGTCTGTTGGGTATGGTGTTTATTGGAGCCAGTTTTTACGCCTTTGAAATTCCCAATTATTTTAAGTGGATAGAAACTAAGACACAAAATTTAAAAGGGACGACGTATTTGCTATCTAAAACGGGCTTGGCCATTGCTTATTTTAATCCTTTATGGATAGCCCGTCATTTGTTTTTTATAAAACTCTTTTCGGGGCAATTCGACGTTTTAAATGGGCATTTATTCTACATCGCTTTATTGTCTTTTTTAGTGAATATTCCCATTTCTTTTGTGGCCAATTTCATCATCCAAACCAAAACACCGCTCAAGTGGCGCTTTTTGGCCAGTGCTTTATTTTCGGCATTAATGGCCATTTATTACGCCCTAAGCGAAACCCTTTTTAGCCTATGAATTTTTGGAAATCGTTACATACAGCACTTAAAAATCAAGAGAAACTTATTCTTTTAATCGTTGTAGAGAGTTTGAAAAGTTCGCCAGGCCGACAAGGATTTAAAATGTTTGTGGCACCCGATAATACATTTCAAGGGACTATTGGTGGCGGTGTTATGGAGTTTGGTTTTGTTGAAGAAGCTAAAAAAGAGTTACAAGAAAATACTGATTCAAAAATCCGTTTAAAACGTCAAATACACCGTGGCACCAAGCCTGAAAGCTCAGGTATGATTTGTTCGGGCGAGCAAAGCATCGCTTTTATTCCGCTTAGTACAGCGCATCTATCAATTATAGATTGTTTAATAAATAATCCAAAAGGTGTTTTAAATATCAGCGCAAGCGACCTATCTTATCAAAAAAATATTGATATGGGCTCTAAATTTAATTTTCAGAAAAAAAGCGAAAAGCAATGGGCTTATAAAGAACAGATACATCAAAAGCCTAAACTCTATATTATTGGTGCTGGCCATGTGGGTGCCGCCACTTCAAAACTTTGTCAACAGGTAGGTTTTGATGTGGTATTATTTGACAACCGCCCCAATCTTAACACATTTGAGTCTAATACAGAAATAGCTAACAAACACATTATTGATTACAACTGCATTGCAGATTATATTGAAGAAGGGCTTCATGTTTATATAGTTGTTATGACACATGGTTATAAAGATGATAAAATTATTTTGGCAGCCTTAGTCAACAAACAATTTAAATTTTTAGGGGCTATGGGCAGTAGCGTTAAAATTAAAATCATGTTTAAAACCTTGATCAAGGAAGGCTTTTTACAAACAGACTTAGACAAAATTCACGCCCCTTTGGGCTTGTTTATTAAAAGTGAAACCCCTCAAGAAATTGCCGTAAGTGTGGCAGCGCAATTAATAAAAGCAAAAAATAATTAACAGCTTAATTGAGTATATCTTAACCATTAGCAATAATTAGATAAATGAAATTATTAAAACGAATTTTTAAGATTATCTTCATTCTCATTGGAGTAATGCTAATAACAATTATTATCATACTGGGAGTTGATGCGCAAAGTACTAGTTATTTGAAAGTCAAAAAGAATGAATTTGCAAATAATAACTCTTATATTATTACCAATGCGAATATTATCCCAATGAATCAAGACACTGTTTTAGTTAATAAAATGGTGTATATCAAAGATGGTATAATTCAAACCATCGCAGACAGTATTGAAATCAAAGGAGTTGAAATTCTTGATGCAAAAAACAAATATCTAACCCCAGGTCTTATAGACATGCATGTTCATATATGGGATAGATATGAACTTGGACTATATCTATCTAATGGTGTTACAGCAGTCCGCAATTTATGGGGTATGCCAATGCATTTAAGAATTAAAGAAGATATAAAAAATGATAAAATTATTTCACCCATGTTTTTTACAACGGGACCTAAACTCACAGGACCAGAATTTATTGGAGATGATAATTTACAACTAGCAAATCCAGCTGAAGCCAAAGAAAAAGTGATTTCATATAAAAAAAGAGGATACGATTTTATTAAAATCTACTATGGTTTAACTAAAGACATATTCGATGCTGTTATTGAACAAGCAACGATTTCTGATATGGATATTGTTGCACATCCTTCCCAAAAAGTACCTTACTCCTATCATTTTAATCCTCAAATAAAATCTATTGAGCATGCCGAAGAAATTATACAGCAACCTCTAAACTATAAATTAGATACATTAAAATTAAAAGAAGTAATTAATGATTTCGCGAAATCAAAACACAGTTTTTTTAGTCCGACTTTGACGGTTTATAATAATATTTATCAAATGCTTATTAATGATAACATTTTAGAATCAGAGCAACTGCAATTCATGAATCCACTTATTAAAAAGGTTGATAGTAAAGCTCAATTTGAAAGATGGTATAATACTAAATTAAGAGATTCTACTATTGTTAATGCCATAAAAGAACAACATAATTTCCATTTAAAAATCCTTAAAAAGCTTCACGAAGCTGGCGTTACTATTATTTGTGGTACAGATGCTGGAATAGGCATAACTATTCCTGGGTTTTCAATTCATCAAGAACTTGCTTTTTACAAAGAAGCTGGACTCTCAAATTACGAAGTACTAAAAACAGCTACAGTAAATGCCTCAAAAACGCATTCAATTATGAATAAAATGGGCACAATCGAAGTGGGCAAAGTTGCAAATCTAATATTAGTGGGCAATAACCCTTTATTAGACTTATCTTCATTGCAAAATCCCTCAACTGTTTTTATAAAGGGAAGAAAATTAGATAGAGAGACACTCGATTCTTTTGAAGAAAAGGCAAGAAATCGCAAGAACTTAGTTGCCTCTGCTGTTAGATACCTAGAAAATTTAATAATTGAAAAATAAACTGTCGCGCTAAAAATGTATATAAAATCATAGCACCTTTCTGGACATTACGCTTCATATACTACCCTTTTTTCTCCCCCAAAACCACCGCTCTAAAAATAACATATTGTGCCAAAATATAAGAGCTCATCACCACAAGGTCCAGAATTTCTGTGGGATTTACAAATTTATTAAAGGCCAAAGTGCTGTCAGAAAAAATAAAGAGTAGCGCACCAATAAAAAGTACCAACGACGCTTTTGTTTTAAGATTGAGATAACTTACCAAACTCACAGCACCAAAACTTGAAATTACAAAACCATATACCCCAACGGGTATCAAGAGATTACCTGTATGGCTACCTAGAAAAGAGAGCAGTAACAACAAGAAACCTAGAAAAATTACAATAGGTAAAATAATAATTTTGAGTTTGGGTTTATCAAGTGTGTCTATAACTATTTTTATATAAAAAAGATGTGCCAATAAAAAAGAGCCCAAACCCAATATAAAATAGAGTTGTCCATTAGAAAGTAAAAAAACATCACCTAAAAACGAGCCTAATAAGGCCAACAGATACCATTTGTTTTTTGAAGTGCTAGACAACCAATATAACAAAGCCAAACTCAACAATACCATCGGTTTAAAAAAGTAGCGCAAAGCGTCCCTTTGGGTAATAATGGCTATAATATCTAATACAGCTGCGGTTACAAATAAGGCTGTGGCTACTTTTAAATTTCTACTTGTTTTCATATCATATCATTTTTAAATAGTCGTTTTCAGAAATAATGGGAATGTTTAAGCTTTCGGCTTTGGCTTTTTTGGCTGGCCCCATATTGACACCCGCAATAATGTAATTTGTTTTTTTAGAAATAGCACTGCTTACTTTGCCCCCATTGTCTTCAATAGATTTTTTAATATCAGCACGAGAAAAATTTATAAAGATACCAGTAACAACAAATGTTTGTTCTTGTAATTTGTTCGACTGATTTTTCTTTCCAATATTAGATGAAATAGATTTAAAACTATAAAGCTTCTGTTTTTCCATCTCCTTTTTTCGTAAGTAATCATCGACATTACAAAAAGTTTCATCACCATCAACATGAAAATTATAACTTCTTTTTTTTGGGGTTCTACCATTTATATAATATCCTCCTACTTCTTTAATTTGCTCAAAATCATTAATTTTCCTTATGAAATTTAAAAATATTTTACCACAAACCAAGGCATCTTCTAAGGCATTATGATGACTATTTTGAGAAATATTGAAAAAATCTGCAACTATATTTAAATTATTTTTCTCTAAGTTTAAATAAGACTTTGATAACTTTAGAGTACAAATACTTTCAAAATTAGGCATATCAATTTTGTATTTTTCTAAAGAATATTTCAAAACAGAGATATCTGTACTTGATTGATGACACACTATAATTTTATTTTCAATGAAACGTTTCACATCAACCCATATTTCTTTAAAATTTCTTTTACTTTCAACATCTTCCTTTCTTATCCCATGAATTCTTACAGTATATGGATTAAACTTATCAATCATCGGATTTATCAATGAATAGTATTGGCTTACAATTCTCCCATTTTCAAATTCAACAATGCCAATAGAGCATGGATTTTTACCGGATGCTGTTTCAAAATCTAGGGCTACAAAATTATTTAACATAATAAGTCATTTAAAAAATATTCTTCTGTAATAATTTTTATACCTAGCTTATCTGCTTTTGTTTTTTTAGCTGGCCCCATTTTATCTCCAGCAATTAAAAAAGAAGTATTTTTTGATAGTGATGTACTATTTTTACCACCATTGATTTCTATAATTTGTTTTAATTGATTCCTTTCTAATTTAAATTTACCTGAAACAACAAAAGACAAACCTTTTAATTTATCTGTCTCATTTTCATTGTTTTCCATTTCAAACTGCAAACCTATTTTTCTTAGTCTATCTATTATATGTTTATTATTTTCTACCCTAAAAAATTCAATAACACTTTTAGCAATCTGTTCTCCTATTTCATCAACCAAAATTAAATCTTCAAAAGAAGCTTCCATCAAAGCGTCTATATTTTTATAATGCTTCACCAATTTTTTAGCTACCGTTTCTCCCACAAACCTTATACCTAGAGCAAATAACACCTTTTCAAAGGTAATTTCTTTAGAGTTTTCAATTCCTCTTATAATATTTTCAGCTCCCTTTTCTCGAATACCTATTATCTTTCTGTCTGAAATCTTTGTAACTGTATTTCCAAAATTTTTGTAATTATCAACAAGCTTTTTATTCGATCTCAATTCATCAATAAAATCTATACTCTTTATACTTTCTAATAACTCTTCAAAAGCGGTATTAAAAAACCCTTCACTTTGCGATTCATCATAAAATTTTAAAAATAAAAATTCTTCCAAAGAAATATACCCCTCAATGAAAGGAAATCTATAATATTGTGAATTTTTGTATAATTCAAACCTCTCACTAAATGATAATTTAAAATTTTCAAATACTCTTATCTCTATTTCATTTTCAAAAAAGATATCTAACTCTAGTAATTCTTCAATACATTTAATTTTTTTAGATATTATTTCAGCTAATTTTCTAGATATATTACCAAATCCTAAAGCAAATATTGAATCTTCAATTTTTATTTGAAGTCGATTTTTAAATTTTAATCCTGCTTCGCTACTGTCATGTACTTTTTCTAGATTAATTATTTCTTCTTCTTTCAAAGAATACAAATCTGAATAATCTTTTAATAACCCTTTTTCATAAAGTAACTCTACGGTCTCTGCGCCCAAGCCGTCAATATTCATGGCCTTGCGGCTGATAAAGTGTTGGATGCGCCCTGTTATTTGTGTGGGGCAACCGTATTCGTTGGGGCAATAATGTTTGGCATCGCCTTCGGTACGGGTCAATTCAGTAGCGCAATTGGGGCAATGTGTAATGTACTGTGTGGGTTTGGAATCTAAAGGGCGTTTATCTAAATCTACCCCCACAATTTTAGGAATAATCTCGCCCCCTTTTTCTACAAAAACGGTATCGCCTACGCGGATATCGAATTTAGCTATCTGGTCGGCATTGTGCAACGAAGCCCGTTTTACAATTGTACCAGCCAATTGTACAGGTTCTAAATTGGCCACAGGTGTTATGGCACCCGTACGGCCTACTTGATAAGTAATACTGTTTAAAACGGTGACTACCCTTTCGGCTTTAAACTTATACGCAATAGCCCAACGCGGTGCTTTGGCTGTATAACCCAGTTCTTCTTGCTGTTGTAAATTGTTTACTTTTATAACCACCCCATCTGTTTCATACGGCAATTGGTGTCTTTTTGAATCCCATTCAGAAATAAAAGCAAACACCGCCTCTATAGAATGGCATAATTTTATGGTTTTGGGAATCTTAAATCCAGATGCTTTTGCCAAAGCAAGGGCTTCAAAATGTGTCTCTACAGGCAGATTTCTACCAACTATTTGATACAACAAGCAATCTAATGGCCGTTTGGCTACTTCGGCACTGTCTTGTAATTTTAAGCTGCCACTGGCCGTATTACGTGGATTGCGATAGGGTTCTTCGCCGGCTTCAATACGTTCTTCATTCATCTTGTTAAATCCGTCAAGGGGTAAAATAATTTCACCACGAATTTCAAAATCAGACAAAGAATCGTTTTGCAATACCAAGGGAATAGATTTTATGGTTCTGACATTTGCAGTAACATCATCTCCCTGAAAACCATCACCCCGCGTTTCTGCCCGCAACAATTTTCCGCCCTCATAAACCAAATTGATAGAAGCGCCATCGTATTTTAATTCGCATGTGTAACTAATAGCGCCTTCAATAATTTTAGAAATTCTCGTTTCCCAATCTTTTAAATCGGCCAATGAATACGAATTGGCCAGAGAATACATGCGGTTTTTATGTGTAACTGTAACAAATGCTTTTGTTATTTCGCCCCCCACACGTTGTGTGGGCGAAGTTGCCTCAAAAAAGGCAGGATTTTGTTCCTCTAAATCTTGTAAAGCCTTAAGTTTTATATCAAACTCATAATCGGAAATTGTGGGATTATCCAACACATAATAATTGTAATTGTGTTGGCGAAGTTCCGCACGGAGTTCCATTATTTTCTGTTTGCTGTTTTTAGACATGGCTGTTAATTTCCGTTTAAAATTAACCCTTTTAAAATTAACTGCAAAGTCATTTTTAAAACAGTCAGAATTGTATGTAACATAAGCTACACAAAGGGAAAATATGATTTTAGTCATAAAACTAAAACGCTTATGGCAGTAATTTTACACTATAATTAAAAGAAAAAGAGAACCCTTTTTGCAAATTTAAATAGCATTTATTATGAAACAATTATTAATATTAGGCGCTGGAACTGCAGGAACAATGATGGCCAACCATATGCGGCCTAAACTAGATAAAAAAGAATGGCAAATAACCATAGTTGACCAATACAAAACACATTATTACCAACCTGGATTTTTATTTTTACCCTTTGATATTTACACCGAAGATCAGGTAAAAAAAGCAGGAAAGAAATTCATCCCTAAAGGGGTAAGTTATGTTCAAAAAAAGATTGAGCAAATTTTTCCTAAAGAAAATAAAGTTAAGCTTGAAGACCAAACAATAAATTACGATATCCTAATTATTGCCACAGGTTCTAAAATTGCACCCGAAGAAGTTGAGGGTATGAAAGGTGCCAACTGGCATAAAAATGTATTCGACTTTTACACTTACGAAGGTTCTTTGGCTTTGCGCAATAAGTTGAGAACATTTAAAGGCGGAAAGATGGTGGTTCATTTTACCGAAATGCCCATTAAATGTCCTGTAGCTCCCTTAGAATTTGTGTTTTTAGCTGATTCTTATTTTAACAAAAAAGGGATGCGAGATAAAGTGGATTTAACTTTTGTGACGCCTCTTGGTGGTGCTTTTACAAAACCAAAAGCTACCGCTTCATTAAGTTATTTGCTAAAAGAAAAAAACATTAAGGTTGTAACTGATTTTGCCATTGAACATGTTGATAACGACAAAAATCAAATAGTTGATTATGCCGATAGAGCTGTTGATTATGATTTGTTGGTAACAGTACCCACCAATATGGGTGATAAACTTATTGAACGTTCTGGTATGGGAGATGATTTAAATTTTGTGCCCACACATCACAACACATTGCAATCTTTAGACATTGAAAACGTATTCGTTATTGGCGATGCCACCAATGTGCCAGCCTCAAAAGCAGGTTCTGTAGCACATTTTCAGGCCGAAACATTAACCGATAATTTATTGTTATACATAGACGGCAAACCTTTAAAAGAAGAATTTGACGGCCATGCCAATTGCTTTATAGAAACAGGCAATAACAAAGCATTACTCATTGATTTTAACTACACACAAGAACCCGTAAAAGGCAATTTCCCATTTTCAGGAATTGGCCCGTTAAAACTTTTAACAGAAAGTATCCTAAACCACTGGGGAAAATTGGCCTTTAGATGGATTTATTGGCATATGTTATTAAAAGGTATCGCCATACCTTTTGTAAGTAGAAACATGAGTTTAAAAGGAAAAAATATTTAATTATAAATTATAAAACCAAAATATTATGGAAGCAGTATTAGCAGGAATAAACGTAATGGTATCTGAAGATGGTTATTTAACCGATTTTTCGCAATGGAACAAAGAAGTTGGGACAGAAATAGCCAAAAATGAAGGCATTAAAATGACAGACCGCCATTGGGAAGTAATTGCATGGATTCAAGAACAAGTAAAAGCTGAAAAGCCTTTATCTATTCGCGGCATTAAAAAAAGTGGGGTACTTGACATTAAAGAGTTTTATAAGCTATTCCCAGGGGGGCCATTAAAGGTCTCTACAAAAATAGCCGGCGTTCACAAACCTAAAAGTTGTATTTAATTAACACTATTAAATCTAAAATTATGAGCAATTCTAAAGTAAAAAAAATGTTATTCATTCTCTCTAAAGCAACCATAGAGAATGTTTATGCAGCCTTTGTAATGGCCAATGGTGCCAGAATGGAAGGTATAGAAGCCGAAATATTTTTTACTTTCTTTGGCTTAGAAGCCATCCAAAAGAAAAAATTAGAACATTTACATGTAGCAACTGTAGGCAACCCTGCCATGCACATGCCAACCATGCTTGGTGGGTTACCAGGTATGGAAGCCTTTGCCACCATGATGATGAAAAAAGAAATGGAAAAATTGGACATGCCTCCCATAGGAGAATTTATAGAAATCTTAGCCGATTCTGGTGTGAAATTATGGGCTTGTAAATTGGCTATTGATATGTTCCATTTAAAAGAAGAAGACTTGGTAGAAGATTTAGATGGTATTCTAACAATAGGCGATTTCTATAACAGAGCCGACCAAGAGGGTACGCATCTTTTATTTATTTAATAGTTATTATACTCGATATAAAAAGACCGAAACGCCAATCGTTTCGGTCTTTTTATATATTCTTTTAACTAGTAATACGTAAACTTGTTGACTTGCGAAATATACCTAGCCAAGCGCATTACTTGATGGCTATAACCATACTCATTATCGTACCAAACATAGATTATCGCATCACTCCCTTCGTCAGTAACAATAGTGGCATGACTGTCGAATATGGCTGGTGCAACTCCCCCAACTATATCAGAAGACACCAACTCGTTACTCATAGAATATTTTATCTGCTCTACCAAGTTGCCTTCTAAAGCATATTTTTTCATAATGGCATTAATTTCATCCTTAGTGGTTTTCTTTAACAGATGTAAATTCAATATAGCCAAAGATCCATTGGGTACAGGAACGCGAATGGCACTAGAAGTTAATTTATTTTCAAGTTTTGGTAAGGCTTTTGCAACTGCCTTACCTGCACCTGTTTCGGTGATAACCATATTTAAGGCCGCAGCACGTCCCCTACGGTATTTTTTATGCATATTATCAACCAGATTCTGATCGTTTGTATAGGCGTGAATGGTTTCTAGATGCCCATTTCGGATGCCAAAATTATCTTCAATCACACTTAATACAGGTGTAATGGCATTTGTTGTACACGAAGCTGCAGTAAAAATATTAGTTGTATTCGGATCAAAATTATTTTGATTAACGCCATATACAATATTTGGCACACCTTTACCAGGCGCTGTTAATAACACTTTGGCTGTGCCTTTTGCTTTAAGATGTCTTCCCAAAGAAATTTCATCTCTAAAAACACCCGTATTGTCAATTACCAAAGCTTTAGAAATTCCGAATTTGGTATAATCAATTTCTTCGGGCTTGTCAGCCGATATCATGTGAACAGTTGTGCCATTAATAATTAAGGCTTTTTGATTAAAATCTGAAATAACAGACCCTAAAAAATCTCCATGAACAGAATCATTACGCAATAAAGCGGCGCGTTTTTCGAGAATTACAGGGGTTATTTCTCCGCGAGTTACAATGGCTCTTAAGCGCATTTGTTTGCCTTTGCCCATCTTACTCATCAACTCTCTGGCTAATAAGCGGCCAATCCTACCGAAACCGTATAAAACAACATCTTTGGGTGGCGCTCCATTATAACTTTTAGCTCCAGACAATTTGTCGGTAACAAAACTTAATTTGTTTCTGTTTAAATTTTCTTCTAAAAGAAAATCATAAGACAATTTACCAATATCAAGCTTTGAAGGTGGTAAATTTAACTGCGAAATGGCTTTGGCTATTTCTAAAGCTTCAAAAATAGAAATAGGTTTTTCTACAAATGCAGCAGCGTACTCTAACAGGGTTAAAATTTCGCTTACATTTCTGTCGATTAATTGGTTTCTAAATAAAACCAATTCTATGGTGTCATCATACCATAAATCGCTAATTATCTTAATAATTTCAATGGTAGCCCGCCTTCTATCTGTTTGAACGGCAAGCTCTTGCTCGTAACTTTTTTGTAGTGGCATCTTTGGTTGTGTTGGGTTGTTTATATCTTTCAAAGGTAATTATTTTAATAGAATTACAACAAAAAAGGCTGCTAAAAATAGCAGCCTTTTAAACCAAACTAATTATAATTAAACAAACTAATTCAACATTAAAGAAACATACCCTACTCTTCCTCTTTGATCAAGAATTTGAAGGGTGATATACTTTTCATTTTCATTATTTTTAAGATATGTACTCAATTCGTTAAGACTTGTAATTTTAATATTATTGACAGCTAAAATAATATCGTTATTTTGCAAACCTTTGGCCTTTAATTCCCTATTGTTTAGGTTGGTAATTTTAACACCATAATCAATATCAAATTTTTCTTTTTCTGTTTCAGACAAGGGTTTGATTCTACCAATATAGTAATTTACATAATCGACACTTGAAACCGTTTCTTTTCCAAATTTGTTTTTAAGTGTCAGTGGTATTTTCTTTTCAACACCCTCTCTTAAAATACTTAAGCTGATTTTATCGCCCGGTCTTTTTGAACCCAGAAAACCTATTAAATCGGCATATTTTTTAATATCTATACCGTCTATTTTAACAATAATGTCGCTCTTTTGCAATCCTGCTTTTTTAGCAGCTCCTTCATCAGAAACGTCTAAAATAATAACCCCTTCTGTGTTGGGAACTTTATAAAAACGGGCTTTATCAGCATTTAAATCGTCTGGTATAATACCCAAATAAGCACGTTGCACATTTCCGTAAAGCATGATATCATCAATAACCCTTTTTGCAATGTTAGAGGGTACTGCAAATGAATAGCCCATATACGATCCTGTTAAAGATTCTATGGCCGAATTTATTCCGATAAGTTCGCCACGTGTATTTACAAGAGCACCGCCACTATTACCCGGATTTACAACAGCATCTGTTTGAATAAAAGATTCTATAGCCCCCCTATTTTTATTGATGTTAATATTTCTTCCTTTGGCACTTATAATACCAGCCGTAACCGTTGAAGCCAAGTTAAAAGGATTGCCAACGGCCAAAACCCACTCGCCCACTTTAACGTTGTCTGAATTTCCAAAAGGAATATATGGTAAATTTTTGGCGTCAATCTTAACAAGAGCAATATCGGTATTGGGATCTGTACCTACTATTGTAGCTTTGAATTTTCGCTTATCATTAAGGGTTACTTCTAAAAATTTAGCATTGTCAATTACATGGTTATTGGTAATAATATAGCCGTCTGCAGAAATAATAACTCCCGAACCTGTTCCTACCTGTTTGTATTGTCTGACACTATTACCGCCATTAAAAAAATTAGAAAAAGGATCTTGAACTTCTTTAATAGACACATTCTTTACATGAACTACAGCGGCTAAAGTAGCGTCGGCCGCTTTAGTAAAATCGGTATTTTCTGCAGGTATTGCGTAATTTACAACCTGAGGTTTGGGCGCGTCCTTTTGTAAAACGATGGGGTAAACCGCTCCTTTGTTTTCTTCTAAAAATAATTTATAACTCCCCAAAGTCATAGCGCCTCCCAATGCAGAAGCTAAAATTAATGTGGTTATTTTTTTCATTATTATTTTGTTTTGTAATAGCAACAGTCAAAATTACAAATAATTGTATTTCAAAATTTATGTTTAACACTGTCTTAACTACACTTTAACTGGTTTTTAACAAAACAAGCTTTATAAAATATCATTACATTTGCACAGACATTTTTTTACATGAAACTGACTTTCTACAAATATCAAGGTACTGGGAACGATTTTGTTTTAATTGACAACCGATTAAAAATATGCGACACCTCAAATACCAAACGCATTGCCCAAATTTGCGATCGTAAATTTGGCATTGGTGCCGATGGGTTTATTTGTCTGGAAAATAAAGCTGATTTCGATTTTAAAATGCTGTATTTTAACGCTGATGGCAACGAGAGTACAATGTGTGGCAATGGCGGACGCTGTATTGTGGCTTTTGCAAAATATCTTAATATCATTGAAAATTCGGCCCACTTTATAGCTATTGATGGTCCTCATAATGCCTCAATAAATGGCAACTCTGTAAGCTTACAAATGCAAGATGTTAATAGTATTCATGTTGGTAAAGCGCATGTTTTTTTAGATACAGGCTCACCGCACCATGTCAGCTATATAAAAGACATCAATCAATTAGATGTCAAACAAAAAGGAAGCCGTATAAGATATGGTGCCCCTTATTTTAAAGACGGTACAAATGTTAATTTTGTTGAACAAATTGATAACAACACTTTTAAAGTAAGGACTTATGAACGTGGTGTAGAAGACGAAACTTTAAGTTGTGGCACTGGTGTTACTGCCGTAGCCATTGCCAGTCATAAAATGGCTAAAACAAAAGATTCCGTTATAAATTTGCAAACCGAAGGCGGTGATTTAAAAGTGCGTTTTACCGAGAAAGAAGGTCTTTACACCGATGTGTTTTTAGAAGGGCCTACTGAACAGGTTTTTAAAGGCGTGATATCATTATAATGGAAACACTAAAAGGTAAAAATATTTATTTGCGGGCATTAGAGCCAGAGGACTTAAATTTTCTCTTTGCCATAGAAAATGATGAAAATATTTGGGAAGTTAGCGGCACGCAAACACCTTTTTCTAAATTTATTTTAAAGCAGTATTTAGAACAGGCACATTTAGATATTTATCAGGCCAAGCAGTTGCGTTTGGTTATTTCAAAACAAGACAATGACACCCCTGTTGGATTGATTGACCTTTTCGATTTTGACCCACAACACAAACGCGTTGGAATAGGTATTGTTATTACTAAAAAAAACAGCGGGCAGGGTTTTGCCAAAGAAGCACTCAATATTTTAATTAAGTATTGTTTCTCTACTTTACAACTACATCAAATTTACGCCAATATTTTAGAAGATAATTCTAAAAGCATTCATCTATTTACCCAATTGGGTTTTGAGAGAATTGGCCTTAAAAAAGACTGGATATCACATAAAAATCAGTTTAAAAATGAAATCTCATTTCAACTTATAAATAAATGATTTTGAAAATATTAACTGTTATTTTATCCCAATTAAAATCGCGTAAAATTTATATTTTTATACTGCTTTTTTTACATGCACTTGGCTTCTTTATTTACGGTACCATATATTACAATAATGTTAAAAAGTCGGGTTATGTATTGATTCCACATAATAGTAATTTTACCGAAGTGCGTCATATGTTAACGCCTTATTTAAAGTCAGAAAGAACTTTTAAATGGGTCTCACAACTAAAAAAGTACCCAGCCAAAATTAAATCGGGGCGCTATTATATTGAAAAAGGCATGAGTAACAATACCTTAATCAATAAATTACGCAGTGGCAGTCAAAAACCCATTACCGTTATATTTAACAATCAAAATAGTTTAGAATTATTAGCAGGCACTATTGCCAAACAAATTGAAGCCGATTCTACAAGCCTCTTAAAAGTGATGCTTGACAGTACTTTTTTAAAAGAAAATAATTTAACGGCTGATAATACACTGGGTATTTACATTCCGAATAGCTACCAGTTTTACTGGAACACATCTGCCAAAAAATTTAGAAATAAAATGCTTGGCAATTTTAAACACTTTTGGCATAAAAACAGCCGACAAGAAAAGGCTGATTCTTTAAATTTAAGTCCGCTTCAAATATATACTTTGGCTTCAATCGTGCAAAAAGAAACGGCTAAAGTAGAGGAACGCCCTATTGTTGCAGGATTGTATTTAAACAGAATAAAACGCGGCTGGGCTTTACAAGCCGACCCCACAGTTATTTTTGCACTCAAAAAAATGTACAATAAGGACACTGTTATTAAACGGGTTTTAAATAAAGATCTGCGCATCAAATCGCCTTACAACACCTATTTAAATAAAGGTTTGCCACCAGGTCCTATTGCCATGCCAGATGTTTCAAGTATTGATGCTGTTTTGAATCCTGCACAGCACAACTATTTTTTTATGTGTGCCAGCACTACAAATTTTGGCTATCACGAATTTGCTAGAAGCAGTTTTCAGCATGCTATAAATGCAGAAAAATACCGCAGGTGGATTAGCAAGCAAGGGATCAGACGTTAGAGCTATACAAAATGTCTTAACGGGGAAATTTTTAAGTTTTAAACAAATTTAAATGTTTTTATCAGTTTGCTAATCTAAAGACAAAGACGGAAAATACAAAGACGTCTTCACGAATCAAGCGAAGCTTGATGTGGTGATCTCATGAGGCTTCTTACAATTTCCCTAGAGATTGCTACGCCAAACAAGTTTGTCTTGCAATGACAATATAATTTCTAGATTTAGAATTTATGAATAATAAAAATAGCAGGTCTTTTATGTAAGTTGGGCTTGTGCCCTTTCCAATCTTTCACACTAAAAGTTCTGATGTATTCTGTTGATAAAGTGATGTCAACTGCAATACACAATTGTGTGTTAGGTGTTAAAACCTGACATAAATGTGTAAATAACTTATCATTGCGATAAGGTGTTTCTATAAATATTTGTGATTGCTTGTGGTCTTTAGACAGCTTTTCGAGTTGTTTAATTTTATTTTTACGTTCTGATTGCTCAATGGGTAAATAACCATTAAAGGCAAAATTCTGACCGTTAAATCCAGAACTCATCATGGCCAATAAAATGGAAGAAGGCCCCACCAAAGGTACTACGTTAATATTTTTTTGATGTGCCAATTTAACCATATTAGACCCTGGGTCAGCAATGGCTGGGTTTCCAGCTTCGGACAATAGACCAACATTAACACCTTCGTTACAAACATCTAAATAATGTTGTGTGTCTTGTTCATGGGTAAATTTATCGATTAAACAAATCTCTAATTTTTCTTGAGATTTTCTAGGTGTGATTTTTTTTATAAAACGTCTGGCCGATTTTTCGTTTTCTACAATGTAATAATCAATTTCTTCAACAATTTTTCTAACAGACAAAGGCAAAACTTCTAAAGGCTCATTATCGCCTAAAGTTGTTGGTATTAAATATAATTTTCCTTTTTCGTTAAGCATGGTTTAATTGATTTGCCAATTCGGTTGTGGCCTTGTCTAAAATGCCATAAACTTGTTCAAATAGAAATATGCCACCTGTGTAAGGATCGGGTACATCAATATTTTCGCCCGGAAACAAAACATCCAAAAACAATTTTATTTTTTCTTTGTCCTTATCGGATTTTGCCATCGCGTTAAGTGTCTCATAATTGTTAATATCCATGGCGTAAATAACATCAAAATTATTAAAATCGACTTCAGAGAATTGTCTGCCCCGTTGGTTTGAAATATCTAAATTGTGCTTATTGGCTACAGCTATAGAGCGTTTATCGGGTTGATTCCCAATATGCCAAGATCCTGTTCCGGCAGAATCTACAAAATATTTAGAGTTGTCTAATTTCGATTTTAAAAGCCCTTCGGCTAAAGGAGAACGGCAAATGTTGCCCAAACATACCATAAGAATACGTACCATACGCCTTAGGTTTTAATAAGACAATTTTTTAGTAATATCTTCTACGTATTTTCTAAATTGCTTGTCGGTTTCTGTTAAATTATCAACCGTTTTACAAGCATGAAGTACTGTTGCGTGGTCGCGTTTGCCTATTTGAGCACCAATACTTGCCAAGGATGCTTTTGTCATCCGTTTGGCAAAAAACATGGCCAATTGTCTGGCTTGTACAATATGACGTTTTCGGGTCTTTGATTGTAAGACTGCAAGTTCGATTTCAAAGTATTTTGAAACTGTTTTTTGAATGTGATCTATAGAAATCTCGCGATTTGTGTTCTTAACAAATTTATCTACAATTTGTTTTGTAAGAATTAATGTAAATTCTTTTTTGTTAAAAGAAGCCTGTGCAATCATCGAAATTAAAACACCTTCTAGCTCTCTAACATTGCTCTTTATATGTTTGGCAATATATTCTACAATTTCGTCGGGCATTACAACGCCATCCCTAAACAATTTATTTTGAAGGATGGATATGCGTGTTTCAAAATCGGGTGCTTGCAATTCGGCAGACAATCCCCATTTAAAACGCGACAACAAACGTTGTTCTATATCTTGCATATCTACAGGTGCCTTATCGGATGTTAAAATAACCTGCTTGCCATTTTGATGTAAATGGTTAAAAATATGGAAAAATACATCTTGTGTGCCTGTTTTACCAGATAAAAACTGAACATCGTCTATTATCAAAACATCAATCATCTGATAGAAATGAATAAAATCGTTTCTTGAATTGGTTTTAACAGCATCTATATATTGTTGTGTAAATTTCTCGGCAGAAATATACAACACTGTTTTATCGGCGTATTTATTTTTAATTTCAACACCTATGGCATGCGCTATATGGGTTTTACCCAAGCCTACACCTCCGTAAATTAACAGCGGATTAAAAGAAGTGCCTCCCGGTTTATTTGCCACAGCAATACCTGCAGAACGTGCCAATCTGTTGGCATCGCCTTCAATAAAATTATCGAAATTATAATTGGGATTTAATTGTGACTCTATTTTAACTTTTTGGATACCCGGAATAATAAACGGATTTCTGAGCTCTCTCTTATTAAATTCAAGAGGAACGGAAATATTTTGGCCATACATGGGCTTTCTGTTAGAACTCGGAATTTTAACCGTGTGGGGTTGTTTGCTGCTATAAGCATTCTCCATTCTAACATCATAAATCAATTTTGCATCTTTACCCAACTCTCTTACCAGAGCCACACGCAATAATTTTATATAATGTTCTTCTAACCATTCGTAAAAAAATTTACTGGGTACTTGAATGGTTAAAGCGTCTGCCGAAAGCTTCATAGGTTTGATAGGCTCAAACCAAGTTTTATAAGCCTGTGGTTTAATGTTATCTTTTATAAAAGATAAGCAGGCTTGCCAAACTGATAAAGCAGTGTTAGTCATTATTAGGTTTAAGTGGTTTGCTTATTAATAAGACAATAATTAAAGAAATTATCCTCCGGTTAATTGTTGTACAAAAATGTGCATAATTTTCGTTAAAAAAAAATCAAATCGCTATTGGTTTATCACTTTTTTTTGCGTAAACTGTTGCAGGCTTAAATCAATCACTTTTAATGATAGAACACTCCACGAGCATAAGGGTTCGCTATAGTGAAACGGACCAAATGAAATATGTATATTATGGTAATTATGCCGCTTATTTTGAGGTAGGTAGGGCTGAATGGCTCCGAAAATTTAACCTTTCTTACAAGACTATGGAAGACAACGGCATTATGTTGCCCGCTATAGAGTTAAACGTAAAGTACCATAAACCAGCTATTTATGATGATTTACTACAAATAACAACCAAACTAATAAAATTACCTCAAGTAAAAATAGAATTTGATTTTAGGATTACCAATCAAAAAAATGAACTCATTACAACGGGCAAAAGTATTTTGGTTTTTTGGGATATGAAACGAAATAGACCTACTAAAGCACCGCAAATATTTTTAGACAAGATAAAACCTTTTTTTAAGACGCAGAATTAGCAAAATCAACACCGTAAAAATCTGTTAACAACTGCTCAATTTTTAAAGCCTCTTTTTTTCTAACCAACAATTTTATTTCGCAAGTCATTTCCATAATCTGATTCGCAATTTCAAGATTATTGTCTTTAATAA
Source organism: Flavobacteriaceae bacterium (assembly GCA_021647405.1). Lineage (GTDB taxonomy): Bacteria > Bacteroidota > Bacteroidia > Flavobacteriales > Flavobacteriaceae > CG1-02-35-72. Next base: position 60,944 of record JAKIUU010000009.1, read on the forward strand.
AACGCATTACTTTATTCAGGTCTTTGTATTCAAATTTTAATGTAAATACCACTTGCAATTTTTTCTCTACAATATTAGCTTCTTCTAAGCAATATTGAGCCGCTGTTTTATAAGCCTGAATCAAGCCGCCAACACCCAAATTAATACCCCCATAATAACGCACAACAACCATTAATATATTGGTGACATTTTTTGAGCGTAATTGCCCATATATAGGTTTCCCTGCACTGTTACTTGGCTCGCTATCATCATTGGTACGGTATCTTATATTTTCAACACCTAACTGCCACGCATAACACCAATGCCGTGCCGCATGGTGTTCTTTTTTTAATTTATCAAGCAAAGGCTTAACCTCATCTTCTGTAGTTATGGGAAAGGCATACCCTAAAAACTTACTGCCTTTATCTTTATAAATGACACCTTTGGCTGATGAGCTAATGGTAAAATAAACATCTTTACTCATCTTCTAAAAATTGACAATTGGTCTTCTAAAATATTTTGAGTGCTAATCAAATCTCCCTTTAAATGTGGGGCTTTAACACCCAATTTTAAAGATACGCTCCCTTTAAAAACACGCGCTTCATCCCACAACTCAGCATCAATAAAGCTTTGTAAAGTCTGACGCCCCCCTTCAACAATAACCGATTGTATTTTATACCTATACAATACATCACAAATTTGTTGTGGCATTTCTTTGCTAAAATCAATTCCCTCAAAAGCTAAATTTTCAGAGCTTTCTGTGGCTATAATTTGAGACACATCTGTAATAACAATTGTCTTTACTGTTTTGTCAAAAAGAAAACTCTCTTTGGGTACGCGTAAAGTACGGTCTAAAACTATCCTTATCGGGTTTCTACCCGAAATATGTCGCACATCTAACCTGGGATTATCGGCAACAGCCGTAGTTGTCCCCACCAAAATAGCTTGTTCTTCATCTCGCCATTGGTGTACCAATTGCAAGGAACAGGCATTTGTAATAAAATAAGGTTCTCTCTTTTGATCTTTGTTTTGCTTTTTAGCGATAAAGCCATCAGCGGAAGCGGCCCATTTTAAAATAATAAAAGGACGTTTTAAATTGTGATACGTATAAAAGCGTTTGTTTAAAGCCAAGCACTCTTTTTCTAACACACCAACTGTTACTTTGCATCCGCTATTTTTGAGATGTGCCATGCCTTTTCCATTCACTTTTTTATTGGTGTCTAAAGCACCGATTATCACTTTGGGGATTTTATACTTTACAATTAAATCGGCACAAGGAGGTGTCTTGCCATAATGCGAACAGGGTTCTAGATTGACATACAACTCTGAGGATTTCAAAAGCATTTTATCGGCCACAGCATAAATAGCATTAACCTCGGCATGAGGTTCGCCTGCTTTTTTGTGCCAACCTTCGCCTATAATTTTACCCTTGCAAACAATCACACAACCCACCATGGGATTTGGGTAGGTATTTCCCAATCCGTTTTTAGCCAACTCTAAGCAACGTTTTATGTATTTTTGCTGTATATTCACACAACAAAAGTAAGACAATAAGATGACTAATAAAATTGAGATTAGACCTATTAAAAAGGAAGACAATACAGTACTTGCCAAGGTCATTCGCGATGTTTTAACCGAGTTTGGTGCCAATATAAAAGGAACGGCTTTTTACGATACCGAGACCGACAGCATGTTTGAAGCTTATCAAAAAGAAAAATCGGTTTATTATGTTGCACTTGTTAACGGTAAAATTGTTGGTGGTGGGGGTATTTCGCCCATAAAAAACGACAAAAACGACACTTGCGAATTGGTAAAAATGTATTTATCTACCGAGGCCAGAGGCTTACATATTGGCAAGTCTATTATTATAAAATGTTTGGCTTTTGCAAAAAATGTGGCTTATAAAAATTGTTATCTCGAAAGCTTCCCTTCAATGACCCGTGCCATTGCCTTTTACAAAAAAAATGGATTCAAAACTTTAGACAAACCCATCTCGCAATCTTGCCATTATTCTTGCAGTGTTTGGATGCTTAAATCGTTATAATTACAATCTGCACAGATGGATATAAAAACTTTAAAATCAACATTTATGACGGGCTTATCAGATGTATATCCTGCATCAGAAATAAGCTCTTTTTTATTTTTACTGATTGAAAAAAGGCTTCGCCTTACACGTATAGACCTCGCTCTACAACCCAATTTAGAAATAACCCTAGCAGACAAAAAATATTTTTTAAAAGCACTGTCAAGGCTTATAAAAAACGAGCCCATACAATACATTATAGGTACGACCGAATTTTACAACCTAACTTTTAGAGTTGATAAAAATGTATTGATTCCACGTCCAGAAACCGAAGAGTTGGTCTCTTGGATTTTGAATGAAGTTGGGCGTCAGAAGTCTAAAGACAAAAGTTCTATAAAAGAAGAAAAAAATGCATTAACCACAGACCACAAACGCCAAACCACAAACATTTTGGACATTGGCACAGGCAGTGGTTGTATTGCCATCGCTTTGGCAAAAAACATACCTCAGGCACATATTTGGGCACTAGATGTTTCAAAAGAAGCTTTAAAAATAGCCCAACAAAACGCTACTTTAAATAAGGTAAATATTAATTTTATTGAATTAGATATTTTAGAAGCAAATACCATTGTGGGAAAACCGCAGCAATCTCACCCCAATAAAGAGACTGATACCGCAACTTCGCATCTTAGTAAAGATGTGAAATTCGATATTATAGTCAGCAACCCTCCCTATGTACGTCAACTAGAGAAGGTAGAAATAAAAGACAACGTACTCAAACATGAACCTCATTTAGCTCTGTTTGTTGATGATAATAACCCCCTTTTATTTTATGATAAAATTGCCGATTTTACCAAAAAATATCTCAAGGGAAATGGGGACTTGTTTTTTGAAATTAATCAAAATTTAGCTAAAGAAGTTTGTAGCCTTTTAAAAGATAAAGGCTTTAACAAAAGGGTGTTAAAAAAGGATCTCTTTGGTGTAGACAGAATGATAAGAGCAGCAAATAAAAGCTAGTTATTTTACCAAAGCTCTTAAATCTGTAACAGTTTTAGCTTTGGAAATTGGTCTAGAATTATTTTAATAAATACCGTAATAGGTATAGACATAATCAAGCCCGGTATCCCCCAAATATAACCCCAAAACATTAACATTATCAATATTGTTATAATATTAATAGAAAATGATTTCCCCATAAAGACAGGCTCAAGTATCCCACCAAATAAGATTTGAACAGCTGTTATGGCTATAATAAAAAAGAGCAGTGTGCTTGTAGGGTCTAGCTCTACAAAAGCAAATAAAGAGAGTAAAATAACAGAAATAAAAGAACCTATCATTTGAATAAAATTGATTACAAAGGCAAATAGCCCCCAGAAAATAGGGAAGCTAACATCAAAATAATAACACGAAAGACCAATGCCAAGACCTGTAAACAGGCTTATTAAAAATTTAACTTTCATAAATTTAATAAGGTCTTTTTCAATTTTCATAAAGGTTTTAACCGAAGCACGTTTTTGTTTAAGAATTGTACTGTTTAATACTTTTTGAAAATTTATCGATTCGCCTAACCATAAAACAACAAAAAACGCCGTCATTAAAGTCATTGAAAGGGTATTTCCAATAAAATCTGCCATCGAGCCAACATTCTGAATAATGGTCTTTTCTTCCTGAATAAAGTGGGTTAAGTAATCTTGCCCTTCGTTGTATTGCATGCCAAAAAACGATTCAATTAGTGTAAATATGGTTTCGCGTTTTGCCAATGCTTTTTCAAAAAAAGCGGCTTTTGAAGCTATTATTTCTTTACTTGAAAGTAAAATTAACTTAATACCCATCTTTAATGCACCTGCAATAATTAAAATCACCATGAAAACACTCATTGGTTTTGGGATTTTTTTCTTCTTTAACCAACGCATTAAAGGTAAAAATAGCAATGCAATAAACATTGACGCTACAAGAGGTATAAAAATAAACGACAACAATTTTAGCACGTAAAAAACCAGGGGAATTACGATTGCCAGCAAAAGCCTATTTGTAATTTTAATATCCTTCATAAAACAAAACACTAAATAATTTATAATAAATACATTAACCTACCTCTTGTTTTTTTGTGTAAAAACAGAAGCCAATACAAAAGACTTTAAAAAAGGATATTACTTTAAAAAAATGTAACCAAGCCATTAGAAACATCGTATAAAGAGCCAACTATTTCTATGTGCCCTTCTTTTTCCATATCGGCTAATATGGGGCTCTCATTTCTTATTCTATCAATCGATAATTTGACATTCTTTACAGCTACCGCTTCTATCGCGTTGCTACTCATCTCTTTTTCATTTACCCTAATAGCTTTAACTGCAGGTAAAATTTTATTCAACAAAGCAGTTATATTTCCTAACCTTACATTTTGACAAGCCGCTGTTACAGCGCCACATTTAGAGTGACCCATAACCATCACAATTTTAGAACCTGCCACTTTACAAGCGTATTCCATTGAGCCTAAAACATCTTCGTTAACAATATTACCGGCCACCCTTACGCTAAATATGTCGCCAATACCCTGATCAAAAACCAATTCGGCAGGCACCCTTGAGTCTATACAGCTCAGTATAACAGCAAAAGGATATTGGCCTTTGCTGGTTTCTAGAACTTGGTCTTGTAAATTGCGTTGGGCTTTTAAATTTTGAACAAATCTTTTATTGCCTTCAACCAATATTTGATGGGCTTCCTTTGGTGTGATATTACTTTGAGTAATTTTTGTTTGTGTTTTCATTTCTTAAACTTTAATAGTCGTCTTTTATATTTTCTTTTATCCAAATCAAACAGTCTGTAAAATTATTAAACAGGTGTTTTCTAGGTATTAAATCTGGAATAACATCTATACGCTCTAGCATATATTTGGGTTGTTCTATTATGTTTACCAAGAGTACTTTTTTACCCTGCTTTACCAAATCTACCAGCACATCTTCCATTGCATATAAACCCGATTGGTCTATATATTGCATTCTGCCCATTCTAATTATTATGGTGGCAGCTGTATCCGGGATTTGATTGGCCAATTGTTGAAATTCGCTTGTAGAACCAAAGAAAAGGGGGCCTTTAATATGTTTTACAAATACTTTTTCTTTTAAGTTTTTTGGCATATCAACTTCATCTGGCCATGATTTTTCTTTTGTAAGCGATTTTACATCTGAACGTTCTGCCGTTAAATCGCCTATCTTTTTCATAAACATTAACGAGGCTATAATCAAACCAATACCTACGGCATAAACCAAATTCCATACAGACGACAATACCAAAACTACCAACATAATAATTACCTCAGGACGCGGCATATATGGTATGGCTTTTAGACCTTTATAATCCATTACTCCTATACCAACTGTAATTAATATACCCGCTAAAACAGCTGCAGGAATTTGCGATGCAATGGGACCCAAAGCCAATAAGATAACAAGCAATAAAATACCTGCCACCATTCCCGACAATCGGGTTTTTCCCCCAGCATTAATATTTACAACAGTTCTTATTGTTGCACCAGCACCAGGAATACCACCAAAAATAGCCGCAATACTGTTGCCAATTCCTTGGCCTATAAGCTCTTTATTGGGTTTGTGTTTGGTTTTGGTCATATTGTCTGCTACCACAGAGGTAAGTAACGAATCTATAGCGCCCAAAAGCGCCAAGGTAAGTGCCGTAAAAATAAAAGGCGTAATGCTGTTAAAACTAAAGTCTGTAAATATACTTAGATTGGGAATGGGCAATCCGCCAGGTATCTCTTCAATGGGTCTGTAATTCAAATTAAATCCTATAGCAATACCAGACACAACAAGTAAGGCTATTAGTGTACTTGGCACTTTGGTTGTTATCCGCTTAAATCCGTAAATAATAAGAATGGTGCCCAATGCTAAGAGTAACTCAATCCAATTGATATTTTTAAGCGCTCTTGGCAATACTTTAATAGCCCCTATTACTCCCGAAGCCTCTTTATTTGCTAAAGTTTGCGATTCTTTGAGAATCTGAGACGCGGTAATGCCTTCGGCCTGTTTGATAGTTTTCTTAAAATCTTCTAAAACCAACACACCTTCGCCAGCTTCTTTTTTTAAGATATTGTTTAAAATAACTTCCTCTGCATGGGGCTTAAATTGGCTGACAAATGCTGTATCTTCTTTGGGATAATAACCCACAGAAGGGAGTATTTGCGTGAGCAAAATAATGACCCCTATAGCTGTCATAAATCCCGAAACAACAGGATACGGAATGTATTTAATATATTTTCCTAAGCCAATTAAGCCCAGGCCTATTTGCATGATTCCCGCCAATAAAAAAACTGTTAATATTGCTGGCAAAGCGCTTTCAATATCGCCATCAAAAGAAGCCACAATACCCGCTATTACCACCATACTTACGGCTGTCATTGGTGCTGTAGGTCCCGATATTTGCGTATTTGTTCCCCCAAAAAGGGCTGCGAAAAAACTAACAAAAATAGCGCCATATAGTCCAGCACTTGGCCCAAGACCTGAGCTTACGCCAAAAGCAAGGGCCAATGGTAAGGCCACGATTCCGGCGGTAATACCGCCAAATAAATCGCCTCTTAAATTTTTAAAAATCGATATTTTTTTCATTTAATAGCTTTAAAAATAAGGGTTGTGTAAAAATCAGAAATAAACGCTTTCTCTTTTGTAACATCTGTTAAGGCCGGCAAATGTTCTGCAAAATACTTTTGCTGATGGGTCCCTTCTATTAGTGTTGTCACCAACATATGAGGGTATTTAAACTTCGGATTAATCTCTAAAATAAGATTACTTACCCGCTGTACCACTTTTTTATAAGCCTTAAAACACCCCTTTTTATTTTCTACATCAACGCTCTTGGTATGATAGACTTTAAGTGATTCGGTAAAAATTATTTTACTCAACAGCACTTCATCAACATAAGAAAAGGCGTTATCAGCCAAAATAGGCTGGGTTAAAATGGCGATAGATTTTTTTAAACGCTCTTCGGGTGATACAACATTGGTGGTGGCAAAAACCAAACGGTACTCTATCAATGTCCAATACCAACTTGTAAGATAAACCAATAAAGCATGTTTGTTTTCAAAGTAGCGGTAAATAGAACTCTCAGGCGATTCTATAAGTTGCCCTAATTTTTTAAACGTGAAAGCTTCGTAGCCAATATCATTAATTAGCACAATACTATTTGAAATAATTTTATGTCCCAACTCAGAAGAATCGGGATTTTTTGAGTATAACTCTGGACTTATTTCTATGTGTATATTTAAATTTTTCACATTTTTATTTTATTACGTGCAAATATAATAGTATTACTATCATATATGCAAGATATATGTTTTTATTTAACATGACATTATGATATCCTTATAAATTTCTATTTTTACAGGTGCCTATTCTAACTTTGTCAGATCTGTAACGCTTAAATTAGAAATCTAGACAATACCCCATAAAGAAAAGTAATCCAATAAAGTTCAGACAACCTGAAAATTGTAATTTATCAAGAAGAAAACATCCCTTAAATATGATTGCAGTATTATAAAATTTTCAATCTACAATCTCAAAATCCCTATCTTTGCCCTATGCGTATAGATATTGTTACCGTTTCACCAGAATTGATTAAAAGTCCGTTTGAATATTCCATTATAAAACGCGCTATTGACAAAAATTTTGTAGCTGTTTATTTTCATAATTTAAGAGATTATGCTCTTAACAAATACGGCCAAATAGACAACACCCAATTTGGTGGTGGTGCGGGCATGGTATTAATGATTGAACCCATCGATAAATGTATTTCAAAATTAATGTCAGAACGCACTTACGATGAGGTTATTTTTATGACACCTGATGCGCCTGTTCTAAATCAACACACGGCCAATACCCTGTCTTTAAAAGAAAATATTCTTATCTTAACAGGCCATTACAAAGGGGTTGACCAGCGTGTACGCGATAAATTCATAAGCAAAGAAATTTCAATTGGCGATTATGTTTTAAGTGGTGGTGAGCTGGCAGCGGCTGTTTTATGCGATGCCATTATACGGCTTATTCCGGGTGTTTTGGGGGACGAAACCTCTGCCCTGTCAGATTCTTTTCAAGACAATTTATTAGCACCACCCGTCTACACACGTCCCAGAGAATACAAAGGGTTAAAAGTTCCCGAAGTTTTATTATCAGGTAACTTTAAAAAAATAGACGATTGGCGTCACGAAGAAGCACTTAAAAAGACAAAAAAGCTTAAACCTGGCTTGTTAGATGATTAAAAAATATATTTTATGTGGACTTATTTTGTGTGTGTTTTGTACAAGCTACGCGCAAACTGACAGCATTAAAACTTCTAGAAAATTATTTTTAAAAAAAGAGATTGTGCCTTTATCGCTCATCGGAGCAGGTATTTACGTAAATTATGCCAATGGCAGTCTGGGCAAAGTACGCTTACAAGATAATATACAACGCGGTTTAAATTTCCGCACCCGTGCCGATGATTTTCTGCAATTTGCACCTATCGGTGTCCTTGGACTTGCCGATGTGTTGGGTTTAAAAACCGCCAATAACATTAAAATCCAAACTAAAAATATTGTATTGATTACGGCTGCAAATTACGTTATCGTTAAAACGCTTAAAATAGCTACTAATGAAACACGCCCTAATGGCAGTAAACATTCTTTCCCGTCGGGACACACATCGCAAGCCTTTGCTATGGCAGGTATTTTGCGCCACGAGTTAAAAGAAAGTTACCCTGTTTTGAGTTACAGCGGCTATCTGTTTGCCACAACCACAGGTGCTTTTAGGGTACTTAACAACAAGCATTGGGTGTCTGATGTTTTGGTAGGAGCTGGTGTGGGCATGTTGGTAAGCGATGTATTTTACAGGATACAAAACAAACATAGTGGGGTGCATAAAAGAGAAAACAAAATAACGACTATCTTTGTACCTACATTTAAAGAAAAGTCTTTAGGTGTCTCTGGAATCCTTTATTTCTAAAAGTGAAGCAATTTATACAAAATAAGCCATTATTAGCCATTGTTCTAGCCTTTCAAATTTTTAGATTTTCGCTATTACCCTTAATGGGATTAATGCCTCAAGATGCCTATTATTTTTTTTACGGACAGCATTTAGCCCTGTCGTATTTTGACCATCCAGGGATGATTGGCTACGCTTTAAGATTGTTTTCAGAGATCTTCGGACAATCAGCTTTTGTGGTCAAACTAACCGATTTCACCTTGACATCACTTACTTTGGTAGCTCTTTATAATTTATCAAAGCTGTTTTTATCAAAACAAAAACAACAGTATGCATTGGTTTTAATTAGCACCAGTGTTATGGTGTCTATAGTATCTATCGTTTCCACGCCAGATGTGCCACTCTTACTGTTTTGGACACTCTCATTAATAGCGCTATACAAAGCTGTCTTTTATAATAATTTTAAACAATGGCTATTGGCAGGGGTTTTTATGGGATTGGCATTCGACAGCAAATACACTGCTGTTTTTTTACAATTTGGCATCATTTCTTTTCTGATTTTATCAAAGGGGCATCGCAAATTAATATTGTCAAAAGGTTTTATTACAAGTATGCTATTATCAGTATTGGTGGCCTTTCCTGTTTTGTATTGGAATTACCAACACGATTTTGTCTCCTTTTTATTCCAATCAACACAACGTGCCGAAAGCGTGACTTCATTTGGATTAAAACCCCTATCTTTTCTAGGAACCATTGGTCACGAATTGCTAATTTTAATTCCAGTGCTATTTATTTTTATAGTTATTCTCACTTTTAAAACACTTAAAAAACACCTTTTAAAATGGCAGTTGCCAAAGGCCCCTAATTTATTTTTATTGTCCTTTTTCTTACCCACTTTTTTAGGTTTTTTTGCCATTTCTCTTTTTTATTGGGTTAAAATAAATTGGCTTATGCCAGGTTATATTTCGGGATTAATTTTTGCAAGTATCTATATTTCAAAGAAATGGATAAAATTAAATACAGTGCTGGCTATTTTAATTCACATCGCTTTAGCGGTAGAAGTTGTTTTTTATGTCGTGCCCATTAAAAGTGATGACACTTGGTTTGGGTGGGAAGAATTGGCTCAAAAGGTTGAACACATCCAAAAAGAATATCCAAATACTTTTATTTTTTCTGCCGATAATTACAAAACGACTTCCGTCTTAAATTTTTATTTGAATCAGAAAATTTATGCCCAAAATGTGATCGGTAAATTTGCGCTGCACTACAATTTTATCGATAAAGATTTATCAATATTAAACGGTAAAAATGCCTTGTTTATAAACTCCGATAAAAGAGCCAAGACAAATGCCAAATCAGGTAAAATCCCCAAAGAATTAAAGGCCTATTTTAGCACTGTTACAGAATTGGAACCCATAATTATAAAGCATCGTGGTAAAACAGTGCGCAAATTTTGGGTTTACCATGCCATCAACTATCAAAATATCCCAAATAATTAGCGCTAATTAAAAATAAATTTCTAAATTTGCGCACTCAAAATCAACCTCTGGCGAGAATCGTAAATGTTGCTTTATGAATAATTTTTAAACCATTTAAAATGGAAGATTTAGTAAAATTTGTACAAGACGAATTCGTTCCCAAAAATGAGTTCCCTTCATTTTCAGCTGGAGATACAATAACAGTTTATTACAAAATTGTTGAAGGCGCAAAAACCAGAACACAGTTTTTTAAAGGTGTGGTCATTCAAAAAAGAGGCAGTGGTATTTCTGAAACATTTACAATCAGAAAAATGTCTGGTACCATTGGCGTAGAGCGTATTTTTCCAATTAACTTACCTACTTTAGAAAAAATTGAAATTAACAAAAAAGGCAAAGTTAGACGCGCAAGAATTTTCTACTTTAGAAACCTTACTGGTAAAAAAGCAAGAATTAAAGAAGTTAAAAAATAATTTGATTGCAAATCATTTTCAAAAACCCGTACAGATTTGTACGGGTTTTTTTATGCCCTATAAAAACTGTTAAAACATCCTTAAATAGCTTAAAATAACGCCAATAATCAAGTGCTTTTTACCAAGTATTTAGTAAATTTGCAACACTTTAAAAAAATTCATAAAAATGACAAAAATAAAAGTTACAAACCCTGTTGTTGAACTAGATGGCGATGAAATGACGCGTATTATTTGGAAATTTATCAAAGACCAATTAATACTTCCTTATTTAGATTTAGATATCAAATATTACGACTTAGGTATTGAATATCGTGACGAGACCAATGACCAAGTTACCATTGATGCAGCCGAAGCTATAAAAAAGTACAGCGTAGGTATTAAATGTGCCACCATCACACCAGATGAAGCACGCGTAACAGAATTCGGATTAAAAAAAATGTGGCGCTCGCCTAACGGAACACTTAGAAACATTGTAGGTGGTACTATTTTTAGAGAACCCATAATTATGAAAAACGTACCGCGTTACGTTCAAGGCTGGACAAAACCTATTTGCATAGGACGTCACGCTTTTGGCGACCAATACAAAGCAACCGATTTTGTTGTTAAAGGAAAAGGGAAATTGACCTTAACTTTTGCACCAGCTGACGGTTCTAAACCTCAAGTTCACGAAGTTTATAACTTTGAAGAAAATGGTGTGGCACAAGCCATGTACAATATAGATTCTTCTATCTATGGCTTTGCCCGCTCAAGTTTTAACCAAGCATTGGTTAAAAAATGGCCTTTGTACCTATCTACCAAAAACACCATTTTAAAAGCTTACGATGGTCGTTTTAAAGATATTTTTCAAGAAGTATACGAAAATGAATTTATCGAAAAATTTAAAGCGGCTGGCATCACTTACGAACACCGTTTAATTGACGATATGGTTGCAAGTGCCATGAAATGGAATGGTGGTTTTGTTTGGGCCTGTAAAAATTATGATGGCGATGTACAATCTGATACCGTGGCACAAGGATTTGGATCTTTAGGTCTGATGACTTCGGTTTTGGTAACACCTGATGGTAAAACTATGGAAGCTGAAGCAGCTCATGGTACCGTAACACGTCACTACCGTTTCCACCAACAAGGCAAAGAAACTTCTACAAATCCATTGGCATCAATTTATGCTTGGACACGTGGTTTAGAACACCGCGGTAAATTAGACAACAATCAAGAATTGATTGATTTCTGCCATACTTTAGAAAAGGTTTGTGTTGATACTGTTGAAGGTGGTAAAATGACAAAAGATTTGGCCCTTTTAATTCACAAAGACAAAATGACGAAAGCGCATTATTTAACCACACAAGAATTTTTAGCCGCTTTAAAAGAAAATTTAGATAAAGCTTTATCTTAATTGCCACATTAACACTTACGAAAGCGCCAATTTTTATTGGCGCTTTTTTTATTACTTTTGAGAGATGGACTTTACCAAAACAACCGAGCAAGAATCAAACTACAAGCATTTGGAACATATGCCCATTTCCGAATTACTTGTAAACATTAATACCGAAGATAAAAGTGTACCTCTGGCTGTTGAAAAAGTTTTACCTCAAATAACAGCTTTGGTTACCCAAATTGTAAAAAAATTAAAATCAAGTGGCAGGTTGTTTTATATTGGTGCAGGCACAAGTGGCAGGTTAGGCATCTTAGATGCTTCTGAATGCCCCCCTACTTTTGGGGCGCCACACGATTTGGTCATCGGACTCATCGCCGGAGGCGATAAAGCCATTCGCAAAGCTGTAGAGTTTGCCGAAGATTCTACCACTCAAGGCTGGGCAGATTTACAAAAATATCATATCAGTTCAAACGATGTTTTAATTGGTTTGGCGGCATCGGGAACTACACCCTATGTTTTGGGTGGTTTAAAACAAGCCAACCTCCATAAAATTATTACAGGATGCATCACCTGTAACGCCAAAAGTCCTCTGGCTAAAATGGCCAAATTTCCTATTGAGGTTATTGTAGGCCCTGAATTTGTAACAGGAAGCTCGCGTATGAAAGCTGGTACAGCTCAAAAGCTTATTTTGAATATGATTTCTACAGCTACCATGATTCAGCTTGGCAAAATAAAAGGCAATAAAATGGTAGATATGCAACTCTCAAATAATAAATTGGTAAATCGGGGCACCAAGATGCTGATGGATAATTTAAAAATTGATGAAAGTTTTGCCAATAAATTACTACTAAAACACGGCAGCGTAAGAAATGCCCTAAATCAGTATGAAAATGACCTCAAATAAAAACCATCTCAAAAAAGGATTTGCTTTCTTTTTATATGCGCTACCGCTTTTGGTAGCTGGACCTGTAGTGACAACTATAGGATTTAAGGCTATAAAAAAAGACGGTAATTATATTTTTTTTATAATCGGTTTTATTTTATCTATCACAGCCATGGTATTATTGGCTATGGCCGTTAAGCGGATATTACAATACCTTTTTAACAGCTAAAATGGCACTTAAAAACAGTCTTTTTTTTCGTTTTAAAGATATCTTTAATTGGGAGTTTTGGCCAACTTATATGTTTTACATCCCTCTGTTTCCACTCTATTTATACTATTCATTGAGGTCGGGTAGTTTTACTTATTTTGTGGCTGCAAATCCCGCTATTAAAAATGGTGGCGATGCCACAGAATCTAAATTTGATACGCTAAAAATATTACCAAAATCTTTAATTCCAGAGTCTATTTTAGTCCCTAAAAATACAATTTTTGAAGATGTGGTAACTCAGTTAGAAAAACACCACTTAAACTATCCGTTAATAATAAAACCAGATATTGGTTACAGAGGTCTTTTGGTTAAAAAACTCAAAAGTGAAACCGACTTACGCAAGTACCTGCAAAAATACACTTCTATTAATTTTATAATTCAAGATTATGTAAATTACCCCAATGAATGTGGTATTTTATACATCCGTTATCCCGACAAAAAAAAGGGTAAGATTACGTCAATAACACTTAAAGATTACCTTCATGTAAAAGGTGATGGCACTTCGTGTGTGTCTGATTTAATAGCAGAAAACAACCATGTTAAACGTTACGAATCTGTATTTAAAGATTTAATTATAAATAAGTTAGATTACAAGCCTAAAAAAGGTGAAGCTTTTGTATTAAATGATATTGGCAATCATTGCAAAGGCGCTACTTTTATTAATGGCAACCATCTTATAACAGAAAAATTAACACGCTATTTTGACCGCCTGAGCCAAACTGTTAAGGGGGTTAATTTTGGCCGATTTGATATAAAATACAACAGTATTGAAGAGTTGGAAGCTGGGAAAGCTTATAAAATTATTGAGTTAAATGGCGTTATTGCAGAACCCACTCATATTTACGATGCCAAAAAAAGTTCTTTTTATATCGCCTTAAAAAGTTTGGCTTTACATTGGAAATACGTGTATCAGATTTCTAAAAAAAATCACAAAAAATACGGTGTGAGGTATCAAAAATTGCGTCCAGTACTAAAAGATTTATTTGCTTTAAGACCTTACAGTAAAAATATCAAAAAATTAAGCAAACTTTAGTTTTCTAGTGTTTGCTTTTTGGGAGTGGTAGGATTATACCCAAAATCTTCATCAGGTAACTCAATTCCCAACTGAGAAATAATATAGCCAATACTTGCAAAATGATGCGTTGCATGACTATGCGCCTGAGCCAAAGCAGCAGCCAGAGTATAATTTACAGAAACTTCGCCCAAGCCCAAATCATCTTTAACTTCAACGATTTCATTCAAATCGTAAAAATGTAACATCTTTAATTTGTCAAAAATTTCTTCAAAATAGATAAGTCCATTTAGGGTGTATTCTTCAACAGACACATTTCGCTTACGCGCTGCCAAATCGATTTTTTTTGAAGGCAAGCCCTCAAAAATACAATCGAAAATATCTAAAATATGCCGCATATGTCCGCCTATACTTGAATAATAAGGCGCAATAGATTTATCGCTGTATTGTTTATCAGTAACCGCATTTAACAGTTTAACACCTCGTAAAAGGTTCATCTCAATGGCATATATCATATTTTGTAGTTAAATTTATAAGCTTTAGTCGCAAATATAAGAATTAATTACGCAAAATTTGTATGGTTTTTTTCTAAAAGAAAACCTACTAATTTCTTAAATATTATGATTATTTTTGGAATTCATTTTATCCTTTATCTTATGAAATTATTAAAAATATATTTGGTTTTATTTGCTGTGAGTTTGCTATTTGTTAATTGTAAAGAAGCCGTAGATAAAAGAAAAGTAGAAACGCAAACAAACAAAACGGCTCTTAATACAGTTGCTAAAAATGTTGTTGTAAAAGATTTTAAAAGTCTGATTGACGCCCAAACAGGTATACTGATTGACGTAAGAACCCCACAAGAATACCAAGCAGGTCATATACCAGGTGCTATCAATTTCGATTGGAAAAATCAAGATACTTTTTCAACAATAGTTAAAGAGATATCAAAAGACAAAACAGTGCTTATTTATTGTCATTCTGGATACAGAAGTGGCCTGGCAAAAGCCTATTTACAAAAAAATGGATATCAAAAAATTTACAACCTCGAAAGCGGTATTATGGGTTGGAAAGCGGCTCATTTTGATATTGAAAAGTAAGCCACTTAGATTTGCCCGTTCTGAATATAATACAGTATTAGAAATAATTTAAACGCCAACTCATATCTAGTAGGTAGCTGCAACTTAAAAAAATATTTTATTTACACTGTTAAGGAAATCATTTTTTTACAGACCAATCCTTTTTGGTTATATTTGAAATAAATTCGATTTTTTATGAAAAAGCTTCTCTTATATATTTTTATTGGCATCTCTTTTATCGGTTTTTCACAAAAAACCAACAGTATTAAAACGCTCTGTTTTCCGTCAAAAGATGGCTTGCCAATAACGGCAGATATCTACAATACCTTAAATGCTAAAGATTTTATTGTGCTATGCCACCAAGCAGGTTTTAGCCGTGGCGAATACATTAACACTGCCAAAAGATTACAAGCCATGGGGTTTTCTGCTTTAGCGATAGACCAACGCAGTGGCAATAAAGCCAATAACATTTTAAACGAGACCCATGCCGAAGCCGAACACAGAGGGCTCTCCACAACTTATATGGATGCCAAACAAGACGTAGAGGCAGCCATAGATTACGCTTATAAATTGAATAACAATAAGTCCATTGTATTGGTAGGGAGCTCATATTCAGCTTCTTTAGCGCTTCTTGTAGCCAGTACAAACAACAAGGTAAAAGCTGTTGCCGCTTTTAGTCCGGGGGAATATTTAAAGGGTGTGGTATTGGCAGAATCTATAAAAGCATTACAAAAACCCTGCTTTGTTACCTCATCAAAATCAGAAATAAAGCAAACTACTGATCTGGTAAAATTAGTTGGCAAAAAATTCGTAACACAGTACAAACCCAATGTAAAAGGTATTCATGGCTCGCGTGCTTTATGGAATTCTACTGCTGGCACAACAGAATATTGGAAAGCCTTTAGTGGGTTTTTATCACAAATTAAGTAGTCAACCCTCAAAAAGCAATAATCTATCCTAGATCAGGCTATACCTATTTAGAGAATACGTTTTAATTTTAAAGAAGCCTATTATTTGTTGTTTTATAACAAGCCAAGAAATAGCTATTTTAAGT
>JAKIUU010000010.1 GCA_021647405.1 Flavobacteriaceae bacterium
AGATACATATAACAGAAAAATCAAGCGAACAAACAACTAAAGAAACTCTAAAATGGGTGCATATTGCAATTAGTAATGCAAAACGAAATTTTGTAGGCAATTATCATAAAATAAAGAAAAAATATTTGCAATTGTATCTAAATGAGTTTGTCTATAAACTCAATAGAAGATACTTTGGTGAAAGAATATTTGATAGACTTATAATTGCTAATATAACAGGTTATGAGTAATTACGGATATACAAAATAAATTTTGTTTTAGGCAAGCTTTTCTTTACACCATCATATCCTAAAAGATTATTATTGTAAAAAATAATATTTTCTAATCTTGGAATTGTGCTTTTATTTAAATTAATAAGCGTTTTTTTTGTTAAACTTTCTTTTACAGACTCATTTTGACTTTGATAAATACTAAGAATATCTGGAGCACAATTTGATTGACTTGTATAAGTCATATTTTGTTTGTTTTTAAAAAGAATTTTTCTTGGCAATATAAAATTCTTATGAACGTATTCTCTTTCTGGTTTACTTATAAAATAATTTAAGTCTAAATCAATTCCCTTTTTATTTAAAAAATCAACAATTGATTTCTCAGTCTCATATTTGGGTTTTTTAACTCCTGCAATAGTTCTTAAAACTGTTTGGCATGATAAGTTTAAACCCAAGATTAATAGAGGTAAGACTATCTTACCTCTATTAATTAAAATGCTATTAATCTTCATATTTAGCCCAATCTATATTTTTATCAAATTTAATAATAACTTCATCTTTTTCAGAAAACATTACTGCATTTACCCATCTAAAATCTTCATCTTTATCACTTGTATAATCAATGCTATTTTTATTAGGGTTATCACTACATCCTGTAATAAATTTACATCTGAATCCTATCCCTGATTCACATCCACTTTTTCGTGTTGCGATATATATCCTTATACAGATACCTCCTTGCTTCATTTGATAATTATTTGTTTTTTTAACGGGTATAACTAACCTTGAATTCTCAAAATCTACAAATGCCTCTTTCTTAGAACTTAATACAAACCCATAATCTTCAATAAGAGGTATGTCTTCAGATGCTAAGGTTAATTTCTCAGAATTGATTAGCCCTGAAGAGTCTTGCTCTTTACTACAGGATTGTGTTGTTAGAATCAAAACTGTTATAATCACTATTGTTTTTAATAAATTTTTCATAATAAATAAGAATTTAAAAATTATTTATTTCTTAGCTGTCTTGAAAAAATCTCCAGCCCTTTAAATATAAAAGGCTAGGTTTTGGCAAGGCATTTTCTAACTAAAAAAATATATATTTGTAATCCTCTGTTGTTGTTTTGCATATGTCATAGTAAAAAAGGTTTTAAAGTTAAACACTGTATTTCGAAATCATGTTCCTATATTGCCTTAAACAACAGAGGTTTTTTGTTGTCATAAAGATTAATAGAATATTTTGGTTATGCAAGCTAAAATAGAATTGATTTAAATTCTAGCCTACCCTCCCACACATCTATACAAATTTATATTTTTGATTATTAGTATTTTATAATTTAAAAAGGGAATATCCCCCATTAAAAAAGGGGAAATAACTCCCTAAAACTAGCGAAATCGCTAGATTGAAAACTAAGGGTTTCCGCTAGTTTTCTAGCGATTTCCCTTGGTTTTTGTATTTTTTGTAAAAAATTAAGTCATCACATAATTTTGGCTGATTTTTCATCCAAAACGCAGATTTTGTAAAATAGGGGTGAAATAAAAGTGTTTACTTCCCTATATCTTTATCAGTAATTTCAAAAGTATATTCAAAAAAATTCTTTGAAGGTTTGGTTCTCGTCCAATATTTATCAGCGTTATAAATATTCTTGCCAACAGTATTTTGTTTATATATTTTTAAGATTTCATCTGACGTATTTGTAATATATATAGAGTCATTATCTTTTAAATATAAGACAGGGGAGCTACTACCCATACCACACTTTGCCCCCCCATATAGAGATATTTCTTTTTTTGTAGAGATTTTTTTTGAATCATTAGTCTTTCCTACAAAAATCAATTTAATATTAATACTACTATTATTCTTAATGATGTAGTCAGAACAAAATCCAGGGTCACAAGAATATAATAAAATTATTGCTAAAATCACAAAAATTATTTTTTCATTTTTTAAAATTAATTCCAATAATAAGCTTTAAATAAATTTAACACATCTGCGCTATCTTTATTGTTATTTTCAAGAAGTAATCTATCTCTGAATGCTTGTAGCGATTGTACATCACTATCTAAAGTGTCAAAAACAGCCAGTTTCATCACTCTTTTCTTTCAATTTAACAATAACAGAAAAGTACCACGTATTAGGTGTGATACTTTTCTGCTATTTTTTATATACGTGGTTAGCAAAAGAGTTTACTATTCCGCTTCCTGATAATCATTATTTGTGAATTCATAAGAAAAAAACTCTTGATTTCCAATTCTAGAATAGCTATAGTTTTTTTCATTAAAAATATTGATAGCTCTTTCATCTTCCTTTTTTAAAAGAATAGATTTGTTATCATCAAAAATTATCTTTAATGAGTCAGAATTAACTAATAAACATTCACTCGCTGACATATTAGGTTTATCCGTTTTGTTGATGGAACAACCATTTCCATTAAATTCATAATCAAATTGAAAACTTTGAGATGGACTTAAATTAAAAACTTCAACATTACTTTCTTTCCATTTCATAATAGATAATAAATGTCCACTGTTGTTCGTATATTGATATGATTTTGTAAATAGTTTTTCAATTGTATTATTACAAGAAATAAAAAGGCTACTTAGCATTCCAATAATTAAAAGTTTCATGTAAATTGTTTTCTGTTCCATTGTTATATTTGTTTTTAATATTATTTTTCCAATCATTCCATTTTTTTTGCCCTATTAAGGCGTCTTCAATTTGTCTTATTGTATAACCCGACACTCTGTCAGAATAATTTCTACTTAAAGGAACCCATGAATTATTTTTTGTCCAATAATAATCTGAAAATCTAGTTTTAATACCATCAATCATATCTTGAACAACTCCAGTATACCTAAGCCTACTATAATCTGGTTTATAACCTGTATAAACCATTCTAGTCAATTCCCATTCTACCCCTCTAGCCCAACTTTCTGCTATTATAGCATCTCCAGAGCAAGATAGCCCTAAAAAAGTATCAGCACAATCATTCATAGTATTATAATTACTTTTATCCATATTCCAATGAGACGCATGGGCAAGTTCGTGAATTACTGTTGCATAAACATCTTCTGTATTAGCTTGTGGGTTATATATTTTGATAGCACTACCTAAACCTAAATAGCGTCTACTAGCTTTGTGTTGACCACTTAAATCGCTATTAGCTTTATAATAAGCTCTTATCCTTAATTTAGGTTTCCAAAAACTATTTTGAGGAGGACGTCTTAAACCTTTAATGTCTTTGTAATAATAATGATGTGCTGCTCTAAAAATGGTTGCATAATATTCTTGTTTATCGTCTTTAAGATTTAAATCCCAATTGCCTCTTTTTTTAGGGCCATTATAGGTTGCGCCATTAAGCCAACCGTCTTGTAGCGCAAAATTGTACCTTTCCCAATCAATGCTATAATTGGCGTGTCTTCTAAATGTACCATCGCAAGAATAAGAACCACTAGCGTTTGCAATACCTCTATGGGTGGTAAACCATCTTCTTGCTCTTACTTCAACACCTTCAACACCAACATAATTATTTACAATATCATCCCACACTTTAATTGTCCCTGAAGGTCTCCATTTACTGTGCATAGTTTTTAAACTTTTGTTTTGTAAATTATCCAAGTTATGTGTAATGCTTCATCTACTAAAGCATCAACCATTTCATAAGTAATAACAGTTTTATTGCTTGTTTCATTATCACTGTTTTCATCGGGGATAAAAAGTTCGGCAAGTATTTCATTTTCTACACCACTAGGAAGTTTTTTCCCTACTTTAACAGCCGTGTATTTATATGTTGGCTGATTATCTGGTATATCAGGGTCTCTATAAAAATCGCCATTCTCTTCTATTTCATAATCTAAAGGATAATCATAAAGAACAAGTGTTGAGTCTGACTTTAAAATATCTAATTCATCTTCGTTTTTTGGTTTAAATTTTACGTAAAGATGTGTTGTTGTAACTTCAATTCCATCTACTGAAGTCTTAGCACTTACATTAGATTTTTTAAGATTATCTAATGCTTTTTTCATATTTTCAACGGAATAGGGGTTTTCTAGCTTTTTACCCAAAACAATGCCTTTTAAGCCCGCATTATTCATTTGTTCACTTAGTGAAAGTTTGCTTTGTTTTAAAATACCTTCATCTTTGTAACAGGAATAAAAGATAATTCCAAATAGAGTTAAAATAGTTATAATTTTTAATTTTTTCTTCATTTTTTTTATTCTTAAAATATGAGGTCTTTTAGTTGTTTTGAAGAAATCTCCAACGCCTTAAATAAAGGCGTTGGATTTTGGCGAGGCATTTTCTAACTAAAAAACATATATTTGCAGTTCCTCTGGTTATTTTTTGTTTATCTTATAGGCAAAAGGGTTTTAAATTAGACATGTTGTAATATTTATTTTTTAACTTCTTAACCGGAGGAATTTTTCTCCGTTTTTTATCAGGGTGTTAGTTTACTCAAAGGTAAATATTTTTTCTGATTAACCATCTAGCGATTTTAGGTAATTTTCAATCTAGCGATTCCGCCAAATAATTGGAATACAGTAATTTATTTGTCATAAAAATATGAATATTCATATTTTTTAACTGTTTTATTTCACATTGGTAAGTATGTTTTTTTTATTATAATAATTGCATAAGACCCCTGTTGTTTTATAAAAGCTTACTTTGCTAGAATTATTAACTTATTTCACAAAAATAGCCTTGTAAAGCTGTAGAAAACGAAGACCTGTAAATACTATAAAAAGCAATGATACACCTTTACAAAACCAACGTGTTGAGATTAAAGTGATAGCTTTAAAATAAGAAAATTCCTTTTTTTAGTTTGCTTAAAATGGTTTGTATATAAGTCATAATAGCCAGAAAATAAATGATTTAATCGAAAAGAATTCCTCGACGCTCTGCGTCGAGGTTTCCGTTGAAATTGTCATTCTCGCGAAAGCGGGAATCTAAGTAAGAAATATTGATTTTTGATCTTTAGGTCAAAATAAAACTAGCGAAATACCTCGTATGCTTGCGTCGAGGATAGTTAGTTTTAAAATATTTCTTTACTTACACTTTTCTAGTCGAACTTTAGTAACTCTTTTTTCTTGATAAATATTTCTATTTTATTGCTTTGCTAAATATTAATCGTATATTTGCGATGAACTTATGGAAAGAACAGCACAAAACATTGATTACACCGAAGATGCCGCACAAACGGCGCGTTTTGCCAAAGCATTGTCGCATCCAGTAAGATTGACAATTTTAAAATATTTAAACAATCAGTCGTGCTGTTTTACAACAGATTTGGTGGGGGTTTTGCCAATGGCGCAATCAACTATTTCGCAACATTTAAAAGAATTAAAAGAAGCTGGATTGATTCAAGGCACTATCGATCCACCAAAAATAAAATATTGCATCAACAAAGAAAATTGGCTAAAAGCCCAAGCTTTATTCGAAAGGATATTTAAAAAAGATTTTTCTAAAATAGATTGTTGCTAATAAAAGGTATTAAACCTCAGGGTAGAACCCCTGAACCCAATATAAAGAACCGACCCAGAAGGTCGGGCTATTAACCCATATCCCGCCAAAAAGCGGGATTAGTTTAACTTACTATTTTGAATGCGCCGCTTATCGCGGCTTTTCAAAATAGCGTTTCACTAATAAAAATCTGTACTAATTTATGAAACCAAGATTAAAACTTCTCGACCGCTTTCTTACATTATGGATATTTTTAGCGATGATTATGGGTATAGGTATCGGTTATTTTTTTCCAAATGCGGCTAATTTTACCAATGCTTTATCGGTAGGAACAACTAATATTCCATTGGCTATTGGTCTTATTTTAATGATGTATCCGCCACTGGCAAAAGTCGATTATAAATTATTACCCAAAGCTTTTAAAGATGTTAAATTGATGCGCTTATCGCTCTTTTTAAATTGGATAGTAGGCCCAATTCTTATGTTTGCTTTGGCGCTGATTTTTTTACACGACTATCCGGGTTATATGACGGGACTCATTTTAATAGGCTTGGCGCGATGCATTGCTATGGTTATTGTGTGGAACGATTTAGCGGGTGGCAGTCGTGAATATGGTGCGACACTTATCGCTTTAAACAGTATTTTTCAGGTACTGACTTACAGTTTTTATGCTTGGTTATTTATTACTGTTTTACCAAAATACTTCGGTTTAGAAGGGTATGATGTGAATATTTCAATTTTTGAAGTGGCAAAAAGTGTCCTTATTTATTTAGGAGTTCCGTTTTTAGCAGGTTATTTATCGCGTAAATATTTAACAAAATACAAAGGTGAAAATTGGTATAAGCGGACATTTATTCCCTTTATCTCACCTATTACATTAATTGCTTTGTTAGCTACAATTGTATTGATGTTTAGCCTTAAAGGCGATATGATTTTAGAACTTCCCTTCGATGTTTTAAGAATTGCTGTGCCGTTAATAATTTATTTTATCGTGATGTTTCTGACGAGCTTTTTTATAGCAAAATCGATGAAAGTACCTTACGCTAAAAATGCATCAGTGGCTTTTACAGCTACAGGAAATAATTTTGAATTGGCGATTGCTGTGGCGATTGCCGTTTTCGGACTGAATTCAGCGCAAGCATTTACAGGTGTTATAGGGCCATTGGTTGAAGTGCCTGTATTGATTTTATTAGTCAAATTATCACTTTGGCTTAAAAAGAAATATTATAAATCGATTTGAAGATTGGTCGATTTGAAGATTTGAAATTTATGAGTATTGACAAATTAGTTCGTATTAATAATTATTGAATATTGTGAGTGAAAAATAAACCGATTTGATGATGTGGCGATTTGAAGATTTGATAATTAAATTCATCACCAAATTAACACATCTTCAAATCATCAAATTAATATATCATCAAATTAATTATTATGAGAAATGACAAACAAAACCTAATTGTAGATTTAACAATTCAATTTGCATTAAACATCATTGAATATTGTGAGCTTTTAGAAACAAATAAAAAGTTTGTAATAGCTAGACAACTACTAAAATCTGGAACCTCAATTGGTGCCAATGTACACGAGTCACAGAATGCAGAAAGCAAAGCCGATTTTATTCACAAACTTAAAATTGCAGCCAAAGAAGCTGATGAAACGACATATTGGTTATTCTTATGCGAAAGATCTAAGAACTACCCTTTTAATAAGGCGTTAAAACCTAAATTAGAATCAATAATAAAAGTATTGTCTAAAATAATAAGTTCCAGTAAAAAGTAATCAATTTGATGATGTGGCGATTTGATGATTTGAAAATTCTAGTCATCATCAAATCAACACATCTTCAAATCATCAAATTAAATATATGAAAATATTAATACTTTGTACAGGCAATTCGTGTCGCAGTCAAATGGCCGAAGGTTTTTTAAAATCGTTTGATAAAAACTTAGCCGTTTATTCTGCTGGCACAAAACCAACAAATCAAGTACATCCAAAAGTCCTTGAAGTTATGGCTGAATTGGATATCGATTTAAGCCCAAATAAACCAAAATCTGTCAACCAGTTTTTAGAAGACTCTTTTGATTATGTCATCACTGTTTGTGGCGGTGCCAAAGAAAGCTGCCCTATGTTTACAGGAAATGTCAAACACAGACTTCATATTGGTTTCGAAGATCCTGCAAATATTACAGGAACTGATTCAGAAATTACAACCGAATTCAGAAAAATAAGAAATCAAATCAAGACCACTTTTTTTGAGTTTTATCTAAAAATAGAAAACCCGTCAAATTAAAAAGCTAAAACCATTTCGGTAAAAGGCATTACCGTTTTATAGCCTTTACTTTTAAAATACTGTGGTGTGTCATCATTACCTGTTGCTAAAATAAAATCGCCTCCCCAAGCCCCAAGACTTTTGATGCTGCCAAAATAATCGTTAAATAAGCGCTGCTTAATGGGCTCTGTTTGGATGAGTTTGCCAATAATCATTTCGTGCTGATTTATCAATGTTTCGAAATCAGACAATTTTGTACAACTTAACATCTCTTTACTCATTTCTGATATCTCTAAAACAGCATTTTTAACAGCGCCTTTAAGGTTTTGATAATGCTTTATGCCTTCGCGTGAGTTTTGTTTCTTATTGAGATACACAAAATACAATTGCGCTTTAAAATCGGGTTTAAAATCAACTATTTCAACAATAGGTTTTGTCTCTTTTAACCGATATAGAATAGGCTTGTCATTCTGCGCGCAAGCCACGTCATAACCACTCCCGCCAAAGCATTTAAATTGTAATTCAAACGCATCAATTTGTGCCCAT
Organism: Flavobacteriaceae bacterium; assembly: GCA_021647405.1. Classification (GTDB taxonomy): domain Bacteria; phylum Bacteroidota; class Bacteroidia; order Flavobacteriales; family Flavobacteriaceae; genus CG1-02-35-72. The sequence continues at coordinate 8,480 of JAKIUU010000010.1, forward strand.
TGTGCCATATTATTGATAAGCGTTGAGGAGCTTCCCAATCCCCACTGACGTGGAAAACTGAGTTTGGTCTTTATCTTATAATTCTGATTTTCTTTTAAAAACGAGGGGTTTAATTCCCTTACTGTTATTAATATTTTTTGAAGTTGTTGTGCTGTTTTTCCGCTCAAAGCGGAAGTCTTATCAAAAATAAAATCCGATAAGGTAAAACTTGCCTTGAACCACAATGAGCCATTGGCATCATAACTTTCCCAAATCGATTGCTTATCATCAACAGCTTCTACACTTAATGATTGTCCGTATTTTGTAGGTAAAGCTAAGGCTAAAGCACCATCTAAGACAGTATATTCTGCAGATATAAGAAGTTTTCCGTGGCTGTAAAATTGTGTCATAAAGCTAAGATATTAAACTCAGACTTTTTTTCGGTTGTAAATAGGCAAAACAAACATCGCTAAACCGCCAAACACTAAAACCATTAAGGTTTGTGAAGTCCACACTATCCAGCCAAAAGCGCGGGCTGGATTATTTTCTACACCATATAATATAAAAACACTGGCCACAAAAATAGGATAAGTTCCCAAACCGCCATTTGTTAAAGCCATACTGAGCCCGCCAACCACAAAACCGACTACAATGGCACCAATAGGCAGATGACTAGTTTCGGGAATGGCGAAAGTCACCACATAAAACATCAACACATAAAGTGTCCAAATAAAAACTGTGTGAAGAATAAAAACAACTTTCTTTTTCATTTTAACAATACTCATCACGCCTTCTAAAAGCCCTTTTGCGAATTCTTTTATTTTTAACACAAAAGCTGATTTTGATGTTTTAAACACAAAGTAGAGAACCAAAGCTATCAGCGCTAAGCCACCTAAAATAATTACTTTATGCCAAGGATTTGAACCGCCGTCCTTAAATAAATATTCAGACAACAGTTTAGTTTGCATAAAAAAGGCCATACCAATAATAGAAAAAAGCATAATAACATCGGCTACGCGTTCGGCTACAATGGTACCAAATGCTTTTTGAAAAGGAATGCCTTCGTATTTAGAAATAGCCGCTGCGCGTGCTACTTCGCCAGAACGTGGAATAACCAAATTGAGTAAATAAGCCACCAAAACTGTTAAAACACTGTTGGTAAATTTGGGTTTATAGCCCAAAGGTTCTAACAAAAACTGCCAGCGATAAGCGCGTGATAAATGGCTCATTACAGCCAAAACAATAGATAAAAACACCCATCCATAATGGGCTGTTTGAAATGATTTTTTAACCGATTGAAAATCGGACGGTGTAAATTTTGATAGCGAATACCAAATAAGTCCCAGACCAAATATAATTGGAAGGCTTATAAATAGGGTTTTTCTAAGTTTTTTTGACAAAAGATCGTTTTATAAATGTCTGTTGCGATGCTTGGGAATATTAATTATCCCTTGACGCAAATATAGTTATTTTACTGTTTTTGACTTCTTTTATTTAAAATATTACTTGTTTTATTACATGGCGATATTGTCAATTAATCTAACCTGACCTGCATAAACGGCAATAAAGGCGCGGTACTCTTTATTTGTTTCTATTTTTTTTGCCGTTTTAAGACTTTGGGTGTCTGCAATTATAAAATATTCTAATTTAAAAAAGGGATGTGACTTGAAAACTTCTTTAACTTCCTCATTCAGTTTTTTAAAATTTTGTTTTTTAAAATTGATTTTAGTTTTTTGCAAGCACTTATAAATAAGGCTGGCTTCATTGCGTTGTTCAGCAGATAAACGTTCGTTTCTTGAACTCATAGCCAAACCATTTGGTTCTCTAAAAATGGGACAAGGCACTATATGTACAGGCAACTTAAAAAGTTTTACCATCTTTTTAATAACACATAATTGCTGGTAATCTTTTTCGCCAAAATAGGCCTTTGTGGGCTTTATAATTTCGAATAAGCGTTTTACAACTGTGCCTACGCCATCAAAATGACCTGGTCTAAATTTGCCTTCCATTTCTAACGCAAGGCCGCCAAAATTAAAAGTTTCTGAAACCTGACCTTTAGGATACATTTCTTGAGCCGAAGGTGTCAGAACAATATCGCATCCTACCTGTTTTAACAAGGTCAAATCGGCCTTTAAAGTTTTGGGATAACTTAACAAATCTGTATTGTTGTTAAATTGTGTGGGATTTATAAAAATACTCACCACAACGATATCATTTTCGTTTATTGCTTGTATGATTAACGACAAATGACCCTCGTGTAACGCCCCCATTGTAGGAACACAGCCAATTGTTTTATTGGTGTAATTTTTATTTAAAAACTTTTGAAAATTACTGAGCTTATCAAAAACCTTCATCCCATATATTTAAATAATTGTTAAAACCTTGCAAACTTACTACATTAAGGCAATAACTACATAATTTTTAGTAATTTTGCATATTCAAATTCATAGAGAAGAAGTTATGAAGGATAAGAGAGTGTTGTATGTGTCTTCTGAAGTAAGTCCTTATTTGCCAGAAAATGAACTTTCAAAAATGTCTTTTGAAGTTCCTAAGATGGTTCATAATAAAGGCGGTCAGATTCGCATTTTTATGCCACATTTTGGTATAATTAACGAACGAAGGCATCAGTTACACGAAGTTATCAGGCTTTCTGGGATGAACCTTATTATTAATGATTTAGATATGCCTCTTATTATAAAAGTGGCTTCTATACCCAAAGAGCGCATGCAAGTGTACTTTATAGATAATGATGATTATTTTAAACGTAAGGCCATTTATAAAGACGAAAATGGCAAAATGTTTGACGATAATGATGAACGTGCTATATTTTTTGCAAGAGGTGTTGTAGAAACTGTTAAAAAACTCAATTGGATGCCAGATGTGATTCATATTAGTGGATGGATGGCCTCTTTGCTTCCTTTATATCTTAAAACATATTATGCAGACGAACCTTTATTTAAAAACAGTAAAATAGTAACTTCATTATTTAATACCAATAAATTTAGCAGTAGTTTGAACAGCAATTTAATTGATAAATTATTATTTGATGATATCGACGAAAATAAACTTACGAGTCTAAAAACACCTAATTATTCTAACCTTCTTAAAATTGCTATTGAAAATTCTGATGCCGTAGTTAAAGGTACAGAAAAGCTTCCCAAACAAATCGAAACCTATCTTGACACCTTAGACAAGCCTGTTTTAGATTACCAAACCGAAGATGGTTTTAAAGAAGCTTATATCAATTTTTACACAAATCATGTTTTAAACGAAAAATAGCTTACCATATTTATGATAACAAAAAATTTAAGTATTACTAAATACGTAATAATTATTGCTGTATTTTTAATAGGTCTTATAGCTTGCGAAAGAGATATTAAAGGAATTGGTATCGGTTTAGTAGACAACAATAAGTTTGATACAAATGTTTTACTTTCTAACTTAACAGCTTATAACAAAAACGTAGATTCAGTAAGGGTTGATAGCTTACCTCAATATGTGCTTGGTGTCAATCAAAATAATATATTTGGAAAAACTACAGCCTCAATTGCCAGTCAGTTATCACTACCTTCATCTGGTGTAGATTTTGGAATAAATCCCACCATTGATTCTGTTATATTAGACATCCCTTATTACAGCACAAAAACAGGTACCTTAACATTGAGAGACCCCAACTCATCAAACGATATTGATTCTATTACTATTCCAACATACCAATTAGACTCTATTATTGGAAATGCAAACGACTCATTTCAAATTACAGTATCAGAGCTAGGTACTTTTTTAAATAGTTTAGACCCTCTTGATCCTACAAAACGAAAAAAGTATTTCTCTAATAGATCTTTCAATACTAAAAGTCCAGACCTTTATTCGGGTACATTCAGTCCAAATGCAAACGATACTGTTGCTTACATTAATCACAAGGATTTTGATGGTGCCGTTTTTGATATTGACACAATAAAAAATTCAAATGGCACTCCTTCAATGAAATTACCTTTAGATAAAGATTTTTTTCAAAGCAATTTCATAAATCAGAGCAGTTCGGTTTCTTTTAGTTCGCTTGATGAATTTACCCACTACTTTAGAGGTCTTTATATCAGCGCCTCTGGTGCAAACGGATCTTTGCTAACCCTTCCTTTGGCTACTGGTAATGTGAGTATTTATTATTCAAATGATGTCTCTTCTACTGATGCTGATGGTGTAACAACAATTGTACGCACAAAACAAGTTAAGGCTTTTCCTTTAAGAGGCATTAAAGCAAATAAATTTAATCACGATTATAGCCTCGCCACCTCGGCCATTCAAACCCGCTTATCAAACCCCGATGAAGTTAATGGCGAGCAAAAACTTTACGTACAAGGCGCTTCAGGGTCTATAATTGTTTTAAACCTCTTTTCTGATGGTAATTTAGAAGAATTGCGTTCAAAAAATTGGTTGATAAACGAAGCCAATTTAAAACTCTACGTAGACAGAAATGAAACTAGTGGCAATTTACCAAACAGGTTATTTATATATAACCTTGATGACAACTCACATGTTATAGATATTCTTTCTGAAGGTATAAATGTATTAGATGGTACTTTGTATAATGACAGCAATGGAGATCCTAGTTATTATAAATTTAAAATAACCAAATACATTAGTCAAGTACTTAAGCAAGAAAACCCAAGAAAATTATCTAAATTAGCAATTAAGTTAATTAGCCGTTTTGATGTGCCAAATTTTTCAAGATTATCTGATACAATCATCAAGCCTTTTAACTGGAATCCAAAAGGAGTGGCTATTTTTGGAAATAAAGAACTTAGTGATAAAAAATTATCTTTAGAGATTTTTTATACAGAAATTAGAAACTAGCATTTTATGTGTGGCATAACAGGTTATATTGGTTATAGGCAAGCTTATCCTATTATCATTAACGGACTACAACGATTAGAATACAGAGGTTATGACAGTGCTGGCGTATTTTTATATCACGAAAATGACATCAGACTCACCAAGACCAAAGGAAAAGTTGCCGATTTAAAAGCTTTAATTCCACCAGAAAACACCACTGCAAATATAGGGATAGGCCATACCCGCTGGGCAACTCATGGTATACCCAACGATGTTAATTCACATCCACACACATCACAATCGGGTAATTTGGTAATTGTTCATAATGGCATTATTGAAAATTACGATACCCTTAAAAAAGAACTGATTAATAGGGGATACACTTTTAAAAGCGATACCGATACTGAGGTCTTAATCAATTTAATTGAAGAAATTCAAATTTCTAAAAAATTAAAATTAGGAAAAGCGGTTCAGTTGGCTTTAAATCAGGTTTTTGGTGCTTATGCTATTGCTGTTTTTGACAAGAGTAAACCCAATGAAATTGTTGTGGCAAGATTGGGAAGCCCTATTGCTATTGGTGTTGGTAAAAATAACTCCGAATTTTTTATTGCTTCAGATGCCTCTCCTTATATTGAATACACAAAAAAAACCATCTATCTTGAAGATGGAGAAATGGCTATTGTTCGCCTTAATAGAGATATTGTTGTGCGAAAAATTAGTACTGATTCTCCTGTCGGCTCTAACATACAAGAACTACACCTCAACCTTGAGCAAATTGAAAAAGGTGGTTACGAGCACTTTATGTTGAAAGAAATTTTTGAACAACCTAAAGCCATTGTTGATACTTATCGCGGAAGAATGATTCCCCATGAAGGCATTATAAAAATGTCTGGCGTTGATGACAATCTCGAAAAATTTCTAAATGCACGCAGGATAGTTATTGTGGCTTGTGGCACTTCTTGGCACGCCGGACTGGTAGCTGAATATATGTTCGAAAACTTTGCCAGAATTCCTGTGGAGGTAGAGTATGCCTCAGAGTTTAGATACAGAAACCCCATCATATCAGAAAAAGATGTGGTGATAGCCATATCGCAATCTGGCGAAACAGCCGATACCCTTGCCGCTGTAAAAATGGCAAAAGAAAGGGGCGCTTTTGTCTTTGGAATTTGTAATGTGGTTGGATCGTCTATTGCACGCGAAACCCATACAGGGTCTTATACACATGCCGGCCCAGAAATAGGTGTGGCTTCAACAAAGGCTTTTACCACTCAAATAACACTTTTAACATTAATAGCCTTGCGTTTGGGGCAAGCCAATGGCAGCCTTTCAAAACAAGAATTTTACAATTCTTTACATTCATTAGAATTAATTCCAGATAAAATTGTTTCTGTTTTAGCCAATGACGCGCATATAAAATACATTGCTTCAATCTATAAAGATGCTCCTAACTGTTTGTATTTGGGACGTGGTTATAATTTCCCTGTAGCACTTGAAGGCGCCCTAAAGCTCAAAGAAATTTCTTATATTCATGCTGAAGGCTATCCTGCTGCCGAAATGAAACATGGCCCTATTGCTTTAATTGATGAAAATATGCCCATAGTTGTTATTGCAACAAAAAAAGGCCATTATGATAAAGTTGTGAGCAATATTCAGGAAATAAAATCAAGAAATGGAAAAATAATTGCTATTGTAACACAAGGAGATACTGTGGTAAAAGGCCTGGCAGACCATGTGATTGAAATTCCTGACACCAAAGAAGCTTTTTCGCCTTTATTGACTACCATTCCGCTTCAGCTATTGTCGTACCATATTGCTGTAATGCGTGGTTGTAATGTAGATCAGCCTCGCAACTTGGCCAAATCGGTTACGGTGGAGTAATAACTATTTGTTATTAAACACATTCATGGTATTTGCTAGGCCAGCTGTTCCAAAAGACTTTATGCTTTCGCAGGCTTTGTCTATGTTTTCTGCTAAAAGAGTGTTGTCTTCTGCCGACCAATTGCCCAACACATAATCAACCTGTTTGCCTTTAGAAAAATCGGCGCCTACGCCAAAGCGCAATCTGGGATATTTTGTTGTTTGTAAAACCTCTTGAATGTCCTTTAAACCATTATGGCCCCCATCACTTCCTTTGGCTTTTAACCTAATAGTCCCTAAAGTTAGATTAATATCATCGCAAACTATTAATAAATGCGAAGAGCTTACTTTTTCCTTTTGCATCCAATAATTTACAGCCTTGCCACTCAGATTCATATAAGTAGAAGGTTTAAGCATAACAAATGTGCGTCCTTTAAAATTAAAACGGGCAAGATCCCCTAATTTCAAAGTTTCAAAAATCACCTTTTCTTTAGAGGCTAAGGCATCTAAAATATCAAACCCTATATTATGTCGTGTATTAACATATTTATGTCCAATATTGCCTAATCCAACGATAAGATATTTTTTCATAAATTTATTTTTTACGCATTTGTAACTTTTTAAACACGCAATGTAAATATAAAAAAAAGCTTTTTATTGGCAAACCGCCAACAAAAAGCTTTTATAAAGAATGTTATTTAAAAGTTTATTCTTTAGCTGTTGTATCTTTAGCTTCTCCTTCTGATGGTGTTTCTTCGCCTTCAGCACCTTCAATTTCTTCACCTTCTTCTTCAACTTCATCAACTATAGCAGCTCTAGCCATTCTAACCTGAACAACAACTGTATTGTCTGGATGATTTAACGTAATTTCTTCTCTGTCAAGCTCTGTAACGTATACCTTGTCACCAATTTTCAATTCAGAAATATCTGCTGTTAAAAAATCTGGTAAATCTTTAGGAAGTGCGTGTACGCTTAATTTACGTAAAATAAAGTCTAACGAACCGCCATTCAAAACACCTGGAGCGTTCCCTTCTAATTTTACAGGAATATTCATTGTGATTGGTTTCCCTGCAAAAAGTTGATAAAAGTCTATATGTAAAATCCTATCTGTTACTGGGCTAAACTGAATATCTTGTAAAACAGCGTCTAATACTTGGCCGTCTTCAAGTTCAATCTTAGCTGTATATACATTAGGAGTGTACACTAAGTTTTTAAATGCTTTTTCATCTGCTGCAAAGTGTATAACTTGTTCTCCTCCGTATAATACGCAAGGCACCTTGTCAGCATTACGTAAGGCTTTGGTTGCTACCTTGCCCACGCTTTCTCTTTTAGATCCTTTGATTGTAATAAATTTCATTTTTGTTTATTAAATTATAATTATTTTACATTAAAAATTGTCCGCTTATTGATGTATTGTTGTGAACCTTATGCATCACGTCTGCGAATAAAGTGGCGCAAGGTACAACTTTAATTTTAGAATTTTCCTCTTTTAAAGGGATCGTATCAGTAACAATTAAATATTCTAATTTTGAGTTTTTTATTCTTTCGTGAGCTGCTCCAGATAGTATTGCGTGTGTCGCAATTGCATAAACTTTTAAGGCACCTTGTTCTAACATAACTTCTGCAGCTTTACACAAGGTTCCTGCTGTATCAACCATATCATCTACAATAATAACATTCTTACCTTCTACTTTTCCTATAAGTTCCATTTTATCTATAATGTTTGCTTTTTTACGTTGCTTATAGCAGATTACCACATCGCAGGATAAAAATTTAGAATAAGCATAGGCGCGTTTTGAGCCGCCCATGTCTGGAGATGCAATTGTTAAATTATTTAATTTAAGTTCTTTTATATAGGGTAAAAATATTGTAGAAGCATACAGGTGATCTACTGGTTTTTCAAAAAATCCTTGAATCTGATCAGCATGCAAGTCCATTGTGATAATGCGTGTTGCGCCTGCAGCTTGTAACAAATTAGCAACCAATTTTGCGGCAATAGGCACACGTGGTTTGTCTTTTCTATCCTGACGTGCCCATCCAAAATAGGGCATCACAGCAGTTATATGTCTGGCTGAAGCACGTTTAGCAGCATCTATCATCAAGAGCATTTCCATCAAATTATCGGTGTTTGGAAAAGTTGACCCTATAATAAATATACGCCGTCCGCGGATAGACTCTTCGAAAGAAACTTGAAATTCTCCGTCACTAAAAATGGTCTTTTTTGACAGCCCCATTTCTGCACCATAGGCTCTGGCAATTTGTTCGGCCAAAACAATGCTTTGTGAGCAAGCAAAAATCTTGGGTTTTGGAATCCTGTTTTTCATGTAATTAGCTGTGTGTTAGTAGGTTGTTTATTACACTTTATACTGGCTACAAATGTAAAAAAATATCTGTTGGTTTGGGGCTTGATTTTAATTTATAATTAAATGAATGACTCCGTTTAAAAAAATTGAGAAAAGAACAAAAGGATGTGGTTAATTTTAGTAAATAAATTATATTTGCACTCTCTATAAAATATGGCATCTGACTATCTGCCAACAGTGCAGATACGTTGGTAAAAAAGAGCTCCAGTTATTATTAGAAGCTCTTAAATTTGCGCGAGTGCCTGGCCTGTCGGTAGGCAGGGCGGAATTGGTAGACCTGTCTGCCGACAGATAGATGAAAAAGTATGTTTTATGTATATGCCATATCGAGTTTAGAACATAATTATATTTATGTAGGATTGACTAAGGATATTAAAGAACGAATAAAAAGACATAATGTCGGTAGAGAAAGAACTACAAAATTTTATAGCCCTTTCGAATTAATTTTTTCGGAAGTTTGTAGAACGAGAATTGAGGCCAGAGTAAGAGAAAAATATTGGAAATCTGGTGTAGGAAAAGAAAAACTAAGAGCCATTAGAGGCTCTTAAATTTGCTCGAGTGGCGGAATTGGTAGACGCGCTGGATTCAAAATCCAGTTCTGGCAACGGAGTGTGGGTTCGATTCCCACCTCGAGTACTTTTAAGCCGTAACATTAAAGTTACGGCTTTTTTATTTTTCTTAAAAAAAACCTCTTTTTTAATAACTTATTAACACGAAACCGTTTTCGTTATTACATTTTTTTTATGTTTTTACGAGTTTTAATGCAAAATCTCTAATATTGTTTAAACAAAAAAAAAATTATGAAAACAAAACTACTTTTTGGCTTATTTTTAATAGCCACATTACAATTTACAAACGCACAAGCTGGCCATACCATTGGTTTAGTTGGTGCCTTTAATGGTTGGGGGAGTACTCCAGATGCCATGCTAACAACAACTGATGACATTAATTATACTCTTACTGGGTGGGTTTTAGCCGCCGATAGCGAAATTAAATTTAGACAAGATCAAAATTGGACTGGAACGGCTTGGGGCTCTACGAATGCTTCTGATTGGCCTTCTGGCACAGGTTCTACAACACCTGGTGGTCCAAATATCTTTGCTGTTGCCGGAACTTACGATGTTTCTTTTAACATAACTACAGGGGTTTATATGTTCTCAACACAGACTATTAGTTTAATTGGTGCTTTTAACGGATGGGCTGGTGATGTTGATTTAACCTCAACTGATAATGTTAACTATACACTAACAGGCTGGACATTAGCAGCTAATGGTGAATTGAAATTTAGACAAGACCATGCTTGGACAACCTCTTGGGGTGCTCCTAGTGGCACTGGGTGGCCTTCTGCTACGGGCAGTACTGCTGGTTTTGGAAATATTCTTGCAATAGCCGGTACATGGGATGTTGCCTTCAATTTTTCCACTCTTGCTTACAGTTTTACTGCTGCGACTTTGGCTGTTGGCGATTTCACTAAAACCATTCAATTTTATTATGTAAACAACGCTTTAAATATTAATGGCTATAACGGCCAAGCTTCTATAAAAGCTTTTGATGTTATGGGCAGACTTTTATATAATAAAGAAAATATTCAAGTTCAAAATGGGTTTTCTCAAAACATTAAACTCCCTAAAAATCAGGTAAGTTTTATTCTTGTAAAAGGCGAAAAATTTACTAAGTCTTTAAAAGTTATTGCCTTACAATAACTTTTAAAACAAATGCTAAAAAAACGCAATACCTTAAAGTATTGCGTTTTTTTATGCTTAAGTTTAAAGTTATTTAGTCTCAAGAATTATCAAATTCTTATATTTGTTTCTGTTTAAAAACTATCATGAGTAAAACTAAAACAACTTTTTTCTGTCAGAATTGTGGTACGCAACATGCCAAATGGATGGGGCAATGCGCTTCTTGTGGCAAATGGAATACCATAATTGAAGAAATTGTTATAAGGGAAGAAAAACGCAATTGGAAAACCAAATCAACCATAAAACATCCACAAAAAGCTTTGGCTTTAAACCAAATTCAATTTTCTGAAGAAGACCGCATTCCTACCAATAATAAAGAATTAGACAATGTGCTTGGGGGTGGGTTGGTAAAAGGTGCTGTGGTTTTATTAGGGGGCGAACCAGGCATAGGTAAATCTACACTCATATTACAAGTAGCGCTAAGTTTATCTCAAAGAGTACTTTACGTGTCTGGCGAAGAAAGTCAGACTCAAATAAAAATACGGGGCGAACGCTTGGGGGTTAAAAATACAGATTGTCTAATTTTAACCGAAACCAATACCCAACAAATTTTTAGCGCTATTGAAGAGGTTCAACCCGAAATTGTTGTGATTGATTCTATTCAGACACTACACACGGGTGTGATTGATGCGCTTCCTGGTAGTATTACACAGATAAGAGAAACGGCGGCAGAGCTTATAAAATTCGCCAAAGAAACCAATACACCCGTCATATTGATAGGTCACATTACCAAAGAAGGTACTATTGCAGGACCTAAAATTTTAGAGCATATGGTTGATGTGGTTTTACAATTTGAAGGCGATCGCAACCACCTCTACCGTATTTTACGCGCACAAAAAAACAGGTTTGGTGCGACCTCCGAATTGGGCATTTACGAAATGCAACAAATGGGATTGCGCGAAGTTCTTAACCCATCAGAATTATTGATTTCAGAAAAAGAGGCTTCCTTAAGTGGTTCTGTTATTGCCGCCACATTAGAAGGGCAACGCTCTTTTATGATAGAAGTCCAAGCTTTGGTTAGTACTGCCGTTTACGGTACCCCTCAACGCTCGGTTACGGGTTATAACATCAAACGTTTACATATGATGTTGGCGGTATTAGAAAAACGTGCAGGATTTAGACTGGGGGCTAAAGATGTGTTTTTAAATATTGCAGGCGGTATAAGTGTAAACGATCCTGCTATTGATTTGGCTGTAATCGCCGCTATCTTATCTTCAAACCAAGATGTGGCTGTTCCGCAAAACTATTGTTTTGCTGCCGAAGTTGGTTTGGCTGGCGAAATCCGCCCTGTTAACCGCGTTGAGCAACGTATTATTGAAGCAGAAAAGTTAGGTTTTGACGCTATTTTGATTTCCAAATTTGCTAAAATCAGCGAAAGCAAACACAAAATTACAATCTTAAAAGCGGCTAAAGTTGAAGATGTAATTAAGGCATTGTTTTAACTATTACCGCTCTTTTATCAAATAAATATAAACGGGGAAGTGGTCACTATATCCACCCATATATGTGTTGTAAGAATAACTTCTGAAAGGATAGCCTTTATACCTGCCCTCTTTATTGGTAAGGTAACTCGGGTTGTAAATGTTGGCTTGATAAAAACGGTAAGAGCTGTAATCCTTTTTGGTAAAGGGCTCACTTAATATAATTTGATCAAACAAATTGACATTATCGCGATAAGCAAGGGTATTTAATCCTTTAGAAAAAAGCGCCTCCATTGGGTTGTACATATCGGTTGGGTTAAGTGCGCTTATTTTGCCTTTGGCTTTTAATACTTTTTTTAAGCTCGGACTTATAGGGTCATCATTTAAATCGCCCATTGTAATAATTTTAGCATTGGAATCTGTTTTCTGTAATGAGTCAATAATTTTAACATTTAGAGCCGCCGCCGCCATTCTAAAAGGTCTGCTTCGCATCTCACCACCACTACGCGAAGGCCAATGATTTACAATAATATGAACAAGGTCGCCATCTAAAATACCTGAAACAAGTAATTGGTCTCTTGTGTAGTCTCTTTTGCCATTAGGTTTATACATATAAAGTGTATGTGAAGAATGGCTTACGGGTTTAAAGTAGCGTTTCAAATATATAAGCCCTACATCCACGCCACGTTCATCGGGAGAATCATAGTGGATAATACCATAGTCTTTGTTTTTTAAATAACTAGAATTTATCAAATCTTGTATCACTGTCCTGTTTTCAATTTCAGACAAACCAACAATAGTTGGACTGTTTTTAGCTTTTGCTGAACCTATTTCTGAAATGACTCTGGCTATATGATTTATCTTGTCCCAATAAATTTTAGAAGTATAGTGATCTTTTCCGTTTGGTGTGCGATCGGTGTCGTATTTTTGATTATGAATTGTATCAAAAAGGTTTTCTACATTGTAAAAAGCAACGGTTCTGATGTTGTACTTTGTACCTTTATTCTGTGCTTTTACAATAGAACTTACCAGTAAAAGAGCTAAAATTATTCTGATTTTAATACCAAACATAGAAGATAGTTATTATTGCTAAGTCAAATTTACATTTAATAATAGATATTTCATTTCAATTTCTTTTTTTATTTGTAATAAATAGCTTAAATTGGTATGCTTTTTACTAAAGCTTAATATTTAATTCTATGAAAAAACCAATCATAATTTTTTGCCTTTTAGCGTTGGGTGTATTTTCTTCTTTTTCCCAAGAAATTGGTAGCGTTAAAGGAGTTGTGTTACAAGTTGACACCTCTCCTGTAAAAAATGTAAACATCCTTATTAAAAACACATCCCTTTCTGTACTAACTGACGGTTCAGGAAAGTTTCATCTCTCTAAGGTTCCCTTGGGAAATCAAATAGTGATAATCTCGTTTGGTGGGTTTGAAACTCAAAACTACCCGGTGACTATTAAAGCTGGAGAAACTGTAGATTTAGGCAGCATCATAATATACAAAGATTTTGCTTTACAAGATGATAGCGGCTTGATTTCGCTCACTGACGATGACCTGACTGAAGATGGTAATGGCGGTTCTGAAAATACTTCGGGCATTTTACAAGCTTCTCGAGATGCTTTTTTAAATGTAGCTGCTTTTCAGTTTGGCCAAGCCAGATTTAGAGTTAGGGGTTATGACTCTAACAACGGTACCGTTTTAATTAATGGTGTAGAAATGAATAAATCTTACGACGGAAGACCGCAATGGAGTAATTGGGGCGGTCTTAATGATGTGATGCGTAACCGCGATTTTAAAGAAGGTCTTTCTCCCAATCAATATACTTTTGGTGGACTTTTAGGGACTACTAATTTTGATGTACGCGCTACTTCTTACAGAAAAGGTATTAGTCTTTCGTTGTCGTCAACCAATACAAATTACAGCAATCGCCTAATGGCGACTTATGCTTCAGGCATTAACTCAAAAGGTTGGGCTTATACACTTTCTCTAGGAAGACGTTGGGCTACCGAGGGTCATTTTGAGGGTACTTTTTATGATGCCAATTCCTTTTTTGTGGCTGTAGAAAAAAAGATAAACAACAAGCACAGCATCAATTTAACTGCTTTTAATGCATCAAACAGACGTGGAAAATCATCTCCAAATACCTCAGAATTATTTGATTTAAAAGGAAGTAAATACAATACTTATTGGGGATTTCAAGGAAATAAAAAACGCAATTCACGCGTTAAAGAAATTGAAGAGCCTGTGTTTTTATTAACCGATTTCTGGAAAATTGATGAAAACACCAATCTAAATACAACTTTATCTTATCAATTCGGAAAATTAGGTAACAGCCGCATAGGCGATTTTAACGCGCCAAATGCCAATCCTGATTATTACCGCTATTTACCCAGCTATTTTTTAGACCGTTTTGGGCAAGACCAAGCCAATTTGGCTACCCAACGTTTCTTAACAGATGATAATTTTAGTCAAGTTGATTGGGATAAACTTTATAATGTGAATCAAAATCACGGTTCTTCATTGTATTATTTATACGAAGACCGTACAGATGATAGACTTTGGTCATTTAATTCAATCTATTCAAAAAATATTGGCGACAACATCACTTTTAATGCTGCTTTTACCTATAAAAATTTGGTGTCGCAAAATTTTGGATTAATGCAAGATTTACTAGGAGGTACTGGTTTTGTTGATTTAGATGATTTTTCAACAGGTATAGAATCGCAACCCGATATAAATAATCCAAACCGCGTTGTAAAAGAAGGGGATCGGTTTTTATACAATTACAATTTAAACCAACGCAGCTACAATTTATTTGCACAACTTCAATTTATCTATAAAAAAGTTGATTTTTTTGTAAGTGCCAAAACATCTTCTGTCAATTTTTGGCGAGAGGGTAAGTACGAAAATGGAAAGTATATTGGCAATTCTCTTGGTAAAGGAAAAGATAATATTTTTCATCCAACAAGTGTAAAAGGAGGTATTACCTATAAAATAACTGGCCGACATTTAATTAATCTAAATGCTTCATATGGTACGAGAGCCCCAAATTTAAGAAACTCGTTTGCTAATGTAAGGGTAAATCACAATGTTGTACCCGACCTTGCTACAGAAAAAATAACCGCATTAGATGCCAGTTATATTTACAGATCGCCATTAATAAAAGCGCGTTTATCGGGTTATTATACCAAAATGAAAAACATTACCGAAATCGGATTTTTCTTTGCGCAAGGCGTTACGCTACCTGGCATAACAGACGCTTCAAATGATTCTTTTTTCTTGTCTCAGATTTTAACAGGCTCAGACAGGTTGTATTTCGGTGGTGAATTTGGACTAGAAGCGCAGGTAACCTCTACTGTAAAAATAACTGCTGCTGCTGCTGTAGGGCAACATACTTACGACAACAACCCTCAGTTATTTCTTTCGGCTGATGAATTTGGTGTTACGCCTCTCGGAACAGCCTACCTAAAAAATTATAAATTAAATAACGGTCCACAGAAAGCTTATTCTTTAGGTTTAGAATACCGTGATCCACATTTCTGGTTTGTTGGCCTTACCGGAAACTATTTAACACAAAGTTATTTAGGTATTTCATCTATCACAAGGACCGATAGTTTTGTAATTAACCCATTAACCAACCAACCTTTTGATGGCGCTACACAAAGTGTTGTAGATAATTTATTACGCCAAGAACAGTTTCATCCTTATTATATGCTAAATGCCATTGCAGGAAAATCATGGCGAATTGCCTATTTAAAAACTGTAGGATTTTTTGCCAGTATAAACAATATTACCAATACAATTTATAAATCGGGTGGCTTTGAACAATCACGTAATGCTAATTTTGCACGACTTAAAGAAGACCAAGACAGGGCTAAACCTTTGTTTGGACCCCGTTATTGGTATGGTTACGGTACCACTTTTTATTTAAACTTTTATTACAGATTTTAACTTACAGCTAAAGATACTCTCATGAAAACAAACGCTTTTTTTAAATTTTTTATCAGTCTAGTTCTTGTTTTAGGAACATTTAATTCTTGTGTAAACGATAATTCTGATTTTGCAACACCACAAGTAATTTGCCAAGAACCTAACTTAACAGTTACAAATACCTTAGCAGAACTCAATGTAAATGCCGTAGGCGCTATTCATCAAATAACTGATGATATGGTTGTTGAGGGTTATGTTGTATCAAGTGATGAACAAGGTAATTTCTTTTCTTCCGTTTCTATACAAAATCTGGAGGGTACTGCTGGATTTAGATTGTCTATCGACCGACGTGATATTTATACCCAAATAAAAGTAGGTCAAAAAGTATACGTAAAAGCAAAAACTTTATTTATAGATGGTGATGGAGGTGATTCGGATATTGCTTTAGGGGCGCTATTCGGTAGTTTTATAGGACGATTGCCCGATGTAGAGATAGATAATTTCTTATTTCGCTCTTGCGAAAGTGTCGCCGAAAGTAGTCTTGTACACACTGCCACACTTGACGCTATAAATAATGGCCTTTTAAATACTTTAGTTGAATTTGATAATGTACAATTTAAAGCCAATGAGGTGGGCGGAAATTATTTTGACCCAAACAATACCGCTGGCTCTGCAACTAATAGACATATAGTTGATGTAAACGGAAATGAGTTAATTGTTCGCAACAGTGAATTTGCCGATTTTGCAAACAAAGCTCTCCCTTCAGGAAATGGAAAAATAAGAGGTGTTCTTTCTAAATTTAATGGCGACTATCAATTGTTTATCAGAGACACTAATGACGTGCAGTTTACCAATCCGCGTCAGCTTTGGGGCTTTGCTAGTGATGTTACTGGAAACCTAACAACAATAGCAAGTTTAAGAGACGCTTTCAATTCAGGAACCTTTAGCATTACAGACAATGCCATTATAGAAGGTGTTATTACAATGTCAACTCAAAATGGCAACCTTACCAGTAGAAATGCCTTTATTCAAGATGACAGTGGTGCTATTGTAATTCGTTTCGATAGTGATGCTCATAGTTTATTTGAGGGTTATAAAGTACGTGTAAACGTAAAAGATTTAAGTTTGGGCACTTTTGCAGGCTTGCTACAAATATCCAATGTGACGCAATCTACTTCAGTACAAGTTTTAGAAATTAACGCAAGCATGCCTACCGCCTTAACAGTAAGTATTGACGATGTATTATCTGATGCATATCAAGGGCAACTTGTACAATTAGACAATGTACAATTTACCCAAACATTGGTTGGTTTTGGTGGTGGACGTACTTTGACAGATTGTACCTCATCTCTGCCTGTATTTACCAGTAGTTTTGCTGGTTTTGCTAACAATACAGTACCCTCTGGAAATGGCAGTATTACAGGTATTGCTTCTAACTTTAACGGTGCTCAACTTTTAATAAGAAATACTAATGACACTTCTGGATTAACAGGGGTACGTTGTGCCCAAGCAGAACCTTTCTTTAGTCAAGATTTTGAAAGCGAACCCAATGGTCCAGATGTAAATATTGCAGGCTGGCTTAATGTGGCTGAGACTGGAAGTGTAAAATGGCATAGCGAAGCTTTTGGCGGAAATACATACACAGAGTTTTCTCCTTATCGATCTGGCGATGCCAGTAATATTGGTTGGATGATTACACCGCCCATAGATATGGATACTCATACAAGCGAAGTATTGACTTTTGAAACAGCGCAACATCATTTTGACCAAGCTACTTTAGAAGTTTTTATATCTAATGATTTTGATGGTACCGAAGCGGGTATCGCTACTGCCACATGGGTTGACGCAGGCGCAACTATTGCAACAGGAACCGATAGTTGGTATAATTTTATTCCTTCTGGAAATATTGATTTATCTGGTTATACTGGTAATATTTATGTTGCTTTTAAATTTACAGGTAATGACTCTAATGCTTCTGGAGGCTTCTTTGTAGACAACATTATGGTCTTAGGAAAATAAACGTCGCTTAATAAATATTTAAAACGCGCTTTTCTCAAAGTAGAATAGCGCGTTTTTTAGTATCTGCAAAAGTTTAAATGGTATCTTTGTACCCATGATTAAAAAAAGTCAAAATACTTTAGAACGCGTTGTTTTAGTAGGTGTAATAACAAAAAATCAAACTGAGAAACAACTTGAAGAATTCTTAAACGAATTGGATTTTTTAACCCTAACAGCAGGTGGCAAAGCCGTTAAGCACTTCACACAAAAATTAGAATTTCCAAACCCCAAAACCTATATTGGGACAGGAAAACTTGATGAAATAAATATATATATTGAAAGTAATGACATAGAAACTGTCATTTTTGATGACGAATTAAGTCCTGCCCAATTGCGAAATATTGAGAAAGTTTTAAACTGTAAAATTTTAGATAGAACCAATCTTATTTTAGACATCTTTGCCCAACGCGCACAAACATCTTATGCCAGAGCGCAAGTAGAAATGGCGCAATGCGAATATATGTTGCCACGCCTTACCCGCTTATGGACGCATCTACAAAAACAAAAAGGCGGTATGGGAATGCGGGGACCTGGCGAAACAGAAATTGAAACCGATAGACGTATTATACGTGATAAAATTACCCTGTTAAAAAAGAAATTAGTCAGTATTGACAAACAAATGGCCGTACAACGTAAAAACCGGGGCAAAATGGTACGCGTGGCCTTGGTGGGTTATACCAATGTGGGCAAATCTACCTTGATGAATGCTGTTAGCAAAAGTACTGTTTTTGCAGAAAATAAACTTTTTGCAACTTTAGATACCACTGTAAGGAAGGTGGTTATTAAAAATGTGCCCTTTTTAATGACCGATACAGTAGGTTTTATCAGAAAATTACCTACCCAATTGATAGAGTCTTTTAAATCTACTTTAGACGAAGTGCGTGAAGCCGATTTACTGTTGCATATTGTCGATATCTCGCATGCTAATTTTGAAGATCATATTGCCTCTGTCAATCAAATTTTAACCGATATTAAAAGTATTGATAAGCCTACCATTTTAGTATTCAATAAAATTGATGCCTACACGCACCAAACCATTGATGATGACGATTTGACAACTAAAAAGACAACCGCACATTACACGCTAAAAGACTGGCAAAAAACCTGGATATCAAAACTAAATAACGATTGTTTATTTATATCAGCCTTAGAAAAAGAAAATTTCGAAAATTTTAAAGAGGTTGTTTTTGAAGCGGTAAAGAAAATTCACATCACACGTTTCCCTTACAATGATTTTTTATATCAAGAATACGATGAGGTAAATTAATGCCTTTTTAAAGGCTCATATTATTTCTTTTTATAAATAGGAACGGTAGAGCAAGCCTCACCATACATAATGCTTTTTACAGCAGGTTGTAACTTTTTTACCAAAACCGTATATGCCGAATTTGGAATGGGTTTGTTGGCACATCCTTTAATTATGATTGGTTTGTCTTTATATTGAGAAATATCTAGGTTGTCAATAATTTCTGAAAAGATTGTGGTTTCTAATAAATCCAAATTACCAACAACAACTTTCTTTGCGTAAGGTGCTAATTTCGAACTCAATAATAAATAAGCCCACGAAGGAATAATGGCTTCAACACTACAGCTAAGGGCAACATAACACTGAGCGTATTGCTCCCATTGATGTTTGTCTACAGAAATTCTAAATTCTTTTTCTTTAAGAATTAGTTTTTGGTATAACCAAGGGGCAATATCAAAAAGCACACGATTTCCAGAAGGATAAAAATCTTCAAGATCTAAAGTAATCAGTTTACTTTTAGAGACTCTATTTAGTATTTCGCCTGACATTTATAAAAAGCCTAATTCAAGTTTGGCTTCTTCGCTCATTAAATCTTGAGTCCATGGCGGGTCAAAAGTAATTTCTACTTCGGCATCATTTACCTCTTCAAGGGTTTTTATTTTTTCTTCAACCTCAACAGGTAAGGTTTCGGCAACAGGGCAATTAGGCGATGTTAAAGTCATCAGCACTTTAATATCGCTATTCTCATTTACAAAAACATCGTAAATTAAACCCAATTCGTATATATCTACAGGTATTTCTGGGTCGTAAATAGACTTTAAAACAGTGACTATCTTTTCTCCAATAGCATTTTTTTGTGCAGTATCCATAAAACTCTTGTTTATAACCAATCTAAATAAGCGCAAATATAAACAATTAGTTTTGCTTTTTAACTTGAAAGGCTAGCGCATATAATTTAATTTGTTTCACCATAGAAAGCAAACCATTTGCCCGTGTGGGCGATAAATGCTCTTTTAAACCTATTTTATCAATAAAAAAAGTGTCGGCATCTATAATTTCTTGAGGGGTTTTATTAGAGAAAACGCGCAATAACAAAGCTATTATTCCCTTGGTAAGTATGGCATCACTAGCCGCCGTATAAATTATTTTACCTTCACATAAATCGGCATGAAGCCAAACTTTTGACTGGCATCCTTTTATTAAATTATCTTCTGTTTGATATTCGGGTTTTATAGGGTCTAATGATTTCCCCAACTCTATCAAATATTCATAGCGTTCCATCCAATCGTCAAACATAGAAAACGTGTCTATAATTTCTTCTTGTATTACTTTGATACTCATTTTTAAAACTTATTTTTGCAAAGTTAACTACAAAGTTTTTGAAACAAAATTATAATGAGTAAACTTTTAATTGTTGGGACAGTTGCCTTTGATGCCATTGAAACCCCTTTTGGTAAAACCGATAAAATATTAGGTGGTGCTGCCACATATATAGGTCTTTCGGCTTCAAAATTTGGTATAAAATCTGGGGTAGTTTCGGTTGTTGGTGGCGATTTTCCTAAAAGCAACCTCGAGATGCTTCAAAAGAACAATATTGATACCAGCGGGATTGAAATAAAAAAAGAAGGCAAAACTTTTTTTTGGAGTGGCAAATACCACAACGATTTAAACCTTAGAGACACACTTATAACCGAACTTAATGTCTTGGCCGATTTTAATCCTATTGTGCCCAAAGCTTTTATTGATGCCGAATTTTTAATGTTAGGGAATTTGCACCCCGCAGTACAAATGGCCGTTATAAAACAAATGACCAAACGCCCTAAATTAGTGGCGCTTGACACTATGAATTTTTGGATGGACAACACGCTTGATGAACTTTTAGAAGTTATTAAAAAAGTAGATGTCATTACAATTAACGACGAAGAGGCCCGTCAGCTAAGTGGCGAATACTCTTTGGTAAAAGCCGCACAGAAAATTCACCAAATGGGACCCAAATATGTTGTCATTAAAAAGGGCGAACACGGTGCCTTAATTTTTGACAGTGGGAATGTTTTCTTTGCGCCCGCACTCCCTCTTGAAGAGGTCTTTGATCCTACAGGAGCTGGCGATACTTTTGCTGGTGGTTTTATGGGCTATCTAACCAAAACCCAAAACCTCTCTTTTAACAATATGAAAAATGCCGTTATTTATGGTTCTAATTTGGCTTCATTTTGTGTGGAAAAATTTGGCACTCAAAAAATGGAAGTTTTAACGCAATCAGAGATTCAAAAAAGACTTGTACAATTTAAAGACCTAACCCAATTTGATATTCAATTGGATTAATAAATTATATTTTAAAGCCTACTACATATGAGTGATGCTATTAAACATGAATGCGGAATAGCAATGCTTAGGTTGCTTAAACCTTTACAGTATTATAAAGACAAGTACGGCACTTCGTTTTACGGTATCAATAAGATGTATTTGATGATGGAGAAACAGCACAATCGGGGGCAAGATGGTGCCGGATTTGCAAGTATTAAATTCAACGAAATACCTGGAACCAGATATATTAGTAGAATTCGTTCCAATAAAAATCAGCCAATTAAAGATATCTTTCAGCAAATTAATGAGCGTTTAAATGCTGTTTTAGAAGAGAATCCTGATAAAGAAAACGATACCGAATGGCAAAAGCAAAACATGCCTTATTTAGGCGAACTGTTTTTAGGACATGTGCGTTATGGCACTTTTGGTAAAAATAGCATAGAAAGCGTACATCCTTTTTTAAGACAAAGTAATTGGAAGCATAAAAATTTGATTGTTGCTGGTAATTTTAATATGACCAACTCAAACGAATTATTACAAGAGCTTATAGATATTGGCCAACACCCAAAAGAACATACCGATACCGTTACGGTAATGGAAAAAATAGGCCATTTTTTAGATGACGAAGTAACCAATTTATATCTCAAATTTAAAAATCAAGGGGTTAATAAAAAAGAGGCCTCACCTCTTATCGGTAAAGAATTAAACATTCAACGCATTTTAGAACGCTCTTCAAAAAACTGGGATGGTGGTTACGCTATGGCCGGATTAATTGGTCATGGAGATGCTTTTGTGTTAAGAGACCCTGTAGGTATTAGACCCGCTTATTTTTATAAAGACGATGAAATTGTGGTGGTGGCCTCTGAACGCCCTGTTATCCAAACTGTTTTTAATGTCCCTTTTGAAGATGTTAAAGAGTTAGAACCCGCCCACGCTTTAATCATCAAAAGAGATGGGCTTGTTACGGTTGAGAAAGTGTTAGAGCCTTTACCAAAACGCGCCTGTTCTTTTGAGCGCATATACTTTTCAAGAGGGAGTGATGCCGAAATCTACGAAGAGCGCAAGAATTTAGGAAAACTCATTTTTAAAAATGTTCTTAAAAGTATCAATAACGATATGAAAAATACTGTTTTTTCATACATTCCCAATACAGCCGAAACCTCTTTTTATGGCATGACAGAAGCTGCAGAAGATTTTTTAAATCAATATAAATTACAAACCATCTTGAATGGCAAACGGAATATTTCTGCGGTCAATTTAAACACCATTTTATCAGAGCGCCCACGTATTGAAAAAATAGCCATTAAAGATGTTAAATTACGCACTTTTATTGCTGATGATAACAGCAGAGATGAACTGGTTGAACATGTTTACGACGTTACTTATGGTGTTGTAAAGCCAACCGATAATTTGGTGATAATTGACGATAGTATCGTTCGTGGAACAACACTTAAAAAAAGTATCATTAAAATTTTAGACCGTTTAAACCCTAAAAAAATAGTGGTTGTTTCATCGGCGCCACAAATTCGCTACCCCGATTGTTATGGTATAGATATGGCGCGTTTAGATGATTTTATTGCTTTTAAAGCGGCTTTAGAATTGTTAAAAGACACCAAACAACTACATATTTTAAAAGAAGTTTATCTAAATTGTAAAAATAAAGAAACTGATTCTGAAAATTTTGTAAAAGCTATTTATGCCCCGTTTAGTGCAGAACAAATATCAGATAAAATAGCCGAAATGTTGAAATCAGAAGATATTAAGGCAGATATAGAAGTCATTTATCAAAGTATTTCAAATTTACACCTTGCCTGCCCTAAAAATAAAGGCGATTGGTATTTTACTGGAAATTATCCTACAAAAGGCGGCATAAGAGTTGTTAATAATGCTTTTGTAAATTATTACGAAGGCAACAAAAAGCGGGCCTATTAAAATGAAAAAAATTAGTTACATATTGGGTTGTATTCTTGTTCTTAACCTGTTTTTTTCTTGTAAGTCTAGCAATCTAAAAAAAGGATTTTCTTTTAAAATAGCTTCTAAAACTTATTACAATTGGGTGGGAGGACAGCCTGGCGTAAAAGGCACCAATGTCGTTATAAAATTACTTAAAGTTGACTTAAATCACTTTAAGGCCGATTCGCTTTACTTCAATGGAAAGGGGGCGCTAATTGAAACCCATATTAAAAAAGACACGCTTGTGTTAATGGCATATTACAACAATCCCATAATTCCTGTAAGATTAAAAATTGAACCGTCTCAAAAGAAAATTTCTAAAAAAACACCTTATATTCTTAAACCCAACGAAGCTATTTTGACTTATTATGATGCTGGTATTAAAAAAGTCTTAAAGCTTTCTGATGTGGTTAAAACAGATAATAAGTATTATCCATAATTCACAAATATCTGTATATCTATTAATTACTTGTTGTTTTTAAATACTCTTTTTTCTTTGGCATAAAGTTTGAATTAAGCTGCTTGAATTTTAAATTCAAAGCTTATGAAAACACGGTTACTTTTTTTGTCAATATTAATGATAGGGTTTTTAGAGTCTTGTAACATTACGGTTATTGAAAATATTGAACCCGAAATTACGCTTCAAGAACGCTTGCAAAGTTTCGAATTGTGGTATGTAGATATCAACGCAACCTCAGGCTCTGGCGAAATTCCTTTTCTGCAAAAAGCTTTTACCGTTTCTTTTCTTAACAATAGATTTTATGCCAATAATAATTTGGTGAATCTTGGAAGCAATGGCAATGGTTTTGGTTTAAATGTTGGTAATTACAGTACTTTTAGAAACACTTTAAACATCAATCATGTTGTAGATGGCTCTTATTCTTTAGAGGTCTATCCCATAAATTTTGATGAAATTGAAATATACGACCCCTTATCTGACACCAGTTATCGTTTAATCGGATACCAGCGTTCTGAATTTGATTACGATGCTGTTTTTTACGATAATATCGAATATTTTCTTCAAGAATACGAAGTGTGGAACAAAATTTCAACATCAGATTTTGGCGATTTAAATGCCTTTGATGCCGAAAACTATTTGCGTTTTTTTCCTGACAGAATAAATGTATTTCAATCGTCTCAAGACAAGGTTGGCACAGATATTGATTTGTTGAAATGGGATTTTGAAGGAACATATGAAGTTTTTGATGTCGCCGAAAATCCATCTGTAAAAATCTTAACATTAGATTACGATCTCTTTGACAATGAAACTTTTGAATTGACCATTTTAAATAATGCCACAATACAATTGTATCACAGAGCCTCAGGAACAGAGTACCTGTTTGCAGGAAAATACAATATTGCGTATTTAAAAGGATCTGTGGTTAAAAAAGAGCGAAAACGATTTAAGGTAAAACGAAAAATTAAAACAATATAAAAATTAGGTTTGGTTAGTTGATTGGTTAATTATGTTAGCCAAAAAAAGGGGTTAGAAATTTTTCTAAACCCTTTTTTAATAAAATAGTTAGTAGGTATTTTATTTCTGCGTTGCCATAAAATCGGCATTCATAAACACATAGTCATTTCCTGCAGCAAACACATGGCAATTGGTACAAAACTTAGCCCATTTAGAGGTGCCTGTACTTATTTTTCCTCTAGCGCCCATCACAAAACCCCAGTCGCCCGTTTCTGGCGATGAGCCTGCTTTTTGTTTAATCATTATGGTTAAAATATTTTTAGTGCCTTTGTCGTAAGCCGCCTTATTTTTGTAAGTCTCCTTAACCAAAATAGTCCCTTCTGGGTATTTATAAGGCGCATGCCCCTGCTGAACAGCCGCGCCAACACTATTTATATAAATTTCTCTAAAAGCTTTTTTTCCATTGTGACGTTTTTCAAGGAACCCTGTTGGGTCACCTGTGTTTGGGGCCTCTTTAGTAACTTTATACCAAGATTTGTAAGCATCCCACGGATTACCAACAGTGTATTTTTCCATAGGTTTGTATTCATTAGTAGCCGATTTAAACGATGTTAAACCAACAAAGCCTGTGGCTAAAACTAATAATAAAATTGACAATTTAATTTTCATAATTAATATATTTTAAGTTAATTTTTAAGTGTTCTGATGTAATTTACCAAATCCCAACGGTCTGATTCTTTAATAATAGGACCCCATTTAATCATAGGGCCTTTGCCATTAGATATTTTCCAAAAAATCTCACCGCCTTTTTGATCTTGAACTCTTAAAGAGGTTAAATTGGCTGGTTTTGGTGTTAAAGATTTCCCGCCTGGCCCGTCACCGGCGCCTT
Source organism: Flavobacteriaceae bacterium (assembly GCA_021647405.1). Lineage (GTDB taxonomy): Bacteria > Bacteroidota > Bacteroidia > Flavobacteriales > Flavobacteriaceae > CG1-02-35-72. The sequence continues at coordinate 34,474 of JAKIUU010000010.1, forward strand.
TTGAACCATGACACACAATGCAAAATTTATTAAAAGTTATGGCACCTCTTTTAGCTGAGGCTTTTGCTTTTTTTGCAGAGATAGGGTTAATTAAAGATGTTGCAGACTCTGGCGCTTTCCAGGCCTCTTGTCCAAATGAGTTAAAACTTAAAAGCACAAAGGCAATTAAGGTAAAAATGCTTGTCTTTTTCATAATATTTTTTTATAAATCTTATTCTTAGACGTCGTATTTATAGAATCATTACACTATTACAAGCGCTCTTTAATTAAGCAAGAAAAGCCACTAAAAAGTGGCTTTTCAAAAATATTACAATAAGTAGAATGTCCTTTTAAAAATCGAATTTAATGCCTTGTGCTAAGGGCAATTCTGTTGTATAATTAATGGTATTTGTTTGGCGTCTCATATAGGCTTTCCAAGCATCAGAACCCGATTCGCGTCCGCCACCCGTTTCTTTTTCACCACCAAAAGCACCCCCAATTTCGGCACCCGAAGTGCCAATGTTTACATTGGCAATGCCACAATCAGATCCTTCTTGCGATAAAAAACGCTCTGCATCACGCATACTGGTAGTCATAATTGCAGATGATAAACCTTGTACAACGCCATTCTGAATCGCAATAGCGTCATTAACACTGCCGCTGTATTTTATCAAATAAAGCAATGGTGCAAAAGTTTCGTTTTGTACAATGTCATAATGATTTTCTACCTCAGCAATAGAAGGCGATACATAACAGCCACTTTCAAATCCTTTGCCACTAAGCACTTTTCCTTCAACGATCATTTTCCCTCCTTGTGCTTTAACTTTTTTAATAGCCGATAAATAGGTTGCAACAGATTCTTTGTCAATAAGCGGTCCAACATGGTTGTTTTCATCAAGCGGATTGCCAATACGCAACTGTTTATAAGCACTTACCAATTTGTCTTTCACTTGATTGTAAACACTTTCGTGGATGATTAAGCGTCTTGTAGAGGTACAACGTTGCCCAGCCGTACCTACGGCGCCAAACAAAGCGCCCACAATAGCTATTTCTAAATCGGCACTTGGTGTGATAATAATGGCATTATTACCACCCAATTCGAGAAGGCTTCTTCCCAATCTGGCGGCAACAGCTTGGGCCACTATTTTACCCATTCTGATTGATCCAGTAGCCGAAATAAGTGGGATTCTAGAGTCTGTTGTCATCATTTCGCCTACTTTATAATCGCCATTTACCAAACAAGAAATTCCTTCGGGCATGTTGTTTTCTTTTAAAATTTGAGCGATAATATTTTGACAAGCCACGCCACACAAAGGGGCTTTCTCAGAAGGTTTCCAAATACATACATCGCCACAAACCCATGCCAAAGCAGTATTCCAAGCCCAAACCGCCACAGGAAAATTAAAAGCCGATATAATACCTACTATTCCCAAAGGGTGGTACTGATCATACATGCGGTGCCCTGGCCGTTCAGAGTGCATTGTGAATCCGTGTAACTGACGTGATAATCCCACGGCAAAATCGCATATATCTATCATTTCTTGCACTTCGCCCAAGCCTTCTTGAAGCGATTTGCCCATTTCGTAAGAAACAAGTTTGCCTAAAGGTTCTTTTAAGGCTCGTAATTTTAAACCAAATTGCCTAACCATTTCGCCTCGTTTTGGGGCAGGTATTGTTCTAAAAGACTTAAATGCTTTGGCAGCCGTTTGTGTTACCTTTTCAAAATCTTCTTTAGATGTTGTGCTAACTTTAGCTATTAGAGCACCGTCAACTGGCGAAAATGAGGCTATCATTTCGCCAGAGCCAAAATAATTTAGTCCTGTTGAAGTGCCTTGGTTTTCTTGCTTTAACCCAAGGTCTTTTAGTATTTCTTGAATGTCGTTTTTTGGTGTAGTGCTTGTCATTTTTTTTCAATTTAGAAAGCGCTAAATTACGAAAAAAGGGAACCAAAAAAAGAATAATTAATAACGAACTCAACAAAGCTTTTCGGATTATTAACGCTTTTGTAAAAATTCAATTACTTTTGTTTTTACATGAAATCTAAAGAAAAAACAGCCTTTTTTAACATCTGTTCTGATAAAGAATTCGAAAATGCAGCACTGTCTGTTTTTAAATTTCAAGTGAGAAACAATGCTGTTTATAAACTTTTTTTAGAGTGTTTGGGATGTCTCCCCGAAAAGGTAGCAACAATTAAAGACATTCCATTTTTACCCATTCAGTTTTTTAAAACACATAAAGTCTTATCAGATAAAAAATCTGTACAAGAAACTTTTTTAAGCAGTGGTACAACAGGCCTACAACAAAGCAAACATTTTGTGAGCGATTTATCTTTATATGAAAAATCTTATTTAAAAGGCTTTTCACATTTTTATGGCCATATTACTGATTATACAGTTTTGGCTTTATTGCCCTCATATCTTGAACGTAAAAACTCTTCGCTAATTTATATGGTATCCGATTTAATTAAAAAATCTGGCAGACCAGAAAGTGGATTTTATCTCAATAATTTAGAAGATTTGTCTAAAACTTTAATAGAACTTGACCAAAAAGGCGGAAAAGTGTTGCTTATTGGTGTGTCTTTTGCGCTTTTAGATTTGATTGAAAAATATCAATTTAAACTAAAAAATACCATTGTTATGGAAACGGGTGGTATGAAAGGCCGTCGTAAAGAATTGGTGAGAGAAGCCTTGCATCAACAACTTTGCAAAGGATTTGGCGTTCGTAAAATCCATTCTGAATACGGTATGACAGAATTACTAAGTCAGGGGTACTCAAAAGGAAATGGTCTTTTTAAAACGCCTCCTTGGATGAAAATTCTTATTCGTGATACCGAAGATGCTTTAACTATTTTACCTTATGGTGAAACTGGTGGTATAAATGTTATTGATTTGGCAAATGTGAATTCATGCTCATTTATTGCCTCGCAAGACCTCGGCAAAACCTATAATGGTGGCTCTTTTGAAATATTAGGCCGCTTTGACAATAGCGATATAAGAGGTTGTAATTTAATGGTTGTTTAAACCACCCTCAGTACAAAATAATTCTTTTTACCACGTTGTAACAACACAAATTTATTATTAATTAAATGTGATGTGTTAATCACAAAAGCATCGCTTACTTTTTCTTTGTTTACCGAAATAGAGTTTTCTTTTAAAGCGCGACGCACTTCGCCATTCGATTTTAAAAATCCTGTGTCGGCAAAAGCTGAAACCACATCTAAACCGTTTTCTATGAGTTCTCTTTTTATTTCAGCTTGAGGCACCCCTTCAAAAACATCTAAAAAAGTTTGCGCGTCTAGGGTTTTTAAATCGTCTGAGGTCGATTTTCCAAACAATATCTGAGAGGCTTTTATAGCATTGTCATAATCAGCTTTAGAGTGCACTAAAATAGTGACCTCTTTGCCAACCGTTTTCTGTAACAAACGCATATGTGGTTGCTCGTGGTGTTCTGTAATTAATTTTTCTATCGTTTCTTTATCTAATAAAGTGAATATCTTAATGTAGTTTTCGGCATCGGCATCCGAAGCGTTTAACCAATATTGGTAAAATTTATAGGGCGATGTTCGTTTGGAATCTAGCCATACATTGCCCTCTTCGGTTTTACCGAATTTAGTACCATCGGCCTTGGTAATTAACGGGCAGGTTATGGCAAAAGCTTTACCACCTGCCTTACGCCTAACAAGCTCAGTTCCTGTTGTGATGTTACCCCATTGGTCAGATCCGCCCATTTGCATCTTGCAATTGTACTCTTGATAGAGGTGTAAAAAATCAAACCCTTGAAATAGTTGGTAGGTGAATTCTGTAAAAGACATACCGTCGGCTGAGGCGTCGCCCAATCTTTTTTTAACAGAATCTTTAGACATCATATAATTAACGGTGAGGTGTTTGCCAATATCGCGTACAAAATCTATTAAAGAAATGCCTTTCATCCAATCGTAATTATTCACCAATATAGCAGCATTTAAAACACCTGCATTAAAATCTAAGAATTTTTCTAATTGGGTTTTAATTCCGTTAAGGTTTTTTTGTAAAGTAGCTTCGTCTAACAAATTTCTTTCTGTCGATTTTCCGCTGGGATCCCCTATCATACCCGTTGCACCTCCTACCAAAGCAATAGGGGTGTGGCCATGCTTTTGAAAATGCATCAGTAAAATAATCTGAACCAAACTACCAATGTGTAAAGATTCGCCAGTTGGGTCAAAACCAATATAAGCTGTTGTTGGTTCTTTGGCCAATTGTTCTTCTGTACCAGGTATCATATCGTGGATTAATCCGCGCCAGCGCAGCTCTTCTACAAATTTACTTTTCATTCCTTTTAATTATTTGGACAAAGATAAAAATCGCAAACTAAATACCCATTAATATTGAGTAATTCTTTATTTTCGCTTTATGATTTTAATTACGGGTGGTACGGGTTTGGTTGGTTCGCATCTGCTATACCAACTTCTTTTAAGAGGCGATAAAATACGCGCTATCTACAGAAAACACAGTGATATTAATCGTGTTAAAAGCATATTTTCCTATTATACAAAAACGCCCGATATTTATTTTGATAAGATTGAATGGTGTGAAGCCGATTTAAATAATATTCCCGATTTAGAAAAGGCTTTTGACTCTGTAACTATTGTATATCACTCGGCTGCATTGATTTCTTTTGACTCTAAGGATTATATTGCTATGCGGAAAACAAATATTAAAGGGACTGCAAATATTGTGAATTTATGTATCGATTTTAAGGTTCAAAAATTGTGCTATGTAAGCTCTATTGCCACTTTAGACAGTTTGCCAAACAATACCAAAGTTACCGAAAATAATGAGTGGAACAGTATTAAAAAAAGTGGTTATGCCATCACTAAATACGGTGCAGAACAAGAAGTTTGGCGCGGTTCTCAAGAGGGGTTAAATGTTGTTATTGTAAATCCTGGTGTTATTATTGGGTCTGGTTTCTGGCATTCTGGTAGCGGACAATTATTTACAAATATTTTTAAAGGATTCAAGTTTTACGCTACTGGTGTAACTGGTTTTGTAGGTGTTTCTGATGTTGTTAAAGTGATGATTGCCCTGACAGAATCTGCCATTAACCTTGAGCGTTTTATTTTGGTGAGTGAAAATATAAGTTTTAAATATGCTTTTAGTGCAATTGCAGATGCTTTAAATGTTAGAAAACCACCTATAAAAGTAACAAGATTTATGAGTGCCTTTGGATGGCGTTTGGATTGGATTAAAAGCTTGCTAACGGGAAAATCGGCATTATTTACAAAACAATCAGCAAAATCACTGCACCAAAAAACCTATTATGATTCTGAAAAAATTATAAAAGCTTTAGATTTTAAATTTGTCCCCATTTTAGACGTTATAAAAAAAACGGCTGAAGATTTTAAGATGGCTTAATCAGGATTTTTAAAGTCCGTGTTTTATTTTTGAATGTGTTTTCTTTTCTTTAAGTTAATTTTTCTTACCGCCTCCCTTTTAATTTTAGCTAAAGAATCTGATTTTTTAAAAAGTACATCATGTTCTTTTTTTAAAGTCTTAAGATTATTAAATACAGCCTGCTTTATAGATTGATATTCTTTTATTTTGGAGGTGTAATAATAATTACTTCTTTTAAACCTACTGCTGTCAATTTTATACTTCTCATAAACCAATGGGAAATATTTAATATTTCTTTCTCCTAATTTATTGGGATTGTTATTGGCAGAATTTGCCAAATAAAGGTCTGTTAGCAAATCTATCATTTGTGATTTAGGTATCAAATCTTCTGGTTTTTGATAGATTGTATTACTCGTGCAAGCTGCGAGGAGAAAAACCAAGGTCATTTTAAGAATTCTCTTTACCATTATCTGTTAAATGTTAAGCGTTTTCCTTTAAGGCTGTTGTTAAAAACACCTTGATTGTAAATTAAATTTCCGTTTACAAAAGTATGTGTTACAGAGTTTGTAAATGTAGTTCCCTCAAAAGGCGACCATTTACATTTGTATAAAATAGTGTCTTTTGTTACGGTGTTTAAGCTTGAAGTGTCTACTAAAACCAAATCGGCAAAATAGCCTTCTTTGATAAAGCCTCTTTTTTCTATCTGAAATAAAATGGCGGGATTGTGGCACATTTTCTCTATTATTTTCTCGATAGAAATCAGTCCTTTTTTATACAGTTCTAACATCGCTAAAAGCGCGTGTTGCACTAGTGGGCCTCCACTTGGGGCTTTGGTATAAACTTGTTGTTTTTCTGTTAAAGTATGGGGCGCATGGTCTGTTGCGATAATATCTATTTTATCGTTTAACAAAGCTTTTAATAAGCCCTCTTTATCGGCTTTTGTTTTTATTGCGGGATTCCATTTTATAAGCGTGCCTTTTTTATCGTAATCAGAATCGTCAAACCACAGGTGGTGTACACAAACTTCTGCGGTAATTTTCTTGTTTTTTAAAGATTTTCTGCCACTAAACAGTTTATGGGCCTCTTTGGCTGTAGAGATGTGGTAAACATGCAATCGTGCCCCTGTTTTTTTAGCCAAGGCTACTGTTTTTGATGAGGATAAATAACAGGCTTCTTCGCTGCGAATTAAAGGGTGGTATTTAACTGGAATATCATCGCCATACTTATCAATATAGGCCGCTAAATTCTTTTTAATGGTGGCTTCATCTTCGCAATGCGTAACAATTAACATTTTGACTGTTTTAAAAATCTGTTCTAAAACTTTAGCGTCATCAACCAACATATTGCCTGTTGAGGATCCTAAAAATAATTTGATAGCCGCTACTTTTTTAGGGTCTGTTTTTAGAAGTTCGTCTAAATTGGTATTTGTGCCACCTATCATAAAAGAATAATTGGCATAGGAAGAAGTGGAAGCTAATTTAAATTTTTCTTCTATCAGCTCATTGGTTGTGGCTTGCGGAATGGTATTTGGCATCTCTATAAACGAGGTAATTCCTCCCGCTACAGCGGCACGACTTTCTGATTCTATAGTGGCTTTATGTGTTAATCCTGGTTCTCTAAAATGGACTTGGTCATCAATAATACCTGGCATTAAAAGTTTATTTTCGGCATCAATAACTTTTACCTCATTAGATTTTACGCTGATGGAACTGTTTATTTCTACAATGTGCTGTCCATCAATAAGAACATCGCCTTCTACGATACGACCTTCGTTGACAATACGTGCGTTTTTAATAAGCGTTTGCGACATTTAAATTTATTTTGGCAAGCCTTTTAAACGTAATTTGATCACCCCAAAAATAGCTTCGGTAACAATATTGCCACTCATTTTTGAGGTTCCTAAGGTTCTGTCTGTAAAGATTACTGAAACTTCCTTAATATTGAAACCGTGTTTCCATGCCTTAAATTTCATTTCTATTTGAAAGGCATAGCCCACAAATTTTATTTTGTTGAGATTTATGGTATCCAAAACATTTCGTTTGTAACACACAAATCCGGCTGTGGTATCGTGAATGGGCATCCCTGTAATAAATCTCACATATTTTGAAGCGAAATACGATAACAAAACACGTTTCATGGGCCAATTTACAACATTAACACCTTTGGAATAACGTGATCCGATAGACATATCGGCACCTTGATTGGCGCAGGCTTCATAAAGACGTGTCAGGTCTGTTGGGTTGTGCGAAAAATCGGCATCCATTTCAATAATAAATTCATAATCTTTAGCTAGTGCCCATTTAAATCCGTGAATATAAGCAGTGCCTAAACCGCTTTTTTCTGTACGATTTTCTATAAAAAGTCTGTTTTTAAATTGCTCTTGAAGTCCTTCAACTATTTGTGCAGTACCATCGGGAGAATTATCGTCAACAATTAAAATATCAAAAGCTATAGAAAGATTAAAAACCGCCTTAATAATGCTTTCTATATTTTCTTTCTCGTTATATGTTGGTATGATTACCAAAGCCTTTTGCATGGTCGTATTTTAAGTGGTAAAGGTAAAACTTTTTATTACTAATTTTGCCATAAGTTTACAGCCTCTATGAAAATTTTTAAATCTAACAAGTCGCTTTTTGTTTTTTATATTATTTTATTTTTTACAATTAATATTTTACAAAGTACTTATACTGAGTTGATAGATGATGAAGCCTACTACTGGCTGTGGTCTAAAGATTTGGCTTGGGGTTATTTTGACCACCCACCCATGGTGGCTTTGTGGATTAAATTTAGCGGGCTTTTTTTTAATGGTGAATTGGGAGTGCGCTTTTTTAGCGCTTTTATGTTCAGTTTTACACTTATTTTAATTTGGAAGCTTATAGATATTAAATCGAAGTGGGAGAATGTCAGCTTGTTTTTTTTACTAATAACTGCTGTTATTTTGTTTAACTTTTATGGTTTTATTACCGTTCCTGACACGCCATTATTCTTTTTTTCTGCCTTGTTTTTATATGCTTACAAGCTATTTCTACGTCATGAAAATATAAAAATAGCTTTGCTGATGGGTTTTGCGATGGCGGGGATGTTATACAGTAAGTATCATGGTGTTTTGGTAATTGGTTTTGTGGTTTTATCAGATTTAAGCCTCTTAAAGAAACGCTATTTTTGGATGGCAAGCTTATTTGCTTTTGTATTGTTTACACCACATATTTGGTGGCAATATGACAACGGATTTCCCACTATTTTATACCATTTAAATAGAAGTAAAAAATTATACCGCCTCTTTTTCTCTGTCAACCACATATTAAATCAGTTGCTCATTGTTGGATTGGCATTTCCTGTACTGTATTACGCCTTTTTTAAAGGCGATTTTAAAAATAAATTTAACAGGGCTTTGCTTTTTATTTTGGTTGGTTTTATCGGGTTTTTCTTTATATCAACCTTTAAAACAAGTACGCAACCACAGTGGACTTCATTGATATTAATACCGCTAATTGTAATAAGTTTTCCTTATCTCGTTACACATCAAAAAGTAAAAAAAAGATTTATTGTCTTGGCGAGTCTTAATCTCATTGCACTCTTTTATATTAGATTTTCTTTGGCCGACGAAAACTTTTCTGCTTTTAAATGGGAAACACACCAAAATAAAGCGTGGGCACAAAGATTAAAAGAAAATACTGAGGGTTTGCCAATAGTTTTTCACAACTCTTTTCAGAATGCCTCTAAATATATATTCTATACAGGTATTGAAGCTTTTTCTTATAATTCACTTTACTATCGCCAAAATCAATTTGATTTACCTGGGTTTGAAAATATATTACAAGGAAAGACAATATACGAAGTGAGCAATTTAAAACACGGAAAATTTCTATCAAAAAAAAGAAATAAAATTTATTACGGTACTAAAATCGAAAACTACACTACCTTTCAGCGTCTAAAATGTACTGTTAATATTGATGTGATAAATCTCAAACTAAAAGACTTTTACGATTTAACTTTTGAGTTGGTAAATCCATACACAAAAGCTGTTCCTGTTTCTAAAATTGAATTTTACGGTGTTTTCCAAACAAAAAAACATCAAATTACAGATAAAGTAAAATTAAACAACCTTTCAATTATTGGTCTTGATTCATCTGAATTTTTAGCCCCTTTAACAAGCTATAAAATTAAGTGTCATTTTGCTGTTCCTAAAAATTTAGATGTTGCCAGCACAACCTTTAGAGTGGCTTTGGGTTTTAATAATTTTCCTCCTGGATTTGAGGGCAACCCTGTAGAAATAGATTTTTAAAATGGATATTTTATACGAACCCTTAACATTAGCCCGCCCTTGGATACCTCTAGTTTTGGTATTTATATTGGCAGTACTTGTGGTTATTAAAAATGTTTTTAGCTATCAATTTGAACAACAGTACCAACTTGTTTTTAAAAATGTTTTAACGCCTAATTTAAAAATAGATTACAGTTTGGTGGTTAATTTTTACAATGCTCTTTTTTTAATCATTCAAAGTCTTGTTATATCTTTTCTTCTTACTTTATTCGTCTTAAAAAACACTTCGTCATTAATTGAGAATGAAGTGTTTTTATTCATTAAAATAAGTGTTTTTATTTTTGTTTTTTTTATTACAAAATATTTATTGAATCTTTTTTTTATCAGCTTATTTAAATTAAATATTTTGATGCATAAAATTATTTATATTAAAACAGCCTATCTAAATTTCTTAAGTATTTATATATTAATATGGCTTCCTTTTGTGTTATTTGATTTTTCGAATAGTTATTTTCTATATTACCTTTCTTCTGTAAGTTCTTTAATATTAGCACTCTACTTTTATTACATGCTATTAAAATTAAACCTAAAGACCATATTTAAATATAACTTCTATTTTATTTTGTACCTTTGCACGCTAGAAATAGCTCCCTTAGTTATATTATATAGGATTTTTATTTCTAAAGTTTAAATGTAGAAATTTATGAAAGTGAAAACTATCCTTGTTTCTCAACCCGCACCGGGCACTGAGAATTCTCCTTATCACGAACTATCAAACAAACAAAAAGTAAAAGTAGATTTTAGATCTTTTATACATATTGAAGGCGTAACCTCAAGAGAAGTTCGGTCTCAAAAAATTGATTTTTCAAAATTTTCGGCTGTTATTTTTACCAGCAGAAAGGCTATTGATAATTACTTTAGGCTTGCAGAAGAAATGCGCTTTAAAGTTCCTGATAGTATGAAATACTTTTGCCAATCTGAAGCTGTTTCTTTCTACTTACAAAAATACGTAGTGTATAGAAAACGTAAAATTTATGTTGGCGAAAGAAGTTTTGAAGATTTAATTAAACTAATTAAAAAGTATAAGGAAGAGTCTTTTATCCTTCCTTCTTCAGATAAATTAAAGCCTAGTATCCCTACAGATTTAGATAAATTGGGTATAAAATGGAAACGTGCTGTTTTGTTTAAAACTGTTGTAAGCGACTTATCTGATCTTGAAAATGTTTACTATGATATATTGGTGTTTTTTAGCCCCTCTGGTATTAAGTCGTTATTTGAAAATTTTCCTGATTTCAAACAAAATAAAACCCGAATTGCTGTTTTTGGTAATTCTACGGTAAAAGCAGCATCAGAGGCTGGTTTAAGAGTCGATATTTCTGCTCCTACAGAAGAAGCGCCATCTATGACAATGGCATTAAAAAAATATATTGTTGAGGTTAACAAACGTTAACTCTTAACTTAAAAATAAAAAAAGCAGCTCAAAGAGCTGCTTTTTTTATATATTTAAAGTAGGCTTTTATTTGCCCTCAATGGCTTCTTTAATTTTACCTTCCAATTCTAAAGCCAGTTCAGGATTGTCAGAAATAATACCTTTAACGGCATCCCTTCCTTGGCCTAACTTTGTATCGCCATAACTAAACCATGAGCCGCTTTTTTTGATAATGCCGTATTCTACACCTAAATCTAAAATTTCACCCATTTTAGAAATTCCTTTTCCATACATAATATCAAATTCTGCTATCTGAAATGGTGGGGCTACTTTATTTTTTACAACTTTAACTTTGGTGCTATTTCCTATAACTTTATCGCCATCTTTAATTTGTGTTCTTCTTCTAATATCCAATCTTATAGAGGCATAAAATTTAAGTGCATTTCCGCCAGTAGTTGTTTCAGGATTTCCAAATATGACACCTATTTTCTCTCTCAATTGATTGATAAAAATAACCGTACACTTAGTTTTACTAATACTTCCTGTTAATTTTCTTAAGGCTTGAGACATTAATCTGGCGTGTAATCCCATTTTAGAGTCGCCCATTTCTCCTTCAATTTCACTTCTAGGTGTCAGAGCGGCGACTGAATCTATTACCACGATATCTATAGCACCAGAACGTATTAAATTGTCTGTTATCTCAAGTGCTTGCTCTCCATTATCTGGCTGAGAAATGATTAAATTATCTGTATCTATTCCTAAATTTTTAGCATAATCTTTATCAAAAGCGTGTTCTGCATCAATAAATGCTGCTATACCACCCGCTTTTTGAGCTTCGGCAATAGCGTGCAGAGTAAGTGTTGTTTTCCCTGATGATTCTGGTCCGTAAATTTCAATAACCCGACCTCTGGGGTAACCACCTACACCTAAGGCTAAATCTAAACCTAAAGAACCTGATGATATGGCGTCAATCTCTTCAGTAACAACGTCACCTAATTTCATAACAGAGCCTTTGCCATATGTTTTATCAAGTTTGTCTAAAGTTAATTGTAATGCCTTTAATTTTGCGTCTTTTTCTTTGTCTGAAGCCATAATATCATGATTAATTTAAGTAGCTAAAGTATAAAAAACATGTGAGTATTTATTATAATGTTTAGGTAGTTTTTAACAAAAAATATTTATTATTTTTATTTTTCAAAACATTACATCACAATAAATTAAATCAATAATTTCCAGAGAGATAAAAACATAAAATAGGGTCTTATAAACCTGTTTTTGTTTTTAAATTTTGATATGTTATTATTAAGTAGGATATTCGCAATTAATTATTCTTGTACTAATTATCTCACAAGAACGGGGGTTAAAGTGTTAAATTAGTTTTAGTTATTAAAATTATGAAAAATTTAAAGTTAGCAATAAGCGTATTTATACTATTCGCAACCATATCAATTACCCAAGCACAAACCTGGTATTTTGGTAGTGGTGCTGGGCTACATTTTTCTGGAAATACTGTAAGCGTTGCCCAAGGGTCGCCTATAAATACCAGCGAAGGCTGCTCTATTATTAGTGATGAGAGTGGAAATGTAATTTTTTATACTGATGGAAAAACTGTATGGAATGGAAACCACAGACCTTTAATTAATGGTAGGGGATTATTAGGAAATTCGTCTGCAACACAATCTGCACTCATAATACCCATACCCAATACCAATTGCACAAAATATTTTATTTTTACTGTTGATTCTGCAGAACACAACTTAAAAAATGGTTTGCGTTACAATGTGGTAGATTTAACAAATGGCGGTGAAGTTGTTATTAAAAATAGATTGTTGTTCCCTTCGGTTGCAGAAAAGCTAACAGCCGTATCTGACAATAATGGTGGGTATTATGTATTGGCTCATGATTTTGACAATAGCCTGTACCCAAACAAAGATATGGGTAATCGTTTTATTTGCTACCATATAAAATCCAATAATACAGACTTAAAAGATCCTATTATTTCAAAAATTGGAAGTTATCACAGGCGTTTTGTAAATAAATACAACCAATATCAAAATGCACAAGGGCAATTAAAAATATCGCCCGACGGAACTAAGGTGGCTTTGGCTGTTTTAAAAGATAATTTTATTGAACTTTTTGATTTTTTAGACGGGGTGGTAAGTAGCCCTAAAAAATACCAATTTGATAGAAAAACAGGGTATGTGTATGGTGTTGAATTTTCGCCAAATGGCAGCTCTTTGTATTTTTCGCATCTTTATAGAGGAACCAATTTTTTAAGACGTATAAATTTACGTAAAATATCTACCTCAAATACATTTCCTAAAACCTTAAGATACAACGTAAAGTATCCTACTTATGGTTATAATGAGGTTAAAAATCTTTATCAATCTAATCAAGATTATACCGTAGGAGCACTTCAATTAGGGCCCGATGATAACATATATGTAGCCAATAGAACAGCTGGTAATGCACAACCCAGAATAGGTGTTATTTTAAATCCAGATTCAGAATTGGCTGCTTTTAAATACAATAGTATTACTGTTTCAAAAAACCCCGCATTAGGAAGTTTGATGGGGTTGCCAACATTATTAATGGAAGGCTCTTGTAAATGTATTGATACAGATGGTGATGGTGTTTGTGATGAAAACGATTTATGCCCTTCGGTTGCAGGGCCTGAAGATAACGAAGGTTGTCCTTATAGAGATTCTGATGGTGATGGTGTTTTAGATAAAGACGATAAGTGTGTTGATGCCCCTGGACCTTCGGTTAATGGCGGTTGTCCTGATAAGGTTATCACTGCAGATGCCGAACGTAAATTAAATGAATATGCCAAAACTATTTTATTTCAGACAGCTGAATACACTTTTAAAGAAGGGGTTGTAGATCAGCTAGATGAAATTGTTTTTATTATGAACCAATACAAAGCTGCTCAATTTCATATTGAAGGCCATACCGATAGCGCAGGACCAAGTACAAGTAATTTAATTTTATCGGATAACAGAGCAAATGCTGTTCGTAAATATCTTATTTCAAAAGGTATTAGTTCAAAAAGATTAACAGCGCAAGGTTACGGAGAAGAAAGACCTATAGCCACTAATAGAACGCCCGAAGGGCGCGAAAAGAATAGGCGTGTAGAATTAACCGTAATCAATAAAAACCCTGTAGATAAATAGCCTTTTATATGTTTAAAAGTACTTTTATTTAGAACGAATCATATATATGTGTGGAATACCATCTTCTAAATATTCTTCACTTGACTGAATAAATCCGTGTGCTTCGTAAAACGATTTAAGGTGGGTTTGTGCCCCAATTTTTATTGGATTATTGCCATATATTCTCTTTAATTCTAAAATAGATTTTTCTATTAATTTATGTCCTAAGCCCACACCTCTTTGAGAGGTGGTTATTAAAACACGGCCAATGGCTGCTTCTTTATAATAATCGCCCGGTTTAAACAAACGGGTATAGGCCGCTATTTTACCTTTTTTTTCTGTAAATAAATGAAGTGCTTTTTGATCTTTATTGTCTAAGTCTTGGTAGGCGCAATTTTGTTCAACCACAAATATTTCTGAACGAAGTTTTAAAATAGCATAAAGTTCGGTTGTGGTAAGTTCGTTAAATTTTTTTAAAAGCCAAGTCATTCTTAATCCTGAATAATAAAATCCTTAACATCATCTCTTTGATATTCTGGTTGCAAATTACAGTGGTTAATTTTAAATTTTTCTTTTAAAATAACTTCAATTTTTTCGCAAACTATATCAAATTCAGATAGTTTTACGTCTTTTTTAAATTCAATATGTGCTTCTAAATGACAACTGTACTCATTGAGTTGCCACACATGAACATGGTGAATATTTTTTATCTCTTTAAAATCTAAAACGGCTTTTTCTATATCATTAATAACAACGTATTCTGGCGCAAATAGCATCAAAATTTTAAGCGATTTTGTTAATATTTCCCAACTTAAATAAATAAGATATATTGAAATTATAAGTGTTAGAACAGCATCTACCCAATAAAATTGGTAAAATTTCATCAATAACCCACCAATAAAAACAGCTACAGATGTTAACATATCGGTAAGAAGGTGCAAATAAGCCGATTGCATATTTAAATTATGAGAAGCGTCTTTTTTAAGTAACAAAACGCTAATACCATTTGCAAAAACACCTAATAAAGCCAGCCAAATTACAATATCACTTTGTACTTCATTTATTTCAAAAAAGCGTTTTATAGCTTCTACACCTAATAAAATTGCTACTACAATTAATGTAATTGCATTGACAAAAGCAGCTATGATCTCAGCGCGTTTATAACCAAAAGTTTGTTCTAAAGTTTGTTTTTTACGATGGGTTAATAGATTAGCTATATAACTTATAATAAGAGAAATAACATCAGATAAATTATGAACAGCATCAGAAATTAAAGCCAAACTACCCGAAATAATACCGCCAAAAATTTGGGCTACAGTAATAATTATATTTAATACTATAGAAAATAATAAGCGTTTGCCGCTTAAAACAGGATGGCTGTGATTGTGATTATGTCCCATTATTTAACAGGAATTTTATCAATTCGGTTTTGATGCCTACCGCCTTCAAATTTTGTGTTTAAAAATGTTTTTACAAACTGTAAAGCATCTTCTAATGAAACAAATCTGGCGGGGATACTTAAAATATTGGCATCATTATGTAAACGTGCCAAGCTTACCAATTCATTTTTCCAACACAGGGCAGCGCGAATGTTTTTATGGTGATTGGCTGTCATGGCTGCGCCATTACCACTTCCACAAATAATAATTCCAAAATCAGTTTTTTGTTGTTCTACAGCATCAGCAACCAAATGAATTGTATCAGGATAATCCATACTATCAGAAGTATCTGTTCCAAAATTTAAAACTTTATAACCTTCGTTTTCTAAAAATTTTATAATTTTAAATTTATAATCTGTACCTGCATGATCATTTCCAATAGCTATTGTCATAATTAAGTGTTTTGTCGTGCAAAATTATAAGAATTATATGTTATAAACATAAAAAATATAAATTGTTAATTTATAATTATAACTTATTAATTTATAGTATTTTAAATTTTAACGTAAATGTTAATATATATTTACTAAGTAATAATAATATTTTTAACTTATTAATTTAATTTTATGTACTGGTAAGTCTTGTTAAAGTAAACAAAAAAAGAAATGATTATTTAACCTGTATTTATTAACATTTAATAAGGAGGTTATCAATAAAAAATAATTTTATTTTATAAACAATTATAAAAAATTAAAGTAAAAATATAGTGTTGATAGTCTGCTTTATTATTTAACTTTGAGTAATTTATAAAATCAAACTTTGTTAATAAAGTTTTACAACCAATACTAAAAAATTAAAAAGTGTGTTTTTATTGTATAAATTAACAAGCTATAATAACAATCATTTTTATTTAAAAATTTTATAAAAAAAAGTAATGTTAATATAGAGTGTTGATAACATTATCTATTTGGGGTATTTTAATTTTTTAGATTGATAATTAAACTACTTTTGATTAAAACTATTAAACAGTGAAAAATAAGAATAATATTAAAAAAACAAATAAATTAAAAAGAAAGCTTTTTAATACCATTATTAGAACTTTAGAAAACTCTTCCTTAGATTTAAATTACAAACAACTTGCTGCTAAATTAAATTTAAATTCTCACATTGATAAACAGTTAATATTAGAAGTATTGGCAGAATTGGTTGCTAAAAATAAAATTAAAGAAGTACAAAGAGGTAAATATACAGTTAACCGTACATCAGTAATTAATTATTATACAGGTATTTTAGATGTTTCTTCCAATGGAAATGCTTTTTTTATTACTGAAGATTCAGAAAAAGATATTTTTATTCACAATAGAAATCTCAATAAAGGATTACATCATGATACTGTAAAAGTATATGTTTTTAGACATAAAAAAAATGGCAGACAAGAAGGTGAAGTAGTAGAAATTATAGAGCGATCAAAAACAGAATTTGTAGGTGTTTTTCAAAAAAATAACAACTATGGTTTTGTAGTTGCCGATGATATACATATGTATTCTGATATTTTTATTTCTAGAGATAATATAAATAAAGCAGAAAACGGAGATAAAGTATTAGTCAACATTCAAGATTGGCCTAAAAATTCTAAAAATCCGTTTGGTACTATTATAAAAGTTTTAGGCAAACCAGGAGATCATAATACTGAAATTCATTCTATATTAATAGATTATGGATTGCCTTATGAATTTAATAAAATTATAGAAGATGAGGCTGAAAAAGTAGCTACCCTAATTACCAAAGATGATATTTTAAAACGCCGTGATTTTAGAGATACTTTAACTTTTACCATAGATCCTAAAGATGCTAAAGATTTTGATGATGCTTTATCTTTTAAGGTTTTAAATAACGATTGTTTTGAGGTAGGTATTCATATTGCTGATGTTACACATTATGTAACAGAAAAATCCATCTTAGAAGATGAGGCTTATCAGCGTGCTACCTCTGTTTATTTAGTTGATAGGGTTGTACCAATGTTACCAGAAATCCTATCTAATAATGTATGTTCATTACGTCCTAATGAAGATAAATTGACTTTTTCTGCTGTTTTTCAATTAAATAAAAATGCACAAATTACCAACCAGTGGTTTGGGAGAACGGTTATTCATTCTGACAAACGCTATACTTATGAAGATGCACAACAAATTATAGAAAATCAGGATACCAATAATAAAGGAGAATTAAATCAAGCTGTTTTAATTCTTGATAATCTCGCTAAAAAATTACGTAAAAAACGCTTGCAAAATGGTGCCATATCTTTTGATAAAGTAGAGGTTAAATTTAATTTAGATAAAGAATCTAATCCAATTGGGGTTTATATTAAACAAGCAAAAGATGCCAATAAACTCATTGAAGAATTTATGTTATTGGCTAATAAAAAAGTAGCTGAATTTATTGGTAAAAATAAAAATGGACATGATTCTAAAAACACCTTTATTTATCGCATTCACGACGAACCAAAACCAGATAAATTAGAAGATTTAAAAAATATTATTACCAAGTTTGGATATAAAATTAACACCCAAACTAAAAAAGATATTTCAAGTAGTTTAAATAATTTATTGGCCGAAGTTCATGGCAAGCCCGAAGAAAATATGATTGAAACCCTTACCATAAGAACCATGAGTAAAGCCATTTACTCCACACAAAATATAGGTCATTATGGTTTGGCATTTAATTATTACAGCCATTTTACATCGCCAATAAGGCGTTATCCTGATATGATGACACATCGTTTGTTACAACATTATCTAGAGGGTAATAAATCACCCGAAGCTTCTTTTTATGAAGAAAAATGCAAACACAGCTCAGAACAAGAATACTTAGCTACTAAAGCCGAACGCGATTCTATTAAATACATGCAGGTAAAATACATGCAAAAATTTAAAGACACAGTTTTTTCAGGAGTCATTTCTGGCGTAACCGAATGGGGTATTTATGTAGAGATAATAGAAAATAAATGCGAAGGTATGGTACGTATAAAAGACATAAAAGACGATTATTATTTATACGATGAAAAACAATACGCATTAATAGGTCAGGTTACTAAAAACCGTTACCAATTAGGAGATACTGTAAATGTAAATGTTAAAAAAACCGATTTAGAACGAAAACATTTAGATTTTAATTTAATTGGAAAAGCCTCACAATAAAATTTACATTTTTACATTAATAGGTATGATTATTGTTTGTTAACAGCAAATATTAAAAACACAATACAATGAAAAAAATTGCTTTACTTTTTATTTTAATATCGAGCTTAACCTTTGCACAAGACGAACGCACTTTGGTTTTAGGCGAATTCAGTTCTATTAAAGTTTTTAAAGGATTAAAAATTCAGTTGATTCAATCTGATGAGCAAAAAATAGTGATATTAGGTAAAAACCAACGAAATGTAGTTGTTAAAAATAAAAATGGCCACCTAAAAATTTATTTAAAACTAACCGAAAGTCTTAGAAAATACGATTTTGATATTAAACTCTATACCAACAGAAATATAGATGTAATAGATGTTAATGAAGGTGCGGGCGTCTTTTCTGACGATACTTTTAGTCAATTAAAAATAACACTTAAAGCACAAGAAGGTGCTTTTATCCAGCTGCCACTAGAAGTAAAATACTTAACGGTTAAAGCTATTTCAGGATCAAATATTCAAACCAAAGGAACAGCTAAAAGCCAAGATGTTAGGGTAGGACAAGGAAGTGTTTACGACGCTTATAATTTAGAAACAGAACAAACAAAAGTAATTGTAGCAACAGGAGGTAATGCAGAGATTAACGTGACAGATGTTTTAGATGCAGCTGTTAGATTAGGAGGTAATGTTTACTACAAAGGAAGTCCTAATGTAAAAAAATCGAGAAAATTTATAGGTGGTGTTATTAAATATAAAGATTAGCCATAATTTTTAGTAACTTTGTCTTTTAAATTAAATAGACATGAATTTAGCTTTATTTTTCTTATTTGGCGGCGGTTACGAGTGGATTGTAATTATTTTAGTTGTTTTATTGCTTTTTGGTGGCAGAAAAATACCCGAACTTATGAAAGGTATTGGTGGCGGCATAAAAGAATTTAAAAAAGCATCTAAAGAAGAGGAGCCTAAAAAAGAAGATAAAATAGACTAAATAAATCACTTTTATATACAACATAAAAAATCCTGCAATTTGCAGGATTTTTTTATTTTAAAATGTATTAAGAAAGCTTAAACTATGACTTTTTATTTTTTTTAGCTTCTCTAATTTCATTGGCAGCAATTAAAGAGGCTGTCATGTCATTAAGCATATTACTGGCTGCTGTTGGGGAATTGGGCAGCATAATTAAATTGCTATTGGTACGCTCGCCCACAGCCTGTAAGGTATCGTAATGTTGTGTGATTATAATTAACGCAGAGGCTTCTTGCGAGTTAATACCAGCACGGTTTAAAACATCCATACTCTCTTCTAAGCCTCGGGCTATTTCACGACGTTGGTTGGCAATACCCATCCCTTGCAAGCGTTTGCTTTCGGCTTCAGCCTTGGCTTTTTCTACAATAATAATACGTTGGGCATCGCCTTCGTATTGGGCGGCCACTTTTTCGCGCTCGGCAGCGTTGATACGGTTCATAGCTTCTTTTACTTGGGCATCTGGATCAATATCGGTAACCAGTGCTTTTACAATATCGTAGCCGTAGTTTAGCATCGCTTCTTTAAGCTCGCGTTGTATAGCCAAAGCGATGTCGTCTTTCTTTTCAAAAACGTCATCGAGCTTCATTTTAGGCACTTCGGCACGCACGGTATCAAATATAAAGGCGGTAATTTGCTCATGTGGATTTTGTAATTTGTAAAATGCATCGTACACTTTTTGTTTGCGGATTAGAAACTGAACAGATATTTTTAGTTGTACAAAAACATCGTCTTTGGTCTTGGTTTCTACGATAACATCTAATTGTTGAATTTTTAGGTTAACACGCCCTACAATACGGTCTACAAAAGGGATTTTTAGTTGCAATCCCGCTTGACGGATGCTTAAAAATTTACCAAAACGCTCTAAAATAGCGGTTGTTTGTTGTTTAACGGTAAATACTGCTCCAAAAAGAAGAAAAAGTCCGAGAAGAATTAAGAAAGGAAAAAGTACAATCATAGTTTAAAAATTAAGAATTGTGAAGTCTAAAGGTACTTAATTTTTTACAGATTTTAAACTTTTTAACAAAGTTTGGCAATATAATTCGATGTCTTTTGGCCAACGTGCTGTAATGAGGTTTTTATCATTACACACAAAAGGTTTAAACATAAAAGCGCCCGTTTTAAAATGAGACTTATCTATCAAACAGCTTTGTACTTCGTCTTGTGTATAGGTAGGGTATGTTCTGTAATAATCGCCTAATTTCCACGCAGTAATGTAATAGGCTAGCTTTTCGAGACTTTTGGTTAAAGCTGTTAATTTTCGGTCGGCCACTATGCTTTTCCCTGTATTTTTATCTATAGTTCGCGCCAAAACAATAGCGCCATGACAAACAGAACCCACCCATTTATTTCTGTAAAAAAATTGGGCTACTTTTTCTTGTAAAACAGCGCTTTCTAAATATTGTTTAATCCCTTTTTCGTGGCCACCCGGAAGGTGTAATAAAGCATAATCATCAGGATTAATAGCGTCATAGGTAATGGGATGATTAAATTCATCCGATTGTAACATTTCATTATAAATCGCAATAGCATAAGGTTTGGCACCTAGTTGTCCAAAAATAACACCATCTATCAAGCGTTGGTCGGTTTTGCCAATAAGCCCTTTTTCTGTTGCAAAAACTACTTGATAACCGTTTTCTGTAAAACGCTTCCACGGTACAGCCACTTCGGTTAAATCAAAATCTTTATCAGGTATGGGAATTAATATTTTAAGTGTCATGACGTTGTTTTTTAATATTAATCATTTGTACAAATAGCAACGACAGTAAACTCAAGCCCACACCCACATAAAAAGGCAATTGCCAATTGGTCATCCAAAGAAAACCACCAATAACTGGTATTACTACGGCGGCAATATGATTTATAGCAAAACCAACCGCATTAGAAGGGGCAATATCTTTTGGATGGGCAATTTTTTGAAGATAGGTTTTAAGACCGAAACTAAAATTAAAAAACACATGGTCTAAAATATAAAGCAATGCCACACCCCATTTATAATGCCATTGTGTGTAGGCAAAAAAGATAAAAATAAGCATAAAATATTCCAGACTTAACACTTTACGCTCACCAAAACGGTTAATGGCTTTGGCAATTACAGGGTTAATTAAAAATCCTATGGCATTGTTTATAACAAACAATAAAGCTACTTCAGACAGGCTAAAATGAAATTTATCTACCAGTAAAAAAACAGCAAAGACCACAAATATTTGACGCCTGCTTCCCGATAAAAAATTAAGTACATAATACAGCCAGTACTTTCTACGTAAAAAAAACTTTTTATGTTGTTCTTGACTTTCATCAACTTGTGGCTGGTTTATAAGTAAATAAATGCTCCCTAAAATTGTTATGGCACCGATAATTATAAAATTGATGGCAATTGGAATAAAATAAGACAAACCTACAATAGAGGCCCCTACCACAATGTTTGTAAGCGCCCCCACACTGCGTAATTTACCAAACATAATACTGGCATTTTTTGTATTAAAGTTTTGCAAAATCAATGATGAGGTAGTGGTTTGAAAATAATGAAAACCCAAAGACATTATAAAAGTGGTTAGCATTAAACCTTCAAAAGACGGTAAAAACCCCGTTAAGATTACCCCCATACCTAGTGTGAGCAGGCTTAAAGCAGACAGTTTTTTTTCTTTGATAAAAACAATGATATAAATAACCAAAAAAGACAAAAACCCAGGAATTTCTCTGATAGATTGTATAGCACCCACTTGAAAGCCTGTGGCCGATACATTTTCTACAGCAAAGTTATTAAAAAGCGTACGCCACCCTTGAAACCCTATGGCTGCCAATACGTAAGCAATAATGAGGTATTTGTAAACAGGCTTTTTTTTGTACGACGTCATTCTTTTTTGACGGTATCAATAGCGTATTGTATGCGTTTTACAGTTTCTTCTCTCCCTAAAAGCGTTGCAATATCAAACAGATGAGGGCCTTTTAAGGCACCTACTAAACTCAGTCTAAAGGGTTGCATAACGCGTCCAAAACCCAACTCTTTTTTTGTAATCCATTCTTTGATACTGCTTTCTAAATTCTCTGAAGAAAAATCAGAAACATTTTTGATAACGGTTATCAATTCGCACATTAAATTTGGTGTTGTTTCTTTCCATTGTTTCTTTACTGCTTTTGCGTCAAACGATTTTGGCGCGATAAAAAAGAAAGAAGTTAAACCCCAAAAATCGGATACAAAAGTGGCGCGTTCTTTGGTTAAAGAAATGACTTTGGTTATATACGCTATGTCACCCTGAGACTTCGTGACACTCGCAATGATGTGTTCTTTTAAAATAGGTAAAAATAGATTAGCCAGAGCTTCGTCAGATTGTTTTTGTATATATTGGTGTTGAAACCATTTTGTTTTTTCGGGATCAAATTTTGCACCGCTTTTGCTTACGCGATTTAAATCGAATTGCGTTACAAGCTCGTCTAAAGAGAATATTTCTTGTTCAGTTCCGGCATTCCATCCCAAAAGGGCGAGCATATTAACCAAAGCATCATTAAAATAACCCATTTCTTTATAACCAGAAGAAACGTCATTTGTTTTTGGGTCTGTCCATTCTAAAGGAAAAACAGGGAATCCCATTTTATCGCCATCGCGTTTGCTGAGTTTTCCTTTACCGGTAGGTTTTAAAATAAGTGGTAAATGGGCAAAATTAGGTGTATTCCACCCAAAAGCACGGTATAAAAGGACGTGTAAAGCCATTGAGGGCAACCATTCTTCACCACGAATAACATGGCTAATTTCCATCAAATAATCATCTACAATATTAGCTAAATGATAAGTTGGCATGCCGTCACTTTTAAAGAGAATTTTATCATCCAAAACATTGGTATCAATTATCATTTTACCACGAATAATGTCATTTAATTCCAACTGTTCATCAGTGGGTGTTTTAAAACGGACAACGTAAGGTGTGCCGCTTTTTAGTTTTTCAGAAATCACATCTGCGCTAAGCGCTAAAGAATTATCTAATTTTAAACGATTGTGGTGGTTGTAGATAAAAGTTTTGCCTTTTGCTTCGTGATCTTTTCTGTGAAAATTAAGCGCTTCGGATGTGTCAAAAGCATAATAAGCGCAACCTTTTTCAATAAGTTCATCGGCATATTTTTTATATAGTTGCTTGCGTTCAGATTGGCGGTAAGGACCAAACTTTTCGTTTTTATCAGGCCCCTCATCAAAAGGAATATTACACCAATTTAAAGCTTCTACAATATACTTTTCAGCTCCAGCTACATAGCGATTTTGATCCGTATCTTCTATACGCAGTACAAAAGTACCCTTGTGTTTTTTAGCAAATAAGTAGTTAAATAATGCTGTTCTTACACCGCCAATATGAAGGGGGCCGGTGGGGCTAGGTGCGAAACGAACTCTTACCTTTTTATTCATTTTTAAATAATTTACAACGCAAAGATAAATTAACCTTAGCAATAGAAAATATTATTATAAAAAAAGATAAAGATATTTAGAAAAGTATGTTGTAAAATTTTAAAAACTAATTAGAAATACTTTGCATCCCCGAACTTTTAAAAATCACAATCAATAGATACATATTTAAGAAAATAACGGTTAGAATAAGCAAACCAATGATTAGAATAGCTTTCTTTTTTGATTTATAATTTTTAATATCAATCATTTTTATTGTAATGAGATTCAAAATTATAATTTTTAATTAGTTAATTTTCAGGAAAAACACTGGTTATTTGCAGGGGGTATTTCCCCTTTTTTTAGATTAAATGGCTTTGTAATGGTGATAAATTATACTTTTTAACATAAATTTGAATTCCTTAATTTTTAAATTCCAAAATAATGAAAGAAAAAAATAATAATGTAAAGTTGCCCTTTAAGTTAATAGGCTTATTTTTAATTACTTTAATTTTAAACGCGTGTGTAGATAACAATGTAAATAAAGTTAAAGTAACCAAGCCAGAACATACCATTACCAAACAAAGAGCCATGACTTTGAGTCGTAACTATACGGCACGTTACGATAGCGTAAGCCGTATTATTGGCAAAAAAGACAACCGCTCAATCAGGTATTCTTTAAAAGAACTTAAACAATATATAGCCTATATTGAAGCCGAAGGTACTGCAAAAGGTTATAAGGTTGATGGTATTCGGTTTTACTTGGGCGCGTATTCAAAAGAAGACAAAAACCCTAAAAAACAAAGTTACACAACTGTTTTTTTAGTACCTACAGGTGTTAAAGAAGGAACTGTAATTAAATCGAGTGCTCCACCAAGTTTTACGAGTCCCGATATTACAAATATCAGCCCTTTAAACGAAGGATCAGCAGGCGATCCACCATCTGCCACTTATCCACAATAATTAAAAAATATGCCAATTTACACATACCCATTAATTTATTCAATAAGCATTCTAATAGGTTTGTTTAATTTCCATAAATTCTCTTTTAATAAGTCCCTTAGGTTTTTCTTGTATTTTTTAATTTATACCTTTATTTCAGAAATCATAGGGGCATATTTAGGGAAAGTCCTATTTGTTGAAAACAATATTGTTTATAACACATGGGGAATTGTAAATTTTTTATTTTTTTCAAGTTTTTTTTTAAGTAGAATTACGCATAAAGCAAAAAGAAAGATAATTTATATATTAATAATTATTTTTATTGTTGCCACATTTATTAACATACTTTTTATTGGCCATTATATAGATGAATATTTAATAAACAATGCCATACTTTCAAAAATACTTGTTGTATTTACTGTAATTATTTATTTTACAGAACTGTTAGAAAGTGATGTTGTATTAAATATTAATAAAGTATTGTTTTATTGGATAGCCTTAGGGGTACTCTTATATAATTTGGTTTTTATACCGGCATTTGCATTGTTTAAATACACCTCTGTTTATGGTGTGTTTCAGTATATAACCTTTGGTTTAAACATTATAATGCATTCGTGTTTTATAATAGGTTTTATTGTATGCGAAAAAAAATACAATTATTGATGTGGAGCTAAAAGAGATACAAATATTAGTTTTTACTGTCACCATTATTATTTTAATTTTGGTCATTACATTGGCTATTTTCTTTTATTCTTTTCAGCAAAAAAAACAATCGTATTTATTGAAACAATACGAGGTACAACGACACTTTGAAGAGGAGATAACAAAATCTAAGATAGAAATAAAAGAACAAACTTTAGAAAATATCAGTTGGGAGATTCATGACAATGTAGGGCAGTTACTATCAATTGCCAAAATGCAACTCAACATATTACAACCCAGTTTATCTGGTTCTCAACAAGTAGCGCTTAGTGAAAGCAGTGAGCTCATTAGTAAAAGTCTTCAAGAATTGCGCAGTTTGGCCAAATCGTTAAATCCCGAACATTTTAAATCCTTAGGCTTATTAAAGGCTATTAAAATTGAACTGGATCGTTATAATAGGATGAATTTTATCAATGCCGAACTCGAAGTGAAAGGAGAGTTGATTGAAGTTCCTCTAGATAAGGGCATCATATTATTTAGAATTTTACAAGAGTTTTTTAACAATACCATGAAGCATTCTAAAAGTGCCAAACTGTGTGTAAAACTCAATTATTCAAAAAATAATTTGCTAATTGAAATTCAAGATAAAGGTGTGGGTTTTAACTTAAAATCTGTCGATAAGAGTAAAGGCTTGGGTTTGCAAACCATGAAGGATCGTGCTAAACTGATTGGCGCCAGTTTTAAAATGGAATCTCAAAAACAAAAAGGAACCAGCATTACACTGAATTTACCTTTGTAAATAGTTAAAGTATGAATAAAATTCCTATAATTATCGTTGATGACCATGTGCTTTTTTCGCAAGCATTAAACGGATTGATTAATAAATTCAAATCCTATAAAGTTGTAGCACAATTAAATAATGGCCAAGAAGTAATTGATTATTTTAATGCGGATAAAGAAACAGCTTCTATTATTTTAATGGATGTTAACATGCCCATTCTAAATGGAATTAAAGCTACAGAGTGGCTTAAAGAAAACAGACCGGAAATAAAAGTATTGGCCTTAACAATGAACGATGATGAACCTATTATTCTAAACATGCTGCGCGCAGGTGCTTGTGGTTATTTACTTAAAGATATTCATCCCAACACATTACTTGAGGCTTTAAATCAAATTATGCGATTAGGTGTTTACTATACAGATGATGTTGCACAAACCTTAGTTAAAGCAACTTCACAAAAACCTATTGAACTCAAAGATCGCGAACTTCATTTTTTAACATTGGCCTGCACCGATTTAACTTACAAACAAATTGCCGAAAAAATGTTTTTGAGCTACAAGACAATTGACGGCTATAGAGAAGTAGTTTTTGATAAATTTAATGTGTCAAGCCGTATAGGCATGGTACTTTACGCCCTTAAAGAAAAAATAGTAGAACTGTAATTTTTTAGTTTTAAGTCACAATCCTACCAATATAATAACCACAGGTATTTATTTTATTTTTTAAATCCTTAACGGATAAAAAAGAATCTTTTAACTTTGCTGATAAGCGTTCTGAACTTTTATAAAACCAACGCCTTAAATTTAAATGGGTAACGCCTTAGAAATTCAAAAAAAACTCCAAGCGTTTATTATAAAGTATTACGTAAACGCCCTAATAAAAGGAAGTCTTCTTTTTTTTGTGTTTGGGGTGGTGTACTTTTTCCTTATTTTATTTATTGAATATACTTTATGGCTTAAACCTTTGGCACGCACTGTTTTGTTTTTGAGTTTTATTGCCGTAGAGAGTGCTTTATTATTGTTTTACATTCTTTTTCCTTGCTTTAAAATTTTAGGACTGCAAAAGGGCTTAAATGCAAACCAAGCTTCAAAATTAATTGGGAAACATTTTAATAAAGTAAATGACAAACTTTTAAACCTGGTACAATTGCAACAAAGTAACGAGCAAACAGAGTTGCTTTTGGCAAGTATTGAACAAAAAGCTACAGATTTGTTGACATTTAAGTTCACAAATGCTATCAATTTTAAACAAAATTCAAAGTATTTAAAGTTTTTAACCATCCCTCTTTTGGTGATATTATTAATAAGCTTATCTGGAAAAGTCAATCCTTTTAAAGAGAGTTTAAGCAGAGTGGTTCATTATCAAAAACCATACACCCCACCCGCTCCTTTTGATTTTAAAGTTTTAAACAAAAGCTTGAAAATAATAGAAGGTCAAGATTTACTTTTAAAAATCACAACACTTGGGAGCATTACACCCAGCCAGGCTGAAATTAATATAAACGATCAAAACTTTTTCTTAAAAAAAGATGGCCTAGATCATTTTAGCTTTTTGGTAGAAAATGTCACAGAACCTTTTACTTTTTATTTAAAATCAAATCAGGTTTCTTCTTTAGAGTTTAATGTAGCAGTACTTAGAAAACCTACCGTTATAGGTTTTAAAATGGATATAGATTACCCCGCTTATACACATAGACAAGACATAACCATAAGTAACACAGGAAATATCACAGTTCCTGAGGGCACCAAAATTATGTGGAGACTTCAGACAAATCAAACCGACACACTTCGTTTTATTAATGAGGGCAATCAAGCGTTTTTTATAAGCGAATCTACAGATGATTTTAGACTGTCAAAAAGGATACTTAAAACATTGAGATATCAGGTAGCAACATCTAATAATGATTTAAAAAACTTTGAAAAACTCTCATATACTGTTATTGCCGAGAAAGATGAATTTCCAAAAATTTCAGTTTCTTCTGATATTGACTCTGTTAATTTTGGTATAGCCCAGTTTTCTGGGCAGATTAGCGACGATTATGGTTTGCGTAAATTAGAACTCGTTTATTGCGAATCTCAAAATAAAAATTTAAAATTCCATAAAAATTTAAGGGTGAAAAAGGCGATTTTTGACACCTTTTATTTTTTATTAGATCCAGACGATGCGGACCTAGACCTTAAAAAAGGAAGCACCTACAAATTCTATTTTAAAGTATTTGACAACGATGCAGTTAATGGTTCTAAGTTTACTAAAAGCAAGGTGTTTGAGTATTATAATAAAACGGACTTTGAATTGACAAATGCCACTTTAAAAGCGCAAAAAAACAGTATTGACGCCCTTCAAAACGACAAGCAATCGTTAAAAAAGACTGAAGGTGATTTGCAAAAGATAACTCAAAAATTAAAAAACCAACCCAATTTTAAATGGAATGATGTTAAGCAGTTTCAAGCTTTGGTAGAGCGGCGAAAAAAAGAAGAAGAATTGATATCAAATCATATTAAAAACATACAAAACAACCTTAACCAAGGGAAACCTAAAAACACTTTAATTGAAGAAAAAAAGGATGTTTTAAACAAACGGATTGAAGAAGCAAAAGAATTGTTAAAACAAGAAAAAATTTTAGACGAACTCAAGAAACTCTCAGAAAAATTAGATAAAAACGGCTTGTTAAAACGCTTAGATAAGTTCAACCAGAAAAGCAAACAAAACAAGCGCACGCTAGAACGCATTTTAGAGCTCACCAAACGCTTTTATATTGAGAAGAAGTTGGCCAATATTAGTCAAAATTTAAAGCAACTCAGTAAAGAGCAAGACTCATTGGCAAAATCAAAAGAAAATACAATCCAAAATCAAGATTTAATAAATATGCGATTCGAAAAAATTAAAAATGATTTAGAACAGTTACAACAGGAAAACAAATCGCTTACCAAACCTATTTCTTTGCCCAAAACAAATCGTGAAGAGTTTCAAATTAAAGACGCTTTAAAAAAGGCGCAAAAAAACCTACAAAACAAAAAAGACAAAGAGGCTGTTATAAATCAAAAATCGGCTGCAAAAAAAATGTCTCAAATGAGTCAAAAAATGCAACAATCTATGATGGATGGCGAAGGGGAAAGAAACGAAGAAAACATTCAAACGCTTCAAACTATTTTAGATAACTTAATCATATTTTCTTTAGATCAAGAAGATTTAATGATTGCTTTTAGAAAGATAAATGACAAACATCCAGAGTTTTCTAAAAAGTTAAAAGAACAGCGTATTTTAAAAGATTATTTTGAACATATTGATGACAGTTTGTACACCCTTTCTTTGCGTATGCCAAGGCTGTCGGTTAAAATTCAAGAAGAGATTACAGAAACACATTACAATATTAACAGTGCCTTAAAAAACTTGGCAGAAAATAGAAGCGCCAAAGGAATGAGTAATCAGCAGTACGCCATGACATCGGCTAATAATTTGGCACTAATTCTAAGTCAAATGCTCAATCAGATGCAGAATGAAAATCCTTCGATGGGTAAAGGAAAGAAAGGTTCTAAAGTACAATCGTTTAGTTTGCCCGATATTATCAAAAAACAATCCAAAATTATTCAAGACCTTAAAAGCGGTATTAAAAAAGGAAAATCAGGGAAAGGAAATGGTGGAGATATGAGCGCAGAACAATACGATATTTATAAACAACAAGAAGCTTTAAGGCAAGCGCTAGAAACCTTACTTAAACAGGCTGGAGCTGATGGATCAAAAGGTGATAAAGCCAAAAAATTGATGGACGACTTGCAAAAGCAATTATTAGATAAGGGTTTTACAAATTCCGTTTTGCAAAAAATGACCGATTTACAACACGAACTTTTAAAGTTGGAAAAGGCAAATCTTAAACAAGGTGTCGATAAAAAAAGAGAAGCTACTACCAACACAAAACAATTTGATAATCGCAACATTAAAAAGCTAAACTCTAAAAAAGAGGATTATAATAAAACAGAAATTTTAAACAGAAAACCACTGTTGCTAAAATTGCCCTATCAAAAAAAGGTACAACAATATTTTAAAGACAGCATATGATAATCTTTAACGACTTGTTTAAAATGCAGAAACCAGTTAGTGGGTTTATAAAAGAATGGATTTCCACCTGCATTAAGTCAGAAAATTTTAAAGAAGGAGACCTCAATTACATCTTTTGTGATGATGCTTATCTTCTAGAAAAAAACATTAAATACCTAAAACACAATATATTAACAGATATAATTAGTTTTGATTATACCATGGGTAAGATTATTAGTGGCGATATTTTTATATCTGTAGAGCGTGTTAAAGAAAATGCCTTTTTTTTTAAAGCCGACTTTAAAGACGAATTACATCGGGTTATGATTCACGGTGTTTTGCACTATTGTGGTTATAACGACAAAACAAAGCAAGAAAAGGAACAAATGCGGGCCAAAGAAGATTATTACCTATCTTTGCGCGATTTTTAAACACAATAAAGTGTTTCACGTGAAACCAATTTAATAATGAGTTTTTTTGATACCACATATGATGTTATAGTCGTTGGCGGTGGTCACGCCGGTAGCGAGGCAGCTGCGGCAAGCGCTAATTTAGGCGCCCATACCCTACTTATTACCATGAGTCTTCAAAATATCGCTCAAATGAGTTGTAATCCAGCCATGGGTGGTATCGCAAAAGGGCAGATTGTACGTGAAATCGATGCTTTAGGTGGTTATAGCGGTGTTGTTACAGACAAAACAGCTATCCAATTTAAGATGCTTAACAAATCAAAGGGCCCTGCTATGTGGAGTCCACGCGCCCAAAGCGATCGGATGCGTTTTGCCGAGACTTGGCGCTTGATGTTAGAACAAACACCTAATTTAGATTTCTATCAAGATTCTGTAAATGGATTGCTTTTTGAAGACGGCAGTATTGTGGGTGTAAAAACTATTCTAGGTTTAGAAATTAGAGCCAAGACAGTCATTTTAACCGCGGGAACTTTTTTGAACGGACTTATCCATATTGGAAACAAACAATTTGGCGGTGGTCGTGCTGGCGAACGCGCTTCAACAGGTATTACCGAAGATTTGATAAAAATAGGCTTTGAATCTGGACGCATGAAAACGGGCACACCTCCTCGTGTAGATGGCCGCTCATTAGATTATTCTAAAATGATTGAACAACCCGGCGATGAGATTCCGGAAAAGTTTTCATATTTACCCAGCACTACCCCACTTACAAAACAGCGTTCGTGTTATATGGCCTATACAAGTCCTGAAGTCCATGAATTATTACGAACGGGATTTGACAGATCTCCCATGTTTAACGGCCGTATTAAAAGTGTTGGCCCTCGCTATTGCCCTTCTATCGAAGATAAGATTGACCGCTTTGCGAGTAAAGACAGGCATCAGCTTTTTGTAGAGCCCGAAGGTTGGGACACAGTAGAGGTTTATGTAAACGGGTTTTCAACATCTTTACCCGAAGATGTTCAAGACAAAGCTTTAAGAAAAGTGGTTGGTTTTGAAAACGTAAAGTTTTTTAGATATGGTTACGCTATAGAATACGATTATTTTCCGCCTACCCAACTAAAACACAATCTGGAAACAAAAATAATCTCCAACTTATTTTTTGCTGGACAAATTAATGGCACTACTGGATACGAAGAAGCGGCTGCCCAAGGTTTAATGGCAGGTATAAATGCCGCTTTAAAGGTTCAAAATAAACCAGCCTTTTTACTCTCAAGGAGCGAAGCTTATATAGGTGTTTTGATAGATGACCTGATTACAAAAGGCACAGAAGAACCTTATCGGATGTTTACATCGCGTGCAGAATACAGAACTTTGTTGCGTCAAGATAATGCCGATATCAGACTTACAAAAAAATCTTTTGAAATTGGTCTGGCAAGTAAAGAACGCTTGGATTTGATGACATTAAAATTAAAGCAGTCAGAATTATTGATTGATTTCATCAAAAAGTACAGTATTAAACCTGAAATTATAAATCCGATTTTAAAAGAAAATAATGCTTCAGAGATTAAGCAATCTATGAAACTTTTTAAAATTGCAGCACGCCCTCAAATCGACTTTCATACAATTGCAGAGTTACCCGACATTGCGCTATTTATCAGCCAAAATAACATATCAGAAGAAGCCAAAACACAGGCAGAAATATTTGTCAAATATTCTGGTTATATAGAAAAAGAAAAAAACAATGCCGACAAAATAAACAGACTTGAATATATTAAAATTCCAAGTACTTTTAATTTTAATAAACTCAAATCAATCTCTATAGAAGCACGACAAAAACTCACAAAAATAAAACCAACAACCATTGCGCAAGCAAGTCGCATTTCTGGTGTGTCTCCTTCAGATGTCTCTGTTCTGCTTGTGTATATGGGGCGGTAAAACATAAAGTTTCACGTGAAACACTTAGATTACATTAACATATCGCCAATAAGTAATAGCAGCTTAGTACCCTTTTTAGAGTGTAAAGACCATAGTGTAAGTCAAGAAAAATTCAATCTTTTAGAAGATCGAAATACACATTTGTTAGTAACATCTCCCCGGCCCAAACAAGGTGATTTAATGCGGTATTATGAAAGCAAAAGTTACATTTCACACACCGATACAAAGGCCTCTTTTTTTGATAAGATTTACCAAAAAGTAAGAAAATTTACCACAAAAAATAAGGTTAAAAAAATTTCAAAAACAAAAAATAACATTCGTACCGTTTTAGATATTGGCTGTGGTACGGGGGATTTTTTATTGGCGTGTTCTCAAAAAAAATGGAAAACTTTTGGTGTTGAGCCCCACAAAAAAGCCAGAGAATTAGCCAAGCTAAAATCGAACTCAGAATCAATTTATGAATCTATAGAAAATTTAGAAGAAAGCAATAATGCTCAAAAATTTGATGTAATTACTTTATGGCATGTTTTAGAACACGTACCAGATTTAGACAAATACACAGCTTCTTTAAAATTTTTTTTACAACCCGATGGTATTTTAATTATTGCTGTTCCCAACTATATGAGTTTTGACGCACGTTATTACAAATCGTTTTGGGCGGCTTATGACGTGCCGAGACATTTATGGCACTTTTCACCAAAAGCCATAAAAATATTGTTTGCAAAAGTAGATATAAAAGTGATTAATATATGGCCTATGATTTTCGATTCGTTTTATATTTCTTTGTTGAGCGAAAAAAATAAAAATGCTAGCGTAAATATTTTTAGAGCTGGCCTTATTGGCCTTTGGTCAAATTGTGCCGCCCTATTTTCAGGAAATTATTCATCGTTAACCTATATTTTAAGGAATAAGGACATTTAAAGCGTTTTAAACGTCTTTTAAGAAACAGCCGGACAATCAACTTATATAAAACCACAAAAAGGCTTAAATATAAATTATTTAAGCCTTTTTGTATTGTAAAAATCTATTATGTAAAATAATTATATAATAAAAATTTATTCTAAAATCAGAATCCCAATGATGGCTACAATAAAATAAACAGCTATCGTCATAGCGCCAGCATAATCTTTGGCAATGCGTTGCCCTAATAAAAGTGCTAATAAAATTTTTGCGGCCAAAACAGCAGACAAAAATCCAATAAAATTATTTTCGTAAACATAAATTTCAAAAATACCAACAACATTTAATATCCCTACTATTATTTCAAAAAATAAAATAGCACCTAATAAAAAAGGTATTTTATTTTTAAAAATGGTTTGTGAAAAATGATCTTTTAAAAAAGCAACATTTCCTTTCCAGTCTGTTATTTTATCAATTCCCGATTGTAAAAAGGTTATGGCTAAAAAAGCAAGGATTAATAATTGAGCGGCATTATTCATACCTATTTTATATAAATTTTCCATAATTAAAGTTTATTTATGCCAATTTTTAAAAGGGTTTTTAGCGAGCATGACATTGTAATATTTTAAATCGCCAGTAACCTCTTTGCCGAGCCAATTGGGTTTTGCAAAAGTTTCATGTTCGTCAGACAGCTCTATTTCTGCTATTACCAAGCCTGAATTATCTCCCAAAAACTCATCAACTTCAAAAGTATGATTTTTTATTTTAATTAAATACCGCGTTTTTACAATCAAAGAAGTTTTACTCAGTGCTAAAAGCTGATGCGCTTCGTTTATATCGATCTCTTTTTCCCATTCATAACGCGATGTACCAGACTTGTTAGATTTTCCTTTAATGGTAATAAAAGCTTTGTCATTGGCAACCCTAACACGCACAATAGCATCTTTATCTACACTCAAAAACCCCTGAGAAATGTGCTGTTTTTTATAAGCTTCCAACTTATAAGCATTTGTTTTAACTAAAAATTTTCGTTCAATTTCAATAGCCATAGGTAAAAAGGTATGTATGATTTTTATTATAGTATTTAAAAGCCCTAAAATAATACTTTTTAATCTTTCGTTTATATTAAATATCTTTGAAATTCTAAATTAGCTTATGAGACACCTTTTAACAGCATTTCTTTTTTTGACGTATTTTACAGCAAACGCACAGTCTGATTTTAGTTCAAATTGGGAAGACTACTATTCGTATAACAATGCCAGAGACTTTATTAAGGCAGGCAGTAAAATTTATGTAGCTGTAGATAACGGCATATTTATTTATGATGAAGCAACAGGAACAACCGCTAAATATTCATCAGTAAATGGCTTATCTGGAAAAACAGTTACAACCGTTTATTTTGATACAGCTACCGAAAGTATTTTTATAGGATATGAGTCTGGGCTTTTAGAGGTTATAGACAGCTCTGGTAAAATTCACATATCAGCCGATATAGAACGTTTAAATATTACAGGCAACAAACAAATAAATCATATTTTTAATAAAAATGGGCAGCTTTATCTGTCAACCCCATTTGGAATTGTAGTTTACAATACAATAAACCGTCAATTTGGAGACACCTATTTTATAGGTGCAGGCTCGACCCCTGTATTTGTTAATCAAATATCTGTATATCAAAATGTTATATATGCCGCTACACAAAATGGTATTTACAGCGCCAATTTTAATAACACCAATTTAATTGATTTCAATAATTGGACACAACCCCAAGGAAGCTTGTTGGGTAATTTTACCAACATAAAAGTTTTTAACAATAATTTATACACCACTAAAGACAATGTTCTTTTTAGTGTTGACACAGTTAATAATACACTGACAGTTGAAAAAACAGTTGCTTCAACAATTCTAGGACTTAACATTTCAGATTCTTTTTTAACCTTTAACACATCTGCTTTGGCAGTTGTTTTAAATACAGATTTACAAGAAGTGGGTACATTTATCAGTGCAGGGGCTTTTAATTTTACACTACATACAGCCTTAGCCGAAGGGCAAAATGTATTTTTAGCTACTCAAGAATTTGGTATTTTAAAGAAGGATATACAGAATCTGGCAAGCTATCAAGAAATTCACCCTGAAGGACCAAATTCTAATAAAGTATTTTCTATTACCGCTGAGAACAATAATATTTGGGTGGTATATGGCGGTTATGACGATGCATACACACCTTTAAACACCCAACTAGGCTTTAGTCATTTTAATGGTGAGAATTGGATAAATACACCCTATTCAAATGCTTTTCCAGCAAGAGATTTGGTGCATGTCACGATAGATCCTAATGCCAATAATAAGGCCTATATAAGCTCGTGGAACGAAGGTATTTTAGTTGTAGAAAACGATGTTGTTACCACATTGTTAGACAATAGAAATAGCGGTTTGGAAAAACTTTTTTTGGCAGGACACCCTAATTTTTTCAGTATCAGAATTAACGGATCTGCTTTTGACAGAGATGGAAATTTATGGATAGCCAATGCGTGGGTGTCTGAGAGCTTAAAAAAAATGACGCCCAACGGCTCTTGGAGTAGTTTTGATTTAACCCCTATAATGACTAGCGGGGCTTTAGGTTTAAACGATTTGGTTTTAGACAAATCAAACTCAATTTGGATTGGGTCCAGACGCAATGGCGCTTTGGTTTTTAATGAAAATGGCAATCAAAAATCATCTTTAACCACAGGTGTTAATTCGGGCTCTTTGCCCGACCCAAATGTAAGAACCATTGCTGTAGATAGTAACAACCGTATTTGGATAGGCACCCTAAAAGGTTTGGTTACTTTTTCTAATGCAACAGGTGTTTTTAGTGGCTCTAATAATGCCGAACCTGTTATTATTTTAGATGAAGGGATAGCAAAAAAATTGCTCGGCAATCAACCTGTAAACACCATAGCTATTGATGGTGCCGACAACAAGTGGTTTGGCACAGATACAGGTGGTGTACTTGGTACCAATCCAAGTGGTAGCACAACACTTTACAATTTTAATAAAGACAATTCTCCCCTGCCTTCAAATAGAATTTTAAAAATACAGGTAGACAACACCTCTGGAAAGGTTTTTATAGCAACAGATAAAGGCATAGTGGCTTTTAAAAGTAAAGTAGCCCCTTTTGGAGATGTTTTAAAATCGGTATATGCCTATCCAAACCCTTCCACAAAGTCAAATGAATTTATCACCATTGATGGCAGACATGGCACTCATTTACCCAAAGGAACAAATGTTAAAATTTTAGACGCGGCAGGTTATTTGGTATATGAAACCAATGTGGTAGAAGGGCAAGAATTAAGCGGCGGGAAAGTGGTGTGGAACAAAACCAATTTGGCCGGTAAAAAAGTAGCCTCAGGTATTTATATAGTGTTGCTAACTATAAAAGATAAATCGGAAGTAGCTACTACAAAAATTGCCATTATTAACTAATCAATGATTGTCCTAACCAAAGCCATTGTTTTAAGAATTATTAAGTTTAAAGATTCAAGTTTAATAGTAAAATGTTATACAGAACAAGGTCTTAAATCATATCTTTTAAAAGGCGTATTGGGCAGCAGAAAATCAAAAATAAAAAGCGCTTATTTTCAGCCACTTAACCTGTTAGAAATTGTAGCAAATCACAACGATAAAGGCACTTTAAATTCAATTAAAGAGGTGTGCTTAAGTTATGCTTATTCAAATATATATAATGATGTAACCAAGCAATCTTTGGTATTATTTCTGGCAGAAGTACTCAATTTTTCTTTACAAGAAGAGGAAGCCAATAATGCCTTATTTAATTTTTTATATTCAAGCTTTCAGCGTTTAGATAATCAAAAAGATATTGCTAATTTCCATTTGGTATTTCTGTTAAAACTCACCAAATATTTGGGATTTTATCCGCAAACAAAAAATTTAGACTGCGCTTATTTTAATTTGCAAGAAGGATTGTTTGAAACAAGAAATTCACCCACATCTATTCAAGACAAAAAAATAATAGTATTCAAAACGCTCTTAGGCATAAATTTTGATAACATGGAAACACTAAAACTAGATAAAGTACAACGGCAACAGTTGTTAGATGTGCTGATCAATTATTTTGAATTACATTTATCA
The DNA here is from genome assembly GCA_021647405.1 of Flavobacteriaceae bacterium. Classification (GTDB taxonomy): domain Bacteria; phylum Bacteroidota; class Bacteroidia; order Flavobacteriales; family Flavobacteriaceae; genus CG1-02-35-72. The sequence goes on from JAKIUU010000010.1 coordinate 72,396, forward strand.
GGTTTTAAAAAACTTAATTCGTTACCCATTTTACAGTCAGTTTTCAATTAAATATGAAATATTTTTACAATTTAATTTTACTACTATACAGCTTTAATGCCTTTGCGCAGAAAGTCATTATTTTAGATGTTAAAACCCACCAACCCATAGTAAATGTAGCTGTATTTAATGAAGATAAATCTAAAAATACTATTTCTAATAAAAAAGGCGAAGTAGATATCTCTATTTTTTCAGACTCAGATATTCTCACCTTTTCTCATGTGGCTTATATAGAATTTGAAACCTTATTAAAACAAATAAAAATTTATAATTACCGTGTTTACCTTAGAGATAAATCAGAAAGTTTACAAGAAGTTTTTTTAATCGCCTCTAAAGGAAAAGAAAAAAGAAGCCGAATAGCCGAACAAATTGAGGGTGTTTCTTTTCTTGACATACAAAAACTCAGTCCGCAATCGGCAGCCGATGTCTTAGCAGACATACCAGGTGTAAAGGTTCAGAAATCGCAGTTTGGCGGCGGCAGTCCAGTCATTAGAGGTATGGAAGCCAACCGTGTTTTATTGGTTATAGATGGTGTAAGAATGAACAATGCTATTTATAGAAAAGGACATTTACAAAATTCCATAACTGTTTCGCCAACACAATTAGATAGAACCGAAGTGATATTTGGCCCTTCGTCTGTGGTTTATGGTTCAGATGCCTTAGGAGGTGTTATTCACTATTACACAAAAACACCATTATTAAGTAATCGTAAAAAATTAAAAACAAATTATTTATCGCGTTTTAGTACGGTAAATAATGGGTTTGTATCTCAAATTGGTGTAGAGAGTGGTCATAAAAATTGGGCTTCGTACACCAGTGTCGCTTACAGCTCATTTGGCGATTTAAAAATGGGTTCAAAACGAAGCCATGGGTTTAATGATTGGGGAAAACAGCCAGAATACTCTAACAATACAAGCCAATTTTACAATCAAAATCCAGTTGTAAACACCAATCCCCAAATACAGCACAATGTGGGCTATCATCAGGTAGATGTGCTACAGAAATTTTTAAAACCGCTGTCAAGTAAAACCAATTTAAAACTTAATTTACAGTACAGCACCTCGTCTAATATTCCGCGATTTGATAAATTAACCGAATATAAAAATGGCGCATTAAAATTTGCTGAGTGGCATTACGGCCCCCAAAACAGACTGCTTTTATCCTCTCAGTTAGAGATAAATCCCAATAAAAAATGGATCGATAACGGCACCATTACAGTAGCGTATCAAGATATTAGAGAGTCTAGAATTAACAGAAAGTTTGGCAGTTTAAACAGAAATACACGCAAAGAAAAAGTTAATGTATACAGTTTTAATGCCGATTTTTTTGTGCCTCTTACGCAAAAAGAAGACCGCGTCTTATCTTATGGATTGGAAACAACGTATAATGATGTAAGCTCTAAAGCCCACGGTGAAACTTTGAATATTATAGGGAATAAAGTAGTTGGCATATCTGAGAATTATTTCGTTCAATCGCGTTATGCAGATGGCGGAAGCACCTATTTAAGTTCTGCAGCTTATATAGATTACCGTCAAACCATCAGTAAAAAAGCCACTCTAAACACAGGCGTGCGTTTTACAAGAACAAATTTAAATGCCACATGGATTGACCAAACCTTAATCGCGTTACCCAATAGCGATATATCTATAAACAATTCGGCTGTAACTTTAACAGCAGGATATGTTTATAAACCCACAAATAAATGGCAAATAAATAGTGTTCTATCCTCGGGGTTTAGATCGCCTAATATTGACGATGTGGGGAAAGTAAGAGAGAAAAAAGGAAAAGTTACCGTACCCAATGCCAACTTAAAGCCAGAATTTGCCTACAATGCTGAAATAGGTTTGCTGAAATATTTTAATGACAAAAAATCGCATATAGGCTTAACCACATATTACACTTTATTAGATAAGTATATTACAAGAGAGGCTTTTACTTTGAATGGAAGCCAAACAATATTATTTGATGGTGAAATGGGTGCTATTGTGGCGAATGTAAATAAAAACAATGCTTATGTTACAGGTGCTACTTTTGAATTAAAAACACTACTCTACCAAAATTTGATATTTAAAACGTCCTTTACGTATACCAAAGGACATGCGCACGATACCAATGAGCCCTTGTCTTCTATTCCTCCGCTTTTTGGTAATGCCTCAATAACTTACACCAAACCCACTTATGAAATAAGTATTTACAGTCGTTTTAACGGACGAAAAAAGTTAAAAGACTATAATCCTACCGAAGGAATAGATAACATAGAACAAACGCCTTTTATAGTGAGTACTGGCGCGTATTATGGAACACCTGCTTGGTCAACACTCAATTTCTATATTAATTCTAAAATCAATAAAAATATTGATTTTAATTTTAGTGTAAGCAATCTATTGGACCAACATTACAAGGAATTTGCATCCGCGATAAGTGCTGCAGGAAGAAATTTTACAGTCTCTTTAATGGGTAACTTCTAATCTTTTTATTTAAAAGCCGGAATTCCTGTAATATCAAAACCTGTAATAAGCAGATGAATATCGTGTGTGCCTTCGTAAGTTATCACACTTTCTAAATTCATCATATGGCGCATGATAGAATAGTCGCCTGTAATGCCCATGGCGCCCAAAATTTGTCTTGCTTCGCGGGCAATATCTAGTGCCATGGCAACATTGTTGCGTTTGGCCATAGAAATTTGAGCCGAAGTGGCCTTGTTTTCATTTCGCAAACTACCCAAGCGCCAAGTTAACAATTGCGCTTTGGTTATTTCTGTAATCATTTCGGCTAATTTTTTTTGCTGAAGCTGAAAACCCGCAATGGGTTTGCCAAACTGGATGCGTTCTTTGGCGTAGCGTAAAGCTGTGTCGTAACAATCCATAGCGGCGCCAATGGCACCCCAAGCGATTCCGTAACGGGCAGAATCTAAACATTGAAGAGGGGCTCCTAAACCACTTTTATTAGGCAGAAGATTTTCTTTAGGCACTTTTACATTGTCAAAAATTAATTCGCCTGTAGCTGAGGTGCGTAAAGACCATTTGCCATGGGTTTCTGGTGTTGAAAAGCCTTCCATGCCGCGTTCGACAATTAAACCGTGAATGCGGCCTTCTTCGTTTTTAGCCCATACCACAGCAATATCTGCAAATGGGGCATTCGAAATCCACATTTTAGCACCATTGAGTAAGTAATGGTCGCCCATATCTTTAAATTTGGTTTCCATACCACTTGGATTTGAACCGTGATTGGGTTCGGTTAAACCGAAACACCCCATAAATGCGCCGGAGGCTAATTTTGGTAAATATTTTAGGCGTTGTGTTTCATTGCCAAACTTCCAAATAGGATACATAACCAAGGAAGATTGAACAGAAGCCGTAGAACGCACACCAGAATCGCCACGTTCTATTTCTTGCATAATCAAACCATAGGCCATTTGATCTAAACCGGCGCCACCATATACTTCTGGAATATAAGACCCAAAAGCCCCAATATCTGCCAAACCTTTAATGATAGAAGTGGGAAATTTGGCTTTTTGAGCCGCTTCTTCAATTATAGGCGACACTTCGCGTTTAACCCATTCACGAGCCGCATTTCTAACAAGTTTGTGCTCGTCGGTTAGCAATTCATCAAGCAAATAATAATCTGGCGCAATAAATAAATCTTGTGACATAATTTTTAATTGAGACTTCAAAATTAATTAAAGCAAGTTAATCTAATGGGATTTTATAAAAGAAATTTATCTATTGAAAAATTTGGTGGGTAAACTATGAAATGAGGCAGAGCTTGTTCTCTTGTGGGTGAAAAGCGTCCTGTTTTTTGATGTTAGAATTAAGGATATACCACATAAATATTAAATCGTATATTTAAACATCCTAAAAAACAAGCAATTAAAAACCACCTAATAAAATACTTATGAGCAATAAATCAAAAAAAATAGGCTTAATAACAACAACATCTTTGGTTGTGGGAAATATGATTGGTGCCGGCATATTTTTATTGCCAGCTACTTTAGCAGGTTATGGAAGTCTTAGTTTGCTTGGTTGGTTATTCACAGCAACAGGTGCCTTAATACTGGCCAGAATATTTAGTAATATGAGTAAGCTGTTTCCGAGTATAAGTGGCGGTCCTTATACCTATTCGAAAGCAGGGTTTGGCGATTTTATAGGATTTTTAGTAGCCTGGGGTTATTGGATTTCAATATGGGTAAGTAATGCCGCCTTGGTTACGGCTATTATAAGTGCCTTAAGTCATTTTTTCCCTATACTAAAAACCAATTCTATTTTAGCGGTTTCTATTGGATTAACAATTATTTGGGTGCTTACTTGGATTAATAGTAGAGGCGTTTCCGCTTCTGGTAAATTTCAGGTGGTCACAACAATTTTAAAATTAGCCCCTTTGGCTTTTGTTATTATAGTAGGCTTATTCTATTTTGATATTGATAATTTCCCAGCTTTTAATTTGACTGGAAATTCAAATTGGGTGGCCTTATCAGGTGGATAAGCCGGTCAAACTGAACCACCTTAGCCGGATGAAAGTGAGCAGGGTAAAACAAGTGTTTAAAATCGATTCATTTGTGGGTTAAATTTAGTATTTTTTTCTTAATTTTTTTCTCATTGATTC
>JAKIUU010000011.1 GCA_021647405.1 Flavobacteriaceae bacterium
AAATATTTACAATTGTATCTAAATGAGTTTGTCTATAAACTCAATAGAAGATACTTTGGTGAAAGAATATTTGATAGACTTATAATTGCTAATATAACAGGTTATGAGTAATTACGGATATACAAAAAAATTAACTTGTAATTGCCACTTTATTAATAGAAAACAGAAGTTGTCTCTGTTTAAAAAGAAAGCGATATCTTTGCAACACTTTCCTCCGGTTATCTTGTTTGTTTATTTCATAGGCAAATGGGTATTAAATTAGATTACTCGTATTTTTTATTTTTTTACTTTTAACCGGAGGGATTTTTCTCCGTAATTTATACACTCATATTCAGTGTTTTAATTTAATGCGACCAATATATAAAAATATTTTATATAAAGAAATAGCGGAAATAGGTAATTTTCAATCTAGCGGAATCGCTAGAAATACAAAAATGAGGGGGGGGTAATGTACTGAAAAACAGCCTCTAATATGAATGTAAATTTAACTACAGTTTTAAAATACAAAATAAAAGATTTTTTAAAACGCAGATTTGTAAATTTAAAAGAAAAAGGAACTTGGTTTAAGGGTTTAAATTGTAGTTTTAAACTTGAAAAAGAAAAGAGTGGGTTAAATCTACACCGTATAAAAGTTTTAACTTGCTTTTCTATAACTATAAGCCTTAAAAATAGATAACCTTTATTTCTTTTGTGGTATTGGCGTTTAAATAAAAATTGGCTTTGGTGAATTTAGGTTTATTTCCCAAGCCGATGGTTTTATAATTTGTAAAACCAATCCCTTCTTTTGGGAGTAAAAAACCTTTGTCTATTTTGCCGTTTTTATTTTCATCGTGTAAAATATTAACGGCATATGTACCTTTAGGGAGGGTTTTAAAAACCACACTTGAAGAGTCGTTATGAATAAGAGCGATATCTTTTTTTAAATATTTTTTATACTTCTGGTCGGGGATGGAACCTTCTTTATTGTACAAAGCAAACTGAACCACCCCTTTTGAGTTACGCAAGTGTTTTACCACCACAGTTAAAGTATAGGTTTCTTGTACCTCTTTTTCGTTAAACGAAAAAAGTATGAAAAGGAGAAATAAGAATGTTATCTTTTTTACTGATGCCATTTAAGGGTAGATAAGTAAGCCGAAAATGTAAAGATTGATGTCAAAGTAGCTCTAAAGATAAGTGCACCGATGGTTTTAGTTTCGTAAATACCGTCAAGATTGATATAAATAAACAGCCCAATAAGGGTTAAAACTAAAAGAGCAACCGATGCTGCCAAGGGTTTGTATGTCCACTTTTTTAGCCTTATAAGTCCATACACAGAGGCCAAATAGAGAAAACTGCTGATAAAGTTTGCCCAAACTACAAATAAGACATAGTTGCCTTCTTTTGCCCTTATGCCAAACCAGTCAAAAATGACCGAACTGCTTAAAAAGAGCGTCAGTAAGGCAAAAGCTAGTAATATAACTACTGTGATTATTTTAAGTGTTTTTTTCATAAGTCTTGTATTTTAATTTACTTTTTTATAGCTGTATACCGCCAGGCCGTTCATAACAACCGCATATAATAATGTTTTAATAAATTGGGGGAGGATATCGGTAAAACCGGCGCCTTTAAGCATCACCATACGCATGACTTCAACAAAATACTTAATGGGATTAAATTCGGTGAGCATTTGTGCCCATTCTGGCATACTTTCTATAGGCGTAAACAAACCGCTCATCAAAATAAAAATCACCATAAAAAACCAGGCGATAAACATGGCTTGTTGCTGGGTGTCTGTAAAGTTCGAAATAAATAAGCCGATACCTAAAATAACCAAAATGTAGATAGAAGTGTAGGCATACATTAGTAAAATACTTCCTAAAATTGGGACATTAAACAAAGCTTTGGCAATGGTTAACCCTACTGTTAAAAGAACTAGACCCAATACCCAAAAAGGGAATAATTTGCCAACTATAAACTGGTATTTTTTAATAGGTGTCACGTTTATTTGTTCTAAAGTGCCCATTTCTTTTTCGCGTACAATGTTCATCCCCGAAAGGAAAAGTGTGACCATAGTGACCAATAAAACCAAGATACCTGGCACCATATAGGTTTTATAATTCAGCGTTTTGTTATACCAAAAAAGCGGAATAGCTTCAATTATTTTTGGTTTCGTTTTGTTGCCAGAAGCAATGATTAATTTGGTTTTTAATTGTTTGTTGAATTGCTGAATTATTTGTGTGATATACACATTTTCGACGCCTGCCGCCGCGCCGTCAATGGCATTAAGGGTGACTGCTAATGCCGTTTTTTTTTCTTTTACTAAATCGCGATCAAAATGATTGGGAATTTCTAAAATAACATCGACTGTGCCTTTTTGCATCGCTAAATTGGCTGTTTTCTCAGAAGGATATTCGGCAATAATATTAAAATAAGATGAGGTTCTAAATTTATCTATAAGTTCTCTAGACATTGAACTGTGATTGTGATCTATATAAGAAAACTTGATATTTTTTATCTCAAAAGTGGCCGCATTCGAAAGGATTATTAGCTGTATAAGCGGCATAATAAAGATAATAGGCAGCATCCCTTTATTGCGAAAGATTTGCTTGAATTCCTTTTGTATGATGTATCCTATAGTTTTCATTATTCTAATCTTATTTTATATTTTCTCACACTTAATGACATAAAAAACAAGGACATACCGAAAAGGATTAATGTCTCTTTCCATATAAAAGAAAAACCAACACCTTTTAGCATAATTTCTTTGAGGATAATTAAAAACCATTTGGCAGGAATAATATTACTCAATATCTGTAGAGGCAAAGGCATACTTGTTATGGGAAAAATAAATCCGGATAGTAAAATAGTAGGGAGCATAAGACCCATTAACGAAATCATCATTGCGGTTTGTTGTGTTGCCGAAATAGTAGAAATTAAAATTCCTAATGACAATGAGGTGATGATAAATAAAACACTTTCTAATCCCAATAAAAACAAACTGCCTTGTACTGGCATGCCAAATACGAAAATACTGAGAACAACAATTATTGTAGCGTTTATAAGCGACAAGAAAATATAGGGAATTACTTTACCTATAATGACTAAATACGGTTTTAAAGGCGACACCAAAAGGATTTCCATCGTGCCCAATTCTTTTTCGCGTGTGATGGAAATAGAGGTCATCATAGCCGACACCAACATTAAAATAATGGTCATAACACCCGGTACAAACATAAAAACACTTTTAAGCTCGGGGTTGTAAACCATACGTGTTTGTGTACTAATTTGATGAGGTGTTTTGATTCTTTTATTTAGTTCTTGCTGATATTTTTGTAAAATAGCATTGGTGTAATTACTGATGGTTTGAGCCGTATTGGGCTCTGTGGCGTCGGTAATAATTTGGATCTTTGCCAAGTTCTTTTTAACGAGGTTCTTGCTAAAATCAGGTTCAAAAACCAGTACTGCTTTTACTTTTCCCTTTTTAAAAACAGCTTCAATTTCGGTGTCACTTTTTATAACTTGTTTGTTGCTAAAATATTTAGAAGCCGTTATTTTATTGATAATTTCTTGTGTGGTAGCATCTTTAGATTTGTCGAAAATAGCGATATCAACATTGTTAATTTCGTTGGTAATGGCAAAACCAAAAAGCATAATTTGCGCAATGGGCATACCAAAAAGTATAAACAATGAACGTTTATCTCTAAAGATGTGGTAAAATTCTTTTTTTATAAAACCTATAAATCTTTTCATTTTTTACTTATTAACTCTCTTAAGGGTTCAAAACCCTTCGAGTGTTGGGTTGTTTTATTAAATTCCTGCAAGGTTTTTATAACCATGTAGGTGTTTTTTATTTTCTTATTAAGTCCTACAAGGTTATAAAAACCTTGCAGGACAATATTATTTGGAGAGTTTTTTTAATTTACCCTCTCGCTAATTTTAAAAATACGTCATTCATATTGTCAACTTTAAAGTGTTGTTTTAGCTTTTTAGGACTGTCTAAAGCTTCAATTTTACCGTCAACCATAATCGATACACGGTCGCAATATTCGGCTTCATCCATATAATGTGTGGTGACAAAAATAGTGGTGCCGTTATGCGCTGTTTTGTAAATCATTTCCCAAAATTGACGTCGGGTTATGGGATCCACACCACCTGTAGGCTCATCTAAAAATACAATTTTAGGATCGTGTAATAAAGCGACTGAAAAAGCCAGTTTTTGTTTCCAACCCAAAGGCAAACTACCCACCAATTCATCGGCTATGTCTTCTAAGCCCAATTCGGCTAAAAGTTTATGTGTTTTTTCTTTGATACGCTTGCGCGATAAGCCGTAAATACCGCCAAAAAAAGTGATGTTTTCTTTAACGGTTAAATCGTCGTACAAGGCAAACTTCTGACTCATATACCCAATGTTTTTTTTGATGTCTTCGGGATGGGTATAAACATCAAATCCGGCTACTTGCGCTGCGCCTTTTGACGGTTTAGAAATGCCAATGAGCATTTTCATAGCGGTGGTTTTCCCCGCACCGTTAGCACCCAAAAAACCAAAAATTTCGCCTTTATTGACCTTGAAAGAAATGGCGTTAACAGCGGTAAAATCGCCAAATATTTTGGTGAGGTCTTTAACTTGTATGATATGTTTAGTGTTTGTTTCCATTTTTAAATTTAGACCTGACAGGTTTCTCGCCAAAGTCGGACAGGTTAAAACCTGTTAGGTCTGTTGGTCTGTTTTTTATTTTGCCAGCTCCATAAAGGTGTCTTCTATAGTTGCTTTCGTTTCGGCTATCAGTATATTTTTAAGGCCTTTTTCTTCTAAATAGTGGCGTAATTTATCCGATTTAAATGCGGTATTTTTATCGCTGTAATGCACAAACTCGCCAAAAGGATAGATGCTGTAACTGTCTGGATAGGCCTTTAAACTTTCTATAAGTAGGTACATATTATCGGCACGCACATTGTATATTTTTTTAGGATGGTGCTTTACAATTTCTTGCGGACTGTCTATTTGTAATATTTTTCCGTCCTGAATCAGCGCAATACGGTCGCACAAAGCGGCTTCGTCCATATAAGGTGTCGATACCAAAATGGTAATGCCTTTTTGCTGAAGGCGTTTAAGCATATCCCAAAATTCTTTACGCGATACGGGGTCAACACCCGTAGTTGGCTCATCTAAAAACAACACTTTGGGTTTGTGAATTAAAGCACAGCTCAAAGCTAATTTTTGTTTCATACCGCCTGATAAATCGCCAGCCCGACGGTTTTTAAAAGGCTCAATTTGCACATAGATGTCTTTTATCAAATCGTAATTTTCGGCAATAGTTGTTCCAAAAATAGTGGCAAAAAAAGTCAGATTTTCTTCTACCGTTAAATCCTGATAAAGCGAAAAGCGTCCTGGCATATACCCCACGCTGTTTCTAATATCTTTAAAATGCGAAAGCACATCATATCCGGCTACGCTGGCAGTACCTTCATCGGCTATCAAAAGGGTGGTCAGAATTCTGAATAAGGTGGTTTTACCAGCACCATCAGGGCCGATAAGACCAAATAATTCGCCTTCATTAACTTCAAAAGAAATGTTTTTTAAAGCTTTAACAGTTTTAAAAGATTTGCTGATATTTTTAATTTTTATGCCCATCGAAGTCGTTTTAATACAAAAATTCCTGTTATTTTTTATTGTGATTCATTTGCATCATGCCTTTGCCTCCTTTACCGTGCATCTGTTTTTCGTGAGCGGCAAACCAAGAAGGAACTTCAATATTATTATCGTAGATATAGCTGGCAATTTTTTCGAGATCGGCTGTTTTAAAAGCTTGTTTTGGCATCACTTTAAAGCGTGTTACAGCGCCTTTCATCAAAGCCTTTTCTGCTGTAGGATTGCTGGCCCAAGCCACAACGGCCTTTACAAAAGCTTCTTTGGTTTGATGTTGCATACTGTATCTTTTTTTAACAGCAATCATAGGCGGTGCAATAATAGCATCGTGTGATTCTGTGTTGGGATTATGACACGCATAACAATTGGTTTTAAACAATTCATAACCTTCACCCGATTGAGCGGTTTGTTGCTTGTTTGCAGTCTTTTTTTGTTTCGGATTATCACATCCGATAAGGACTAAACCAAGAGCCAAAGCAATGAATGATAATTTTTTAAATTCTTTCATGTTAAATTTTTAAAAGGTTAATTCAATTGTTTTTTTTTGGCTATTTAAAATATTTTTTATACTGTGTTAAGTGCTTATTCAAAATGTTAAAACTCTTCTTACAAGTATTTAGGTCTGATGCCCCCAAATCTTCAAATACTTTTTTCATAGGAATCAAATAGTTGTGTAATTGGGTATGGGCTTCGCCTGTCATAGTACATTTGATTAGGATAGATTTAAACTGCATTTCTAAACTGTCTTTTAACGTGGCGTAAGCCGCAACCGATTCGGTGTCTGAAAAATTCTGCATCAGCGCCCTCATGTTTTTGATGCCAGTGGTAGTTTCGGGATTTGCACTCCACAAATTGCCGTCATAAAGTTGTACAGGCGTTCCTTTTTCATGGCTGTGGACTTCTTCGGTTTCAGAATGTTTTTCCTTTTTTTGCGGATTACCACAAGATACTATGAGTACTGTAAGACTAAATACAAGTGTTATTTTTAAGATATTTTTCATGTGCTATTTATTTTTTAGTTGTGTTAAGCCACATTTCGGCGGGCATACCAATTTTTAGAGAGCCGTCATTTTTAACGTCTATTTTAACGGCGTAAACCAAATTGACGCGTTCTTCTTTGGTCTGAATAATTTTAGGGGTAAACTCGGCTTCCGAAGCCACCCAAGTAACAATGCCTTTGTAGTTTTTCATCGCTTTACCAGCATCTATTTTAACGGTCACTTTTTGCCCGATTTTAAGATATGCCAATTGGGGCTCGCTTACATAAACGCGTAATTCCATTGTGCTTAAATCGGCAATTTTATACAGTGGTTTGCCAAAAGTTGTTATTTCTCCGGGTTCGGCATATTTTACCAAAACGGTACCGTTTGCCGGGTTTTTAATATAGCTTTTTGCTATTTTATCTTCAACCTGTTTGAGTTGTGCCGATACGCTTTTGGCTTCGTTTACCACGGCGGTATTTTGCGTTTCGATACTTTTAATTTGTTGTTTTAAAACACTTACTTTTCCTAAGGTATCGTCTAATTGTTTTTTAGTAGCCGATTGTACTTTAAACAAATTCTGAATACGCTGTAAATTACTGTTAGCGGTTTCTAACTGCGCTTTTAATACGGCTATTTGCGATAAAACACCTCTAGACTTAGCAAATATTATTTGCTTGTTTGCCAATAATTGTTGTTTGTTTAAATACAGCGGCAGCGTATCTACAATACCTACTGTTGTTCCTTTTTTTATAAGCTTGCCTTCATCAACAGTAAAGGCTATAAGTTGGCCGTTGGCTTGCGCCGATACGGTAATTTCGGTCGCTTCAAAGTTGCCGTAAGCGTCGGCTTTAGTGTCGTTATTGCAAGACCAAAATATAAAAAAGGCCGTGCTATAAGCTGCTATTTTAATGAGATGTTTCATAATTTCCAGTTGTTGTTAAATAATTAATTTTCGCCCATTCTAATTGTAAAGTATGGGTTTTTAAATTGGTTTTAGAGGTGTATAAATGGGTTAATTCTGTCAGATAGTCAGAGGTGGTAATTAAGCCGTTTCTGAGTTGCGCTTCGGCTGTTTTTAAAACCTGTTCACGCAGTGGAATAATGGCCTTATCGGTTTTGACAAGTTCTTTAAACGCGTCTATTTCGGCTGTTTGGTTCAAATTCTCAAGTGTTGTATTTAATTTAAAAACTTCTTTTTGGGTGTCTATAATATCCTGATTTATTTTTAAAGACTGACGTTGCTTTTTGGTTTTTTGCCAATCGAATATACGCCAGTTTAATTGCAAGCCTACCATATAATAACCTGCAAAATTCTTATCGAATAAATTCAATCCCGGATTGCCGTAACCGCCTTGTGCAAAAGCCATAATTTTGGGTTTGTTACTTTTACTCAAGATATTGCTCTGTTGGTCTATTTGCTTTTTTTGAAGGTCAAAATAGTGCAGTTCGGGTCTTTTTAAAGAAGCCTTAGGTTGCCATAAGACAAGAGGCTTTTGCAATTTAACATTGGGATTAACTGGTGTGCCAATAAGTTTTGAAAGGCTTTTGAGCAAAGCCTTTTTAGTGGCGTCAATTTTAAAAACTTGTTGGTTAATAGTTAAAACTTCGGCATCTAGAATTGCTTGTGACGAAGCCAAGGCCGTACCGTATTTAACAGCGTTGTTCAGGTCGTTTAATTTTGCTTTAATCTGTGTTTTTTTATCCGTTAAGATTTGTCTTTTTTCGTCTATAATTAAACTGGAAAAGAACAGTGCATTGACGCGTTGTCGCAATTGGTAAAGCGCCACATCAACGCTGCTTTTTTTAACTTTTGTTTCTAAGTTTTTGGCTTGGGTTTGGGCGTCTATTAAACCGCCGTTGTACAATAACTGATTGGCTGTAACGGTAGCCCTGTATTGATCTTTGTTGGGACTCGGAATAACGACACCGGGAATGTCAACAGGTACCGCTGTTACATCAGATTGGTAAGAAGCTTTAACCGAAAGGTCTAATTGGGGCAATTTACCTTTGTTAATAACAGACACGTCAAGTGTGTTTTGTTGCGTCAATAGATTTTTTTGCTGTGTTAAGGGATAATTTTTATCTAATAAACCATAGCATTGGTCTAAACTCAGTTTTTCTTGACCGTTGGCTATACCTCCGATAAGAATTAAAAGAATTGTAAAGATTTTTAGTTTTTTCATTTTTTTATAGCATTTATAATAAAATCGGCTACCATTGTTTTGCGCTCTTCAATTAAAACTTTGTAATCGGCTTCATTTAATTTGGTAAAGCCTTTTAAAAGCGGTGCGCCAATAAATGGAAACACAGTTAAGGACATAATATTTATAAACAATTGCTCAGGGCTTATGGTCCTGATTTTACCGTTTTTAACGGCTGTTTCTATTTGATTTTTGAAAATATCAATATTCGGAAAACTGTTGTGCTGTACTAATTTTTCAGCAAAATCGGGATTCTGATTGAGTTCCTGTATAATAAATTTAGGGACATACGGATGCGCCATAGCAAAGCTTATATAGCCCTTTGTAAAATGTTTAATTTTATCGAAAAGCGCTATTTCTGAGTTTAAAACAGCTCCTAATTTTGGTGCTATTAAGCTAAAAGCTTGAAAAAACACCGCTTCGAAAAGCATTTGTTTACTGCGGTAATAATAATGGAGCAGGGCTTTATTAATACCCGCCTCATCGGCGATTTCTTGCATGCGTGCACCCGTCATTCCCTTTTTCTGAAATACAGTTTTGGCGGCTTCTAATATTTTATGTTCGTTATTTTCCATATTTACCAAATAGTTTAACCAAACGGTTAACAAAAGTAATACCTTTTTTATAAATCACAAAATAAGTGCTACATTTGTTACGCAAAAAATATTTTTAAAATGAAAAAAAATCTAAAAGCAGTATTAGTTTTAGGTGTTATAGCCTTGTTTTATTTTGGTTATACCAATTATATCATGTTGGATGTTGTTACGGGGTTTTCGTCAAAAAGTGTGGCCTCAGGTGTGTTTTTAGCGCACCGCACCCAAGAATCTATTGAGAAAGGAGATAATGACATCCCCTCAATTGATATGGCAAAAAATACCGTTAATTTTGAAGAGAAATCGGTTACATCAAAGGTTTTTGGTCTTAAAAAACGCACCGCCATTTTTAGAGAAGGTTTGGGTGCTGTTTTAATGATTGATGGCGTTACAGACGATTTAAAATATGAGATTCCAACGCGCAATTTCACTAAAATAAACAAACCGTATCCTTATGGCGATTTACCTCAAAAAGATACAGTTTTTACTGATGTTAACTATACACTTGTAAAAAAAGCTGTGGCCGATGCTTTTGATAAACCCGGCGAAAATGTTAAAAGAACACGTTCGGTTTTGGTACTGTACAAAGACCATATCATAGCCGAAAAATATGCCGAAGGATTTGATGTCAATACCCCGATGTTGGGCTGGTCTATGACCAAGAGTATTACGGCCACCATCTATGGTATCCTGCAAAAGCAAGGAAAATTGAATGTCAATCAGTCACATTTATTTAAAGAATGGGAAAATGACGACCGTGCCAATATTACTTTAAACGATTTGCTGCATATGAATAGTGGGTTGGAGTGGGATGAAAATTACGACAATTTGTCGGGTGTTACCCGTATGTTGTTTATGGATAAAGATATGAGTATGCGTCAACGTCAAAAACCGGCTAAATACAAACCCGATACGCATTGGTATTATTCCTCAGGCACTACTAACTTGCTTTCGGGTTGGTTGCGTACACAGTTTAAAACACATCAAGAATACTTAGACTTTTGGTACACCGATTTACTTGATAAAATAGGTATGCACAGTGCTTTAATAGAAACCGATTTGGCAGGTAATTATGTAGGTTCTTCGTACGGTTGGGCTACCACCCGCGATTGGGCAAAATTTGGCACCCTAAATTTACATTACGGCAATTGGGATGGCGCACAAATTATTGACACCACTTGGGTAAATTATATAAAAACACCCACCAACACTTCTAATGGGCGTTACGGGGCGCACTTTTGGCTTAATGCCGGCGGTATTTATCCCGATGTACCCAAAGATATGTTTAGTTGTAATGGTTTTCAGGGTCAAATGGTTTTTATGATACCGTCTAAAAATTTGGTTGTTGTAAGAACAGGCTTAACCGAAAGTCCCGACTTTGATTTTAATGCCTTTTTAAAAGGGATTTTGGCGGGGGTGAATTGAGTAAAGTTAGGACTAAAAAAATGTAAATGAACTGGATAATTTCTGCGAATTCAAATATTTATGACCACTCAAGCTCTTTTGAGCATTTTGGTTTTATAGATTGGCGACAAGGGAAAAATAAATTTAAAATTGGTGATACAGTATATATTTATTGTACTCGCCCACTTAAAATGATTCAATACAAATGTCTTGTTAAAAAGACAGATTTAAATTCTTCTGAAATTCGTAACGACAAAGAATATTGGAAAGATATAGATGAATATTTGAAATCTATTGAAGGAAAGTTTATGCGTCTTAAACTAATTGAGCAAGTGTCTAATGACAAAATGAGATTGAATGCTTTAAAAGAAAATGGATTAAAATCCGCACCACAAGGTCCAATTAAGATTAAGAATAATGAACTTCTCAATTATATAGAAACCTATTTTACTGACAATTACCAAACAGACTATTTTCCTGATTTGATAAGTGAAGAAGGAGAAGAATATGAAGGTACAAAAAAGACAATTTCAGTTAACAAATATGAGAGAAGTTCAAAAGCAAGAGAAAATGCAATTGAATTTCACGGATTGAATTGCAAAGTTTGCGGAATAAATTTTGTAAATAAGTACGGTAAAATAGGAGAAGATTTTATTCATATTCACCATTTAATTCCGATTCACGAAATAGGAATAAATTATAAGATTGATTACAAAACAGATTTGATTCCTGTTTGTCCGAATTGCCACGCAATGCTTCACCGGAAAATTAATGGTGCAGAACCAACAATTGATGAATTGAAAAAAATGATAGATGAATGAAAAACGTTGCCAAGCAATAGTTTTAAAATTTTCTTAATTATGTGACGTTTGTTTCTGTAATTTTTGCTTTGTCGGTTCTAAACCTTGATAGTACCTAAATTGGAGGGGACTTATTATTTTTTGCATGCCTGTAGGTTTAATTAATGCCACCCAATATATTTTCTTAAAACACCTCAAG
Source organism: Flavobacteriaceae bacterium (assembly GCA_021647405.1). Classification (GTDB taxonomy): domain Bacteria; phylum Bacteroidota; class Bacteroidia; order Flavobacteriales; family Flavobacteriaceae; genus CG1-02-35-72. Next base: position 11,807 of record JAKIUU010000011.1, read on the forward strand.
CTCCAAAAAAACAGAAACACTTGATAGTTTTTATAGCTACCTAAAACCAAAAAACTTTCTAATTTTATATCTTTAAACATATAAAAAGCATTTATTTATTTAAATTATATTTAAATACATATAATTTATTATATTTGTATAATATTATATTTAAAAGCATATAATGAAACAATTAGAAAAATTTGTAAAGCAACGTAGAAAAGAAGTGAATTTAACTCAAGAAGAATTCGCAGAACGCGCCGGTGTTGCGTTAACTGTAATTCGTAAAATTGAGCAAGGTAAAACCAACCTAAATATGGATAAGGTTAATCTTGTATTGCGCATGTTTGGTCATATATTAGCGCCAGTAAACAGTAAAGAACTAGGAGAATGAGACAAGGAAAAGTAACTTATAAAGATAAATTAGCAGGGATTATTACCGAAACAAACGACGGTGAGTTTATCTTTCAATACGACAAACAATACGTAAAAAATTATCCAACAAAGTTTATCACGTTCACCATGCCTGTGTCTGATAAACCTTATACCGATAAACGATTGTTCCCCTTTTTTGAAGGTTTAATTCCAGAAGGTTGGCTATTGGAAATTGCCTCCAGAAACTGGAAAATAAACAAGAACGATCGCATGGGATTATTGTTAGCATGTTGCCAAAATTGCATTGGTGCAGTAAGTGTAGAACCAATACCCGAAAAAGATGAATAATAAGTGTTTATATTGTTACGAGTTTCTTGATGTTGAGAAAGACTTTCACAAGAAGTGCTGTCTAGAATTTTTTGGCACTAAAACCCCTCCAAAAACCCCATATTCTTTAAATCAAATGGCTGACTTAGCTAAGAATGTTGTTGAGCGTAGTATCGCAGTACCGGGTGTACAGGCTAAATTATCTATGTCTCTTGTAAAAGAGACTCAGGATAATTTAGATAATAGGTTAACAGTAATTGGCGCACTCCAAGGTCAGTATATTTTTAAACCGCCATCAGCTCAATTTATTGAAATGCCAAAAAACGAGCATGTAACCATGAGAATTGCAGAAGCATTTGGAATTCGTGTGGTGCTATCAAGTTTGATACGTTTAAAGTCTGGAGAGCTATCTTACATTACCAAAAGAATTGACCGAGCTAAAAATGGAGAAAAAATACATATGTTAGATATGTTTCAAATAACAGAAGCTTTTGATAAGTACAAAAGTTCTATGGAGAAAATAGGTAAAGCCATTCACAATTATTCAAGTAATACTTTACTGGATAAAATATTTTATTTTGAACTAGTTGTTTTTAGTTTTTTAACAGGAAACAACGATATGCATCTTAAGAATTTTTCTATGATTGAAAGTGTTTCTGGTTGGGTATTGGCTCCTGCCTACGATTTACTGAATGTAAATATCGTTAATCCAGAAGATGATGAGGAGCTTGCACTTACGCTTGAAGGTAAAAAAAAGAAACTAAAATGGGAACATTTTGAACGCCTAGGAAAAGGATTGGAACTGACAGATAAGCAAATTCAGGCTGTATTTAATCGCATGATAAAATACAAACCAAAGGCTATAGAATGGATTGACAAATCTTTTTTATCAAAGGAAATGAAAAAAAAGTATTCTGAATTAATTTTGGAGAGGTATAAAAGATTAAGTGAATAGAAACAACGTCTTAAAACACTTCAAACTCTAAAAAAATAGACACACTAGATATCTTATCTTGTCTGAGAAAACCGAATTGTTTGCGTGTAAAATCCAATCCGATAAGAAACGAATTGCGGTAATCGGCATCATAAATTTGAAAGCCTAAACCCGCTTTATAAAAACCGCCTCTTTCAAAATTGTCGTTTAATTTTAACAAACGCCCATAACCACCACGTATAAAGAAATTGTCTTCATATTCAAACAGCACATAACGCAAACTCACATAAGCAGGTAAAAAATTGAGGTTTTGTTTAAGATGTCCTTCGTATTCTAAATTGAGACCGGCACTAAATCGGCCGTCAATCTGCAAGCCAAAAGTATTGTTAAAAAAGAAGGCATTTAGAATTATTAAACCTTCACTATCGGGGTTACCAAGTTCAAAATTTTCGTTGGTTGTTAAGGTCCCTGCTATGGAAATTTTATAGAAAAGTCCTTTGGTTTTATCGTCGTCCTGCGAAAAAGTTTTTAAAAAGAGCAATAAAAAAAGTAGTGTTATGCGATATTTCATCTGGTTTTAAATTGTTGACAGAAAGTTTACAACAACTATACCAAAAATCGCATTAGTTTGAACAGTTTTTATTCAACGTCACTTCGAGTTTTTCAAAATTTTAATTTTGAAAAGTATCGAGAAGAGATTCTTCCCTTCAAGGAGCTTAAGAGACGCTAGAGTTACAAATCAAAGCCCAAATTCACGCCTAATTTTAAAGCAATCAGTTTGGTAATGCGGTTTTTTAAAGCGGGAATTTTTATTTTATCGAGTACATCGTTGCTAAAGGCATATAACAATAGGGCTTGGGCTTCTTCTTTGGGAATACCTCTGGTACGCAGGTAAAACAGTGCGTCTTCATCTAATTGCCCAATAGTACAACCGTGAGAACATTTAACGTCATCGGCAAAAATTTCCAATTGCGGTTTGGCATTTATAGTGGCCCCATCGTGTAACAAAATATTGTTATTTTGCTGAAATGCGTTTGTTTTTTGGGCTTCTTTGTGTACCAAAACCTTACCGTTAAAAACACCAGTAGCTCTATCGGCATAAATACCTTTATAATTTTGATGACTCTCGCAATCGGGTGTTTTATGATTGACCAAAGTATTGTGATCTACGTGTTGCTTATCGCCAATAATGGTCACACCGTTGAGGTTAGAGGTAATATGTGTGCCGTTATGATAGAATTTTAAGTTGTTACGCGTGAGTTTAGCACCGAACGAAAAAGTATTGACCGAAGCGATACTGTTTTGCTTTTGCGAAACATAAGTACTGTCAATTAAAGAAGCCGATTGCTTGTCATTCTGAATTTTATAATAATCGATAATGGCACGCTTTTGAACAAATATTTCGGTTACTGCATTGGTAAGGGTTGCATTTTCTGACAGACTTTGATGGCGTTCAATAATTTGAACATGCGCATTTTCGCCTACAATTATTAGATTACGCGGTTGTAAAAGGACGTCTTGGCTGTTGCCAGTGCTAAAGTGTAAAATCTGAATAGGTTTGGGTAAAACCGTGTTTTTTGGGATGTTAATATAGGCCCCCTCGTTTGTAAAAGCCGTATTTAAGGCTGTAAGATTATCGTTTTTGTTGGCAATGGTATTAAAATAATGGTCTATTGTCATTTTGTATTTGGGCTTTTTAATAGCCGATGACAACAGGCAAATATCGCAGCCTTCGTGTGTGGTTTCAGATAAAAACGAGCTGTAAACACCATCTACAAACACCACCTTGTAGCTGTCTATTTCGTGAATAAAAAAGCGTTTAACATCTTTTAGTTCGATGTTATTTTCCATTTCTGGAAACAAGTTATAATCGGTATTTAAAACAGCTTTTAATGAGGTGTATTTCCAATCCTCGTCTTTTTTAGTGGGGAAACCTACTTTTTCAAATTGGTTAAAAGCTTCGGTGCGCTCTTGATGTACCTTTGAGTCTAAATCGGCTAATCCGGTATTTTCGAAAGCTAAAAACGAACCTATTAATTTATCTTTTAATTCCATTGTTGTTCTTTGTTGTTCCGCGTTTTGTGTTCTGTTGTTTCGTGTTTATTTAAATTTAGAGCCTTTGTAGTCACTATTTTTTAAATACTTCATAAAACTTCCAATTTTATTACTGATTTCAAAAGCATTATCTCTTAAAGTATTGAACTTCTCTTCACTGATATATTTTCTATCAAAAACCCGATATAATTGTGAGCGTGTTTCGCCACACGGAGCTTTGGCAATAGATAAAAATTGACCAAATTCTTTATTACCATTACGTTCAAACCCTTCAGCAATATTATCCATTACAGAACCCGAAGAACCGTTGATTTGTTCCTTTAGTTTATAATCGTTTTTTAGAGCTGTTGTTTCAATAATATTAAAAATAGCATCACATAAAACTCTGGCTAGTTGCCAAATTTCTAAATCCTCAAAATTTTTAATCGTTGCCATAATTTTATTTCTAAACGTCAATTAACCCGAAACCCAGAACCCGAAACTCTCAAATAATTTGCAAAGCAAATTATTTGAGCCAATCATATCCTTTTTCTTCTAATTCGTAAGCCAGTTCTTTACCGCCGGATTTAATGATTTTTCCGTTGTGTAACACGTGTACAAAATCGGGAATGATATAATCTAACAAACGTTGGTAATGTGTAATAACCAAAATGGCATTGTCTTTATTTTTTAGTTTGTTTACGCCATTGGCCACAATTTTTAAGGCGTCAATATCCAAACCCGAATCGGTTTCGTCTAAAATGGCCAATTTGGGTTCGAGCATAGCCATCTGAAAAATTTCGTTGCGTTTCTTTTCGCCCCCAGAAAACCCTTCGTTTAACGAACGGGATAAAAACTTGCGGTCTATATCTAAAAGTTCGGCTGTAGCGCGAATTTTTTTAAGCATTTCGTTGGCGGGTAAATCGGCTAAACCCCTTGCTTTACGCGTTTCGTTTATAGCTGTTCTTATGAAATTGGTAGTGGTTACGCCCGGAATTTCTACCGGATACTGAAAGGACATAAAAATGCCTTTATGGGCGCGTTCTTCGGGGGCAAAATCCAATAAACTCTCGCCGTCTAAAACAACATCGCCTTGCGTGACGTCATAGGTTCCATTACCGGCAATAACAGCCGATAGTGTGCTTTTTCCTGAGCCGTTAGGACCCATTATGGCATGAACTTCGCCAGGCTTGATTTCTAAATTAATACCCCTTAAAATTTCTTTATCGTTTACGCTGGCGTGTAAATTTTTTATGTGTAACATTTTCCCCTCTTTAATCTCCCCGAAGGGAGAGAATTTATTATTTATCTTATTTTTATTTCAAACTCTTTAAGTCCCCCTTTCGGGGGATTTAGGGGGCTTTTACCCCACCGAGCCTTCTAAACTAATTTCTAACAATTTTTGGGCTTCTACGGCAAACTCCATCGGTAATTTATTGAGGACTTCTTTGCTAAAGCCGTTTACGATTAAGGCAATGGCCTTTTCAGTATCAATGCCCCGTTGGTTACAGTAAAACAACTGGTCTTCACCAATTTTACTGGTGGTGGCTTCGTGTTCTATTTGAGCACTTTTACTTTTATTTTCGATATATGGAAAAGTATGTGCACCGCACTTGTTCCCCATTAAAAGAGAATCGCATTGCGAAAAATTGCGTGCATTCTCGGCACGCGCATTGACGCGTACCAAGCCACGATAGGAATTTTGTGATTTTCCGGCCGAAATACCCTTAGAGATAATGGTGCTTCGGGTGTTTTTACCCAAATGAATCATTTTGGTACCGGTATCGGCTTGTTGGTAATTGTTGGTTACAGCAATAGAATAGAATTCGCCTACAGAATTGTCGCCTTTTAAAATACAACTCGGGTATTTCCACGTAATAGCAGAGCCTGTTTCTACTTGTGTCCATGATACTTTTGCATTGGTTTCGCAAAGCGCGCGTTTGGTTACAAAATTAAATACGCCACCATTTCCATCTTTATCTCCAGGAAACCAGTTTTGAACCGTTGAATATTTTATCTCGGCATCATCTAAAGCAATAAGTTCAACAACGGCGGCATGTAATTGATTTTCATCACGTGCTGGGGCTGTACAGCCTTCAAGATAACTCACATAACTGCCCTTATCAGCAATGAGAAGGGTGCGTTCAAACTGACCTGTACCGCCTTCATTAATTCTAAAATAGGTAGATAATTCCATTGGGCATCTCACCCCTTTTGGGATGTAGCAAAAAGAACCATCCGTAAAAACAGCCGAATTTAAAGCGGCATAAAAGTTATCAGTTTTAGGAACAATTGTTCCCATATATTTTCTAACCAATTCAGGGTGTTCTTGAATAGCTTCAGAAATAGGCATGAAAATAATTCCTTTCTCAGCCAGCGTTTTTTTAAAAGTTGTGGCTACCGAGACAGAATCTACTACAATATCCATGGCTATATTATTCATCTTTTTTTGTTCGTCAATTGAAATACCCAACTTTTTATACATGGCTAAAAGATCGGCATCAACATCGTCTAATGTTTTATTTGGATCTACTGATTTGGGCGCAGAATAGTATGCAATATCCTGAAAATCGGGTTTTTTATAATTCACATTTGCCCAATTAGGTTCTTCCATTTTTTGCCAAATGCTAAAAGCTTCTAAACGCCATTCGGTCATCCACTTGGGCTCATTTTTCTTTTTAGAAATAGCACGAACAATATCTTTATTTAAACCTTTTGGGAAAGTGTCTGAAGCGATATCAGTATAAAACCCATAGGCATATTCTTGCGTTTCAAGTTCTTTCTTTAAGTGTTCTTCAGTATATTTTGTTTTGTTAGTCATTCCAGTAAATTCAGTAAAAATAAAGCAAAATTACAGCGAAAAGCTTTCGCCGCAACCACAAGTGCGATTGGCATTTGGGTTGTTAAAGACAAAACCTTTACCGTTAAGGCCACCAGAATATTCAAGCGTTGTGCCTACCAAATACAAAAAGCTTTTTTTGTCAACAGCTATTTTAACGCCGTTGGTTTCGAATACCTTATCGGTTTCTTGCGATTGTTTGTCAAATTTTAATTCGTACGATAAACCAGAGCAGCCACCACTTTTAACACCTACACGCACATAATCTGTTGCGATGTTAAAACCGTCATCTTTCATCATTTCGAGTACCTTTTTTTTGGCCGTTTCGCTTACTTGTATCATAATTATATAGATTGATTCTAAATAAGTGCAAATATATAAACAAATCGGCACAATACTAAAGTTTTGAATACATATCTTTTGTAATGTATATTACATTGTAGATTACTTGTTTTACAGCAATAATAATGTATTTTTTATTGCTTAAAAGCGATAGTATCAAGAAAATATGTAATTTCGCAAATCATTAAAAGTAACGTGCGTAAATGAGTCAAAAATTTAAAGAATATAAGGGTTTAGATTTGACTAAGGTGGCTGATGAAACCTTGGCTTTTTGGGCTCAAAATGATATATTCAAAAAGAGTATCACAAGTCGTGATGCTAATAAGCCATTTGTATTTTACGAAGGGCCTCCTTCTGCTAACGGATTACCTGGTATTCACCATGTTATGGCGCGTGCTATCAAAGATATTTTTTGTCGTTATAAAACATTAAAAGGCTATCAAGTAAAGCGAAAAGCGGGCTGGGATACCCATGGTTTGCCTATTGAATTGGGTGTTGAAAAAGAATTGGGTATTACCAAAGAAGATATCGGTAAAAAAATTAGTGTAGAGGCCTATAACGAAGCCTGTAAAAAGGCCGTGATGCGCTACACAGATGTGTGGGAAGAATTGACCCTTAAAATGGGGCATTGGGTAGATATGGACGATCCCTATATTACCTACAAGCCCAAATATATGGAAACAATTTGGTGGCTTTTAGCAGAATTATATAAAAAAGGGCTCATTTATAAAGGTTATACCATTCAGCCCTATTCACCCAAAGCGGGAACTGGTTTAAGCTCACACGAGTTAAATCAACCAGGTACTTATCGTGATGTGACTGATACGACTGTGGTGGCGCAGTTTAAAGTCCTATCCCCAACCCTTTCCGAAGGAAAGGGAACAGAAACTAAAGTCCTCTCCTTTGGGGAGGATACAGGTGGGGATACTTACTTTATCGCTTGGACAACCACTCCGTGGACCTTACCGTCTAACACTGCTTTGGCTGTGGGTAAAAAGATTGATTATGTATTGGTAAGCACTTTTAACCAATACACTTTTAAACCCATTAAAGTTATTTTAGCCAAAGCCCTTTTAAACCAACAATTTGGTAAAAAGTTTATTGAGAGTAAAGATTTAATCGATTTTTCTATTGATTCCTTTGATAGACCAAAACAGATTGATGAAAATTCACCAATTCATAAAATTCTAAAATCTATCTCTACAAAAGAAATAGATTTTAAAAATGGCCTAAAATTTAACGAATTAGTACAATCGCTTAAGAAAATACCATACGTTGTTTTAAAAGAATTCAAAGGCACCGATTTAGTGGGTGTAAAATACGAACAATTACTACCGTTTACTTTGCCTTATCAGGATGCCGATAAAGCTTTTCGGGTTATTGCAGGAGATTTTGTAACGACTGAAGATGGTACCGGTATTGTTCACATAGCCCCAACTTTTGGTCAAGATGATGCACAAGTAGCCAAAGAGGCCGGTGTACCACCCATGTTGGTTTTAGACGAGAATGACAATCCTGTGCCACTTGTAGATTTACAAGGCCGTTTTACAAAGCATATGGGTAAATATGCGGGTAAATATGTTAAAAACGACTATTACAATGAGGGTGAAGTACCAGAGCGCTCGTTAGATGTCGAAATTGCCATTCAGCTCAAAGAAGAAAATAAAGCCTTTAATGTAGAAAAGCACAAACACAGTTATCCACATTGTTGGCGTACAGATAAACCTGTTTTGTATTATCCCTTAGATTCTTGGTTTATAAAAGTAACCGAGAAGCGTGACAGGATGTTTGATTTAAATGAAACAATCAAATGGAAACCAAAATCTACTGGCGAAGGCCGTTTTGGCAATTGGCTTAAAAATGCCAACGATTGGAATTTATCGCGCTCGCGTTATTGGGGTACACCGCTACCCATTTGGCGTACAGAAGAAGGCGACGAAACCAAAATGATTGGTTCTGTGGCAGAACTTAAAACCGAAATGCAAAAAGCCGTAACAGCTGGTTTTATGGCAGCTGATATCTTCCCCGATTTTGAAGTGGGTAATATGAGTGATGAAAATTACGACACTGTAGATTTACATAAAAATATAGTCGATAAAATAGTTTTGGTGTCCGATAAAGGTAAGCCTATGCATCGTGAAGCCGATTTGATTGATGTGTGGTTCGATTCGGGCTCTATGCCTTATGCGCAATGGCATTATCCTTTTGAAAACAAAGACCTGATTGATTCTCCCCTTGGGGGAGATGCCGAAGGCAGAGGGGCTTTCCCTGCTGATTTTATTGCCGAAGGGGTTGATCAAACACGGGGCTGGTTTTACACTTTACACGCTATAGGTACTATGGTTTTTGATTCTGTAGCTTATAAAAACGTGGTGTCAAACGGCCTTGTTTTAGACAAAGAAGGCAAAAAAATGTCAAAACGTTTGGGCAATGCTGTAGATCCGTTTAAAACGATGCAAAAATACGGTGCTGATGCCGTGCGTTGGTATATGATTTCTAATGCCAATCCGTGGGACAATTTAAAATTTGATGAAGCTGGTATAGACGAGGTACGTCGCAAGTTTTTTGGCACTTTGTACAATACTTATGCCTTTTTTACCCTGTATGCCAATCTTGATAAATTTGTGTACGCTGAAGCGGAAGTTACTTTGTCAGAAAGACCAGAAATTGACCGTTGGGTTTTGTCAGAATTGCAAACCTTGGTAAAAAATGTGACCTCTTTTTATGATGATTACGAACCAACCAAAGCCGCAAGAGCCATTCAATATTTTGTTACCGAAAATTTAAGCAATTGGTATGTTAGATTGTGCCGACGCAGATTCTGGAAGGGCGATTATGAGCAAGATAAAATTTCGGCCTATCAAACTTTACATACATGCATGTTAACGGTAGCCCAATTGGCATCGCCTATTGCACCGTTCTTTTCAGATCAGTTGTATAAAGACTTAAGGACACCAATGACTGACGAAAAATCAGAATCGGTTCATTTATCTGACTTTCCTATTTACAATGCAGAGATGGTTGATGTAGATTTGGAACGAAAAATGCAAAAAGCACAAACCATTTCGTCTATGGTTTTATCCTTACGAAAAAAAGAAATGATAAAAGTAAGACAGCCTTTACAACGCATTATGATTCCTGTTTTAGACATCCAAGACAGAGAAGATATTGAGGCTGTAGCCGATTTGATTAGGTCTGAAGTTAACGTCAAAGAAATACAACTTTTAGATGACGCATCGGGTATATTGGTTAAGAAAATTAAACCTAATTTTAAGGTTTTAGGGCCTAAATTTGGTAAGAATATGCGCTTAGTAGCCTCTGAGATTCAAAAGTTTACACAGGATGACATTGCTGTACTTGAATTGAATGGTGAAATAACAGTTACTATTGAAGATAATTTAGTAATTTTAACTCTTGATGAGGTTGAAATTTCTTCACAAGATATAGAAGGTTGGCTTGTTGCCAATCAAAATAATTTGACAGTTGCTCTTGATGTTACAATTACCGAAGAATTAAAAAATGAAGGTATTGCAAGAGAATTGGTTAACAGAATACAAAATCTTAGAAAAGAATCTGGTTTTGACGTAACCGACAAAATTGATATTTATTTTCAAAGAGATGGTGTGGTAGAAATTGCAATAACAAAAAACGAAACCTATATTAAAACAGAAACATTAACAAATAAATTGTTTTGTTTAGACGTTGTTAAAGAGGGTTTAGACATAACATTTGATAATATAAACACAAAGTTAGTAATACAAAAAGCTTAGAATTATGGAAGCAAATAAAATAAGATATTCGGATAAAGATTTAGAAGAGTTTAAACAAATTATATTGAAAAAGTTAGAATCGGCTAAAACAGACTTGGCTTTGTTAAAAAGTGCCTATATGAATAATAGTAATAATGGCACAGACGACACATCGCCTACTTTTAAAGCTTTTGAAGAAGGTTCTGAAACCATGTCAAAAGAAGCCAATGTACAATTGGCCATCCGTCAAGAAAAATTTATCCGCGATTTAAACAACGCTTTACTGCGGATAGAAAATAAAACCTATGGTGTCTGTAGGGTAATGGGGAAACTTATTAACAAAGAACGTTTGAAATTAGTACCTCATGCTACGCTGAGTATAGAAGCTAAGAACCGACAACACTAAATTTAAAAAAGCTTTCTAAACAGAAAGCTTTTTTGTTTTAAGATAATGATGTTTTAAATAGATGAAAACTTTCAGTTACATATTTATTTGTGCGTGCATCATACAACAAGCTGTGGGGCAAAATTATCTAGAAAAATCGGTTGAAGTATCCTCAAAAAATATAGAAATTTATCTTAATGATATTGATAATTTAATTTTAAGAAGCACAAAAGCTGCTAGTGTTGATGTGCATTTACAAGACTTTCAAGAAAATAAGCTGAGTGCTGTTAAAATCGACCACAGAAAAAACAGCCTTGTAATTACATCGGCAGAAAGTTATATTATACAGGAACAATTCAACAAGTTTTGTGTAGAACAACCTGTGCTTACAAATTATATAATTACGGTTCCTAACAATAGCAATGTTAATCTTAAAATTGGCAAAGGAAATTTATCTGTAATCAAATTTAAAGGTAATTTAAATGCCGAAGTTGATACAGGCGAGGTTTTATTAAATAACATTTTAGGCAATGTAACTCTATTTATAGTTGATGGCGTTGTAAGGGTTAAATTACAAAAAGGAGCCTTAGATATAAAAACCAATTTGGGTAAAATTATAAGCACATTGCCTGTTAAATCCAAAATTAAGAATACCAAAATACTTAAAGAAACGTATGAAAGTAATTTGCAAATTCTCAACATTAGAGCGATAAAGGCAAATATTTATTTAGATGCTTTAAAAGACTAATAATATTCATATTTTTGCGATACAAATAAGATAAATTTGAAAAGAGCCGTAGCAATTATCACCCTTGTATTATTGATTGATCAAATCAGTAAAGTATATATAAAAACACATTTTTCACTGGGTCAAGAAATAGTTGTATTTGATTGGTTCAGGATTCATTTTTTAGAAAATAATGGCATGGCTTGGGGGGCTGAATTTGGCGGTTCAAAAGGGAAATTATTTTTAACAATATTCAGATTAATAGCCATTTGTGGGATAGGTTATTGGCTGTATTCGGCTATTAAAGAAAAGGTGTCTTGGAAAATGGTTACGGCTATTTCATTAATTTTTGCAGGAGCCTTAGGCAATATAATTGACTCTGTTTTTTACGGGGTATTTTTTAGCAGCAGTTTTCATGGCGTAGCCAAATTTTTGCCAGAACGAGGTTACAGTTCATTTTTTCATGGCAAGGTGGTAGATATGTTATATTTTCCTCTTATTAACACCAATTTACCTTCTTGGGTGCCTTTTTTTGGCGGCGCACATTTTACCTTTTTTGACCCTGTTTTTAACATAGCCGATTCTTCAATTACAATTGGTGTTATGATATTAATTTTTTTTAGCAAAGAGGTCTTTGCTAAAAAAGAATCAGAAGTTTCTCTCTAATAAATTAGCTGTTAAAACTGTCAAGATCTTTTATAAAAGGCGCTAAATCGTCAATTTCTACATGATCCATAACCACAATTTTTTGCCATTTATTTGTTTCGTCATGTGTGGCAGGAACCAAGCCATATTTATGTGCAATATGGTTTGAAATGAATTCAGATTTTATAGTGACAATATTCATAAAAGGGTCTCTAAAGTATTGAATGCCTTTGGCGTCTAATTGTTTACACAACCAGTGGGTGCGCAATAGCAAGGTGTTAATTTTTTCGAACCAACCATTTGGACCATATTTAAATAATATCAACCAAACAGCGATGGCATTGGCGCCAGAACGACTACCTACCAAAGTTAAATCGAGACCTTCAACATATTTGGCTTCTTTGGTAAGCGTGTTTTTAATCAGTCCTTTGCGGCATAAAAAGACCCCTGTGCCGTAAGGTGCTTGTAACATTTTATGGGCGTCAATAGTGATTGAACTGATATTTGGATTGGCGAAATTTACAGTCGAATTGTCATTGCTAAATGGGTAAATAAATCCGCCAAAAGCCCCGTCAATATGAATTTTAAAAGGACAATCATGTTTATTTAAATAATGGGCATAAACATCGGGATTATCAACTGAACCAAACATGGTGGTTGCCATATTAGAAACGACTATAAAATATTTTTTACCCTTTTCTTTTTGCTGAATGATGACGTTTTCTAAATCAGATTCTACAATAATCCGCGAGTCAAAATCTACAGGAATTGTAACCGCGTCAATTTGTAATAAATTAGATCCTTTAGGAATAGAGTAATGTGTATCTTCTGATGATAAGATGACAATTTCGTCAGCTTTAGCTTTAGACTCTTTCATAAATAAGTTGCGGTAAATCCATAGTGCTTGAATATTCGCTTCTGTGCCGCCGGTAGCAATATAGCCGTCATATGTACCTACTTCAGCTTTAAAAATATCAGCGGCAAGCACATCAATCACTTCTTTTTCTAAATCTTGAGCGCCTTTAAATGCTTCTTCTGATGTGCCATAAGTATGACAACCAATATTGTTAGGATTGGCAATATAAGAACGCAACAAGGGCGCATCGCCTAAATTGGCAATATTGTTAAAAAACACATTCGGGTCTAATTTAGAAACAGGAAAACCCAACCACTTATTATTTTCAAAATCAATAACGTGTTTTAAGGCATCATCAATTTTTTTATTGATAATTTTTGTGCTGTATTTCTTCCAGAATTTCATAGTCTAAATTTTCCGCAAAAGTACAATTATGTTTTTAGATTTTGGCTGATGCTGTTAAAGAAAATTGAATGCTTTCTAAAGATTGTAAGCTATTTAATTATCTTTGTTTTTGTGTCAGAAGTACAACTAAAAATTCAGATAAAAGCCTTACCCAATGCCGCCGGCGTGTATCAATATTACGATGTTGAGGGGAATTTACTGTACATCGGCAAAGCTAAAAACCTTAAAAAAAGGGTTAATTCTTATTTTACAAAACAACACGATGACGCCAAAACACGCATTCTTGTCAGAAAAATAAAGGATATAAAACACATTGTTGTAGAAACCGAAACGGATGCTTTACTTTTAGAAAATAACCTCATTAAAAAACACCAACCCAAGTATAATATTATGCTTAAGGACGATAAGACCTACCCGTGGTTGTGTATAAAAAAAGAGCCTTTTCCGCGTATATTTTTAACACGACGCGTTATACAAGATGGTTCAGAATATTATGGCCCTTACACATCGGTTAGAACGGTTAAAGTTTTACTCGACTTGATTAAAGAATTGTATTTATTACGGACGTGTTCTTACGATTTAAGTCCTAAAAACATTGTCCAAAAAAAGTACAGTTTGTGTTTAGATTATCATATTGGTAATTGCAAAGGCCCTTGCCAAGGTTTACAAGCAGAGATTGATTACGATAATGACATTCAAGCCATACGAAATATTATAAAAGGTCATTTTAAAAAGTCTCTCGAAACCTTTAAAGAGCGGATGCATAAGCACGCTACTGATTTAGAATTCGAAGCAGCCCAACAGATTAAAGAGAAAATAGCATTGTTAAAAAACTACCAAGTTAAATCTACTGTTGTGAGCCCTACCATCAATAATGTGGATGTTTTTTCTATTATTTCTGATGAGAGTTTTGCTTATGTCAACTTTTTAAAAATTAGTAATGGCGCTATAATACAATCGCATACAAGCGAAATTAAAAAGAAGCTCAACGAGACTGATAGAGCCATTTTAACATTGAGTATTGTTGAGATTCGGCAACGTTTTAACAGTCAGTCTAAAGAACTTTTTGTGCCTTTTAAGGTGAATGTGGGCGAAGATTTAAAGGTAACTGTACCCAAAAAAGGTGATAAAAAACGCATAGTAGAACTCTCTACACGCAATGCCCGTTATTTTAGGCAAGAGCGTTTTAAACAAATAAAAATTATTGATCCAGAACGTCATGTCAAACGCATTTTGGCACAAATGAAAAAAGATTTGCGTCTAATTGTAGCACCCGTACATATTGAGTGTTTTGACAATTCGAACATACAAGGCTCAAATCCTGTGGCAGCTTGCGTGGTGTTTAAAAATGCAAAACCCAGTAAGAAGGACTACCGCCATTTTAATATTAAGACTGTTAAAGGTCCTGATGATTATGCCTCTATGGAAGAGGTGGTTTTTAGACGTTATAAAAGATTACTTGCCGAAGGAGAATCTTTGCCACAACTCATCATTATTGATGGCGGTAAGGGACAATTATCATCAGCAGTAAAAAGTTTAGAGGTTTTGGGTTTAAGAGGTAAGATAACCATAATTGGTATTGCAAAACGCTTAGAAGAATTATACTATCCAGAAGACAGCGTACCACTGTATTTAGATAAAAGATCTGAAACACTAAAAATTATTCAACAACTTAGAGATGAAGCGCATCGATTTGGTATTACACATCATCGCAATAAGCGTAGTAAACAGGCCTTAACAACAAATTTAACACAGATAGAAGGTATTGGAAACAAGACTTCGGAAACCTTATTACAGCATTTCAAATCGGTTAAAAGAATTAAAGAAGCCGAGTTAAGTGCTCTTACCTCTTTAGTTGGAAAAATATTGGGAAAAAAAGTGTATGATTTTTATAAAAAAAACAACTAACTTTCGAATTGTAATTTTAAAGTGTATGAAAAGAGTTTTACCCTTTCTTTTTATTGGTTTCTTTTTTGCAGGTTATGCCCAAAAAAAACTGCCAAAAACCGATTTAAAAGTGGGTTTGGTTTTAAGTGGCGGTGGTGCCAAAGGCTTTGCGCACATTGGCGCTATAAAAGTTTTAGAAGAGGCAGGAGTTCGTATAGATTATATAGGCGGTACAAGTATGGGTGCCATTGTAGGCGCTTTGTATGCTGCAGGATACAATGCCAATCAGTTAGATTCTATAATTACGCATACCGATTTTACCAATATTTTACAAGACAAATTACCAAGGAGTTCAAAATCGTTTTATCAAAAAGAAAACGACGAAAAATATGTGATAACACTTCCCATTAAAGGTAAAAGTATAGGATTGCCATCGGCTATTTCTAAAGGTCAAAATGTTTTTAATTTATTTTCGCGCCTAACAGAACATGTACATGATATACAAGATTTTAATAATTTGCCCATTCCTTTTTTGTGTATAGCCACCGATTTAGAAACGGGCAAACCAGTTGTTTTAAATCATGGTTTCTTGCCCGAAGTTATTAGGGCTAGTGGCTCATTTCCAACACTTTTAGAGCCTGTAGAAATTGATGGCAAGCTTTTAGCCGATGGGGGTATTGCCAATAATTTCCCTGTTCAAGAAGTTATAAATATGGGTGCTGATGTTATAATTGGAATTGATGTTCAAAATAAGTTAAAAACAAAAGAACAGTTAAATTCGGCTCCAAAAATTGTGATGCAAATAATTAATTTTAACATGTACTCTGAAAATGAATCTAAAAAGAAATTAGTAGATGTGTACATTCATCCTAAAATGAAGGGCTTTAATGTCGTATCGTTTGATAAAGCGGCTGAAATAATAAAAGCAGGAGAGGTAGAAGCCTTAAAAGAATTGCCTTATTTAAAATCAATAGCCAAGCAACAATCGAATAAATTAAAGTTGATTAGAGGTGTTACCATTTACCCCAAAAAACGAAAAATCAGAATAAAAGAAATTGAAGTAGAAGGACTTAAAGAATACAGTAAAGAATATTTAATACGAAATTTAGACATTAAAGTTGGAGATTCAATAACATTTAACAGCTTTAAAAAAGGGGTTGAAAGACTGTCGGCTACCGATAATTTTAAGACCATAAATTATAAGTTTATACCAGAAGAAGGTGGTAATAAGATAATTATTGAAGTTGAAGAAAGCCTTTTGAATTCTACTTTTTCTATAGGAGGCCATTATGATAATTTATTTAAAACAGGTGTTATATTGAATTATAAAACAAAGGGTTTGTTTTTAAAAAATGATGTTTTATCAACAGATTTTGTATTGGGAGACAATGTGCGCTATTTGATTAATTATTATGTTGATAATGGTTTTTATTGGAATTTTGGATTTAGAACGCGTTATGTTAATATTAAAGACAATATTACCATTTTAGGAGGTTCTTTTCAAAATGACAACATTGTGTCTGAATCTGAGAAAATACCTTTAAATTACAATGACTTTACAACCCAGTTTTATGCCCAAACTACCTTTGGTCAAAAATTTATTACAGGCTTAGGCTTAGAACATAAATATTTAAGAGCTTTTAATGAGCCCACTATAAATGGTGAAACAAGAAAAATATTTTATGAAAATGAAGGCTATTTTAACGCTTATTTTTATCTTAAATTAGACACTTATGATGCCAAATACTATCCTAAAAAAGGAGTTGGTTTGTCGGCTACTTATAGGGCTTATTTAACATCTTCAGTCAACCCATTTTCTTCATTTACACAATTAGATGGCACATTAGGTTTTGCCAAAACTTTTAAAAAATATACCTTTCAGTTTATCACAGAGGCAGGAGCTACCATTGGAAATAATAAAAATCCTGTTTTAGATTATCATTTAGGAGGGGTGGCTCAAAACCTCATAAATACTTTTAGACCCTTTTATGGTTATGACATAGCCGATTTAAATGAAAATGGGTTTTTAAAATCTACGTTTATTTTAAGAAAAGAAATTTTTAAAGAAAACTACCTATCCTTTATAGCCAATTATGCACGTATAGATAATGATCTTTTTAACCGTGGTAATTTATTTCAAAACACAAAATCGGGCTATGCTATTAGTTATGGAATAAATTCCTTTCTAGGTCCAATAGAGCTTGTTTATGCTTGGTCTCCAGATACTTCTGCAAATTATTGGTATTTAAATTTCGGTTTTTGGTTTTAATCCGTCTTCGTGTTCTGCTTAGGCTGTTGGAGAGACTTGGTTTAGCCTTACCGGCAAGCAGGTTCCCCGCCGACCCTCTGGGCCGGAAATTACGATGTTTGCATAGGCAAACTTTAATACCTCGCAAGTCGCAAGCTTGCGTTGAGGTAGTTTATTAATAAACAAAAAAAATCCTCTTTACCAGATTTAAAACCTGACAGAGAGGAATGGTGTTAACATAAATAATTATCTTTAAGCCACTTGTTTGGCTTGTTTCTTGGTGAAAATTAAAATCTTTAAACCGTTAAGTAAGTAATACATAACAGGAACAACAACTAAGGTTAAGAAAGTAGCAAATGTTAATCCAAAAATAACGGTCCAAGCCAAAGGGCCCCAAAACATAACGTTTTCGCCTCCCATATAAATATTAGGACTAAATGCTGTAAACAGTCCTATAAAATCTATATTGATACCTAGGGCTAAAGGAACCAAACCAAGTACAGTAGTTATGGCTGTTAACAATACAGGTCGCAACCGGGTTTTACCGCCTTCTACAATAGATTCAAAAACCAAATTTATGGGGAGTTGTTCCCCAGAAGCGATATTGTTTTCATCTCTTTTTCTACACATTATTAAATTGGTGTAATCAATCAATACAATGGCATTATTTACCACAATACCTGCTAACGAAATGATGCCCAACATAGACATGATGATGATAAAATCCATTCTAAAAATGACCAATCCTAAAAAGACACCAATTAAACTTAACAACACACTCATAGAAATAATAAAAGGTGTCGAAGTTGAGTTAAACTGACCTACCAATATTAAAAATATGGCCATAACGGCTATTAATAAAGCCTTTAATAAAAAAGCCAAATTTTCAGCTTGTTTTTCTTGCTCCCCTGTAAAAGCAAAACTGATACCAGCCGGTGTTTTATATTTTTTTAAAGAGGCGTCTATTTTAGCTACAATGTCATTACCATTATAACCATCAATTACATTAGAATAAACAGTTATAACACGTTTTAAATTTTTACGTTTAACAGCGTCAAATGTAGAGCCCGATTTAAACTTAGCAACAGATGAGATTGGAATTTGTTTAATAATACCACCATCGGCTTGGTCTCTAAAAGTTATTTTCTGATTGAGAAGCGCTTCTTGATTATAACGGTATTTATCCATTAATCTGATATTTATAGGATAATCGTCTTCGCCATCTTTAAACGTAGAAACTTCTAAACCATACAAAGCTGTTCTTAAGGCATTGGCTATTTGTCCTGTAGAAATATTTAAACGACGTGCTTTTTGACGGTCTATTACAAGTGGTAGTTCTGGTTTCCCTTGATTGACATCAATTTTTAAACCTTCAATGCCAGCAATATTTTCATTATTTATAAAATCTTTTATATTATTAGCTTCTTGCATTAATTGAAAATAATCATCACCGCTAATCTCTAAGTTAATAGGCGCACCAGTAGGAGGGCCCTCAGAATTTTTAGCTACTACAATTTTTACACCAGCAAAATCGCCCAATACTTTTCTTATATCATTAAGAATATTTTGAGAGCTTACTTTTTCGCCCGTTTTTGGATTTACGCGATCTTGAAAATCGACAAAATCAATGGTTACTTTAGATTTATTGGGTGTTTTACCACCTTGTTGTCCCCGACTGGTATCACCAGTACCTTCGCCTACTTGTTCTATTACAGAAGTTACCATAAAATTAGTGCCATCAACTTTGTATTGATTGAGATAATTAATAACTTTTTTCTCTAATTCTTTAGTAAACTTATTGGTTTGTTCTATGTCTGTCCCAATAGGGAACTCAGAATAAACATAAATTTGTTTTGGGGCATTGTTTGGAAAGAATTCTACATTTGGTGGGAAAGTACCAAATAAAAATATAGAAAAAACCAATAAAAGTAACGTACCCCCAAAAAAGGCAATAGGTTTTTTACCACTTAAAGCAAAGCGTAAAAAACGTTCATAAAGATTTTCGGTTCTAGGTAAAAGAACTCTTTGAAACCACCTAGTAGCTGGGACTAATATTTTTGTATTTAAAAATCCTAAAGCACCCGCTAAAATAGATAGATTACCAATAGCAACTAAAGCTTTAGAATGTGTACTTAAGCCCCCTGCAACTATTACTGTTCCTATAATTATTAAGATTAAAGTAAAGCGAATGCGTTTTTTTAATGACACCGGTTTTTCTTCTAATTTCATGTAAACGGAAGTCAACATAGGGTTTATAACCAATGCCACAAATAATGACGAACTCAACACTATAATTAATGTTATAGGGAGGTATTTCATAAATTCCCCTATAATGCCGGGCCAAAATGCCAAGGGAATAAAAGCGGCTAATGTAGTAGCCGTAGAAGCAATAATAGGCATAGCTACTTCGCCTACACCATATCTAGCGGCATCAAAAGCTGAGTAGCCTTTTTCATCCATCAAACGGTAAATGTTTTCGACCACTACAATACCATTATCAACCAACATACCGAGTGCTAAAATCAATGAAAATAGCACCATTGTATTTAAGGTTACACCCATAGCACTTAGCACTATAAATGATAAAAACATTGACATCGGAATGGCAATTCCCACAAATAAGGCATTACGCAAACCTAAAAAGAACATCAACACACCTATTACCAAAAGCATTCCTAAAATGATGCTATTTTCAAGATCAGAAACCTGTGTTTCGGTTTGATTTGACATATCATTGGTTTTTGATATGATCAGGTTTGATGGAAATATTTCTGCTTTAGCTTTAGAAATGATTTTATCAATTTTTTCGGAAGCATTAATAAGATTTTCGCCACCACGTTTTTTTACATCAAGCATAACAACAGCTTTGCCATATTGGCGGGCATAACTCTCTTTTTCTTGTTCTTTATAAGCTACTGTGGCGATATCTCTTAAATAAACAACTTTTTGTTTTTCGCGTTTAACGATTATGTTTGAAATCTCTTTAGCATTTTTAAATTCGCCTTCAACACGTACATTTTTTCTTAAGCCACCTTCTTTAATTTCACCTGCAGAAACGGTTACATTTTCGTTTTTAATGGCATTAGCAATATCGTTAAAATTCAATTTTAGAAGTTCCATTTTATAAAGATCAAGGCTAATTTCCATCTCTTTATCTTGAACACCGCGTATGTTTACTTCAGAAATTTCGGATAAAGCTTCAATTTCATCTTGTAGATATTCGCCATATTTTTTAAGCTGATCCATAGAAAAATCGCCCGAAAGGTTGATGTTCATTATAGGCATCATTTCGGCAAAATTGAGCTTAAACACATTGGGGTCTGCTGGTAAATCTTTAGGAAAATTTTTGTCGGCTTTAGCTTCATCAACTTTGTCTTTAACCTTTCTTAAAGCTTCGTCTGGTGTAACGCTAAAATCAAATTTTACATCGATGGTAGAATAACCTTCTAATGAGTTTGAAATAATATCATCAACTTCTGAAATCCCATTTAATTTCTTTTCAATAGGGCGGGTTACCAACTTTTCAATATCCAATGCCGAGTTACCCGGATAGGGTGTTGTTACATAAACTTCTGGCGCCGAAATTTCTGGAAAAGCTTCTCTTGGCATACCCAAATAAGAACTCACACCCGCTAAAAATATGATGAAAAGAATGACATAAACGGTCATTTTATTGCGGATAGACCAGGTTGACAGTTTGAATTCTTTTAAGGGGCTTTTGTCTTTTTCTTTTTCCATTTTAATAGGATAAATATTAATTATTTATGGGCAATTGTTACAAATTGACCATCTTTAATACCTCTTGCACCAAGATTTACAACAACTGAATTTATATTTAACCCAGATTTTATGAGGGTTTTATTATTATATGTCAGCCCTTTTTTAATAAGTGTTTTCACTACCTTGTTTTTGTTGTTTGCCTTTTTAATAGTGTAAACAAAGTTATTACCGTCTTGATCTTCTTGTACAATACTTGAAGGCAAAGTGATGGCATTTTCTGCTGTAAAATCGTTTAGTTTTATGTTTGCAATAAGATTTGGTTTTAATTCGTTATTTGTATTGCGGATAAATATTTTTATTTTAAAACTGCGGTTATTTGGATCAATAAAATCGGCTACTTGATTTACTTTTGTTTTAATAGATTTATTGAGGTTTTCGAATATTAGCTCAGCTTCAGTACCCTTTTTAATACTGCCAATATAATTTTCAGACACATCGGCTTCTATATAAACCTTATCTAAATTCACCAATCTTATAACAGGGGTTTGCGGACTCACAAATTCGCCTACTTTTGGTATGATAGCGTCAACAGAACCAGAAAAAGGTGCTGTAATGATGGTTTTACTTAACTGTGTTTTGAGTGTTTTGAGTTTTCTTTCTAAAGACTCTTTATTTGTTTTAGCTTGTAAAAATTGAATTTCACTGCCAATTTTTTGATGCCACAAACGGGCTTGTCTTTTATAAGTTGTTTCGGCTAAATCTAATTGGGTTTTAAGCTCGTTAATATTATCGGTAATGAGCGCGTCATCTAAGCGTATTAAAGCCTCTCCTTTTTTAACTTTTTGTGTTTCTTTCACCAAAATGGCTTTAACAATACCACTTAATTCGGGTCTTATAATGCTATTTTTATCAGTACCAACGGTTCCTTGAATAGCTAAATAATGTTTAAATACAGCAGGTTTTATTTTAGCAACTGTTACTTTTAGTAATTTTTCGCTTTTGTCTAATTTCGCTATGGCATTGTCTAAACGGATGAGCTTTTTATTTAAACTGTCTATTTTAGATTGTACAGTTTTCTTTTGAGATATCAAATTTTTTAAGCTGCCGGTTGTTTTTTTTGTCTCGCAAGCAGAAAGGATGATAAAACTGATTAATATTAGACTTAATTTTTTCATTTTTATTTAATGTTTAAAGCGTTTTCTAATTTAATTTTTGCATTTATTATGGCTAAAATGGCCTGTAGATATTCTTGCTGTTTTTGATAAAGTTGGTTTTGAGCAGCAGTCAATTCAAAACTTGATCCTATACCTTCAAAAAACTTAACACTTTCTTTGTGTTCTATTCTTTCGGCAAGCCTTAGGTTTTCTTTGGTTGTTATATATTGGTCTAACGAAAATTGGTAGTCGCTTTTGACACTGGCAACTTGGAGTCTTAGATTTTGTGATGTTCTTTGCAAATTTATTTCAGATTGTTCTAAGGCAATTTTGGCTTGTTGTGTTTTCGAGCTTCGTTTAAAGCTACTAAAAACAGGTATATTTAAACTCAAACCAAATAATGAAGAATCAAACCATTTTTGAGTTTTGTTGAAAAAAGTAAAATTATCGCTATTGGCAAATTTTGAATAATTTACAAAAGCGCTAAGACTAGGCAGTGCCTTACTCATTTCAAATTTCATTAAAAGTTCATTAGATTTTTTGGTGTTTTCGGCTATTTTAAAATCTATATGGTTGTTGAGGTCTAATGCTTTAGAAAACAGACCCAAATCGGTACTTTTTACGGCCAAACTTTCGAGGCTATCGGTTAATTTTATATTTGTGTTTAAATCTACTCCCAGAGTAATATTGAGCATTTTGTAAGAAATAGTTTTAAGTCTTTTTGCTTTGTTAAGTTGGTTTTTTATGGTTGATAAAGTGATTTGAAGCTGCTCGGCATCTTGTTCTTCGGCCAAACCATTTTTAACAATGGCTTTGGTTTGGTCAAGATTTTTTTGAAGGAGGTTTTTGTTGTGTGTAAGAATAACAACACTTTCTTCAGACAGTAAAACGTTGCCATAAGCATTTATTACAGCTTCTTTTATGGCGAGTTCTGTCTTCTCTTTTCCTAATTCTGAGATTTGTAAAAATACTTTAGCCGATTGGAGACCTATTAAGTATGAGCCGTCAAATAATAACTGATTTACAGTAATAGAAGCATTAATATTTTTCTTAGTTCCAAAAGTAACTTCGCTAAAGGTACCTGGTGTACCCCCAAAAATTTCGGAAGGTAAAAGTGTCACAACTTGCTTTAAAAAATTTTGATAATCAACTTTTGCACTTACTTGTGGAAGACCAATAGTTGTGGTTTCCCACTTTTTCTTTTTGGCCGCATCAATATCAAGTTTGGCATTTCTTATGGCGTAACTGTGTTTTAAAGCATAATTTACAGCTTCATCTAAATTAAATTGTAGTGGTTTTTCTTGTGCAATTCCTTGCAAAAAAAACGATAATGAGAATATTACAAGTAATATTTTTTTCATTTTATTAATATTTTATTGAGTGTTTTAAGTCCCTTTTCTGTTGCAATGGCTCTAATATGATATTCTAAATAATATTCCATGGCTTCGTTTATATTATCTTCAAAAAACAAAGCGTCGTTTTTAATAGCCGTAATGGCTAAGTAGTAAAATTTAGAAATAAGATTAACATTAATATCATTTCTAAAAAAACCATCCTTTATACCACGTTGTAAATTGTCTTTAAAACAAGTGTTGATAATATTTCGTTTTTTTAGATCGAGTTTTGCATAAATAGAAGGGTAGTATTTTTTTAATTGAAATTCTGGCGATGTTTTTTCGCCTTTTAAATAATGCGAAACAACTTCTTTAATTTTAAAGGTTTCTTCTATAGGATTAATTTTTTCATTTTCTATTTTTTCTATAAGTGTGCTAATTTGATCGAAAATATAGAAAGCCGTAGCCTCAACTAAAGCCTCTTTGTTGGCAAAATGGGCATAAATGGTCTTTTTAGATATGGCTAGTTTTTCGGCTATATCGTCCATTGTAACACTTTTAAATCCAAGATTTAAAAATAGCTTTGTTGATTTTTGTACAATTTTTGTTTTCATAGCGGGCACAAAGATACAACAAAGGAAACTGTAAAAACAAAAAAAGTTTCCAAAGTTTACAAAAATTTAACATTTGAATTGGTAAGTGTTAAGCTTAGTAGTTTAAGGTTCTCATATGTTACATGTTATAGATGTTATAAATTTTAGCGGTGTTTTTAAAAAATACAATACTTTTACCTAAAAAATAATAGATCGTGAATTTAGACCGCTATAGAAATCTGTTTTTACAGTATTTGTCACAAAAAGTAGAAAAAGGGCAACCAAATAATTTATACGAACCTATAGAGTATATTCTTAATTTGGGAGGTAAACGTTTACGTCCAGTACTAGTTTTAATGAGTTGTGATATATTTGGAGGAAAATCTGCTCAATCCTTAGATGCTGCTGTGGCTATTGAAATGTTTCATAATTTCACCCTGATTCACGATGATATTATGGACAGTGCTCCGATAAGAAGGGGAAAAGAGACGGTTCATAAAAAATGGAATTCAAATACAGGTATCTTATCGGGCGATGCGCTCTTAATTTTGGCTTATAAAATGTTTGATAGCTATACAGACACCTATAAACCCCTCTTACAATTGTTTAATAAAACGGCATTAGAGGTTTGTGAAGGGCAACAATATGATATGGATTTTGAAACCCAAAATGGGATAGAATTAAATCAATACCTTAAAATGATAAGCTATAAGACGGCCGTTTTAATTGCAACAGCTTTAAAAATGGGTGCTATTATAGCTAAAGCAGATAAAAGAGATACTGAAAACATTTATAATTTCGGACTTAATTTAGGGATGGCATTTCAGCTTCAAGATGATTATTTAGATGTCTTTGCTGACGCAGCATTTGGCAAACAAAAAGCAGGTGATATTATTGAAAACAAAAAAACATTTTTATTTATTAAGTGCCTTGAATTGGCTAGTGATGAAGATAAAATGAAATTGTTTAACCTTTATAGTGAAAATAAAAACGCCCAAGAAAAAGTAGATAAAGTAGTGGCCCTTTTTAATAAATACAACACCTCAGAAATCCTTAAAGATGAAATTGAAAATTATACTAGAAAAGCTTTAAAGTGTGTAGACAAACTTTCAATTAATACTGCGGGTAAAGAAATTTTAAAGACTTTTTCTGAAAATTTAATGTATAGAACCATATAAATAAGTGGCAAGTTCAAACAGGAAAATTAAAAGTTTAACCCCAAAACTGTATCACAATTTAATTATTCAGTTAAATAAAGACTTGTTACTTTCTGGAATTGATTTAAAAATTGACTCTAATTGTAAACCAGATTATTTCGTTAAACAGCTGTCAAGTTTAATAAGTAATTTGGTAAAAAACAATTATCAAACATTTAATCAGTTTATGTACACTCTTGATGTGTCTGAAGATAAAGTGAACAGTATTAATGAAACAGATTTTGATAAATTGATTCAAAAAATAACGGTTTTAGTTTTAGAGCGCTTGTTTCAAAAAGTGTTTTTAAAAGATCAATTTAAAAACATTTAGCCAGTTAAAAGCTTTTTGAAAAACAATTGCAAAACAAAGAATAAAGTACTAATATTGCACCCTCAATTGGGACCCATAGCTCAGTTGGTTAGAGCACCTGACTCATAATCAGGTGGTCGAAGGTTCGAGCCCTTCTGGGTCCACAATAATTTTCAAAAAAAGATGATGGGCGAGAAGTTTATCCCGAGAGCGTAGCGATTCGGGGAGCCCTTCTGGGTCCACTTTTTCTTTAAAAAAACACCACCTTTTTTAGTTTGTATTTTTTTTAACTCCTTGGTAGGGTATTGCGTTATTAAACTGTTTGTATAATAAGAAGTCTTAATGAGAAGCAATAGTTTAAGTTAAATTTTAGGTTTACATTTGTTTGAATATAAATAATAGTACTTTTGCACAATTAGTTAAATAAAGTTGAAAATTTCAGTCAAGAAAATATTTTTTGTATTGGCATTAATGTGTGTTTCGGCATCATTCGGGCAATTCCCCCCTCCGCCACCTCCCCCTCCGCCAGGCTTGCCTATTGATGGAGGACTTTTTGTACTTTCTATAATAGGCGCTTTATATGGCGTCAAAAAAATAAAAAAGTAAGATTACTGTCTCAGTAATTTTGCAACATATTTCCCAATAACATCAAATTCTAAGTTAACTACAGAACCTTTTTTGATAGATTTAAAATTGGTATGTTCTAAAGTGTAAGGAATTATAGCCACACTAAAACTATTTTTTTTCGAATTCACAACAGTTAGGCTCACACCATTAATGGTAACAGATCCTTTTTCAATAGTGATGTTATTTTTTGCAGCGTCATAATCAAAAGTAAAAATAAAACTACCATCGGCATTATTCACATCAGTACAAATAGCCGTTTGATCTACATGGCCTTGTACAATATGCCCGTCTAATCTTTCGCCTAATTTCATGGCGCGCTCAAGGTTTATAGCAGCGCCAACGACGAGGTGTTTTAAATTGCTTTTATCGAGTGTTTCTTTAATAGCTGTAACCATGTAATTATTTGAAGATTTAAGACTTACAACAGTCAAGCATACGCCATTATGCGAGATACTTTGATCTACTTTTAAATCTTTAGCCAGATTACTTTTAATTGTTATATGCAGGTTATTTTTGTCGTTTTGGAGTGCGGTAACAAGGCCTATTTCTTCAATAATTCCGGTAAACATAGTGTCAATTTTATTGATTACTTTTGTGTGTTCAAAGTTAGCAAATATTAAAAGGTCAGGATGAAAAAAGAGCATAAAATACGATTGGGTATTTCTATAGGAGATTTAAATGGTATTGGGATTGAAGTTATTTTAAAAACTTTTGAAGATTTGCGGATGTTAGATTTTTGTACCCCCATTATTTTTGGATCTACTAAAACACTTTCTTATCACAAGTCTGTTCTTGAATTAAGAAATTCTATTCAGGGTATTTCACAAGTTAGCAACCCAGTACCTCATAAATTAAATTTACTTAATGTTTGGCAAGAAATGGTTGATATTAATTTAGGTCAAAGCTCAGAAGTTGCAGGAAAGTATGCTTATCTATCTTTAAAAAAAGCTACTGAAGCCTTAAAAAATAATGATATTGATGTTCTGGTAACAGCGCCAATTAATAAGCATACCATCCAGTCAGATGAATTTAAATTTAAAGGACATACAGAATATTTAGAATCTGAATTAGACGGCACAAGTTTGATGATTTTAATGGATGGTGATTTACGGATGGGTTTGGCTACCACACATATTCCATTAAATGAAGTAGCCCAACAAATAACCCCCCAACTTATTGAAGATAAAATTGCCATATTGAATAAAACATTAATTCAAGATTTTGGCATTCAAAAACCCAAAATTGCCATTTTAGGATTAAATCCACATAGCGGCGACAATGGTGTTATCGGCAAAGAAGAGGACGAAATAATCATTCCAACCATAAATAAAATTCAGGAAGAAGGTATTTTGGCCTACGGTCCTTTTGCGGCTGATAGTTTTTTTGGAAATAAAATATATACCGAATACGACGCTGTTTTAGCCATGTATCACGATCAAGGATTGGCCCCTTTTAAAGCCTTGAGTTTTGGCAATGGTGTTAATTTTACAGCGGGTCTGTCTAAAATTAGAACATCTCCAGACCATGGCACCGCATTTGATATAGCCGGAAAAGGAAAAGCCGACCACAGTTCTTTTAAGGCTGCAGTCTTTAGTGCAATAGCTATTTTTAGAGCCAGAAAAACTTATCTAGAACTTAAGGAAAATCAATTGCCAGTTAAATAGTTGTCAGTATAATATTTTTTTTACTTAGCTTTATTATTATACTTATAATTTTATATCTTTGCACGCTCGAATTTGGTGTTTATGAAACGGTTGAAGAAGGGATATGTAATTCCTTTTATAGGATTAAAAATAGGAAAACATCAATTTGAGTATCAAATTGGTAAAACGTTCTTTGAAGCTTATCATTATGATGATTTTTTAAATGCTGATGTTGTAATTACATTGGATTTTGAAAAATCAGGAAATTTATTTGAATTATTTTTCAAAGCCAAAGGTACATTTAGTGTGGCTTGCGATTTAACTAATGAGCCTTTTAACCAACCTATTGAGACAAATCTTGATTTGGTTGTTAAGTTTGGCGAAGAATTTAATGATGACAATGAGGCTATTTTAATTTTACCTCATTCGGCTTACGAAATAAATATAAAACAATATATTTTTGAAATGTTGGTTTTAGCTATGCCAGCAAAAAGAATTCATCCCGGAATCGTTTCGGGAACTTTAAAATCTGATATATTAGAAAAGCTAATAGAATTACAACCTAAACAAAAATTAAGTTTAGAAGAAGATAAAATAGACCCTAGATGGTCTAAATTGAAAAATTTAAGAACAGAAAAAAAAGAATAAAATGGCACATCCTAAGAGAAAAATCTCAAAAACCAGAAGAGACAAAAGAAGAACACATTATAAAGCAAGTGCGCAACAAATTGCTGTTGATCCTACAACAGGCGAAGCACATCTTTATCACAGAGCACATTGGCACGAAGGTAAATTATATTACCGCGGTCAAATAGTTATGGAAACTGAAAGTGCTACAGCATAATATTTTTTAAAAAATATTAAAAACCCTCATTTTTGAGGGTTTTTTTATTGTTTTTGACTCATTTTCGTCAAAAAATGACGATTTTCATCAAAAATTTGAAATAAATTGTATTACTTTGACGTTCCGTTTTTTCAAAAAAAAGCGTTGAATTTTGTCTAAAAAATATAAATTATGACTAGAATTACTGCAGCCATATCAGCCGTAGGTAAATATGTTCCAGATTTTGTGTTGTCTAATAAATTATTGGAGACCATGGTAGACACAAATGATGAGTGGATTACTACCAGAACAGGAATTAAAGAACGCCGTATTTTAAAAGGAGAAAATAAAGGAACATCTTATATGGCCATAAAGGCGGCCAAAGATTTATTAAGTAAAAAGACGATTGATCCTAAAGACATTGAGCTTGTCATTGTTGCAACAGCAACCCCAGACATGCAAGCCGCTTCTACCTCAGCTTTTGTAGCAACCAAAATAGGTGCCACAGAAGCTTTTTCATTTGATCTCATTGCAGCTTGTTCAAGTTTTTTA
This sequence comes from Flavobacteriaceae bacterium, assembly GCA_021647405.1. Taxonomy (GTDB): domain Bacteria; phylum Bacteroidota; class Bacteroidia; order Flavobacteriales; family Flavobacteriaceae; genus CG1-02-35-72. Next base: position 41,491 of record JAKIUU010000011.1, read on the forward strand.
TACGCCATGTCAACAGCTGCAGGTTTTATAGAATCGGGAAAGTATAAAAAAGTACTATTAATAGGAGCCGATAAATGTTCCTCTATGATAGACTATACTGATCGGGCTACCTGTATTATTTTTGGCGATGGGGCTGGAGCCGTTTTATTTGAACCCAACACAGAGGGACTTGGTATACAAGATGAATTCTTGAGAAGTGACGGTAATGGCAGAGATTTTTTAAAAGTGGATGCCGGAGGTTCTCAACTGCCTGCTACCGCAGAAACAGTGGCCAATAAACAGCATTATGTACATCAAGATGGTAAAACCGTATTTAAGTTTGCCGTATCTAATATGGCTGCTGCTTGCGAAAGAATACTTAAAAACAACAATTTATCTAAAGACGATATTCAGTGGTTGGCACCACATCAGGCCAATAAACGCATCATTGATGCTACCGCCAGTCGGTTAAAATTAGATTCTGCCAAAGTGATGATGAATATTTATAAATATGGCAATACAACATCGGCAACCTTGCCCTTGCTATTAAACGATTATGAGAACAAACTTAAAAAAGGTGATACAATAGTTTTTGTAACCTTTGGAGGCGGATTTACATGGGGCTCAATTTTATATAAGTGGGCTTATTAAAAATAAACAATCAAACCTAAATATATTATGGATTTAAAAGAAATTCAAAACCTAATTAAATTTGTTGCCAAATCTGGTGCAACCGAAGTTAAATTAGAAATGGAAGATGTTAAAATCACCATAAGAACTGGCGATTTAAAACACAGCTCAGACAAGATAGTGCAACAAGTACCCATAGCTATGCAAGCGGTTCCTCAAGTTGTTATGCCGCCAGAAATAGTTGCAAATGTGCCTGTAGCGCCAGTAACAACTCAACCTGAATCAGATGATTCTAAATATGTAACCGTAAAGTCACCTATTATAGGTACGTTTTATAGAAAACCATCTCCAGACAAATCTGTATTTGTCAATGTTGGCGATGTGATAAATGTTGGCGATGCCGTTTGTATTATAGAAGCTATGAAGTTATTTAACGAGATAGAATCTGAAGTTTCGGGTAAAATTGTAAAGGTTCTTGTCGATGATGCTACGCCTGTAGAATTCGATCAACCTTTATTTTTAGTAGATCCATCATAACAATTAAAGATTCCAAAATACAAATCTCAAAATCCATTATTTGGAATTTGTAGTTGGGGTTTGAAATTTTTAAAATAAAAGTTATGTTTAAAAAAATATTAATTGCCAATAGGGGAGAAATTGCTTTACGTATTATCAGAACCTGTAAAGAAATGGGTATTAAATCTGTGGCGGTTTATTCTACTGCTGATGCAGAGAGTTTACATGTTAAATTTGCTGATGAAGCCGTTTGTATTGGCCCTCCGCCAAGCAGTGATTCCTATTTAAAAATTTCGAATATTTTAGCAGCTGCCGAAATTACTGATGCCGATGCCATACATCCAGGTTATGGTTTTTTAGCCGAGAATGCACGATTTTCTAAACTGTGCGAAGAACACAAAATCAAATTTATTGGCGCTACTGCCGAGATGATTAACAAGATGGGCGATAAAGCCTCGGCCAGAGCAACTATGAAAGCTGCAGGAGTGCCAATTATACCAGGATCTGAGGGGGTTATTTCATCGTTTCCAATGGCTGAAGAAATGGCCGAAGAGATGGGATACCCTGTTATGCTTAAAGCTACAGCAGGAGGTGGCGGTAAAGGAATGCGTGCTGTCTGGAAAGGAGAAGATTTAAAAAGTGCATGGGATGCCGCAAGACAAGAAGCCAAAGCTTGTTTTGATAATGATGCCATGTATATGGAAAAACTGATTGAAAATCCCCGACATATAGAAATTCAAGTAATAGGAGATTCTTTTGGAAAAGCCTGTCATTTATCTGAACGTGATTGTTCTATACAACGCCGCCATCAAAAATTGACCGAAGAGACACCTTCGCCTTTTATGACAAAATCTTTACGTAAAAAAATGGGTGATGCTGCTGTAAAAGCAACAGAATCTGTTAAATATGAAGGGGCAGGAACAATAGAATTCTTGGTTGACAAAAACAGAAATTTCTATTTTATGGAAATGAATACACGTATCCAGGTTGAGCATCCAATTACCGAACAGGTAGTTGAGTTCGATTTAATTCGTGAGCAAATATTGGTAGCTGCGGGTGTTCCCATTAAAGGCAAAAACTATTTCCCTAGGTTACATTCTATTGAGTGTCGTATAAATGCAGAAGATCCTTATAATGATTTTAGACCTTCGCCAGGAACGATTACCAATTTACATTTACCAGGAGGGCATGGTATTCGCGTAGATACACATGTTTATGCAGGGTATCGCATTCCGCCAAACTACGATTCTATGATTGCAAAACTTATTACAACAGCACAATCAAGAGAGGAAGCTATTAGTAAGATGAGCCGCGCTCTAGGTGAATTTGTGGTTGAGGGTGTAAAAACAACCATTCCTTTTCACAGACAACTTATGAATAACGATAAATATCTTTCGGGTGATTACACCACCAAATTTATGGAAGATTTTGTTATTAAGCCGTTATAAGGCTGGTTACATAATTTATAAAAAAAGAGGATTTACATTTGTTTTTCCTCTTTTTTTTATAGTTTTGAATTAAAAAGACAATCAAATGAATAAAAACAGCTTAAAAATTGATGGTATCGACAAAATCATCTTACACCATTTGATGAAAGATGCCAGAAAACCTATTTTGAGTATCGCAAGAGAAGTGGGTGTATCGGGAGCAGCGATACATCAGCGATTAAAAAAGTTGGAAGCTTCGGGTTTGATAGAGGGATCAAAAATTATTGTTAATACAGAACTATTGGGCTATAAAACATTGGCTTTTGTGGGTATATTTTTAGATGTAGCAAGTAAAATATCTACAGCTTTAAAAAGTTTGACAGAAATTCCAGAGGTGGTAGAAAGCCATTATACCACTGGTAATTATGCCATTTTTGTAAAGATACTTTGTAAAGATAATGCCCATCTTATGCATCTATTAAACAAAGAAATTCAGTCTATAAAGGGTGTGGCACGTACCGAGACCTTTATTTCGTTAGAACAACAAATTAACAGACAGATTAAAATTTAGTTAACCTTAGCGTCTGTTAAAAATACTGAGATAATAAAGCAAAGTAGCCAAAGCGCCAATAGCTGCTACCACATATGTTCTGGCCGCCCACTTTAGGGCATCTTGCGCACCTTTGTGTTCTTGTGGCGATAAAAAGTTTTTAGTGTTTAACCAAACCAAGGCTCTATTGCTGGCATCGTATTCTACAGGCAATGTGATAAAACTAAAAAGAACATTGGCTGCAAAAAGGACGATCCCTATTAATAGCAAATACGGAAAAGTGTTAAAAAAGAGTATGCCACCAATAAGTAGAAATGACCCATATTTTGAAGCAATATTTATAGTAGGAACCAATTGGGTACGTAAATTTAACCAAGCATAACTTTTGGCGTGTTGTACAGCATGACCACATTCGTGAGCGGCCACTGCTGCCGAAGAAATACTTGTGCCATTATACACATCATTACTTAAATTAACAGTTTTATTTCTTGGGTCATAATGGTCTGTCAATTGGCCAGCAGTAGAAATTACTTTTACATCATATATATTATTGTCAGCCAACATTTGCTCGGCAATCTCTTTTCCGCTTAAATTGTTTTGTAAGGTTATTTTAGAATATTTTTTAAATTTTTGCTTAAGACTGTATTGTACATACCAACTTAAACCACCAATAACTATAATAAGTAATAACATTTTGTAAGAATTAAAATTAATATTAGTAATATCTTTACAGCATAAATTATTCCAATTTATAAAACAAGTCAAAATGTCAAAACAACGAAATATATTGCTAGTTTACACTGGGGGTACAATTGGCATGATAAAAGATCCTATTACAGGTGTGCTTCGTGCTTTTAATTTTGACAAATTGTTAAAAAGAATTCCCGAGTTAAATTTGTTAGACTGTAAAATTGCGACGGTGTCTTTTAATGAGCCTATTGATTCATCAGATATGAATACCAAATATTATATTGATTTGGTAGAAATCATTGAGAAAAACTATGATGATTATGATGGATTTGTTGTTTTGTCTGGATCAGATACAATGTCTTATGCCAGTTCTGCAGTAAGTTTTATGTTAGAAAATTTGAGCAAACCAGTTATTTTTACAGGATCGCAATTACCTATTGGCGATTTAAGAACCGACGCTAAAGAAAATTTAATAACAGCCATACAAATAGCATCATCATATATAAATGATATCCCTATAGTACCCGAAGTGGCCTTGTATTTCGAATATCAATTATACAGAGCCAACAGAACAACAAAAATAAATGCAGAACATTTTGAAGCTTTTGCCTCTTTAAATTATCCACCACTAGCAAAGTCAGGGGTGCATTTAAAATTTAACACAGAGGTTATCATGCCTTATAGTAAAAAGGAATTGATTGTTAGAAAAGTTTTAGACACTAATGTTGTAATTTTAAAATTGTTTCCGGGTATAACAAAAGCAACGGTTTCTAGTATTTTGAACATTAAAAGCCTAAAAGGCATAATTATTGAGACTTATGGTTCTGGCAATGCGCCTACCGCACTTTGGTTTATTGATTTATTAAAGGATGCCATACAAAAAGGCATCTTTATTATTAATGTAACACAGTGTTCAGGAGGAAGTGTAAATTTGGGACAATACGATACGAGCATACAGTTAAAAAAAATAGGAATAATTGACGGAAAAGACATTACTACAGAATCGGCTGTAGCTAAGTTTATGTATTTGTTGGGAACAAAAATAACAGCAAAAGACTTCAAAAAGGTTTTTGAAACATCATTAAGAGGAGAAATCACCTAGAAAGTTTTTCAAAATAAAATATTTTTCGTTAATTGCCACTCTCAAAAAAAAGCCATTTTAGGAGAGGTGGCCGAGCGGCTTAAGGCGCATGCTTGGAAAGCATGTTTACAAGAAATTGTAACGGGGGTTCGAATCCCTTTCTCTCCGCTCAGAATTGCTTTTTTAAATAATATTTATATCTTTAACCCGTTAACAATTTAATCAATTTAAGAATAGAAACATGAAAAGAGTATTTAGCATCCTTGCCATTGCAGGATTATTGTTTTTTAGTGCAACACCAGCTGTTTATGCACAAGATGGAACAAACACAGATCAAGTTGCAGATTCTACAGTAGTAGACTCTACACAAACAAAAGAAGTGGTGCCTGTTGAAGCAACTTCAGACGAAGTTAAACCAGAAGCAGAAAAAACATTTCACCAAGTATTAAAACAAAAATTTATTGAAGGTGGTCCTGGCTTTATGGGAATCGTACTTTTAACATTAATTTTTGGTTTGGCTATTGCGATAGAAAGAATTATCTATCTTAATATGGCTACAACAAACACTAAAAAATTAGTTCAAGGCGTTGAAGATGCTCTGAATTCTGGAGGTGTTGAAGCTGCAAAAGAATTATGCAGAAACACCAAAGGACCTGTTGCATCAATCTTTTATCAAGGTTTAGACCGTATGGACGAAGGTATTGACAATGTAGAAAAAGCCGTTGTTGGATACGGAGGCGTTCAAATGGGATTACTAGAGAAAAATATTTCTTGGTTGTCTTTATTTATTGCTTTAGCACCAATGCTTGGTTTTATGGGTACAGTAATCGGTATGATTGGTGCCTTTGACGCTATTGAAGCTGCAGGTGATATTTCTCCATCATTGGTAGCAAACGGTATTAAAGTGGCCTTATTAACAACTGTATTTGGTCTAATTGTTGCCATTATCCTTCAAATATTTTATAATTATATTATTTCAAAAATTGATGGTATAGTTAACAGTATGGAAGATGCATCAATTACTTTAATAGATGTGTTGGTTAGAAATAAAAACTAATAATTGATTATGAAAAACACTAAAATATTAAATATAGTTGTAGGTGTTGTCATGCTATTAGGTTTATTCTTTTGGATTAGAACAGGTATGAATGGTGATGAACTTGAAGGTAATTTAGAATTACAAGCAAGTGTTTTAGATCCTTTTAGTTGGCTAATGTATTTATTATTGATAGCCGCAGCACTAATTTCAGTAGGGTTTTCAATAAAAAACCTTATTAGACATCCTGAACTTTTAAAAAGATCATTAATCGGATTGGCAGGCATGGCCGTTATTTTGTTGTTGGCATATGTATTATCGCCAGACAACGTGGTAACAAGTATAAAAGGAATTGAATTGGCTTCTTCATCTGTATCTAAATGGGTAAGTACTGGTATTTGGTACTCACTTTTATTAGGTGCTGTAGGCTTATTGTTCTTTGTTTATGACTTTGTAAAATCTTTTATTAATAATTAATAGAAATGGCAAGACGAGAAACACCAGAAATAAATGCAGGCTCAATGGCCGATATTGCTTTCTTGCTTTTGATTTTTTTCTTGGTTACCACAACTATGGATGTGACTTCGGGTATCAATAGAAAATTACCCGAAAAACCACCTAAAGATGCGCCACCACCACCAAAAATTAAAGAAAGAAACATTTTTGAGGTTAATATTAACAGAAGTAATAAACTGTTGGTAGAAGGTAAAGAAATGCATGTAAGCGAAATTAGAGAAGCTGCAATGGCTTTTATTGATAACGGAGGGGGTACTGTTACCGACGGAAAAGGTAAAAATGATTGCACATATTGCGAAGGGAAAAGAGATCCAGATTCGTCTGATAATCCTAAAAAAGCAATTATCTCTTTACAAAATGATAGGGGAACTTCTTACGAAACCTATATCACAGTTCAAAATGAATTGGTATTGGCTTACTCAATTTTAAGAGAAAGATATTCTATGAAAGTATTTGGCAAATCTTTTGATAACCTCAGTAAGGAAAATCAGAAAAAGGTCAAAGAAGCTTATCCTCAAATTATATCTGAAGCAGAACCTACTAAATCATAAACTATGTCTAAATTTACTAAAAAGAAAAAAGGATTACCACCAATATCTACAGCATCATTACCCGATATTGTTTTTATGTTGCTATTCTTTTTTATGGTAACTACTGTGATGCGAGAAACGGATGCGTTAATTGACGTTAAAGTACCTACAGCTACTGAAGTTAAAAAGTTAGAACGTAAAAGTTTGGTAAGTTATATTTATGTTGGGAAACCAAAACAAAAATATCGTGCTAAATACGGCAGTTCAGATAAAATTCAATTAAATGATAAATTTGCTTCTGTTGGTGATATCGCGAGTTTTATAATGGCCGAGAGAGCTACTAGAAAAGAAGAAGAAATACCTTATATGACAACCTCTATCAAAGCTGATAAGAAATCCAATATGGGTATTATTTCAGACATCAAATTACAATTACGTGATGTAAATGCACTTAAAATTAATTACGCTACTCATAAAGGTAAAGATACCCAAATGAATTTCTAATTAATTTATACACAACAACAAAAAGGCTGCCAATTGGCAGCCTTTTTTATTTTGACTGCAAATACAAAACAAGTTTTTATAAAGAATTGTCCTTCAAAATAATAATTGTATATTTGCGCCCAATTAAATTATACATAAAAATCATTTAAATAATATTGGCATGTACTTAACAAAAGAAACAAAACAAGACATTTTTAAAAAGCACGGAAAATCTGAATCAGATACCGGAACTTCTGAAGGGCAAATTGCCTTATTTACTTTTAGAATCAATCACTTAACCGAACATTTAAAAAAGAATCGCAAAGATTTTAATACAGAGCGTTCATTGGTTAAATTGGTTGGTAAACGCAGAAGTTTGCTTGACTATTTAAAAGCCAAAGATATCACAAGATATCGTGCTATCATTAAAGAGTTGGCTTTAAGAAAATAAACAATTACATAAGAGGCTTTAAAAGCCTCTTTTTTTATAAAAAGGCTATAACTTAGCATTTCATTGGCAATAAACAACACACAACTTTATTTATTGTTTAATCAAACCTATAATTATGATAGGTTTAAAAATTTAAAAAATTATGATGCCTAAAGTATTCAAAGAAATTATTGATTTAGGAGATGGTAGAACCGTCAGTATTGAAACTGGTAAATTAGCCAAACAAGCACACGGATCGGTTGTTGTACAAATGGGTGATGCTATGTTATTGTGTACGGTTGTATCTAACTACAAAGCAAGTCCAGTAGATTTTTTACCATTAACGGTAGATTATCGTGAAAAATTTGCGGCTGCGGGGCGTTACCCTGGTGGGTTCTTCAAAAGAGAAGCCAGACCTAGTGACGGAGAAGTATTGACAATGCGTTTAGTAGACCGTGTTTTACGTCCGTTATTTCCAAAAGACTACCACTATGAAGTACAGGTTATGATTCAGTTAATGTCTCATGACGAAAACGTAATGCCGGATGCACTAGCTGGTTTAGCCGCGTCAGCAGCCATCCAATTAAGTGATTTTCCTTTTGAATGTGCCATTTCTGAAGCACGTGTAGCCAGAGTAAATGGCGAATTCGTTATTAATCCAAGTAGAGCGCAATTAGCAGAATCTGATATCGAAATGATGATTGGTGCTTCTACAGATTCTGTTATGATGGTTGAAGGAGAGATGGATGAATGTAGCGAAGAAGATATGGCAGAGGCAATTAAATTTGCTCACGAAGCTATTAAAGTACAAATTACTGCTCAAGAAAGATTAGCAGATGCTGTTGGCAGAAAAGAAGTACGTGAATATGAAACTGCTGAAGAAAACGAAGATTTAGCAAAAAGAATTCACGAACTAACATACGATAAATGTTATGCTATTGCTAAAAAAGGGACTTCTAAAGCAGAACGAAGTTTGGCTTTTTCTGAAGTGAAAGAAGAAGTTAAAGCAACTTTTACTGAAGAAGAATTAGAAGAATATGGTGATCTTGTTGGTAATTATTATAATAAGGCACAAAAAGAAGCCATACGCGAATTAACTTTAAGTGAAGGGATTCGTTTAGACGGGCGTAAAACTACCGAAATAAGACCAATTTGGTCTGAAATAGATTACTTACCATCTGTTCATGGTTCTGCTATATTTACAAGAGGAGAAACTCAAGCGCTAGCTACAGTTACTCTTGGAACTTCTAGAGATGCTAATAAAATAGATATGCCATCATTTGAAGGTGAAGAAAATTTCTATTTACATTATAATTTTCCTCCTTTTTGTACAGGTGAAGCGCGTCCTTTAAGAGGAACATCACGTAGAGAAGTAGGTCACGGTAATTTAGCCCAACGTGGATTAAAAGGAATGATTCCAGAAGACTGCCCTTATACTGTAAGAGTGGTTTCAGAAGTATTAGAATCTAACGGTTCTTCTTCAATGGCAACTGTTTGTGCTGGTACAATGGCATTAATGGATGCAGGTGTGCAAATGATAAGACCTGTTTCGGGTATTGCTATGGGATTAATTTCTGATGGCGACCGTTATGCTGTTTTATCTGATATTTTAGGTGATGAAGATCATTTAGGAGATATGGACTTTAAGGTAACTGGTACTTCTGAAGGAATTACTGCTTGCCAGATGGATATTAAAATAAAAGGATTGTCTTATGAGATTTTAGTTAGTGCACTAAAACAAGCACGTGAAGGCCGTTTCCATATTTTAGAAAAAATCACTGAGACTATCAAACAACCTAATGCAGATGTTAAATCATATGCACCAAAAATGGTAACGAAAGTTATTGCTAACGAATTTATTGGGGCGCTAATTGGTCCTGGCGGAAAAACAATTCAAGAAATACAAAAAGTAACAGGATGTACTCTTGTTATCAATGAAGATCCTGTAACTGAAGAAGGTATTGTTGAAATATTAGGTACCAACCAAGAAGGTATTGATGCCGTTCTTGCTAAAATTGACTCCATTACATTCAAACCTGTAAGAGGGAGTGTTTACGAAGTGAAAGTTATAAAAATGCTCGACTTTGGTGCTGTTGTAGAATATGTTGAAGCACCAGGTAACGAAGTCTTATTACATATTTCTGAATTGGCTTGGGCACGTACCGAAAATGTTACAGATGTTGTTAATATAGGTGATGTATTCGATGTGAAATACTTTGGTAGAGATCCTAAAACAAGAAAAGAGAAAGTGTCAAGAAAAGCACTTTTACCTAGACCTGAAAGGGCTCCTAGAAAAGAATAATTATATATATTCTTATAAAAAGAAAACCCTTAGGCAGATGCCTAAGGGTTTTTTATTTCAATAAATTTAGATAACCCCCCTAAATTTTTTGACAATACAAATATAAAAATAAAAATCGCTTATTTATTGCAAAAATTACAATTTTTTAAAACAATATTTTGCATTTTTTACAAAATTTGTATATTTACTGTATTATTTATAATTTTTCATGTCAAGCTCGCAAGAAAATTTAATAACAATTCTAAAGAAAAGAGTCCATAAAAAACTTTCTTTTATAGATATTGTCAGTTCGATACTCCAACTAAATTACGATGCTGCTTACAGAAGGGTAAACAACAAAACAAGCCTCTCAATTGATGAGACAGTAATCTTGGCCAAATACTTTGATGTCTCATTAAATAGATTGTACAATGTAGGAGATAAAAGCAGTATTTCTATTTCTCAAACCTCGAGTATTAATAATGAAGAAGATTTAGAATTGTTTTTTAACACCTCTTTTGACAACTTACATCCCCTATTAAAAAAAGAGAGTGTTAATATTTGCTATTCTGCTAAGGATTTACCTATTTTCTATTTGCTAAATAATTCCAAACTCTCCAAATTTAAAATTTATGTGTGGTTAAACCTTTTAGATACCACATTTTCAATTTCTAAATTATCATTCGATAAATTCAATCCAAGTGACAGTTTACTAACTGCAGCACAAAAATTTGGCAGTACATACAGCCAATTTAATATTAAAGAAATTTGGAATGAAAATGTGTTAAATAGAACGATAAAACAGATTTATCATTTCTTTGAAATTGGTTTATTATCCTTAGACGATGCACTCATTATTTGTAGTGAATTGGAAGAGATTGTTAAGAAAATTGAAGTAAATGCACGAGCAGGGAAACGATTAGACACCCCTAAAAAAACACTTTTCACACTTTATCACAACGAGATAATGGCATTGTCAAATACTGTAATTGTCAATACACCTGATTCAAAAAAGGTGTTTTCACCTTACTTACTTTTATCATACCACATCATAACCGACCCAGAAACCTGCAATAATTTTCAAGATTTTTTTGAAAAACAACTTGAAAGTTCGAATTTATTATCTTCTTCAGAAGAAAAAGGTAGAAGTTTGTTTTTTAATAAGTTATATAAAATTATTAACAGGTTGAGAACCCGTTTGAAAATTGATGATCAACTACCACTTATTTAATTTCACTTTTTTTGTAACATTTATGTATGGAGTTACGTATATAAGTGTAGATACAGAAAAATCACACACTACATGAGACAACTCAAAATTACGAAACAGGTTACCAATCGTGAAACCGCATCACTTGACAAGTATTTACAAGAAATAGGAAAAGTTGATTTAATAACCGCCGATATGGAGGTTGAATTGGCCCAACGTATTAGAGCTGGTGATCAAATTGCTTTAGAAAAATTGACAAAAGCCAATTTACGATTTGTTGTTTCGGTTGCCAAACAATACCAAAACCAAGGTTTAACATTACCCGATTTAATAAACGAAGGCAATTTAGGTTTGATTAAAGCGGCAAGACGTTTTGATGAAACACGTGGTTTCAAGTTTATATCTTATGCCGTTTGGTGGATTCGTCAATCTATTTTACAGGCCCTTGCAGAACAATCTCGAATTGTGCGCTTGCCTTTAAATAAAATTGGCTCAATCAATAAAATAAATAAAACTTTTGCCCGATTAGAGCAAGAAACAGAGCGTCCTCCATCAGCTGAAGAAATTGCAAAAGAACTTGATATGACCATTACTGAGGTTAAAGAGTCGCTCAAAAATGCGGGCCGTCACGTATCTATGGACGCGCCGCTAATTGAAGGTGAAGATTCAAACCTTTATGATGTTTTAAATTCAGGAGAATCTCCAAACCCAGATAAAGCACTGCTACACGAATCTTTGCGTTTGGAAATTGAACGTGCTTTAGAAACTTTAACACCCAGAGAAGGCGATGTGGTACGTCTTTATTTTGGACTTGGCGATGAGCATCCAATGACGCTTGAAGAAATTGGCGAAACATTCGATTTAACACGCGAACGTGTACGTCAAATTAAAGAAAAAGCCATACGCAGGTTAAAACACACCTCACGCAGCCGTATTTTAAAAACCTATTTGGGATAAAAAACTTAGTTTAAGTGTCAGATTGAGCGCCTGTCTACCGCAGTTACGGCAGAGTCGAAATTTGAACAATTCTAAAAACTTAAAAACGTCTAGAAATATCTAGGCGTTTTCTTTTTTATATTACTTTTGTAAAAACACTTTAAATATGAACCATCTTATAGCACCATCAATACTTGCTGCCGATTTTGCCAACCTTAAAGCCGATATCGAATTAATCAATAACAGCGATGCAGATTGGTTTCATATTGATGTTATGGATGGTGTTTTTGTGCCCAATATTTCTTTTGGAGTGCCCGTAATAAACGCCATTAAAAAATACGCTACCAAGACACTTGATGTACATTTAATGATTGTAAATCCCGATAAGTTTATCGCCGATTTTAAGAAGGCTGGCGCCGATGTGTTGACAGTGCACTATGAAGCCTGTCCACACCTTCACAGAACAGTTCAGGCCATAAAAGCCAATGGTATGAAAGCTGGCGTTTCTTTAAATCCCCATACACCCATTGCGGTTTTAGAAGATATTATTCAGGATTTAGATTTGGTATTGATTATGAGTGTTAATCCGGGTTTTGGTGGGCAATCGTTTATAGAAAACACTTACAAAAAAATCATTCAATTAAAAGATTTGATTTTGAAATCGGGCTCTGAAGCCCTCATTGAAATTGATGGTGGTGTAAACGATAAAAACACCCCTAAACTTTTAGCCGCTGGTGCCAATGTATTGGTAGCAGGCAGTTTTGTGTTTAAAAGTGCCAATCCCACACAAACCATAGCCGATTTAAAAAACAGCCAAATTTAGATACTATCTGCCTTAATATCTTTTAGATTGAGTTGTATAGAAGTCACCCCGTTCCAATGATTTTCTTCAATGGTAAAAACAGCTTTAAACGCTTGCCCGTTTGATATTAAATTGTATTTATCGCCCAAATTAAAGCCAATGGCATTGTAAGTTTTAAAATCGGCACCAGCAATAATATTGAGTTTTAAATGCAAACCCTCTTGCCCAACTTTTTTTCCAAAACCGTTATCGCGTAAACCAGAAGCCATAAAAGTAGGGCTCATATTTCCAGGGCCAAAAGGGGCCATTTGTTTTAAAACGCGGTAAAATTTTGGACTAATTTCACACAATTCTATGTTGGCGTCAATTTCAATTTCTGGAATTAAACATTTTTCTGGAATTGTATTTTTAACAGTTCCCTCAAACTTTTCTTTAAATTTTTTATAATTTGATTCTAACAGAGTCAACCCTGCCGCATATTTGTGCCCGCCAAATTGTTCCAAAAATTCGGCACAATTTTCAATAGCATTGTATACATCAAACCCTTTAACAGAGCGTGCAGAAGCCGCTAGCATGTCGCCACTTTTTGTAAAAACCAAAGTAGGGCGGTAATAGGTTTCAATCAATCTAGAAGCCACAATACCAATGACCCCTTTATGCCAGTTTTCGTGGTAAACTACAGTGGTTACATTTTCTTGTTCTTTATTGTCTTTAATTTGTTGCAAAGCTTCTTGCGTAATTGCTTTGTCTTTGATGCGTCTTTCAGAATTAAAAACACCAATTTCTGCAGCAAATTTTTCGGCTTGTTCTAAATTCATTTCGGTAAGCAGACTAACAGCATAACTGCCGTGTTTCATGCGTCCTGCAGCATTTATTTTTGGTGCAATACCAAAAACAACATCCGTAATACTGAGTTCTTTTTTATTGGTTTGACCAATAAGTGCTTTTATACCAGGACGTGGGTTTTTATTAATAACTTCTAAACCGTAATGGGCTAATATCCTGTTTTCTTCTGTAATAGGAACGATGTCAGCGCCAATGGCAGTGGCAACCAAATCCAAATAGGGTACCAAATCAGCTGTATTTAGGTTTCTTTTTTCAGCTATGGCCTGAATGAGTTTAAACCCGATTCCACATCCACAAAGTTCATCGTATGGATAATTGCAATCACCACGTTTGGGATCTAAAACGGCTACGGCATTAGGTAAATTAGCACCAGGTCTGTGATGGTCGCAAATGATAAAATCGATATTTTTTTTGTTGGCATAATCAATTTTATCCAAGGCTTTTATACCACAATCTAAAGCGATAACTAGCGTAATACCGTTATCATCTGCAAAATCAATACCTTTATACGAAATGCCATAACCCTCATCATAACGGTCAGGAATATAAGTTGTTACATTGTCATAAATAGTTTTTAAATAAGACGACACCAAACTTACGGCCGTGGTGCCATCAACATCATAATCGCCGTAAATCATAATACACTCTTCTTTTGCCATGGCAGATTCTATCCGTGCTACAGCAAGAGTCATGTCTTTTATTAAATAAGGGTTGTGTAAGTCGGAAAGTTGGGGTCTAAAAAAGTACTTGGCCTGTTCAAAATTCTTGATGCCGCGTTGTACCAATAATTCTGCTATGATTTTAGAAACCGATAACAATTTGGCCAATTCGGTCACTTCTAGTTTGTTAGATTCAGGTTTAAAGCTCCAGCGCATAGCTATTTTTCTTACCCAAATGTAACCATTTTACTTTTCAAAATGTTGAATTATAGTGCTTAGTTAGCCGAATTAGTAAAATAATTCTGTGATTGAATAAAAAAGGTTGTTTCAGACAATGCTGAGACAACCTTTTTTTTAGCTAGTAGTAAAAAAGTATTATATATGATTCTAAATCAAACTTAATATATTTTAAAGAAATCATAAAATATTTGTTGTGAATGGTACTTTTTTGTACGCGAATGGTAGTTTACTTAAAATAAAAGACGCTCATTTTTTGTAATTTTACCATTTAAAAAATAAAATATGCCTTTAGTACAACCCCTGTCTGCAGATGCCAACAAAGATGTCAAAAAATTGGCTGAATTTTTTAATGAAACCCTTGGCTTCTGTCCCAATTCGGTTTTAACCATGCAAATTAGACCCGAAATTGCACAATCATTTATCAGTTTAAACATGGCTGTAATGGCCAATAAAGGGCGCGTGACTTCTGCTTTAAAACGCCTCATCGCTTGGGTTTCTAGTAATGCCTCTGGCTGTCGCTATTGTCAAGCCCATGCCATACGTGCTGCTGAGCGTTATGGGGTCGCACAAGAACAACTAGACAATGTTTGGGAATATAAAACACACCCTGCTTTTAACGCTGCCGAACGGGCGGCTTTAGATTTTTCTTTAGCGGCTTCTGTCATTCCAAATAATGTTAACAAAACTATTCAAGCCGAATTACACAAATATTGGGATGATGGTGAAATTGTAGAAATGTTAGGCGTTATTTCTCTTTTCGGATTTCTAAACCGCTGGAATGATTCTATGGGAACTGTTATTGAAGAGGGTGCCGTAGATTCTGCTGAAACCTTTTTAGGCAAACACGGTTGGGAACGCGGAAAACATGTGTGAATAGAATAAAGAATCTAGACCGCTTCGCTATTAGAAGAAAAACTAAATATAGTTATGCAAAACTGTACACTGCTACTGCCAACTGAATACTGAACACTACCTTCGCCCTTCAACCACAATAACAAACTCGCCTTTAGGCGCTTTGTTTTCAAAATGAGTGAGCACTTCTACAACTGTGCCACGAACCGTTTCTTCGTATAATTTTGTGAGCTCTCGCGATACAGAAACCAGACGATCTCCCCCAAAATAGTCGGCAAATTGCGTGAGTGTTTTGAGTAATTTATGAGGCGATTCGTAAAAAATCATAGTCCGTGTTTCTTCGGCTAGTAATTTAAGGCGTGTTTGACGGCCTTTTTTAGGCGGTAAAAATCCTTCGAATATAAATTTGTCATTGGGCAAACCACTGTTTACAAGGGCAGGTACAAAAGCTGTGGCGCCGGGTAAACATTCAATAGCAATATTGTTCTTTACACAAGCACGTGTCAACAAAAACCCTGGGTCTGATATAGCGGGAGTCCCTGCATCGGTAATGAGCGCCATACTTGTCCCTTCTTTTAACCGCCTTACAAGACTCTCAACAACTTTGTGTTCGTTGTGCATATGATGGCTTTGCATAGGCGTAGCAATATCATAGTGTTTGAGTAATTTACCTGAAGTCCGTGTGTCTTCGGCTAAAATAACGTCGACTTCTTTAAGCACTTTTACAGCCCTAAATGTCATATCGTCTAAATTTCCAATGGGTGTAGGTACCAAATAAAGTTTAGTCATAATTAAATACTTTCGTAAGTCTCTACTGTGAGTTCGTTTATAATAGCACCTGTATGTTTTGTGCTTAAAGGTTCAAAAAGCAACACATGAACCTCTTCTTCTGCAATGGGTCTGTGTTCAATGCCTTTGGGAATAATAAATATTTCACCTTGATTAACAGTAACTGTTTTATCTCTTAATTCAATTTTTAAGCTGCCTTTTATAATCATGAAAAGCTCATCTTCATCGGCATGTGAGTGCCAAATAAAAGCCCCTTTTAACTTAGCTAATAGTATTTGCTGTCCATTTAATTCGCCTATTTTTTTAGGTGTCCAATGGGCATCAAAAAGTTTAAATTTTTCTGAAATATTTATCGGATTCATCTTACAAAATTACAAAGTTTTTAGTTGCTTAGAGATTTAATGTGAATTCGTCTTATAATTTGTAAAAGCTATTGTTTAATCGTTAAATTTGCACTTTCAAATTTTGATTGATTATGTATAGAACGCACACATGCGGTGAATTAACATTAGCAAATAAAAGTCAGGTGGTTACCTTAGCGGGATGGGTACAAAAAGTACGCGATAAAGGTTTTATGGTTTGGATAGACTTACGTGATCGTTATGGCATTACCCAACTTATTTTTGACGAAGCGCGAACCGATACAACTCTTTTAGAACAAGCCAAGTCGTTAGGACGCGAATTTGTTATTCAGATTGAAGGCGAAGTTATTGAACGCGAAGCTAAAAATACCAATATCCCTACAGGAGCTATTGAAGTTTTAGTCAAAAAATTAACCGTTTTAAACGCCTCAAAAACACCACCTTTTACCATAGAAAACAAAACCGATGGGGGTGATGAATTGCGTATGAAATATCGTTATTTAGATATCCGTCGCAATCCTGTAAAAGAGAAACTTATTTTTAGACATAAAGTGTCGCAAGAAGTGCGCAAATATCTTTCGAACGAAGGTTTTATTGAAGTAGAAACACCTTATTTAATCAAATCAACGCCCGAAGGCGCCCGCGATTTTGTGGTACCCAGTCGTATGAACTCAGGGCAATTTTATGCCCTGCCACAATCGCCTCAAACCTTTAAACAACTATTGATGGTCGCTGGCATGGATAAATATTTTCAGTTGGTAAAATGTTTTAGAGATGAAGATTTACGTGCCGACCGTCAGCCAGAATTTACACAAATAGATTGCGAAATGGCTTTTGTTGAACAAGAGGATATTTTAAATACGTTTGAAGGTTTAACAAAACATCTTTTAAAAGAAATAAAAGGTGTTGATGTGGCCGATTTCCCTAGAATGACGTATGCCGAAGCGATGAAAACTTACGGTAATGACAAGCCCGATATTAGATTCGGCATGACATTTGGCGAATTAAACGATATCGCCCAAGGCAAAGGATTTGGTGTTTTTGACAGCCAGGAGTTGGTTGTTGGTATTGCTGTACCGGGTTGTGCCCATTACAGTCGCAAACAAACAGATAAATTAATTGACTTTGTAAGGTGCCCTCAAATTGGCGCCAAAGGTTTGATTTTTGTCAAATATAACGAAGATGGTAGTTTTAAATCTTCTGTAGATAAATTCTATACGCAAGAAAATTTACAAGCTTGGGCAGACAGACTTGGTGCTCAAAAAGGCGATTTAATGCTCGTAATGTCAGGCGATACCGATGCGGTTCGTACCCAGCTAAGTACTTTGCGTATGCATATGGCCGAAACTTTAGGCCTGCGTAACCCTAACGAATTTGCCCCTTTATGGGTGGTAGATTTTCCGCTGTTAGAATGGGATAAAGAAAGTGGCCGTTTTCATGCGATGCACCACCCGTTTACATCGCCAAAACCCGAAGATATTGCGCTGTTAGAAACCAATCCAGGTGCTGTTCGTGCCAATGCTTACGACATGGTTTTAAACGGTAACGAAATAGGTGGAGGTTCCATCAGAATACACGATAAAACAACCCAAAAAATGATGTTTGATCATCTTGGTTTTACACCAGAAGAGGCCGAAAATCAGTTTGGGTTTTTGATGAATGCCTTTGAATATGGGGCGCCACCACACGGCGGTTTGGCTTTCGGTTTAGACAGACTGGTCGCTATTTTAAGCGGTCAAGAATCTATCCGCGATTTTATAGCATTCCCTAAAAACAATGCGGGTCGCGATGTAATGATTGATGCGCCATCAGCAATTGACCAAGTTCAATTAGATGAATTGTGTTTAAAATTAAATTTAAAAAATTAAAATGCCCAAAAAACCTAATAGTAGGATTGCAAAATTTTTGATTTGGCGGTATAAACATATCTCTAAGCCTCAATTCATCAGTATTTTAAGTGCTATTATAGGTTTGTTAGCCGGTTTAGGAGCGGTTACTTTAAAAAACTTAACCCATTTAATTCAAGAATTACTCGAAGGCAAGTATATTGGAGAATATCATAAAATGACCTATTTTATCTTCCCCCTAATTGGGCTCTTTTTTGTTATTATTGTCATAAAATATGTTATCAGAAAAAAAATTGGTCATGGTATTCCCTCTACTTTATACGCCATTTCAAAATTAAAATCAATAATGCCATCACATCAAATGTGGGGCTCATTATTAACAGCGCCATTAACCGTGGGTTTTGGTGGTTCTGTAGGTCTTGAAGGGCCAACAGTGGCTACAGGAGCCGCCTTAGGTTCAAATGTCGCTAGATTTTTTCATTTAAATCAGACAACAAGAAATTTATTGGTTGGAGCTGCAGCTGCTGGTGCTATGTCATCTATATTTAAAGCGCCTATTGCAGGAATTATATTTGCTGTAGAAATTTTCAGCTTAGATTTAACATTATTTTCAATGATTCCTCTTTTAATAGCTTCTATTACAGCTATTTTAACCTCTTATTTCTTTTTAGGAAACGATGTGCTATTACATTTTCCAACAGAAAATGTCACTTTTAATTTAAACGATGCCTTGTTTTATGGGGTGTTGGGAATTACTTCGGCTACCACATCGCTCTATTTCAGTAAAACCTATTTTGGTATTAGTGCCTTTTTTGAAAAATTTGCCAACCCTTATAAGCGCTTAATAATTGGTGGATTACTCATTGGTATAATTGTTTATTTTGTGCCACCTCTTTTTGGTGAAGGCTATGAAACTATAAATCATATACTAAGAGGCCATGTAGAAAAAGTATTGGCTGCTAATTATTTTGAAATCGTAACAGACAATGCGTGGTTTCTTATTGCTTTTTTGGTGGGACTTGTCACCTTAAAAGTAGTTGCTATGTCAATTACTTTTGGCGCAGGTGGTATAGGTGGCGTTTTTGCGCCAACCCTTTTTACAGGAAGTGTTTCGGGTTTTGTTTTTGCCTATATAATGAATACTTCTGGGCTTTTTAATCACCAACTTTCTACCAGTAACTTTGCTTTAGTGGGCATGGCAGGTCTTATGGCTGGTGTGCTTCAAGCCCCTTTAACAGCTATTTTTTTAATTGCAGAAATAACCAATGGCTACGATTTATTTGTCCCTTTAATGATAACGGCTTCCATTTCCTTTTTAATTGTTAGACGTTATATTCCTTATAATATTTATGCGGCAGAATTGGCTCAAAAAGGCGAATTAGTAACACACGACAAAGACAAAACAGTCTTATCTATGATGGATTTAAACAAAATAATAGAAAAGAATTTTATAGCCGTTAAACCCGATATGAAATTGGGCAAAATGCTCAAAAAAGCTGTAACACAATCTAAACGTAACAT
The DNA here is from genome assembly GCA_021647405.1 of Flavobacteriaceae bacterium. GTDB lineage: Bacteria > Bacteroidota > Bacteroidia > Flavobacteriales > Flavobacteriaceae > CG1-02-35-72. The sequence goes on from JAKIUU010000011.1 coordinate 61,704, forward strand.
TTTTCCTGTAGTAGATGATGAAGGAAAATTTTTAGGTATTATTCTATTAGATGACATTAGAGATGTTATGTTTAATAGCAAACTTTACAAAAAAACTTATGTGTCGAATTATATGCATGCCGCTCCTGAAGTTATATATTACCACAGTGATAATATGACAAGTATTATGCGTAAATTTCAAGATAGTAGCGCTTGGAATCTCCCGGTAGTTAAAGACGGCAAATATTACGGCTTTATATCTAAGTCTAAACTGCTAACCGTTTACAGACGGAAATTGATTGAGGTAACTAGCTAAAAATAGTATATAAATTTTCTGCACTTTTTACAACTTTTTGTCATTTAACACAAAAAAGTAACAAAATATTTACACCTTTATTTTCCATATCAAACTATTGTGATAAAAGAAATTGTAATATTTAAATAATATTACGACATAATAAATGCCATTAAGACACCATAAAAATATAATTAAAATGTTCAATTTTTAAAATTTGTGTTATGAAAAAACATCTTCATTTTTATGGTGTCTTATTTTTAATGCTTGCTATTGCCTTATTGGTAATATCGTTTAGTAATGGGGGTAGTAGTAGTAATGGTGTAACAGGGTCACCTCTTGATAATCAGTTAGCACCTCAGTCTTGTTTAACCTGTCATGATAATAACGGTAACTTTAATACTGCCGTTAGTATTACTTCAGATATACCTAGTGGCGGTTATGCTCTGGGGCAAACTTATAATATGACAGTTACACAAACGGCTAACGGCGCCTCTAAACATGGTTTTCAAATAACAGTAGAAAACAATGCCCCTAGTAAAATAGGGGGATTTGTTGTTACAGATGTGGTGAATACACATTTGCAAGCAGGGGGTAATTTTGTGACGCATTCGCTTGCGGGGAGCGACCAAAATTCATGGAACTTCGCTTGGACGGCTCCTTCGATAGATGTGGGTGCCATAACTTTTTATGTGGCCAGTATTGCAGGCAATTTAAACAGCTCAGGAGGAGCAACAACAAGTAGCAATCAAATGGCTCAAAACACCATGGTTATTGGGTCTGTATTGGCTACTAACAAGTTACATTTGTTACATAATATGTATCCCAATCCAGGAAGTAGGCAGGTAACATTACAATTGCCCTCTCAGGTTAACAGCGCCAACGTAACAGTATTTAATTATTTGGGGAAATCGTTTATCCAAAAAACTATTAATTCCTTACACAATACCATTGATGTTTCTAGTTTGAGTACAGGGATTTATTTTGTAAGAATTCAAACAGATTCTCAAATTGGCACAAAGAAATTATTTGTTAGATAAAATCGGCACTGTCTTAAAAAAAATCTTTAAATCAAATACATGCGTTATTTCCCAAATTTGCTCAGTATTTTATACAAAACCAAACTAAAGGAAGTTCATTTAATAGCTATGGCCATGGGTTTGGTGCTATGTACTATTGTTTTGGGTTTTTTGAATGACCACTTAAATACCTCACATCGCGCACACTTATACCTGCTTCAAAAAGCAAATCAAGAGTTGAGTTATGCGCATGTCTGGTTGGATGAATTTATAAACACTACTGGTTATTCGGCCAGTCAGAACAATCCCACAATTTTAAATCTAGATAAAGCAAAACAAGATTTGCAAGAGGTTTTACTGTACAACCAAAACAGAACATTGATTAAACTTCTTAATAAAAAACAACACAGCCAATTAATAGCCTTAAAACAACAACTCAGTAAGCTAAAAATGAGTGCGGATATTTGTATTAATACCTATATAGAAGAGGGTGTTGTGCCAAATATTTACGATAATCACGACAGAGAATTTAGTGTATTAAAAACAAATATAAACAATGCCTATAATGCAATTAAGATAAAACTTAATGGCAATATTAATTTTATTCGCAGCCTACAATACCTCCTTTTAGGAATTTTATTAATTCACATTGTATTAACTGTTTTGGTTATTAAAAATATACGCATCAGGCTTAAAGAAAGAGAAACCCGTCTTGAAAAAACACAGAATATTGCTAAATTGGGATTTTACACCTATAATTTTAATACTAAAAAGTGGACTGTTTCTAAAATTATTTTAGAGCTTTTGGGGTATCCAAAAGAGGGTGATATTTATAAATCATGGCTTGCTATTGTACATCCCGATGATAAAAAAATGGTTTTAGACGCTTTTAGACAGGTAAAGAAACCTTTAGATTTAATTTACAGAATCTGTGTCGATGCCGACAACAGTTTGCGTTGGATACGCCATGTTTCTAATCCTTTTAAAAAAAATACCAAGAACACAAATCCAATGGTGTTTGGTACCATTCAAGATATTACTGAGAAAAGGCAGCTAGAACATGACTTCCTTCATGCTTTTATAAATGCCCAAGAACAAGAAAAACAAAGATTTGGCGAAGATTTACACGACAGTATTAGTCAGGTTTTATCAGCCGAATCGATGTATATAGATTTACTTATTAAATTTGACAAGAAAGAAGATTCTAAAATTTCGGAATTTCTGTATAAAGTAAGAGAGTTGAATCTCAACGCCATTAATGATGCCCGCAATATTGCCCATGGACTTATGTCTAAGCAATTAAAAGAGAAAGGTTTGTTAAATGCCATCCAGCAAATTTGTACAGATTATAACCATTCTAAAAATATCAAATTTTTATTTGAACAAAAGGGACTTGATGAAACAATGTTTTCTAAAGAAACCAAGATAAATATTTTTAGAATATGTCAAGAAATCACCACGAATACGGTAAGGCATAGTGGTGCCACAAAAGCCACTATAAATATGAAAAAAACGCATGATGACAGATTGGTGTTGGTTATTAAAGACAATGGGGTGGGTATTGATTTAGAGAAACTAAAAAGCGAAAAAAAAGGCACAGGACTTAAAAATATTGAGCGCCGTGTAAAGTTGTTAAATGGCAAACTAAGTTTAGAAACAAAACCAGAAAAAGGAATCTCTTATACCATTACTGTCCCTTTAACTTAATCATAAAAGCTGATTTACCGTCCTTTTTTAAAAAAGAGGATTATAATTTTAAAAAAAAACTTATATATTAGCCACGTCCTTTTGTAATTTTTTATAGATTTTCCCTCAAATATCTTTTTTGCAAAAGCTTAGTTAGAAGTTTAATATGTTTCAGCCAAAAGAGAAAATACCGGCATTTTTATATGCCTATAAAAACCCTAAAGAAAAACCATTTTTTTTAATTGGGGGTATTTTATTTATTCTAATCTCTATTGTCCTATTGGTAGGAACCCATATAAAAACAACCCATCTATTTAAAATAAACAGCCTGTCAAAAATAAGGCAAGAAATGACAAGTGCCCATTTACAAATAGAAGATAATTTAGGGAAAGCTTATTATGTTGATAAGGGTAAAAATGCTTTTTCTGAATCAAAAAAAGTTTTTAAAATTTTACTAAAAAGCAAGGATTTAGGCGATTACATTATCCCTCTTTACAGTGAACAGCAGCATCAGGAAATTAAACACATTCAGAGCAAACTCTTAGAGTTTGAATCTTTAACTCAAAAAGAGGCCAATGGCTTAAACACACTACAACACGATGTTGTTTTCAATGAAATTATCTCGCGTATTGACAAGCTTCAAACACAGTTAAGATTTTCTTTAAATGGTCAATTAAACTTTTTGTTTAAATTACAAATCTTGTTGTTTGTTATATTCAGTTTGTTTTTGGCATTTTCTATAGATGATACTGCAAAATACAGAAAAAGGCGAAAGATTTTTTTACAGGGTCAAGAAGCGCTTTTAAAACAACTCAGTCAGAGTAATTATTTTTTAGAAGCATCGCAAAACATTTCAAAACTGGGCTATTATACGTATGATTTTAAAACCAAAACATGGGAAGCTTCTAAAATTATTTTAGAAATCCTCAATTTTAAAGGAGGGACATCGCAATTACAAATGTGGATAGATATAGCACATCCAGATGATTTATATATTCTTAAAAATCAATTAAAAAAACGTCAAGAAGATATAACATCAGGCTTTGATATAATATATCGGGTTATAAGACCTTTAGACAAACAGATACTATGGGTACATCATGTAGCGGCTCCATTACAAACAAATAAGGAAGGAAATTTATTGCCGGTTTTAGGAATTATCCAAGATATTACAAAGCAAAAACAAACTGAACTCGATTTGCAGAAATCGCATGAAATTGCCCAATTAGGAACTTTTGAATTGGATTTAATTTCAAAATATTTTACAAGGTCTGAAATATTTGATAAAATTGTGGGGTTTGAAATTGGCTCTCAGAAATCACTTGACGATTGGTGCAGTATTACCCATCCAGATGATTTAATAGCGAATAGAGAATTACTGCAATGGTGTATTAAAAACCAAAGTACTTACAAAAGAGATTGTAGAATTTACACACAAGACACACACCAATTAAAATGGCTTCAAGCGAGGGGCGAAATTATTTACAAAGATAATGTACCCTCTCGGTTTGTGGGAACATTTATTGATATTACAAAACAAAAACTGGCAGAACAGGCAACATTAAAAAGTGAGGCCATGCTCAATGCGGCTCAGGGTATTGCTAAAATAGGCAGTTTTGATTTTGATATTGAAAAAGGATCTGGTTTTGTTAGCAATGAATATTGTAAAATTACAGGATTAACAAATAAGCAAGAAATAAATTATGATGACTGGCGTAATTTGGTACACCCTGATGATATTGAGGCTAACGTAAAGATGTTAAAAAAGTGCCTCAAAAAAGGTTTTACTTTTGATAGAGAATACCGTATTTATCCAAAAGGCAGTAAAAAATATAAGTGGATTCATGGCAAAGGAAAAGTTTTTTGTAAAAACAATAAGATTATAAAATTTATAGGAACTATTCAAGATATTACGCAAAGAAAACGAACAGAATTAGAACTTAGCAAAAACAAAAACCTGTTGCAATTGGCACATAATATTAACAGCATAGGGGTTATGACCTTTGATTTTAGTACCGGATATTTTGAGAGTACAGAAATGTTTGATAAAATAGCAGGTATTCCCAAAAACTACACCAAAGATTTTGAGGGATGGATACATTTGGTTCACCCCAAAGATTTAAAAATCCTTCAAAATATAGCCTCAGATACATCTGTTAGCAATACCAATCCAATAGAGTTTAGAATAATAAGACCTCTTGATAAAAAAATTATATGGGTTGTAGGTAATGGTAAAAAAGAATTTGATCATAACAATAAGTTTGTAAAATTTACAGGGACTATTCAGGATATAACCCAACGTAAAAAAAGTGAAAAACGGTTAAAACAGTCGGATGTTATTTTAAGTAAATTGAGTACCATTTTATTGGTTGTTGACAAAAGGGGTGATATTACCTATGCTTCACCCAGTATTAAACAGGCTTTAGGTTATAATCCAAAAGATATGCTGGGCCAAGGTTGGTGGGAGAACACATATAAAGATCAAAAACTTGCTGCAAAAAGTAAAACAACTGTACTCAATCATTTCTTTACAGAAAAATCTTTAAGTCTTGATATTTCTGAAAGAAGTATCCTAACAAAGCAGGGAGATACCAAATGGTTTGAATGGCGTGTTTCTAAAGGTGTTGGCGACACCTATATTTCAATAGGGGTTGATATTACCGAAAAGAGAAAATTAGAACACGATTTTATCCAAGCTTTTATCGATGCCCAAGAACAAGAAAAACAAAGTTTTGGTGAAGAATTGCACGATGGTTTGAGTCAGATTTTATCTGCCGAAAATATGTACATAGAATTACTTCTGAGAACCGCAAAAAATAAAAACGACGATACTTTTAAATATCTGTCTACAATAAAAAAACTCAATGTAAGTGCTATGGATGAAGCCAGAGATATAGCTCATGGCTTAATGTCAAAACAGCTTAAAGAACATGGCTTGTTGGTCGCTTTAACTCATATTTGTGAAGATTACAACCATTCAAAAAACACAGAATTCGAGTTTGACCTTCAGTCTATTACCGAAAACGAAATAGCCAATATTATTAAAATTAATATCTTCAGACTTACACAAGAAATAACAACCAATATTATAAGGCATTCTGGCGCAAAAAAAGCCGCCATTAGTGTGTCTAAAACGACAGACAATTTTTTAAAGCTCGTTATTGTTGATAATGGCATCGGAATGGACTTAAAAAAAATGAAACAAGAGCGAAGAGGTGCTGGACTTAAAAATATAGAACGTCGTGTAAAATTACTAAAAGGCACCTTAGATCTTGAAAGCGAATTGAATAAGGGAACGATTTATACCATTGCTGTCCCTTTATAAAAGATTTATTAATGGCTTTGTTTTTTAAAAAAAGCAACAGCTTTATCGGAGAAATCGGTAAAAATACCATCTAAGTGGGCTTTGTTAAAACCCAAATCTAAAAGGAATTCAAAAGAAGGCAAGCCCTCTAATTGGTCGGCTCTAAAAGTATAAGCGTGAACTACCATTCCTAATTTATGGGCATTTTTTACATAATTGTTAAACACAATTGTACCCGTTTTAGGGTCGGTTCTTTTTATAAGTTGTTTAAAATAAGGTCCCATACCATCGGCATATTTGGCAAATTCGGCCAATTTCGAATTGTCTTCTTTAAATTCGGTCAACTGTACTAAAAACAGTTTGCTTTTTAATTCCTGACGGATGCGTTTTAATTCGGTGGCATCAAAACACTGTAAAATACAGTTATCTTTTTTGGTTTTATAGCTGTAATCTGACAAGACTTTAAGTACAATTTTAGAGATGTCTTTACCGTTGTTGCGATGAAATTTTGGGGCCTTAATCTCAGGATAAATACCTATGTTTCTGCCAGTACTTTTATTTAAACCCTGTATCATTTCTATTTCGTCTTGTAAACTGTGGAGTTTAAAATGCGATTTCCAAATAGGAAAGCGCCCTTTAAAAACAGCCAGACCTGTTTTGGTGTCAAAACGCTCTGTAACATTTAACCGCAGTAATTCAGAATAAGTAAAGTCAATTACATAATATTTACCATCTTCACGTTTTCTGTCAGGAAACTGTTTGGCCACATCGGTTACATCATCTAAAGTGATATCATGAATCACTATTGGCACATCATCTTTGCTCAAAACAATATCTTGCTCTAGATAATCGGGGTGCATGGCATAGGCCATGGCTTTGGCTGTTAGGGTGTGTTCGGGTAAGTATCCTGAAGCCCCACGATGGGCAATTACTATTTTTTTTGTAGCCATTGTTTTTTTTGTTTGTGGGTTTTGACAGCCAATTAAAATTACAGTTAGTAACAGAAGCTTCAAATTTTTCATAATAGTTGTTTTTTTAAATAGTCACTCTCTTAAAAAACTGACAGATATTTTAGCACGCTATAAATATAGAACATTTTGTAAATTGCCTGTAATTAAATATGTGTTAAATAAAAAATGAAAACGCTCTTAAAATTTTTAGTGGTAGCAGAAATAGGCTTGCTAATTTTAGGATTTTACATCAAAGAAACAAATGTTCAAAAAGGCGATTTTATTATTGGCATTGGTGTTCTTATTCTGGCTTTTGTCATTTTACCTTTCTTTTTATACACCCGTTATAAGGATAAAAAATTATCGGAATATATGTTTCCAAAAGACAAACCTAAAAAAGAAGCGGAATAATTGAGTTTGAGGATTTAAATCACAAATTCCAAATCACAAATCACAAAAGATTAAGGAGACTTTAATCGAAAAGAATTCCTCGATGCTCTGCGTTGAGGTTTCCGTTGAAATTGTCATTCTCGCGAAAGCGGGAATCTAAGTAAGAAATATTGGTTTTTGACCTTTTTAAGATTTATTATTAATCTTGCGTTGTTGTTCGAAAAAGCGAAGTAATATTTTACTGCATTCAGCCGCTAAAATACCTTTGACAACTTTTGTTTTTGGATGTAAAGGCGTGTTGTGGTTTTTAAACCCTCTTTTTTCATCAGAAGCCCCATAAACAACCTTGCCTATTTGTGTCCAAAAACAGGCACCCGCACACATATTACAAGGTTCTAAAGTTACATATAATGTACAGTTTCTTAAGTATTTACTTCCTAAGTAAGAAGCAGCTGATGTAAAGACTTGCATTTCGGCATGGGCTGTAACATCAGTAAGGCACTCTGTTAAATTATGCGCACGTGCTATAATGGTATTATTTGTAACAATAACAGCCCCAACAGGCACTTCGTTTTTATCCAATGCCAACTGCGCTTCTTTAAGCGCTTGTTGCATAAAATAAGTATCATCAAAAGGTTTTAACATATCGCAAAGATAGGGTATTGTCAGGAATCAGAAATTTTCAAATGATATTTGTTGTACTTTTGTTGTTATGGATACAGCCTTGTTAAACAGCATAAATTCGCCCAAAGATTTGCAACTTTTAGGCCCTTCTCAATTACCACAATTGGCCAAAGAATTGCGCCAGTTTATTATTGATGTTGTTGCTGTTAAAGAAGGGCATTTAGGCGCCAGTTTAGGTGTTGTAGAATTAACGATTGCTTTACACTATGTGTTTAATACCCCAGATGATTTGTTGGTTTGGGATGTGGGTCATCAAGCCTATGGCCATAAAATTTTAACAGGCAGAAAAGATTTTTTTCATACAAATAGGCAGCTCGATGGTTTAAGCGGATTTCCTAAAAGGAGCGAAAGCAAATTCGATACTTTTGGGGTAGGACATGCTTCTACTTCAATCTCTGCAGCCTTGGGTATGGCTATTGCCTCTCATCTTAAAGGCGATTTTGAAAAACAACATATTGCTGTAATTGGCGATGCCAGTATTGCGGGCGGTATGGCTTTTGAAGGTCTTAATCATGCGGGTGTAACCGATGCCAATTTATTAATTATTTTAAACGACAACACCATGGGTATTGACCCAAGCGTAGGGGCTTTAAAAAAATATTTAACCAATATTAAAACAAATAAGCGCGTTAGAAAACACAATATTATTGAAGCTTTAAATTTTGACTATTCAGGCCCTATTGATGGGCATGATTTAAATGCTGTAATCAACGAATTAGAACGGTTAAAATCAGTTAGAGGCCCTAGGTTTTTGCATGTTATAACAACAAAAGGCAAAGGTTTGCAAAAAGCCGAGCAAGACCAAATAACCTATCATGCCCCTGGAAAATTTGATAAGATTACAGGCGAACGTATTCAGAATACTGGGGCTAAAAAAGGTATAAAATTCCAAGATGTATTTGGACTAACACTGTTAGAATTGGCACGTAAAAACAAATCTATTGTAGGTATTACAGCGGCTATGTCAACAGGTACTTCGTTAAAATACATGCTAAAGGAAATCCCCGAAAGGGCTTTTGATGTGGGTATAGCCGAACAACATGCCATTACACTTTCTGCCGGAATGGCCACTCAAGGCCTCACAGTTTTTTGTGCTATTTACTCTACTTTTTTACAGCGTGCTTACGACCAAATAATCCACGATGTGGCCTTGCAAAATTTACCTGTTATTTTCTGTATTGACCGCGCTGGTATTGTTGGCGAAGACGGCGCTACACACCATGGGATTTTTGATTTGGCCTACCTGCGCTGTATTCCAAATATGGTAATTTTTGCGCCCTTAAATGCAAAAGATTTAAGAAATATGTTATATACTGCGCAATTGGAAGTGTTTAAACAACCCCTTGCCATTCGTTATCCTAGAGGAGAATGTGCTATCGTAAATTGGAAAACTGCTTTTGAAAAAATTAAATTAGGCAAAGGGCTGTGTCTTAAAAACGGAGAAACCATTGCCGTATTAAGTATTGGTGCCATAGGGCGCAATGTTACTGAGGCTATCAAGAAATTAAATGCAGAAATAGAACCTAAAGTGGCGCATTATGACATGCGTTTTGTTAAACCTTTAGACGAAAAGTTAGTACGCACTATTTTTAATAAATTCGAAACTATTGTTACCGTAGAAGATGGCGTTTTAAAAGGTGGTTTTGGCTCTGCCATTCTGGAATTTGCAAACGCTCAAAAATCAGATACACCTAAAATACTGTGTTTGGGTGTACCCGATGCATTTATTCACCACGGAAGTGTCTTAGAATTACACCAACAAATAGGTATTGATAGCGATTCAATTGCCCAACTGATATCAAAAGAAATAGCACTATAATCGAAAAGAAATTCGTGATGCTCTGCGTTGTGGATAGTTTATTTTAAAGCAATTTTCTTATCAAGTAAATCAATACTTTTTAAATGTAATTTAAAAACAAAGTGCTGATGAGAATACTTGATATTCCAATGATAAAACCTGCTATTAGTTCCTTTGGTTTATGCGCTTTTAAAATGAGACGTGCTGTACCTAAAAATCCTGTTAAAAAAAATAAAAATGCTATTAATCCAATTAAATTGATGTTGTATGCGTAGCTAATCAATATCATAAAGGCCGTAAAACCACTTGCGCCGAGCACGTGTAAACTTGTTTTAAAGTTTAAGAAAAGCAGTAAATAAGTAATACTTAAGGCTATAAAACCACCTATAAACATAAGGCTTAAGAGTTGATAATCTGGCAAACTGTACAACATTTTTCCTATAAGAAAACTTATCAATAAAAAACTTAGAATTGGTATTCTACGCTCATAGGTTTCTTTAATTTCGAAACTAGAAATTATATTTATTTTTTTAAAAAGAACCAAAAGTGAAAGGGGGAGTATGTATGAACCTAAAAAAACCAGCCCCAAAATTATATAAATCTGATTGGTATGAAAATAGGTAGGCGCCACAATAAAATAAAGAAAAGTTGCCAAAGTGGGTATCAGAACAGGATGCAATGCAATTGATATGTATTTAGATAAATTGTGCAAAAGACTAAAATTGTTTTCTTAAACGCGCTACAGGTAGCCCTAATTGTTCTCTGTATTTTGCTATGGTGCGGCGTGCGATGGGATAGCCTTTTTCTTTGAGTAATTCGGCTAATTTATCATCGGTATAGGGTTTTGATTTGGTTTCATTTTCAATAAATGTCTGCAATATTTTTTTTATCTCTTTGGTTGAAACATCATCGCCCTGATCATTTTTCATAGATTCAGAAAAGAATTCTTTTATCAGTTTTGTACCATAAGGCGTGTCAACATATTTACTGTTGGTAACTCTCGAGATGGTAGAGACATCCATATTTACTTTTTCGGCAATATCTTTGAGAATCATTGGTTTTAATTTGCGGTCATCACCCGATAGGAAATACGCTTCTTGAAAGTGCATAATGGCATTCATTGTTAACAAGAGTGTTTGTTGACGTTGCTTTACAGCATCAATAAACCATTTTGCAGCATCGAGTTTTTGTTTGACAAAAAATACGGCTTCTTTTTGAGACTTGCTTTTGTTTTTTGATTCTTGGTATCCTTTAAGCAGGTTATAATATTCGCGAGACACATGTAACTCTGGCGCATTTCGGGCATTTAGCTGTACGTTTAAAACACCTTCGTCAATATTTAGAGTAAAATCGGGAATAATCTGTTCAACTATTTTTGAGCTTCCAACATAATTGCCACCAGGTTTGGGATTCAATTTTTCTATTTCTTTAATAGCTTCTCTTAATTCATCTTCAGAAATCTCGTGTTTTAAAATGAGCTTCTTGTAGTGTTTTTTTACAAATTGCTCAAAAGATTTGTCTAATAATTTGATTGCTAAGCGTCTTTCTTTGGTTTCTTTTTTACGTTTTAATTGCAATAACAGGCACTCTTTTAAATCTCTTGCACCCACACCAGCAGGATCTAATTGATGAATGATATTTAAAATAGCTAAAACCTCTTTTCTCTCTGTAAAGAGATTTTGCGAAAATGCAAGGTCGTCAATAATATCTTCAATTGGGCGTCTTATATAGCCACTCTCATCAATACTACCCACTAAAAACTCGGCTATAAGATATTCTTTATCAGAAAAACTATAGGTGTTTAGTTGTTCTATTAAATGTTGGTTAAACGATTTTCCCGCGGCATAAGGGATGTTTTTTTCATCATCATCACTGCTGTAATTATTGGCCTGTAACCTATAACTGGGTATCTCGTCATCGCTTAAATACTCATCAACATTAATTTCGGTATCTATGGTTTCATTTCCAGAATCATAATCGTCATTAAAATCATCTTTTTCATCATCATCAATTTCTTTACCAGTTTCTAAAGCTGGGTTTTCTTCTATTTCTTGCTTGAGCTTTTGTTCAAAAGCCTGCGTAGGCAATTGAATCATTTTCATCAACTGAATCTGTTGAGGAGATAATTTTTGTAATAACCGCTGTTGTAAACTCTGTTTGAGCATAGAAATACCTACTTAATAAGTGTAAAAATACAACTTTAGTTTAATTAATTACAGTAAGATTTTAAGATAAAATTTGCTAAAAAAAGCGTCTTAAAAGGCTGCATTTTGGGGCGTTCTTGGAAAAGGGATGACATCTCTAATATTCCCCATGCCTGTTGTGAATTGGACCAAACGTTCAAAACCAAGGCCAAAACCACTGTGTACACAGGTGCCAAATTTCCGTAAATCTAAATACCATTTTAACTCTTCTTCATCAATATTGAGCGCTTTCATTTTCTGAATCAAAACATCCAAACGCTCTTCGCGTTGTGCACCACCAACAATTTCGCCTATGCCAGGAAACAACACATCCATTGCGCGAACGGTTTTTCCATCTTTGTTTAAGCGCATATAAAAGGCTTTGATATTGGCAGGATAATCGAATAAAATGACGGGGCACTTAAAGTGTTTTTCAACTAAAAAGCGTTCGTGTTCGCTTTGTAAATCAACACCCCATTCGTTAATTGGGAATTTAAATTTTTTCTTTTTATTGGGTTTAGAATTTCTTAAAATATCGAAGGCTTCGGTATAGCTTACACGTTTAAAATTGTTGTCAATTACAAAATTCAATTTTTCTAAAAGAGTCATTTCACTGCGTTCAATGGCTGGTTTGCTCTTTTCTTCTTGCGTTAAACGCTGGTCTAAAAAAGCCAAATCGTCTTGGCAGTTTTCAAGCACATATCTTACAGTGTATTGAATAAAATCTTGTGCCAAATCCATATTGTCATCTAAATCGAAAAAAGCCATTTCGGGTTCAATCATCCAAAATTCGGCCAAATGACGTGTTGTGTTCGAATTTTCGGCCCTAAAGGTCGGCCCAAAAGTGTATACTTTGCCCAAGCCCATGGCATAGGTTTCTGCTTCAAGCTGACCCGAAACGGTTAAGTTGGTTTCTTTTCCGAAAAAATCTTTGGTGTAATCAATTTTTCCATCGGTGGTTAATGGCGGATTTTTAGTGTCTAAATTGGTTACTTTAAACATTTCGCCAGCACCTTCGGCATCAGAACCTGTAATAATAGGCGTGTTTACATAATGGAATCCGTTGTCTTGAAAATATTTATGTACAGCAAAAGAGAGTTTGGAACGCACACGCATAACAGCGCTAAAGGTATTGGTACGGATGCGTAAATGGGCGTTTTCTCTTAAAAATTCCAGACTGTGTCTTTTGGGTTGAATGGGATATTCTTCGGGATTGCTATTGCCTAAAATAGTGAGTTCAGAGATCTGAATTTCAAAACGTTGCCCTTTACCTAAACTTTCCACCAAAGTGCCTGTAACAGCTATAGCCGCACCTGTATTGATGCGTTTTAAAGTGACTTCGTCAAAATCTTCAAAAGCCAACACACACTGTATGCTGTGAATTGTTGAGCCGTCATTTAGCGCAATAAACCTATTGCTTCTAAAAGTGCGTACCCAGCCGTTTATGGTTACAGTTTGTTGCAAATTTGTACCTTCTAATAAGGTTGCTACACTGGTTTTTATCATCGTCAGTAATTTATAAGATGCAAAGATACCAAACCAAATAAAAATGAAGTAATTTATTTGGATTTAGATTAATAAATGGCAGCAAGCGTTTTAAAAGCGTTTGCCAAGCGCAATCTCTATTCGGGGATAACTTCCGTCAATAAATATGTTGTTTACTATATTTCTTGAAACGCCTAAGGTTATGTTGGCTGTCCAATTTTGTTTTGTAACAAATTTTTGGCCTATTGAAAAACCCAATCCGGCTCCTGTTCTATTGCCAATAGCAAAGCCATAATAGCCTCCATCATCGCTACGGTAATAGTAAGAGCCTTTATAGCTACCTAATGAAGCATTGGCTTCCATAAAAAATCCGGCGGCTCTTTTTTTGCTAAAATAATGTCTGTAATAAGGTAGAATGATATAATTTAAATCGATATATGAGTCTAACGAAAAGGCAAATGATAGGCCATAAGAAGACTCATTATTTATAATTTTTTCGTAGCTTATTTCGGGTAAACCTACGGCCGTATAAAGCAGGTTTAAACGCAATTCGTGTGTTGGTAATTTGGATTTTTGCGAAAAAATTGAAATTGAAAACAAACAAAATAAAAGAACAGTAATTTTTTTGGTCATAAGAAAAGAATTATAGCGTTATTGTATGTCCGCAAACACTAATAATTGATAATTAATGCTTATCTTTAGAGAAAATAAAGATATGAATATATTTAGTTTTACAGCTCATTTTGATAGCGAAGAATCGTGCAGAAATCATTTTAAAG
>JAKIUU010000044.1 GCA_021647405.1 Flavobacteriaceae bacterium
AAAACACGATATTTGGTGTTAATTTTTTCTTTCATACTATCATGTTGTGGTTTGATTAAAGATTAGAAAACACGATATTATTTAAACTATAAAATAGCCCTTAGCCGCTAGTTGTGGTTTGATTAAAGATTAGAAAACACGATATTTTTAGGATAATAATCCCACATAACATCAGGGTTGTGGTTTGATTAAAGATTAGAAAACACGATATTCATTGTAGCTCCGAATATACCAACCGTAAGTTGTGGTTTGATTAAAGATTAGAAAACACGATATTTTAAACAACTGTAAAATTACCGGAACACAGTTGTGGTTTGATTAAAGATTAGAAAACACGATATTCTTTGTATTTTCTCTGTAAACTTCCATACGTTGTGGTTTGATTAAAGATTAGAAAACACGATATTAATTTTGGTTTTGCTGTGCTTTCGCTATTGTTGTGGTTTGATTAAAGATTAGAAAACACGATATTAGTAGCGCTGTTAGTTGCTAATAAATAAAGCTTTAAAGTAAATATCGTTAAAAAAAAATGCTTCTTTTTTGCAGTGATAAGGCAAGATTGAGGCATTTTTTTGTTTTTAAAAAGTATTATTTACAGAGTAAAAAAAGAGCTTACAAACAGACCTACTAGGTTTCATGCCAAGGGCAGTCAAGTTAAACCAGACCTACTAGGTTTTCAAAACCTAGTAGGTCTAGGGGTTAAATTATCCTTAAAGATACTTCCAAAACTTTGGCATTAAAAGCTTTTTATTATAAATAATGATAAACTTGTTAATTGCAAAAATAAAAAAGCCGCCTAGTTACCCAGGTCTTTGGTACAATTCCAAAGTCGGCAACTAATTCACACTGTAAAATTATAAAAATAATCTCCTTAAAACAGTTCTAATTGCGTAGGTTGTGGCATGCTGGGTTGTACCGCTTTGCCCCAAAAATTCATGATATTGCCAAATTGTTTGTCAGTTATTCTTAAAATACTCACTTTTCCCAGAGGTGGTAATAAGCGTTTAATACGTTTTTCGTGAACATCAACACTTTCGCTACTGGCACAATGGCGCATATAAACCGAAAATTGCATCATGCTAAAGCCGTCTTGCAATAAATTTTTTCTAAAACGCTGGGCGTCTTTTCTGTTTTTTTTAGTCTCAGTTGGCAAATCAAAAAATACAAATACCCACATAATTCTATACGCATTTAATTCCATAATTTTGGATAAGTTATTTTTTTGGTCTTGCCAGCGTAGCATTGCTGTAATGAGCTTGTGGTTTTTGAGAGCGCTACCATTAGCGGACTTTTACTATCCTTAAAATAAACAGTTTGTGTAAGTAGTTGTAAAAGCTCGGCTTTAATAGCAAGGGTTAATTCTCGGTCTGGGTATTTTTTTATAATATCGATTACTTTAGCATCAACCAGAGGTCTGTAAGGCTCCATAACATCATCGGCTAAACAAAAAGCATTGTATTTGTTGTGATGGTGCAGTCCCAGTGTACTTAACAAACCACTTCCGGCAATAGCTCTGGCAACAGCCGCTCTTAAAATAATATAACCGTAATTTAAAAATAGATTGGGATAATCGCCATAGCGTTCGCGTTTAAAATCGAAGTCAAAAATATTTTTCCAATAATAGGCTGCTGCCACACCTTCTCGGTTATCTGTGTCGCCACTTAAAACTTTAGATTCATAAAATTGCAAAACTTTAAAAGGTTTTTCTTGTAACTTTAAATACTGTGCCTGATTTTTAATCTTAATTTTAATAATTTGTTGCCACAATTGTTTTTTTAAAGGCTCGCTGGCGTTAATCTGATTGGTAAATAGTTCTTGTTGAATATGGTGGTTGTCTAAATGTAAAAGCATACTGCTAGGCATATGCTTGGCATTGCAAAAAATAACAGCTACATTATTTTCTGATAATTTTGTTAAGGTAGGAATTGAGATGTAAATCTCTTGGCTTTCAATTACAACAAAACCTATATCTTCAATAGGTACTTGCTTTATTAGACCTGTCTCTTTATTGGTTATGATTAATTGATTGTTTTTAGTTCTCAATTGAAGGGGATTTCCGAAAAATAAAGTTCTTTTTAGCATAGCGCGATATTTATTGATTATCAAACAGTTAATATACGATAAATAATTATTACTTTTATAATCAAAAAAAATTAAAACCGGGAGACCTACTAGGTTTCCTGCCAAAGGCAGGCAAGTAAAAACCTAGTAGGGGTCTGGTCAACTAAAAAAAATAGTAATGAAATTAGAACCTCTAGAACCGTCGTATTATTATCATTTCTTCAACAGGGGGAATAATAGAGAAAATATTTTTATTGAAGTTGACAATTATGACTACTTCATTAAATTAATAAAAAAATATTTGTTAGCTATTTTAGATATATACAGCTATTGCTTACTGCCCAATCACTTTCATTTGGTTTTTAAAATAAAGCCGAAACAATTATTACCAAAAAAAATAAAAGAGGACAAAATGACTCTTTATCAACCTTTTTCAAATATGTTTAATGCTTATACAAAAGCGTTTAATAAAAAATACAATAGGGTAGGGAGTCTGTTTCAAAAACATCCTAAAAGAATTCGTATATTAAATGAGGACTATTTGCGTCGTCTAATTTTATATGTCAATACAAATTCCGACCATCATGGCATTGCAAATTATAAGGGCTATAAATTTTCATCATACAGCGAATTGGTTACAGAAAAATCTAAATTATTATCTAAAAGTGAGGTTATTACGTTATTTGATGATGTTGAAAATTTAAAATTTGCATTGCGACAAAAAAAGATAAATATAGAAGCTATTAAAGATATAATACTTGAATAATCTATATATTTTAGAGATCTACTAGGTTTCCTGCCAAGGGCAGGCTAGTTAATACAGACCTACTAGGTTTTGAAAACCTAGTAGGTCTAAGTTTTGATTTAAAAACCTGTTGTTGGGTCTGGTTTTTAAATTATTATTAACTTTTTGAGATAAAAATTAGAAATAAGATTTGTAATAAGTACTATTATCAGCTTAAGTAAATTAAGGTAGATATGGAAATATAATTATACATTTTGTATGATACATTTTGTTGTATAGATGATGATATTATGGCACCTTACAGTCCGTATGTAGATGGCCATAGTTTGCGATATTATTTTACAGACCTATTAGGTTTCATGCCAAGGGCAGGCAAGTAAAAACATTACAGACCTACTAGGTTTTCAAAACCTAGTAGGTCTGGTTTAAATTATCCTTAAAAATACAATTTTGGACTAAACAGAAACTGTGAAAGTTAAAAAAATACCATTACACTTGCTTTTTTCGGCTATTAATTTGCGCTCTATAAAATCTATTTTTTATGGAATCCATTCTTTTAAGCATGTTTTCTAAGTCATTATTATTAAAATACTTATAAAAAAAATCGGGCGTGTAGAAGTTGTTTTTAAAAATAGAATCCATAGGCACGTTATCATTAAATAAGTTATCGAATATATTGTTTTGTATTTGTGGCATGCGCATTCTAAACTCTTGCTCAAATTGTTTTAATATTTCTTCTTGCTGTTTGGGATCTATATTAGTATTTGAATAAAAATAAGAGTAAGTAGAATCTACGCTAATCAAATTACCATTTTTGTCGTATTCTTTATGTACGCGGTAATTTGTTTTAGGTTTAATTGTATCTATTAAGTTGGCTTCTAATAAATTGTCTAACCGGGTTTCTTTTTTAGGACTGCAGCTGTAAAGATTCAATAAAATAACAGCTGTTAAAATCATTATTTTTTTCATAATATTAAATTTTAGGTTAAATAAGCCTCAAAAAAAATACCATTTATGATATTGTACGTTTAAAATATTCTTAAAATTACACCTACTAAAATCAATAAAAAAGGCTGTCCGTTTTAGGGCAGCCTTTTTTAAGTAGCAATTTTTATTTAACTGCTATCAATCTGGCAGGTTTGGGTTTGGCTTCTTCTCTTTTAGGAATAGAAATCAACAAGACACCATTTTTGTAGCTGGCGGTAATTTTATCGCTATCAATAGTATTTTCAGGAATTCTAAAACTTCTGCTAAATGATTGATAGCTGTACTCTTTGCGCGTGTAGTTATCGCCTTTGTCTTCGTTTTCAACTTTCTTTTCAGAAGATATTATCAGCACATCATTGTCAAAATTGATATTAAAATCTTTCTTATCCATACCGGGAGCCGCAACTTCAATGGCAAAACCATTGTCGTCTTCTTTGATGTTTACGGCAGGCAGGGTGGTGTTTGTGTCAGAAAAATTACTAACAGACCAGTCTCTAAAAAAATCGTCGAATAGGTTTGGTAATGTTTGAAAATTGTGATTTGCTTTTACTAACATGATTCAAAATATTTTAAAGATTAATAATTCAGTTTTTTTCTTTTTCCTCATGGAACAAAAAAAATACCATCCCCAAAAAAAATGTCATTATTTCAGAATATTTCAAAAATAATGACATTTAGTCGGCTTGTTATAAGTAAGTTATGACATTTTTTCAGTATTTCTAATTTTATTTAGCAAGTTGTTTAAATCGTCTAGCTCTTGTAAAGACAAATGTTTTATAGCTGAATCGAGTTTCTTTTCGCAGGCATCCATTTTTGACAATAAGTCCAATCCTTTTTGACTGATTATCACATCTTTTTGGCGCCTGTCTAAAGTACATTCATTGCGGTGAATTAACTTTTTTATCACAAGCCTGTCAACAATGCGACTCACGTCAGAACTTTTGTCTAACATCCGCTCTTTTATAAGCCCCACACTGTTGGCCTCTGGATATTGGCCTCGTAAAATGCGCAAGACATTAAATTGAGAGGCTGACAAATCATAGGCTTTAATCATTTCGTTTGCACGATAGGCTAAAAAATTATGCGTAAAATGGATGTTTATACGCGCTTTTTGATAGGGATTTTTAAATCGTGTTTTTAATTCTTTTTCTAAAGACATAACAATGTATTTATTGGTCTCATTCGTTAGTTAAAACGGTGTTTTTTTAGGACCAGACTCTCTGTTTTTACAAATTATAAAGTCCGAAGTTTGGTGTCATAAGCAATTTACTTAAAGCGGCATCTTCAAGCCCTAACATAATTTTAAAATAGCATTTCATTCTATATGCAAAGCCATGTACTTTAAGTGCAAGGGTTTTTATTTTCTTAAAGCGCTATAGGCACATCGG
Organism: Flavobacteriaceae bacterium; assembly: GCA_021647405.1. Classification (GTDB taxonomy): domain Bacteria; phylum Bacteroidota; class Bacteroidia; order Flavobacteriales; family Flavobacteriaceae; genus CG1-02-35-72. The sequence continues at coordinate 5,182 of JAKIUU010000044.1, forward strand.
GCGACAGCTATTGGGTTATTTATGTCTTTTTGATACAAAACAACATCGGCATTTAAAATACGCTTGCCCACCTTAATTAAGTTAACTTCCACAAAGATGTCCGATTTAACAGCGGGCAATAAATAATCAATACGCATATCGATGGTATTGATTTTATCTTCGGGCGATGTAAGGGTTGTAAATCCTGCCAATCCGCCAGCAGCATCGGCAATACTGGCCAAAATACCGCCATGCCAAAAACCTTGTCTGTAATCGCCTATAAATATATCTTGGTAGGGTACATGTACTTTAACTTTTCCTATTGAAAGCTTATCTACCTTCATGCCAATTAATTTATTGGCCGGAATTTGATTTTCGAAAATGTCAATAAATTGTGCCAAATTGTTTTTCATGATTAATAGGTTTTAAAAAGCTTAGGTAAAAAAATTATTTTACTTGTTTGGTTTCTAATTTGATGCTAAAACTAACTTCGTCGCCAATAACCACACCGCCATTATCCATAACTGAATTGTATTTTAAACCAAAATCGGAGCGTTTTAAAGTGCCTGTAACTTTAAATCCAGCTTTTAAATTGCCGTTATTGTCTTTAATAGTTCCTGCAGCTAACAAATCTAACTTTACCAATTTTCTTACACCATGCATGGTAAAATAGCCCGTTAAGATAAAATGTTTGGCATCCTTTTTTTGAAGAGACGTGCTTTTAAAAGTAAGGCTTGGATATTTTACCACATCAAAAAAATCGGCGCTTTTAAGATGTCCATCACGTTTTTTATTGCGGGTATAAATGCTATTGGCATCAATAGTAAAGTTTATTTTTGCATCAGAAAAATCGGCTTTTTCATTTGTTATTGTTCCAGAAAAAGAAGTAAAATTCCCTTCAATTTCAGAAATAACCATGTGGGCTATTGAAAAACGTACGGTAGAATGTACATTGTCAACTTTCCATGTAGTTTGTGCTGTAGCTATAAATCCCGTTAAGGCAAGTGCTAAAAATAGTTTGTGTGTTTTCATTAAAAATTTGTTATTAAAGATTCTAGTTTGTAGGCATGTGTTTGTGCTATTTTTAAAATATTGGCACGTGTTTTTGCATCTTGATCTGGACTGCTATAAATGCCATAAGACGCAATGGGATTTAGATAATTTATTTTACAGAATGCCGCGGTAGCTTTAACAGGCAACATAATACGCTTCATTTCGCCCTCTGGATAAGAACTTTCGGGAGCACCCGCAGTAACCGAAGAGATGATGGTTTTATTTGTCAACTGGGCACCTGCGCCAAAGGCAAATCCAAAAGTAAAAACTTTATCGAACCACTGTTTTAAAATAGGAGGCATGTTATACCAATAAATGGGATATTGTAAAATAATTAAATCGGCTTCAGCCAAAGCTGTCTGTTCTGAAGCAACATCAATATTAAAATCGGGATATAGAGCTGTCAAATTGAGAACGCTTATGTTGGGTAATTTGCTTAGCGATGCTATGATGGTTTTACTTCCTACCGAATTTTCTAAATCGGGATGTGCTAATATTACAAGTGTTTTTTTCATTCTTTTTAGTGCTGCTAAATTTTAAAATGCAAATATATGTTAAAACATTATATGTTGCAACATCTATTTAAAATTTAACATTAAGGATAAAAAAGAAGTAGAAAGTTTAAACGGATAAAGCTTATATTTGTCATTCCATTTTTTATATATGAAAGAAGAACAGGTAGTTTTGGTTGATAAGAAAAATAAGGCTATTGGTTTGATGCCCAAAATGGAAGCGCATAAAAAAGCGGTTTTACACCGTGCTTTTTCTGTATTTATTTTTAATGATAAGGGCGAACTGTTATTACAAAAACGCGCATTACACAAATACCATTCGCCTGGATTATGGACCAATACTTGCTGTAGCCATCAACGTGAAGGAGAACCGAATATAGAGGCTGGCAAGCGCAGATTGGAAGAAGAAATGGGATTTGTTTGCAATTTAAAAGAACTTTTTTGGTTTGTTTATAAAGCGCCTTTTGACAATGGTTTGACCGAGCATGAATTAGATCATGTGATGGTTGGGTATTACAATAAAGAGCCTAAAATAAATACCGACGAAGTGGCCTCTTTTGCTTGGCGTACATTGGCAGATATTAAAGCGGATATACAGCAGCAGCCCAAAAAGTACACGGTGTGGTTTAAAATTATTTTTAAAGAATATGAGTCGCATTTAAATTGATAATATGACAGTAACAGTTCACAGAAAAGCACATTTTAACGCAGCTCACAGGTTGTATAATGCCGCATGGTCTGATGCTCGTAATGCCATAGTTTTTGGTAAGTGTGCCAATCCTAATTACCATGGCCATAACTATGAGCTTATTGTAGGTATTACAGGTAAGATAAACAAAGACACAGGTTTTGTAATGGATATGAAAGTTTTAAAAGAACTTATTGAATTAGAAATAGCCTCTAAATTTGACCATAAAAATCTCAATATTGAAGTAGAAGAATTTAAAACCTTAAATCCAACAGCCGAAAATATAGCTGTTGTTATTTGGAATATCTTACGTCAAAAAATTGAACCCACATTAAAAATAAAGGTAACTCTTTATGAAACACCCCGTAATTTTGTAATTTATAAAGGAAAGTAATGAGAAAATTTATCTATCTAATTGTTGTTGCAGGAGCGGCAATATTAATAAACCTGTCAATGAATACAAAATCCAATAAACCTTTAAAAATAGGCGATAAAGTTCCTTCTTTTAGTCTACTAGACCAAAATGGCACAACCTTTAACAGTTCAGATATTATAGGGAAACAACCTGCTGTTATCTATTTTTATCCAAAAGACGACACACCGGGTTGTACAAAAGAAGCCTGTAAATTTAGAGATGAATTTGAAATTTTTACCGATTTAAATGCCAAAGTTATAGGCATTTCTTCAGACGATGTGGCCTCGCATAAAAACTTTGCCGAAAAATACCATTTGCCGTTTACGCTTTTGGCTGATACCGATAAAAAAGTGCGCCAATTGTTTGGGGTGCAAAAATCGACTATGGGCCTATTGCCCGGTCGTGTAACCTATGTGGTTAACGCCAAAGGTTTTATTATTTATATTTTTGAAAAGCAGTTTGGTGCAGAAAAGCATATCAGCGAAGCTATTAAAGCCCTTAAATCTTCTTAGTAGCTTGTAAATAATAGAGTTCTAATTCGGCTAAATAAAATTCTCTTTTAGGCTTTGGTAGTAAAGAATAGTTAAATGAGTTTTTGGCCAATTCATACAAATCAGATTTTGATAAATTGAGTGCTTCTTGAACGGCTGAATAATTGGCATTGACTTGTCCGCCAAAATAGGCAGGGTCGTCAGAGTTTATAGTTACTTTTAAACCCAAATCAATCATCTTTTTAAGCGGATGGTCTTTAATGTCTTTTACAACTTGTAGGGCTGTATTTGAAAGCGGACAAACCGTCAAAGCGATATCGCGCTTTATAATTTCGGCAATTAATTTAGAATCTTGAAGTGCATTATTGCCATGGTCAATACGTTTAATTTTTAACACATCGAGGGCTTCCCATACATAACTGGCATCACCTTCTTCGCCAGCATGTGCCAGTGGAATATAACCTGCTTTTACAGAAGCTTCAAAGACATTTTTAAATTTTGAAGGCGGATTTCCTTTTTCGGATGAATCCAAACCAACGGCATGTATCAAGTGTTTATAAGGCAGTGACTGCTTTAAAGTTTTAAAAGCACTTTCTTCAGGTAAATGACGCAAATAACTCATTATCAAAAAAGAACTTATATTCAGCTTTGTTTTGGCATCGGCGCAAGCACTACTGATACCCTTTATAACAGTTTCGAAAGAAATACCTCTGTCTGTATGTGTTTGTGGATCGAACATTATTTCGGCATGACGCACATTTTGTGCGGCACATTTTTGCAGATAGGCATAGGTCAAATCGTAAAAATCGTTTTCGCTAATTAATACACCAGCCCCTTGGTAATAGATATCTAAAAAATCTTGTAAGCAATCAAATTTATAGGCCTCTTCAACTTCGGCAACAGAATTAAACGGTATGTCAATAGCGTTGCGTTTAGCAATTTCAAACATTTGTGCAGGTTCAAAAGAACCTTCTATGTGCAGGTGTAATTCGGCTTTAGGCAGATTCTCAATAAATTTTTTCATATAACAAAAATAAGCATTAAAAATGAGAGGTCAATATTATAGTGCCTAAAAAAATTATGCGATATTTGTAAATAATAAATCGACTTTATGATAGCTTATCCCATTAAATTCAAACCCATATTGCAAGAAAAAATATGGGGTGGTTCAAAATTAAAGACACTTTTAAATAAAGCGTCAGACAAACAAAACATAGGAGAGAGTTGGGAAATATCGGATGTTAAAAATAATGTGTCTGTTGTTGCAAATGGATCTTATAAAAATAAGACCATACAAGAATTGATTTCAGAATTTAAAGGCGATTTGGTTGGCCATGCAGTATTCAAAGAATTTGGAAGTAATTTTCCGCTACTCATCAAATTTATTGACGCCAAAGAAGCATTGAGTATTCAGTTGCATCCCAATAATGCTTTGGCTAAAAAACGCCATAATTCTTTTGGTAAAACTGAAATGTGGTATGTAATGCAAGCCGATGAAAGTGCAAATCTGATTGTTGGCTTTAAAGATGATTGTGATAAAGAAACATATCTAGAATACCTCAATCAGAATAAAATAGTTGATTTATTGAATACCGACATTGTAAAATCTGGCGCTGTTTATTTTATCCCCACAGGGAGAATTCACGCTATTGGGGCGGGGGTATTACTAGCAGAAATTCAACAAACAAGTGACATTACCTACCGTATTTATGATTGGAACAGAAAAGACAGTAACAGAAATGGTAGGGAATTGCATACCGAGCAAGCATTAGAAGCTATAGATTACAAGGCGCAAGAGTCGTATAAAACAGATTATGTTACCCTAAAAAATACCATTTCTCCACTTGTAGAGTGTCCTTATTTTAAAACAAATATTATTGAGCTTCATGGCGATTTAACCATAAACAATACAGATAAAGATTCGTTTGTTATTTATATGTGTACCAAAGGGAAAGTTTGTTTAAAGTACAGCAATCACTCTCTAGAAATTGCCATGGGTGAAACGGTGCTGATTCCAAATACCCTAAATGAATTTACTCTTAACGCAGAGAAAATCGCTGTTTTATTGGAAGTGTTTATTTCAAATTAATTTATATAAAAAGGGAGGTGTTTAAATTAAACTACCTCCCTTTATTACATAATAATATAAGCAGTATACTATTTGCGGCCTTCAATAAAAAGGACAACCAAAATAAATGCAAGTAAACCTACAAATCCTTTGTCTCCAAATTGACCAACAACATTAATGATGTTGCCTACAACGCTAAAGCCACCTAAGAAGCTTCCAAATAATAATTCTGCAAATACGCCAATCCCTAGAAGGGCTGCCAATAGTCCAAATAAACCTTTGGCCCAATCGGTAATTCTTGATAATAATTCCATTGTTTAATAAGTTAGTTAAGATTAAGGCATAAATTTAACATAAAATTAAGAATTTGCAAATTTATTAGCTTGATTAATGCACTTTTGTTAATAACTTATATGTGTACAATTAAGTTTTTAATTGTTTTAAAAAGATGTATTTTTGCCAAAATTAAATATAAAATTATGCCCAGTATAAAAAATTTAAAAAAGGATCTCAACTTTGTATTGTCTGATATTATTGAAGAATGTTATGTTTGGCAATTAATGAATGGTGATAAAAAAGCAGATAAGGCCGAAAAAATTATTGATGAGGCCATCGCCACATTTGATGCCTTAATTGTAAAAATTAACACTAAAAATGTTGAAAACAAGAAAAAACATTTTGCGGCTATTAATAAAGAATTAGAGAAAAAAGCCGATGCGCTCTTAGCTAAAATAGCCAAATTATAACAGGCGCATTTCTCAAATAATTAAATTATTATTTTTTACAGCTTATTGTAATAAATAATTTCTTTTTACGTTCTTAATGATAAGTAACTTAATTTTCTAAAATTTATGGCAAGAGCAATGTTTGAATACACCAAAACGGTGTTGAAAAAAGTGAGTTTTGATACTTCTCTTTTTTGCAAAGAACTAGAAAAAGCTATTAACAGATTGTTACCCTATGAAATTGATGAACTTAGAATTTGGTTGACAAATTTTATCAAAAACAAACCAGAACTATTGGTATGTATGCGTGTTATAAATTAAAAAAAAGGAGCTTTATGCTCCTTTTTTATTGGCCAAAGGACTGATAATTTTTACATCATAAAAAGCTATTGCACCTCTAACAACACCATCAATTGTCTTTTTTAAAGCTTCTATCATCTGAATTTTAAGGTGCGCCTTATGAATAATCAAACTTACTTCGCGTGCCGGTGCTGGATTGGTAAAATTCTTTAAAAACTTTTTATCTTCGGTTAAATCTAAAGTGTGTAAGTAGGGCAGAAGTGTCATGCCCAAACCTTCTTTTGCCAACTTTATTAAAGTGTCAAAACTGCCACTTTCAAGCTTAAATTTTTGATCTTGTTTTGCTTTATTTGATTTACAAATGTTTAATATACTTTCTTTAAAACAATGCCCATCTTCTAATAAGAGCATGGTATCTATGTCCAAATCATCTGCTTCTAAAACCTTCTTATCTGAGAGGTCATGATTGTCGGGAACAAAACCCACGAAAGGTTCGTAATACAAGGGCAATTCTTTGAGCATTTTATTCTCTAAAGGTGTGGCAGCAATGGCAGCATCTAAATGCCCATCGAGTAATTTTTTTATAATTTCTTCGGTTGTCAACTCCTCAATACTCAATTTTACTTTTGGGAATTTTTTAGTGAATACACCTAAAAACATAGGCAATAAAGTGGGCATTATTGTGGGTATTATCCCCAATTTAAATGCGCCACCAACATAGCCCTTCTGCTGATCAACAATATCTTGTAAACGATTGCTCTCATCCACAATAATCTTGGCTTGAAGTACTATTTTTTCACCAATGGCTGTTAATTGAATGGGCTTTTTCTTCCTGTTAAATAATTGCACATTGAGTTCTTCTTCTAATTTTTGAATCTGCATGCTCAAAGTGGGTTGGGTTACGTAGCAATGTTGCGAAGCCAATGTGAAATTTTTATATTCGGCTATTGCCAAAACATACTTTAATTGTGTAATTGTCATTTAGTATAAGTATTTTTGATAAAGATATTAAAACTATTGATTGTAATTATCATAATACCCTATTTTTTTAAAAGATATTTGTATATAATTTAAATACAAACAATTATGAAAACAACAACAATAGGTTTAAGTACCGAACAATCAGCTATTTTATCAAGTGAATTAAATACCTTACTCTCTAATTTCCAGGTGTATTATCAGAATTTAAGGGGATTACATTGGAATATTAAAGGCCGTAATTTCTTTGAATTACACCTTAAATTTGAAGAATTATACACAGATGCACAAGAAAAAGTAGATTTAATAGCCGAGCGCATCCTTACGTTAGAAGGCACTCCCTTGCACACTTTTGATGACTATTTGGCTTTATCTGAGATAAAATCGGGTAAAAATATTAGCAACGATTTAGAAGCCGTACATTTAATTGTAACTTCAATTGCAACGCTTCTAAAAATAGAACGCAAAATTTTGACTCTTTCAGATGATGCGCAAGACGAAGGAACCAACTCCATGATGAGTGATTTTATTGCTGAACAAGAAAAAACAGTTTGGATGCTCAAAGCATGGTTGGCCTAAACAACAGAGGTTTAGTACATATCCCAAAAATTGCGTTTTTCATTAAGAACCGCTTCCTGTTTGGCGTAATCTTTTACAGGAACAACTTTTAAAAAGGAGGGGTGTTGCTCTATGGCATATTCAATTTTAGTCACAATAGCTTCAATTGAATCATTTTCATAGTCAATTTTTAGAGGCTCTTTAATAACCATTGATTGCAGCACATCTCTTTTTTTTATCATCAGTCCTTTTTTATCAAAGGCACGTCTAAATCCATCAATTACAATGGGTACAACAATGGGCTTAAACTTTTTTATTATATGTGCTGTTCCTTTGCGGATGGGATTAAAAGGTTTGGTAGTGCCTTGTGGAAATGTTATTACCCAACCATCATCTAGTGCTTTACCAATATTGGTAATGTCAGAAAATTTTACATTTCGCTTAACATCTTTACCACCTGCCCGCCAAGTGCGTTCAATAGGAATGGCACCGGCATAAGCCATAAGTTTGGGTAAAAACCCCGAACGCATGGTCTCTTTGGCAGCTACAAAATACAGATTCATTTTTGGACGGTGTAAATAACCAATATTTTTAATTGAGTCATCTCTGCCACTTAAAGAGGCATTAAATACATGAAACATAGCGGCTACATCGGCAAAATAGGTTTGATGATTTGAAATAATCAAAACGTTATTATGTGGAATATCTCTCAATACTTGAGAGCCGTCTATCTGTAAATTATTAAATTTTCGATACCGCTGATGTGAAACAGCACCGAGCAATCTTATAATAGCTCTCTTAAAGAATAAATAATTTCCAAAAATATCTTTTCTAAATAAATTCATAAATTATAAGGGCTTGGGTAGGTAGCAAATGTAATGAAATTAAGTATTACAGGCCATTTAACAAATCTTTTATTTCGCTCAACACCATGGCTGTGGCTCCCCAAACTATATAATTATTTAGTTTAAAGCACGGTACATCAATATTCTTCATATAGGATGTTGACATATTTTTAATTATCAAATTGCGGTCGTCAAGCAACTGTGCCAATTCTACTTTAATAATTTGATTGACCTCATGGTTGGGTGTAAAATTTTCTTCAGATTTTAAATAGCCTAAAAAAGGCGTTACCAAAAAATTACTAGGGGGAATATAAGTTGTTGTAAGCTCACGAATTAGCGAAATATTTTTAACGCCTATTTCTTCGTGTGTTTCACGAAAAGCTGTAGCCATTAAATTGCTATCTTTAACATCTAATTTTCCGCCAGGAAAACTTATTTGGGCCGAATGTACGCCTTTATATTGGGCGCGTTCGGTTAAAATAAAGTGTGTTTTATTGTCCTTATCGGGATAAAATAAGACCATTACAGCAGCCGATTTTGGATGGCGATCAGCAATTTTATCCAAATCAAAATTAAGCCGTGCTACAGGCGCCATTTTAAGAAGCGCATCCAGACCGCCCAATTTGGCTTTTTTTATAAGTGAGATATTTTTAATAAAATTAGAGAAATCCAATATATTTGCTACTTTAGAATTTCAAAATTAAACTATTTAGTAAACTTACATATGAAAAACACCTTAAAAATTGGTATTAAAATTCTTGTCCTTCTTTTGCTTATCTACTTTGCCGCTAGCCGTTTTTTACCCTCAGTCATAGATAAAAAATACAATCATATAATAGAAAAACCTCCTTATACTGTTTCTTTAAAGGCACGTCAGCTCAATGACAGTCTTGATTTTATTGCCGATTTGCATTGTGATGCCCTATTGTGGAACAGAGACCTGTTAAAAGAACACGACTTTGGCGCTGTAGATATTCCGAGAATGATTAAGGCCAATGAAGCCTTACAAGCTTTTACCATAGTTACCAAGGTCCCCAAAGGAATTAATTTTGATAAAAATACCGATGAGACCGACGCTGTTATGTTGCCTTATATTTTGGAGGGACGCCCTTTAAAATCGTGGTTTAACCTAACACAACGCGCAATATCGCAGTGTGACGATTTGAATAAGTTTGCCGCCAAATCTAAAGGAACTTTTTATGTTATTAAATCTAAATCTGGTTTACAAAAATATCTTAAAAAGCGCCAACAAAACAAGCATATTACCGCAGGATTTTTAGGAATAGAAGGGATGCACGCCCTAAGTGGTAAACTCAGCAATATAGATGTATTGTACAATGCAGGCGTAAGAATGATGTCGCCAGTCCATTTTTTCGACAACAAGCTGGGCAGTTCGGCACATGGTGTGTTGCATGGAGGCTTGAGCGAATTTGGCAAAAAGGTCATAAAAAAAATGCAGGCCAAAAACATGATTTTAGATGTGGCACACAGCTCAGAAAAAATGTTAGACGACATTTTAGCCATTTCAACCAAGCCTATTTTGAGCTCTCATACAGGTGTTAAAGGTATCTATAACAATGGTCGAAACCTGTCTGATGCACACTTAATTGGTATTGCCAATACAGGAGGTATTGTAGGGATAGCTTTTTTTGACAAGGCTATTAAAAAAGCCGATGCCTTTCATATTGCGCAATCTATTAAATACACTGTTGACCTTATTGGTGTTGAACATGTAGCATTGGGCTCTGATTTTGATGGGGCTATTACGGCGCCGTTTGATGTAACTGGCCTGCCTCTAATAATTGATGAACTGTTAAAACTAGGTTTTACACCCCAACAAATTGGTTTGGTTATGGGGGGCAATGTTAAGCGGTTTTTATTGGAAAATCTACCCTAAATCAATAAACTTTTCTCTCCTTTTTATGGCGGAAATACCCAAGACTTTTATAAGCATCAGATATTTGATATCCAACAAAAGTGTATTTATTAAATAGTCAACCCTCAAAAAGCAATAATCTATCCTAGATCAGGCTATACCTATTTAGAGAATACGTTTTAATTTTAAAGAAGCCTATTATTTGTTGTTTTATAACAAGCCAAGAAATAGCTATTTT
>JAKIUU010000045.1 GCA_021647405.1 Flavobacteriaceae bacterium
GCGAAGGAACCATTGAGGTATATGACTACAGTGGCAGAATCATCTTTAAGAAAAAGGTTAAAAACCTCAAAGAAGGCATCAAACTTAATATGAGAAGTAAAATGTCTGGATCTTACTTTACACGTATCATATACAAAGGGAAGGTTTATACAGCCATCATATTTAAGAAGAAATAATTCATAAATACATTCTCTAAAAGACAGGTTAAAGTTCAATCACTTTAACCTGTTTTTTTTTTGGTGGGGTATAGGTCAATACCCCGACCCTCTGGGTCGGTTCTTTATATTGGGTTCAAGGTTCTACCTTGAGGTTTAATACCTTTTATTTAACTTTACAGCACTTAAATTTTCAAAATATGACTTTTGGCCAAAGCAATACTATTTTAAAAAAACTCCCCAAACATTTACAGTGTTTTATAATTCAGCAGCCTTATAATTCTTATACAGCGAAAGACCAAGCAGTTTGGCGTTACGTAATGCAAAAGAGTATAAAGTATTTAGGTAAGAAGGCACACCATTCCTACCTTGACGGATTGACTAAAACTGGGATTTCACCCGAAGAAATTCCGCATATGCAAGGGATGAACCGTATTTTAAAAGACATTGGCTGGGCGGCGGTATCTGTAGATGGGTTTATTCCACCCAGTACTTTTATGGAATTCCAAGCCTATAATATTTTGGTTATTGCGGCTGACATTAGGACTGCCAATCATATTGAATACACACCAGCTCCCGATATTATCCACGAGGCTGCAGGCCATGCACCAATAATTGCCAATCCAGAATATGCTGAATATTTAAGGCGCTTTGGCGAAATAGGTAGCAAAGCCATTTCTTCTGCCAAAGATTACGAATTGTATGAAGCCATAAGACATTTATCTATTATAAAGGAAAATCCCAGCATAAAAGAAAAAGCTGTTGTTGAGGCCGAAAATAAAGTGGCCGATATTGTTGCTAACATGGGTACACCCAGCGAAATGGCACAAATTAGAAACCTGCACTGGTGGACTGTTGAATACGGATTAATAGGGGCTTTAGACAACCCCAAAATTTATGGTGCTGGTTTGTTGTCCTCTATTGGCGAAAGCGAATGGTGTATGAGCAAACAGGTCAAAAAAATACCGTATGGCATCGCAGCAGCACAAACCGAATTTGATATTACCAAACCGCAACCCCAATTATTTGTAACACCAGATTTTGCACATTTAAGTGTCGTTTTAGAAGAATTTGCCAATACCATGGCATTGAGGCGTGGCGGATTAAAGGGGATTAAAAAATTGATTGATTCTAAAAATTTAGGAACAGTTGTTTTGAGTACAGGAATTCAGGTGTCGGGTCTTTTTACAAAAGTTATAGAAAATGAGACAAGCCCTATTTATTTTCAAACAACAGGACCAACGGCCTTGGCCTATCAAAATAAAGAACTTGTAAGCCACGGAAAAACATACCATGCAGCTGGTTTTGGTTCTCCTGTAGGGAAGTTGAAAGGGCGCAATTTAGCGATAGAAGATATGTCGCCTAAAGATCTAGAAACATACGGCCTTTACGAAGGTAAGCTAAGCACTTTAGAATTTGAAGGAGGTGTTAAGGTACATGGCGAAATAATAACGGGACGTCGTAATCTACAAGGTGAAATCATACTAATATCTTTTAAAAATTGTTCTGTTACACATGGTAAAACCATTTTGTTTAAACCAGAATGGGGTGTTTACGATATGGCTGTAGGAGCCAATATTTCGTCAGTTTATGCGGGTGTTGCCGATCCAGAAGCTTATGAGTTAAGTTTTAATCCGCCAAGCGAAAAAACACATAAGATAAGCTATTCTAAAAGCGACAAGGTTTTACATCAGTATTATCAAAAAATTAGAGATTTTAGAAAAGAGAAATCTACAGATACACGTCAGCTCATAAAAATATTCGAAGATGTAAAAGAAGAATCGCCAAATGAGTGGCTTTTATTTTTAGAGATTTACGAACAGATTCTTAAATTAGAGACATCAAAAAGCAGGGCTGTTTTAACATATCTAGACAAATTAAGCCGTCAAGAGAAATATAAAAAATTAATAAAAGAAGGTCTGGCCTTGTTATAACTAATCTATTTCTGTGAGCCTTAAAGTATTTACTTTGCCTTTTTCTTTTATAGGCATAGAGGTCAATGAAATAACATAATCGCCTGTTTTGGTGTAGCCTTTTTCTTTACCTATTTTATTGATATCTATTATGGTAGCATCTGTGCTGGTCATTTTGTCATAATAAAAAGCCTTAACACCCCATAATAAATTAAGCATCGCCATAATACGTCGGTTTGAGGTAAATGCTAAAATATGGGCATGTGGGCGTCTTGCCGAAATATGAAAGGCTGTATAGCCACTATTGGTTAGTGTATTTATGGCGGCTACATCTATATTGTCGGCCATTATACTCGCTTGGTGACAAATAGTTTTGGTAATAAAGCGGTCGTTTATGGTTGTAAAAGCCTTTGTGTCCATTTTTATCAAAGCAGAGTTTTCGACTTTTTCAATAATGCTTCGCATTTTTTGAATGACTTGAAGAGGGTATTTCCCTACCGAGGTTTCTCCAGAAAGCATCACAGCGTCGGCACCATCCATAATTGAATTGGCAACGTCGTTTACTTCGGCACGTGTGGGCACTTGATTTTCAATCATGGTTTCCATCATTTGCGTGGCAATAATCACTGGGATTCGTGCTTTTTTAGCTTTGGCCACAAGCTTTTTTTGAATAAGTGGCACTTCTTCCATAGGTACTTCTACACCTAAATCGCCACGGGCAACCATTAACGCATCACAATGACTTGTTATTTTGTTGATATTTAAAACAGCTTCTGGTTTTTCTATTTTAGCGATAACCGGAATTTTATAATCAGAATTATCGGCAATAAGTTTGTTGAGTAAATCTAAATCGTCTGGTGTTCTTACAAACGAGAGGGCTATCCAATCTACTTCTAAGCCAATGGCAAAAAGAGCATCTTTAACATCTTTTTCTGTTAAGGCAGGCTGAGAAATATTGGTGTTGGGTAAATTAACACCTTTTTTAGAGTTTAACGGGCCGCCGCGCAATACCTTGGTAACAACTTCATCATTTCTGTTAGTGCTTATGACTTCAAAAAGCAATTTGCCATCATCAACTAAAATATGTTCTCCCGATTTGACATCTTTCGGAAACTGTTGGTATGTCATAAAGGCTTTTTCTTGAGTGCCTTCGCAGGGGTTTATAGTAAAGATAAAGCGGTCATTTTCATTAAGTATAACACCTTCTTTCATAACACCTACACGCAATTTGGGGCCTTGTAAATCGGCTAAGACAGCAATGTTGTAATTGAGTTCTTTATTGAGTTCTCTTATTATTTTAACATTGTTTTTTACAACGGCATAATCAGCATGAGAAAAATTGATTCTGAACACATTAACACCGGCCAATATCATTTTTTTAATGATTTCTTTATCGCTACAGGCAGGGCCAAGTGTTGCTACAATTTTTGTTTTCTTTCCTTTTTTAATCATATTTAGAATATTAGATGGGCGTTTTGTTTTATGTTTTTAGGTGCTGTTGTGTAACAAGTAACGATTTGCGGAATAGTATTTAATTTTTCGATAATGCAGTTTGTCTTATGCAAAGATACGTCACCAGATATTTTTAAGAAGTAATCTACCTTTTTTTTATCGTTAATTAAATAAGAAACTTTTGTTTCGCCCAATAAAGTGTTGTAAAACAAGGCGTTTTTTTTAGAGGTAGTGTACTTAACACCTAAATATTTGTTGGCAATTAAGTTATAGGTTAAGAAAAAAGCCTTGTCGCAGTACTCGTAAAGAGCGTAAGAAGCTCCATTTTCTTTAAAATCTAAATCACTGTCTCGGCGTTTTAATGACAAATTGAGTTTTTTATTGATAAAGTAGGCCAAACGGTAATCTTCTAAGGCCGTATGCAAGCATATTAAAATATAATCCAATTCGGGTTCTAAATCTAAGAGGTGTAATTTGGACATTGTTTAAGTTATTTTATTTTGCAGGGCATAGTAACCACGTTGGGCTGTTTTTTCTTCGGCTTTCTTTTTTGAGGTATCACGCCCTTTGGCAACTTGTTTTCCATCAATAAATAATTTCACACTGTAATGTCTGATGTCATCATTTCCGGAATCTTCATAAATGTCAAATTTAAACTCTTTTTTTTCTTTTTGACACCATTCTATGAGTAAACTTTTATAACTGCTAATTTGCTGTTCAAGGGCATTTAAATCTATATAAGGACCAATCAACTTTTGATGTAAAAAATTACTGCAAACAATAAAACCTTTGTCAATAAAAATGGCTCCCGTTAAAGCTTCAAAAACATTGCCATGGATATTTTCGCCAAAACGACTTTCTTTAACTGTGCTTTTTACAAACTGAATGAGATTTAAGTTTTTACCAACATTATTTAAATGTTTTCTACTCACAATTTTTGACCGCATTTGGGTGAGATATCCTTCGTCTTCTAAAGGGGCTTTGATAAAGAGATATTCTGCTATCACAGTCCCTATAATGGCATCGCCTAAAAATTCAAGTCGTTCGTAATTTAGCGGTTTGCCTTCTTTGTTAATTTGTTTAACAGAGCTGTGTGTAAATGCCTTTCTGTAAAGGGGTAATGATTTTGGTTTAAATCCTAAAATTTCCGTTAAACCTTTATAAAACCGATTGTCTTCATGTGCATTTGGTTTTAATTTTTTACGAAAAAAATTCATTAAATAGAAATGCAGTTACTCAATTTTTTTAAACAGCAAACAGGCATTATGGCCTCCAAAACCAAATGTGTTACTCAGGGCAATTTTAACAGCGCTTTTTTGCGCTTTGTTAAAAGTAAAGTTTAATTTTTTATCAATGTTTTCATCGTCAGTAAAATGATTGATGGTAGGAGGCACTATGCCATTTTTTATGGCAAGTATTGAGGCGATAGCTTCTATAGCACCAGCAGCTCCTAGCAGATGACCAGTCATTGATTTTGTTGAATTGATATTGATGTTGTAAGCATGGTCACCAAAAACGGTTTTTATTGCTTTAGATTCTGCAACATCGCCAAGTGGCGTAGAAGTACCATGCATATTAATAGCATCTACATCTTCGGGTTTAATACCCGCATCTCTTAAGCAATTACGCATCACATTAATAGCACCTAAACCTTCGGGGTGTGGGGCTGTAATATGATGGGCATCGGCAGATAAGCCGCCGCCAATAAGTTCGGCATAAATGGTTGCCCCACGATTTATAGCGTGTTCGTATTCTTCTAAGATAAGGGCACCGGCTCCTTCGCCAAGTACAAATCCATTGCGGTCTTTGTCAAATGGTCTTGAAGCTGTTTTGGGGTCGTCATTACGGGTAGATAGGGCAAACATGGCATTAAAACCACCTACGCCTGCTATTGTTACAGCTGCCTCTGAACCACCGGTTACAAAAACATCGGCATGACCCAAACGGATATAGTTTAAGGCATCAATCATCGCATTGGCAGATGAAGCACATGCGGCAACTGTGGTAAAATTTGGACCTCTTAAGCCGTGCTTAATTGAAATATAGCCAGGGGCAATATCGGCTATCATTTTTGGAATAAAAAAGGGGTTGAATCGCGGTGTACCATCGCCAGCAGAAAAATTCAGAATTTCTTCCTGAAAAGTTTCTAAGCCACCAATACCGGCACCCCAAATAACACCAATGCGATCTTTGTCTTCTTTGTCTAAATCTAACCCAGAATCTATAATGGCTTCATCTGCCGCCACCATGGCATATTGGGTAAATTTGTCCATTTTACGCGCATCCTTACGGTTGATATAATCTGTAACCTCAAAGTTTTTAAGCTCACAAGCAAACTGTGTTTTAAACTTTGACGCATCAAAATGAGTGATGGGAGCGGCTCCGCTAACGCCGTTAACTAAGCCGTTCCAATACTCTTGTAGATTATTACCAATTGGTGTTAAAGCACCAAGTCCAGTTACAACTACGCGTTTTAAAATCATGTAGATTGTTTATTTAGCTTCTTCGATATAAGAGATAGCTTGACCAACAGTTCCAATGTTTTCAGCTTGGTCGTCTGGTATTTGAATGTCAAATTCTTTTTCAAATTCCATAATTAATTCTACAGTGTCAAGCGAGTCGGCTCCTAGGTCGTTTGTAAAACTAGCTTCTAAAGTCACTTCGTTTTCGTCAACACCTAATTTGTCAACGATTATTGCTTTTACTCTTGATGCAATGTCAGACATAATATTTATTTTTTTATTTAATAATTAGACTGCAAAAGTAAAAAACTTTAACATAAAACCCCTTATTAATTAAAAATATAGCGAATTTAACTTCGATAAAGTTCCCAGAATCATTGATTATGTTAATAATAATCCTTTTTTTTGTGGAGAATTAAAATTAAAATAGATTTGAAACACCTTGTCATTTTTGCTTCAGGATCTGGGTCTAATGCTGAAAATATTGCTAACTTTTTTAAATTTAATAACAGGGTAAAAATCGATTTAATAGCTACCAACAAGGCCAGTGCGGGTGTTATTGCGCGTGCTAAAAGACTGAATATTGCTTGTAAAGTATTTGATAAAAGAGATTTAATTAACGGCGATTGGCAAAACTGGCCTCATTTATTGCAAGCCGACTTAATTATTCTAGCAGGTTTTTTGTTAAAAATACCAGCCGATTTTATTGCCAAATTCCCCAATAAAATTATCAATATTCATCCGGCTTTACTCCCCAAATACGGCGGTAAAGGCATGTATGGTGATAGGGTGCATCAAGCAGTTGTAGATAATAACGAAAATGAGTCGGGTATTACCATCCATTATGTCAATGAAAATTACGACGATGGCGCTGTTATCTTTCAGAAATCCTTTGCGCTTGACGCGGATGAAACCGCCGAATTGCTTGCCCAGAAAATTCACCAACTGGAATATAACTATTTCCCAAAAGTGATTGATAAATTATTGTTTGATGACGCAAAATAAAGTACATATTTATACCGACGGCGCTTGTAGCGGCAATCCTGGTAAGGGGGGTTACGGCATTGTGATGGAGTGGGTAGGGAAGCCTTATAAAAAAGAATTTTCTGAAGGCTATCGTTATACAACTAATAATAGGATGGAGCTTCTGGCTGTAATTGTGGCTTTACAAAATTTAAAAACGGACAACTTAGATATTTCTATTTTTTCTGATTCAAAATATGTGGTAGATGCCGTCGAAAAAAAATGGGTGTTTGGTTGGGAAAAGAAATATTTTACAGGCAAGAAAAACAGTGACTTATGGATTCGTTTTTTAAAACTCTATCGCAAGCATAAACCCAAATTGGTATGGGTAAAAGGGCATAACAATCATCCACAAAACGAGCGTTGTGATAAATTGGCTGTGGCTGCTTCGCAAAAAAAAGAACTTCAAATTGATGTACAATTTGAGGGTAAAAATCCACCTACATTGCTTTAAGTAGGTGTCATTCAGACGATAGTAGGAATCTCAAGATTAAAATAGTGCAGAGTATTTTGGTGAAGAAACTGAAAAAGAGGCGTGATATCGTCTTTTACAACAGGAGTTTCCGAATCTAAAAAGCAGTATTGGAGTCGATACTTTTGAAAGACCTACTAGGTTTTAAAACCTAGTAGGTCTAAATCTACCGACCATTCGGGACAAAATTATTTTAAAAAAAAGAGGCAATCTTTTAAGACAGAAGAGACTGCCGCGCTGCGCTCGCAGTGACGGTGGTTTTCAGTGATAATCATTTAAATCAGCGTCATCAGCGTTCTAAAGTAGGCTGTTTAAGAAAAATACGGCTGTACCAATCTTGCAATTAACTGTTTTTTATGGCAGAGTTTCGAGCGAATTAAGACAACATCATTTGCGCTTTTTTAACCGCTGCTACTAAAGAATCAACTTCTGCGAAAGTATTGTAAAATGCAAATGAGGCCCGTACCGTACCGGGAATACCGTAAAAATCCATTATAGGTTGTGTACAATGATGACCTGTTCTAAGGGCAATACCCAATTTATCTACAATACTACCAATATCAAAAGGATGAATCCCCTCAATATTAAAAGAAATAACACTGGCTTTTTGAGTAGCTGTACCGTAGATTTTTAAACCTTCAATTTCAAGTAATTTTTGAGTGGCATAAACCAACAAATCGTTTTCTTGTTGTGCCATATTTGCGACACCAATGGTGTTGATGTAATCTATACAAGCACCAAAAGCAATCCCATCGGCAATATTAGGCGTGCCTGCTTCGAATTTATGCGGTAAATCGGCATAAGTGGTTTTTTCGAAAGTCACCGTTTTAATCATTTCGCCACCACCGTGGTAAGGCGGTAATTTGTTAAGCCATTTTTCTTTGCCATATAAAAAACCAATCCCAGTAGGGCCGTACATTTTATGTGCAGATACACAGTAAAAATCGCAATCTAAAGCTTGCACATCTACTTTTAAATGCGGGGCCGCTTGAGCGCCATCTATTAAAACAGCTGCGCCCACTTTATGCGCTTTATCAATAATTTCTTTAATGGGATTTATAGTGCCCAAAGTATTAGAAATATGATTGACAGCCACCACTTTTGTTTTGTTAGATAAAAGGGTATCGAAAGCCTCCATAAGTAATTCGCCTTTGTCATTCATCGGAATGACTTTTAAAGTCGCACCACTTTTTTCGCAAGCCAATTGCCAAGGCACAATATTTGAATGATGCTCTAAATGCGAAATAATAACCTCGTCTCCCTTTTTGAGTAGTTGTGAAAAGCCACTTGCTACCAAATTGATGCTCTCGGTTGTACCGCGTGTAAAAATAATTTTACAGCTATTTTTTACATTAAAATGGGCCTGTATTTTTTGACGTGACACTTCGTAAGCTTCTGTAGCCAATTGACTTAATGTATGTACACCACGATGAATATTGGCGTTGATAGTTTCATAATAAGTAGTAATGGCATCAATCACCACTTGTGGTTTCTGACTTGTAGCGGCATTGTCTAAATAAACCAAAGGTTTTTTATTGACAGTTTGATTTAAAATGGGGAAATCGGCACGAATTTTAGCAATATCTAACATAATCCTTCTTTAGAATGAATCTAAATACAAAAGTACAAAACTTTTAAACCTAAGGGGTTTTTAAAATCAGGTAGTTTGATAATTTAAAGGATAATTAATGGGACTACTTTTAGCTTTTTCTAAAAGAACTATTTTTACAGGCTTGTTTTGACCGTAACTTAAATAAGTTAGAGATTAGAAAACAATAAAATTTCCATCTTATTGAAAGTTGAGGATTATTTTTAAAAACTGCGACCTAACCTCAACTTAACAACTTCCCCTTTGGCAACATTTTTAAAACCTAAGGCAGAAGTATTCATATTTTTTGTAAAACTATGGTCAAATTTTATTTCACCAAAAAAATTATTTTTAAAATCATAATGCGAACCAAATTCTGCTGAAACACCAAAAGTAGGTGAGGTGTCATTGGCAAAACCGTATTTATTTTTAAGGCTGTAATCTAGCTTTGGCCCAAGAAATATACGCCATCTATTTGTGATGTTGTAGTTTAGTAATAAAGGTATTTCTACAAACCTATTCTCCTCTATTTTGCTAAAGATTAATTCATTTTGAAAAGACCATTTATCTGAAAGTTTGGTGTTAAAAATAATGCGATTTGTATTAAAACCGCCCATAAATTTAAGGCTTGACTTTTTTTCTTTTTCAACAGAAAGTGAGTCTGTCTGACTATAAATTGAAACAAAAAAAAGTAGCGAAATAAATGGTATTATATTTTTCAAAATAGTACGATTAGAGCTTAAAATTAACCATTAATTATATTTAAACAAGCTATATTTATAATCTTAACAAGAAATTAGCTTTTATTTTTCTTCTTAAAATAGATTGTTAATGATACACCAATATAATCACCTGACTGTATAATAAGGCCTTTAGTATTAGGTGACACCTGTAAATTTGAAAACTCGTAAAGACCTGCTCTATATGTTTTATAGCTCTTATTATAAATTATACTGGTTTGTAACATAAATCTTTTTCTTTTAAAATATATACTTGCTTCAATATGACCGCTGGTATAAAAAGGCTTACTGTTATTATTGGTATCTGCGTTAAAAATAGGTTGGTTATCAATATTAAAAAAACTACCGCCAATCGTTTCTCTGTAATACGACAAAGCCAAACCAGCACCTAAAGAAAAGTTAACATTTCCTTTTTTTAAAAACACATACTCGGCAGTAACAGGTAAATACACAATTAAGTCATCGGTTATTCTAGACCAAGAATTGATATCAAAAGATAAAACGGTTTCTTTTTGTGAAATAAACAAGTTCTCTGCATTTCCAAACCATTGTAGTTGTACCCCTGTTTTAAAATTCCAATTTTTATATTGGTAGAAATTGTATTCAAAACCAAAGGCAAAACGTTTGCTTTTTAAAATGTTATAATTAAAATTACTGTTATTGGTAGGTGTAACATCTGCGGCAGAAAATATATTGTTTTGCCCTGTAATACCCCATTTGTGGTAATTATTGAATAATTCTTTTGCACTTTGCGCCCTAAGGTTGGGACTGTAAAAAACAACTATAAGCAATAGGCTTATAGCTGTTTTTAAATTATTGGTTTTGTTTACCATGTTAATGCTAGTTCTTTGGTTAAATCTTTTACTCTACTTATGTTTTAAGTAATGGGATTATTTTTTTCGAAATCATTTTTGAATCATCTCTCCAATCATTATCTTTATCATCTTTCCAAGTAGTTTCCATAATTACAACGCCCTTTTTATTTATTAGTATGTACTTAGACATCCCATTGATGTTTTCAAACTGGCTTGGCGTAATTCTTTTTAGAAAACGTTTATATTTTTTATTTCTTCCTTTTTCTGTTTCATCTTTTAAGATGGCAATATTGATGTCCTTTTTTATTTTCTTTAGATAATTGACAGTTATTTTTATAGTTTTAGTGTCATTTTCTTTGTCTATTAATAACACGTATAAATCTAAATTATAATCTTCGGCAAGTTTTATGGCGTTAGGAAGGTGTAAAATACAAGGAGAACACCAAATTCCGAAAGTATAGATAAGTGTTTTATTCTTGTTTGTATTCTTAGCAAGACACAAAATGTCATCTTTATTTACTTTAATGACATTATTTAAATCGTTTGTTAAGTTACAATTATTCTTTTGACTAAATGACTTATTGCTCACTAGTAATATTAAAAAATAAAATAAAATAAAATTTTTGTACATTTTGTTGAATTTAAAACTGGGGTGTCTAGAATTACTTTTAGACGACTTCTTTCAAATGTAATATACTTAAAAAGAATATACTAGTTGTTTTATGGATTTTAATTTTCGTTTTTTCTTTAAAATAGCAGAACAAGTACAAATTATAAAAGTTTGTACTTGTTCTGCTATTTTTTATATAACGTGTTATGCCACATTATTTCTTATTTAACTAATTGTTTTAGTTGTTTTATTTGATCAGACCAATTAAAATCCCAATTATTGTGTGCAACTATTTTATGCTTTTCATCAAAAATAAAAAAACTAGAAAACCCCATTTTTTTATAATCACATTCTTTACATAAAGTTCGTGTAAGTTGGTCAATTCTTTTGAAAGGGTTTTTCTTTGACCCATATTTTCCCATATTTAATAAATATATTGGCTGAAAGAACTTACTTTTTTGGAGATAACCAATAAAATGTGGTATTTCCTTATTTCTATGTCCAATTATAGGCAGTAATTCAAATTTATTAGAATTTTCATTAATAAATTTTACTAATTTAGGAAAGGTTTCAACACAAGAGTGACATCTATCTGAAAAAAAATAAATTATCTTGTATTTTTTTTTAGTAAGTTTAATTATAGAGTCAATAGTTTCAATATCCGCTATGAATACATTTGGCTTCTTATTTAACTTATGATTTATTATATCTTGAATATTATCTGAGGCTCTTTCAAGAGTTAATATTTCTTGAGAAAAGGAATTACTTAAAGAAAACATACATATTATCACAATTAATTTCTTCATATTTTGTTTTTAAAAAAGAGGCAAGAATTATCTTGCCACTTTTATTATTAATCTAAATATATTCTATATCCTCCAAATTCACCTAAAGACTTATCATAGAGATAATCTCCCTTATTAAAGGTCAAGTTTTTGGATATTGCTTTTTGGACATTTAATTCAAAATTTTCATCTATTTTTAATGTTAAGGCGTCTAATGGTATCTCAAAAGGAGGTGTTGTCGCTAACAAAATATCAATATAATATTTACCTAGACTATTATCAAATTCAAGTAAAGTTGCACCACCGTTAGAACTAGCCGATTTGTTTTTAGGAAACCATACAGCGTTACAAAGACCCCATCCTCTACATTGTTTCTTTTTTCTACCCCATTCGTCCCATCTAACAATGATAATCTTAGATAAAGACTTTGATTGACTATTTTGCTTATTTGCAATTCTTGCATTTACATCAACAAAACTTAATCTCTCTGCAATTGTGTTTTCATTAATCCCTACTGGGGTGTCACTACTAGTACAGGATGTATATAAACCTAATGATAGCAAAAGGCCTAATGTTATTTTTAATATATATTTCATTTTATAAATTTTTAAGTGTTAATAAATAATACTGCCTATATATTTTTCTAGATAGGCTACTTTTAGAGTCTAAAATACTAGAACCGAATGGTTAACTGCGTATTTTGTAAATAAAGCGAGGAAGTAGTACCTTTGCAACACTTTCCTCTGGTTATCTTGTTTGTTTATTTCATAGGCAAATGGGTATTAAATTAGATTACTCGTATTTTTTATTTTTTTACTTTTAACCGGAGGGATTTTTCTCCGTTTTTTTAACACTCATTTTCAGGGTGTTAATTTAATGCGGTCAATATATAAAAAAAATCTATATAGAGAAATAGCGGAAATAGGTAATTTTTATGTCCTAGTTAAAGGATTAAAAAATACAGAATGGGGGGGGTAATGTATTGACAAACAGCCATTAAATAAAACAAAAGCTAAAATTGGAATAAATTTTAAAAAGAAAACTTCTTTTTTAGAACGCAGATTCACAATTTCAAAAGTAAAAAAGCAGTCGTTTTATACCTTGGTAATTTTGAATAAAAAAAGGTGGTTTTTATCGGTTAAAAAAGCCTTGATATAATTGTACAAAATCAGAAGCCTTTACATAGGGAAAATTATGATTCAAGGGTTTTTACTTTCCGTAATGATAACGACAAGCGGCAATAAATAATTGGTCGTTTTTATATTTATAAACCAGTCGGTGTTCTGAGCTTATACGTCTTGACCAATAAGTTTGTAAATCGCCCTTTAAGGCTTCGGGTTTTCCTATGCCTTTAAAAGGGGTGCGCATACAGCTTTTAATCAGCTCGTTGATGCGTTTTACAATTTTCTTATCTACTTTTTGCCAATACAAATAATCTTCCCAAGCAGTACGAGACCAAATGAGTTTCATTATTCGATTAAATCTTTTTTAACACCAGTTCCCGCTTCTAATTCCTTGATAGAATTTAACAAAACATCTCTATTTTTTCCGGATAAAAGATAGGTTGTTTCTTTAAGGGAGTTGTATTCGTCTAAAGATACTAAAACAAGGTCTTTTCCGCCTTTGCGTTTGATGATTATATCGCTTACATCATTGATAACTTTATCAAACCAATGCTTTAAGTTTGCACGAAAGTCTGTGTAGTTTACTGTTTCCATAAAGCAAAGATAATAAAAAGTACTGAAAGAGGTACTTTTTTAAGTGCTTTTATATTTTTTAGGATAGGCTGTTACCTGTATTTTTCTACCTTTTTAAATATTTTATCAATGGTATTTTTACCTATTCCTTTTTCTTTCCAAATCAATTTACCATTTTTGTACAGGTAAAAGAAGGGTAAAAAATTAGCATTAAATTTTAAGATGTTTTCTTTTTCGGCATTTATAAAGACAAAGTTTTTAAAGTAGTCACTGCCCTTGTACATATTAGCAATTCTTTTTATACCGCCAAATTCATAAATTGTAATGTTTATATTAGTGGCTTGTTTTTTTAATTTTAAAAGATTTTTAAGAGCGATATCGCAATATCCGCAACCAGCACCCGATACCATTATTAATTTATAATCTTTATTATTACTTATTGAAACATCTTGATTTACAATATTAAAATCATTAAAATTGGGTTCGGTTTTCTGGGCAGCTATTCCGCCATAAAAAAAGCTTAGGAAGATTAAAATTATATAAGATTTCATTAGTAGATAAATTTTTAAATTCAAAAGTGGCAATTACTTTTTTAAATTATTGCACTATGTCACCATATACGACACATACCCACCTCTTATTCATTTTACAGCCACGTGGTTTAGGTTTCCAGAATATATTTTTGGTGCATTTGCCGATTTGTTTGAAATAAAGGTATTACTTGGGTTGGTTATCCCAAAACGCTTCCAAAAATCATTCTGTAAATCTGTATTAATTTCTTTATTAATACTTGTATAAATAGCTCCTCTAAAACGACCTTTATTGTCAAAAACAATACTATTTACAAATTCATCAAAAACATCAGGATTAATATCAAATTTTGATTCTAAATTTGAATTAATCACACTTTGTTTTGATTTTAGTACCTCAGTACTACTCTGGTCAAGAAATTGATTATTTTTATCACAGCTAGTTGCTATTATAAAAATAAGGATAACTAAAAATTTATATGTATATTTCATAATCTTTTTATTTTTGAATTAAAAATTAATTGTATGTCCGCAAACACTAATAATTGATAATTAATGCTTATCTTTAGAGAAAATAAAGATATGAATATATTTAGTTTTACAGCTCATTTTGATAGCGAAGAATCGTGCAGAAATCATTTTAAAGA
>JAKIUU010000046.1 GCA_021647405.1 Flavobacteriaceae bacterium
TCAAAACAAACAACAACAAAAAGTTGAGATTTCCACACTTAAAGCTTTAGCTAGTGAATTTAAAGAGAATAGAAATTCGATTCAATCTTGTAAGGATGATATTATAAAAATGAGATTATCTGGAGATAGTATTAGAATGCAAATTGGACCAAATCTTAGCCCATTAAACACAGATAATATAAATCGTATTATTGGTGACATTGGGAGTACCCTAAAATGTAAAATTTCCATTGATATACTAGAAGATATACAGGGTTCAGGTAAATTAAACCTTCTTACTAACGAAAAAATTAGGAGGAGTATAAGCAAGTGGTCTTCTTACCTAAAAGAGCTTGAAGGTGAAGAAAATGATTGGGCTCAAGAGTTTTCCCAACAATTTCTTCCATATGCTAATAAATGGCTACAATGGGATAACGTAGATTTCCAATTCAATAAAGATGATTCACGTTATTTTAAATCTCGTTTCATTATAGACCCACGGGTGATTTTGCAAAAGCCTGAATTTTCGAATATTATGGCAATTCAATATTGGCGTATAACAAGAATGCAGTCTAGAATAGATTCACTTCTAAATCATACAGATAAATTGGTAGCCCTAATCCAAAAAGAACTTAAAAAATAATGGCAAAACTATTTAACAACATCCGTAAAAAATTGGTTGCAGAAAAACCTTCTGTTAGCCGCACTAGTAATTATTTAAAATACGCCATTGGCGAAATTGTGTTGGTGGTTATAGGTATTTTAATAGCAGTGCAAATCAATAATTGGAATGAAGATAGAAAAGATCGTATTCTTGAAAAAGAATATCTAACAAGACTTCTAGAAGATCTTAAATTTGATATAAGTTGGGGCAACACATACATCCTTGACAGATATAAACGTAAAGTAGAAGGTCTTGAAAAAGGCAAAGCCTATTACCAAGGTAATTATGTTATAAAAGATACTCTGCAATTTTTAAGAGATATTGGTTACGGAGGTGTTTTTGGATATGCTTCTTTGAATCTAAATAAAAATACCTATAATGAACTTATAAGTACGGGTAATTTAAGAAAAATAGAAAGTGATAAATTAAGAAATGAAATTGTTAATTATTACGAGAATAGTAATGCTAAATCAAAAGGTTCGAAAGATTATATAAGTGGATATATTAATTTCATCAATTCTTTTACGGCTTTTAATACAAATAATAAAGGTATCATTGCCGAATTTGACCAGAAGCTTTTATTAAAACATATAAAGACAGAAGAATATTATAGATTGGCTAATTTAGAATTAACACTTGCGCATAGAGTTTCAAGCTTCACTGAAGATATCATCAATTTTGCTAAAAGATTAACTAATACAATTAATACACAATTAGAAGATTAATTTTTTATGAAACAGCTCTTCTAATATAAAGAAACAGAAAATGGCAAAAACCTGATTTCTAATTTCATCCCAACAATGGAAGCTATGCTTGCCGAAATTAATACCAAAATAAAAGAATGATTAAATTTTTTCAACAAAACAAAGAAGTAATGTCGAAAAAATGTGAGACATCTCATAATGAAATTTCTCAATCGCCGATTCATTCTTCATTTCGAAATAACAAAACAAATAACTATGGCAAAACTATTCAACAACATCCGTAAAAAACTGGTTTTAGATAAACCTTCTGTTAGCCGCACTAGTAATTATTTAAAATACGCCATTGGAGAAATTGTCTTGGTTGTGATTGGTATTTTAATAGCATTGAGTATTAATACTTGGAACGAAAAAAGACTTCTCAAAAAAAAGGAAATCATTTTGGTTACACAGCTTTTAGAAGATGCAAAGGCAGATTCAATTTTCTTTAATTCAAGAGTGCAATTATTTAAAAGTCAGATTAGTAGTTATAATTATTTATCATCCCTATGTAATGATACGTTACAAGATTCTCTTCCAAACAAGTTTACTAATGAAATTGGGCCATTTATTATAGCTGGCTACCAATCAAACTTAATAATTAATAATCCCGATGCTTATACTATTCTTTCAAATGATATTTTAAAACGTAAAATAAGAATTTATCAAGCAAAATACGATTTTGTAAAATTGAGTATTATTTATTACAATGATAGAACCAAATCTTATAGCTCTCCTATCTTTTTAAAATATTATAAACTTTTTGAAGAAATGGCTAATAATAAGGCATTTAATTTAGACACATTTAAACCACTATGTAACTATAAAGATATTTTAGGAGTTTATTCTAATTTAAAAGGGCTGTCAATAAATGTACTTGATCAAATTGAGCCATTCTTAAAAGTAAATTCTGCTCTTATAGATGATTTAAAAAGTTATTTAGATAAAAACTAATTATGGCAAAACTATTTAATACTATCACGTCTGTAATATCGAGCGGAGTCGAGGTATCTCATTTCGTAATGACAAAATAAATTAAAAACTATGGCAAAACTATTCAACAACATCCGTAAAAAACTGGTTTCAGAAAAACCCTCTGCAAGTCGCACAGCTAATTACCTTAAATATGCCATTGGCGAAATTGTCTTGGTGGTGATTGGGATTTTAATTGCTTTGCAAATCAATAATTGGAATGAGACTCAAAAAATGAATAGATGGGAACAGCGTTTTTTAATAGATTTAAAAAGCGAATTAAAAAGTAATCTTATGCAACTTGAAAAGGTTAATATTGGACAAAAAAGAGTAGGTAATGCCTGCATTGAACTAAAATCCCTAATAAAAGTAGCCACTATTAAAGATAAATCTAAAATAGATTCTATTTATTCTTTAACAAATTATCAAACTACTTTTTTCCCTACAACAGGTGTTTATGATTCTGGTTTATCTGCAGGCAAAATAGAAAATTTAAACAATAGCAAACTTAAATATGCCATCATGAACTTATACAATCATTTTTATAAACGCCTGGTTTATAATGGTGAAATTTTAGATGACGTTATTGGAAATATTGATTTAGATAAGGATAGATATTATGATAGAACCAACAAGAAACTAAAGTCTTGGGAATATATTAAAAATACAGAATTCACATTAAAATTAGACTATTTACAAGCACGAAACAAGGAATATACTTTTCTTTCGCAGCAAAACTTAACAGAAACTAAACGCTTAATTAATTTGGTTTCAGCCGAACTTAATTAATATAATTATGGTAAAATTATTTAACAAAATTAGAAAACAATTGGTTTTAGCCAAAGCCTTATCTTTATAAAAAAAATATCAATGGACGGATTTAATATTGTAATGGTTATTGCTATTATCCTCTTTGCCAGATTAGGCGTAAGGCTTGTTGTTGGCTATAAACAAAGTAAAAAAGTAGAGGATGAAGAAGATGAAAAAAAATAAATTAATAAACAAACCCTTCCCCTCTTTAAAGGAGGGAATATAGAGGTTGATAACAACATGACTATAACCAAATTATTTAATACTATCGCACCTGTCATACCGAGTGGAGTCGAGGTGTTTCTCCCAATTTTTCGGGATTAAAATGACAAAATAAATTAATCTATATGGCAAAACTATTTAACAACATCCGTAAAAAAATCGTGGCAGATAAACCTTCTGTAACACGTACCGCAAATTACCTTAAATACGCCATAGGCGAAATCGTCTTAGTAGTTTTTGGTATTCTCATTGCTTTAAGTATTAACAATTGGGCCGAAGCCCAAAAAGAGCAAAAAACACTCCATAATATTTATGCCATAGTAGCCCAAGATTTAAAAAATGATATTGCCGATATTAACAGAATAATAAAAATATTTGAAAATTCAAAACCGCTATTTAATAAAGTACTAGATGGCAAAATGACTAAAAAAGACTATTTAAAGTGTACAGAATGTACAGGTATTATTTTGGGATTTCCAGATTTATCTTTTGACGTTAGAGGTTATAACTTATTAAAAAATTATAAAAACACTGCATCAGGTATCGATAGTTTATCAGTAGATATTGTACAGTTTTATACCCAGCAATTAAATGAAATACAAATTAATGAAGATTTAAGATCAGAAGATTTTAGCGATAATTATCACTATTGGAAAACAACGCAGTCGTGGTTTCCAGATTTTTTAATTAAAAGAAAATCAGATGGTTTTATAGACTATGCCGTTAATTCACAAGACTATAAAAACAGAGTAACCATGGCTTATAGTATGACTAATAGACTGTCAAAACAATATAAAGCCTTTAGCAAAAATGCAGCAATGCTTATAAAAAGAATAGAAAGTAGAAACACAAATTAAAAATTATGAAAGTAGCCGCCGCACAACTCGCTCCTAAATTTTTAGACAAAGAACAGACCGT
This sequence comes from Flavobacteriaceae bacterium, assembly GCA_021647405.1. Lineage (GTDB taxonomy): Bacteria > Bacteroidota > Bacteroidia > Flavobacteriales > Flavobacteriaceae > CG1-02-35-72. The sequence goes on from JAKIUU010000046.1 coordinate 4,306, forward strand.
TAAAATAGCCTGTAAGGCTATTGCCGAAGCTGGAAAAAATGGGTGTAAGCTCATTGTTTTCCCCGAAGCTTTTATTTCAGGATATCCAGATTGGGTATGGTTAATACCCAATAGTAAAGGAGTCGAATTAAATGAGTTGTATATAAAATTAGTCGAAAATGCCGTTTCTGTTCCTGATGAGACTACCGCTGTTTTATGTAAAGCAGCCAAATCTGCCAATATTAATATAGTAATGGGGATGCACGAAAAAAATTCTGAATCCAGTAGTGCCAGTCTGTACAACAGTATCTTATTTATAAATGACACAGGAAAAATTATTGGGAAACACCGCAAATTGATACCTACAGGAGGCGAAAGACTTGTTTGGGCTCAGGGTAAAGGAGACACTTTAAAATCATATAAAACAACTGTTGGTAAATTAGGCGGACTTATTTGTTGGGAAAGTTTTATGCCTTTGGCTAGAACTGCCATTTACGAAAGCGGCGTGCAAATATTAGCAGTGCCCACATGGGATAAAAGTCCTGCTTGGCTAAACAGTATGCAAGCCTATGCCAGAGAAGGTGGTGTGTTTATTATCAGTTGTTGTATGGCTTTAAAGATAGAAGATATTCCAGATGAATATCAATTTAAAAAATTATATCCCGAAGGAAGGGAATGGATTAATACCGGAAATAGCTGTATTATAGGACCCAATGGCAAGATATTGGCAGGCCCTCTAGAAGCGGAAAAAGGAATTTTGTATGCCGATATCAATCTGAAAGATATCATTGCTTCTAAAAGAATGTTTGATGTTGCAGGTCATTATGCCCGCCACGATGTGTTTAATTTTTGTGTTAATTCACGATAGATAGAGTAGGGCGCTTTGAAAATTATTCTTAAAAAAATAGCAACCAGACGAAATGGCAAATTAGTTCTTGTAATGATAGGGATTCTTATAGTCTTTCAAATTATTAGGTGGAATGACACAAAGGAATATAAAATGTTAAATATGAGTGAATTGAAAATTTCAAATAATAAAAACACAGATCTTATCGAAAAATTTTATGAGGCATTTAAAATTTTGGATGCTGAAGCTATGGCAGAGTGTTACCATGACGCGGTTGTTTTTAAAGACCCTGCCTTTGGTATTTTAAAGGGAAACAAAGCTAAGAATATGTGGCGTATGTTATGTGCCAATCAGAAAGGGAAAGACTTTAAAATAAGCTACTCTAATATTAAATATTCTGATGGCAAAGGCAGTGCCCATTGGCAAGCGTATTATACTTTTGGCAAAACGGGTCGGAAAATTCACAACAAGATAGATGCTGAATTTGAATTTAAAGACGGTAAAATAATTAAACATACAGATCGTTTTAATCTGTATAGCTGGTCGCAACAAGCTTTTGGCTTTACTGGATATATGATGGGTTGGACATCTTTTTTTAAGAAAAAGTTACAAAAACAAACCAAGGATATGATACTTGAATTTGAAGTCCAAAAAGTAGGAAAAACTCCTTAAAGATTGCTATTTTTGCACAAAATTATTGACAGTGATAGAGATAGGAAAATACAATGCGTTAGAAATAATAAGAGAGTCAAGTGTGGGCTTGTATTTGGGTGATAAAGAAGGAGAAGAGGTATTGCTTCCTAACAAGTACTGCCCAGAAAATTTTAAAATATACGAAACGCTAAACGTTTTTGTCTATAGAGATTTCGCCAATAGAAAAGTGGCTGTTACCTTAACGCCCAAAATCCTTTTACACGAATTTGCTTTTTTACAGGTAAAAGATGTTGCCACAGTAGGCGCCTTTATGGATTGGGGTATGGAAAAAGACCTTATGGTGCCTTTTGGCGAGCAAAGACAGCGAATGGAAGTGGGTAGGTGGTATATTGTTTATTTAGATATTGATGCCAAAACCGACCGTTTGTACGCCAGTAATAAAATAGAGCAACGTTTGCAAAACGATAATTTGGCTGTAGCCGAAGGCGATAAAGTAGAGGTGATGGTGATGCATAAATCAGACATTGGTTTTTCGGTTATTGTAAACAACATTCACAAAGGTTTGATTTTTGAAAATGAAATTTTTACCGATCTCAATATTGGCGATAAGCTGACAGGTTATATAAAGAAAATTCGCGAAGATAATAAATTAGACATTTCATTACAACCTATTGGTTATCTTAAGTTTAACGATGATAATGCCAAAATAATTTACGAGGCTTTACTTGAAAGTGAAGGAGGTTTTATAGCTGTAACCGATAAAAGCGCACCAGACGAAATAAACTTCCGATTTGGCATGAGTAAAAAAGCCTTTAAAAAAGCCATTGGCGCCTTGTATAAAGACCGCAAAATAAGCATGGATGCCACAGGTATAAAACTGCTCTAAAACCCATTACAATTTAACGGTAAAAAAACAGCGAAAATATTGGGGCAAAAGAAAAAAGGGTTTTATATTTGCCCTCGCAAAAGGAGCCCCGAAGTATTGGGAGTAAGATTATGAGTTTTTAGTCGTAAGAATGAAACTTAAATTTGAATTGGAGAATTGGCAGATCACGTGAATTCTGCTTTGCAGAATAACGTGATATAGTGGTAAGTGGCGTTTGCCGCAGGCATCACGCCATCGAATGCGGCAGATGTGTATTTTTAAATTCACATTATAAATAATAATATGTTCTTTGTATATGCTTTGTGGAGTAAAAAGTTTGATAAAATTTATGTTGGTTTTTCATCTAAACCTAACGAAAGATTAAAAGATCATAACTCAGGAAAAAGCACGTATACCAATAAATTTAAACCTTGGCAGCGTTTTTATCTAGAAGAAGTTAGCTCAAAAGAAGAAGCGTTAAAAAGGGAAAAATATTATAAATCAGGTTGGGGTCGTAAAAAACTTAAATTTGAATTGGAGAATTGGCAGAGTGGTCGAATGCGGCAGTCTTGAAAACTGTTGAGGGTCACACCTCCGGGGGTTCGAATCCCTCATTCTCCGCAAAAAGAAATGCTTACCGAATGGTAAGCATTTTTTAATTCAAGACATTTTAAGCACTGCTTGAGTAATGGATTGAGTTAAAAAAGCTTAAAAGCGAATGCTTTTAGCATTTTCATGCTTGTCCAGAAATCTCTTTTGTGATCAACAAAGTTAATCCCTCATTCTCCGCTAGGATTTTATAAAATCCAACTAAAAACCCGTAAATCAAATGTTTACGGTTTTTTTATTTTCTTAAAATTTCAATTTAAACCATATTATATCATATAAAAAGGTAACAATTCGGTTATCCATGTAGGTTTTTTTTATAAAGAATTTACCCAAGATAAATATGTCTAAATGGACTGCTTAATTTAACACATAAAAATACACAGCCATAAAATGACAGAAGCTTCCCAATAAAACAAGCAGATGAAAAATGGCATGGTTGTATTTTATTTTCTCAATACTGTATAAAACTGCTCCAATAGTATAAGAAATACCTCCTGCAAACAGCCACATAACTCCTTCGAAAGCCAAATTATTTACGAGTGGTTTAATCGCGACAAGCACCACCCATCCCATAAGGATATACATTACGGTTGAAAGGATGTCATATTTTCCTGTAAAGAAAAGTTTTAAAATAATACCTGCCAATGCCAACCCCCAAGTAATTCCAAAAATAGTCCAACCCCAGACACCGTTTAAAGTAACCAATGCAAAAGGCGTGTAAGTACCTGCAATAAGCACATAGATTGAGGCGTGATCAAAAACATTAAGCCGCCTTCGCAATTTGGGTTTTTTAGCATTGTGGTACAGGGTGGAAGCAAGGTATAAAATAATTAAACTGGCACCGTATATACTAAAGCTGACAACATGCCATACAGTACCATTAAGACTGGCACCTACAACTAGAAATACTGTGGCTAAAACACTTAAAATAAATCCAAAACCATGAGAAAGAACATTAATTTTTTCTTCTAAAGGGGGATAATATTTTATATTTTTAAAATCTTCCATAAGGTTATATTTTTAAGAGTTTCATAATATTTGTAACACAATTCTGAATTAAAACGGGTGCTTTTTTTATTGATTCTTCTAGTTTCATAGGTTGTGTCACAATTGAAAATACAGCAGTAACCCCTAAGGTGTAAATTTTTTCTATATTATTTTCTACTGTTCCAGCAATAACGATTACAGGAACATTGTGCTTCCTTGCTATTTTACTAAGCCCTATGATAGTCTTACCATATAATGTTTGGCTGTCTATTTTACCTTCGCCAGTAATCACTAAATCGGCATTTTTAATGTGTTTTTCCAAATTTAAATAATCCAAAATAAGAGAAATACCACTTTGTAAAGGCGCCTTAAAAAATGCAGCAATGGCAAAGCCTACACCACCAGCAGCCCCAGCCCCAGGAGTATAGGCAACATCTATATTTAAATAGGATTGAATTATCCTTGTATAATGCGCTAAGTTTTTATCGAGATCTAAGAGTTCTTTTGCTGTGCCGCCTTTTTGACTTCCAAATACAAGAGAGGCACCTTCTATACCTGTTAAAGGATTTGTTACATCGCAAGCGCCAACAATCTCACATGTTGCCAATCGCTTGTCTAAATTTGAAATATCAATACGGTGTAACAGTCTTAAGGCATCCCCACCTTCGCCTATTGCTTTATTATTTTTGTCAAGAAATTTACCACCAAGCGCCCTAATCATCCCCATACCCCCATCATTGGTAGCACTGCCGCCTAAACCAATAATCATTTTGGTACAACCTCTGTCTAATGCATCTTTTATTAACTGACCTGTTCCGAATGTAGATGTTCTTAATGGGTTCATCTCACTTTCTTGTAAAAGTTCCAAACCAGAGGCTTTAGCCATTTCTATAACTGCCGTCATGCCATCGTTTAGAATACCGTAAGAAGCTTCTATATTTCTCAATAAAGGGTCTTTAACAATAGCCGTAATAAACTTACCGCCAGTAGGTATTATCAACGCTTCAAGTAATCCTTCGCCACCATCCGAGATAGGTATCTCAGAAATATGCGCATCTGGAAATATTTTTTTTATAGCTACGCTGATATTTTCTGCTGCTTTTTTAGCAGATAAACATTCCTTAAACGCGTCTGGGGCAACTACAATATTCATAGGTAATTAAAATAAACTTATTCTAAGTCAAAACCCATTTAACCCTACCTACGACACCATTTTCTAGCATCACTTTAATGCCATGTGGATGTGTGGGAGAATTGGTTAGTAATCTTTTTACAGTACCCAAAGTAAGTTTACCGCTACCTTGGTCTTGTTTTTGTACTACTGAAACCTGTACGCCAATTTTGATATTCTTACGTGTTTTTCCGTCTATTTTTTTTATTTCCATATTATCTTATTGGTATTGCACATCGAATATTATTTTTACTGAATCGCCTACTTTTAACATACCCAAAAATGCTTTTGGTGGATTGATATTAAAATCGGTCATCTTTAAATCTTTCTCTCCTGTGATTCTAATTTTATTTTTTGTTATTTCAATTGTAAATAACAGGCTAATTTGTTTAGATTTTTTCGCAATAGTTAATAATCCTACTGTTTCTACTTTGTATGTATGTGTATTAATGGCCTCAATCTTTATCAGTTTTTGAAACTGATAATCAATTGTTTTATTCTCTTTAATTTTTAAAGTACTTCTTATTTTTTTGTTCATACCAGACTTTTTACCTTTAAGTCCGTCAATAGAAACAGAGAATGTTAGTGTTTTAAAAATTGTAAATTTATCTGATTCTGTAATAAGAATTGCTTTGCCATCGAGTGTTTTGGCATCAATAGTCCAATTGTGTAGGCTAGAGGTGCCAGTTATTGTCAGGTTACTCTGTGTATTGTCTATTTGTAAATTTTGCGAAAGCATTAATTGCATCCCTAAAAAGAAGAACAGTATTAAACTTGAAAAACCTGATTTTATAAGTTGCATAGCATTGTTTTACCCACAAACAAATATAAGGTATTTTCGGCCCAATTGTGTTACTCGTATTAATTTACTAAGTTTACGAAATCAATTTCTAAATTTCTCATAGATGGTTTTAACAATTAATAACAAATCTTATGATATAGCCGCTACAACTGACATGCCATTGTTATGGGCTATAAGAGATTTGGTAGGCTTAACAGGAACCAAATTTGGATGCGGAAAAGGGCTTTGTGGCGCTTGTACTGTATGGCTTGATGGCAAACCTGTTCGCGCCTGTTCAACACCTGTTTTGGTAGCCATAGGTAAAAAAATTACAACCATAGAAAATTTAGAGTTTACCCATGCACATTTACAAAAGGCTTGGGAAGCTATTAATGTACCCCAATGTGGCTATTGTCAACCGGGCCAATTGATGAGTGCTGCAGCGCTTTTAAATGAAAATTCTAATCCTTCTGACGAAGATATAAATAATGCAATGGCAGGTAATATTTGCCGTTGTGGTGCTTACCAACGTATAAAAAAAGCCATACATATGACGGCAGACTTTAAAACTGAAAAACAATGAGAACCCTTCAAAATGTAAGTCGCCGCAATTTTTTAAAAAGCATTGGTTTGGCATCTGGCGGATTGGTAATTGCGTGCAGTTTTCCAACATCCTCTGTGGCAAAAGATATATTGACCAATACAAGTACTTTTAAACCCAATTTATTTGTACAGCTTATGCCTAATGGCGATTTGATACTTATAGCGGCACGATCAGAAATGGGGCAGGGTGTACGTACATCATTAACTTCGGTCATAACCGATGAAATGGAAGCTGATTGGCAACGTGTAACGATAAAACAAGCTACGGGCGATGCCAAATTTGGCAATCAAAATACAGATGGCTCACGTAGTATACGCACCATGTTAGAACCCATGCGTCAAATGGGTGCCACAGCAAGGGCTATGCTCATATCTGCAGCAGCACAAAAATGGCATGTTCCCGAAAAAGAATGCTTCGCTTTAAACCATTTTATACATCACAAACCCAGCGCTAAAAAAATAGCTTTTGGCGATTTGGTTGACAAGGCTGCCACTTTAGAAATACCTAAAAAAGCCCCTTTAAAAGATCCAAAAGATTTTAAATATATTGGCAAAGGCCTGCCGAGTAAAGATGTTTTAGACTATGCCCAAGGCAAAGTAAAATACGGAATGGATATCCGTTTGCCCAATATGAAATTTGCTGCTATTGCTAGATGTCCAGTGACTTTTGGTACAGTTAAAAGTTATAATTCTGAGGCTGCTATGCAAGTGCCTGGCGTTTTAAATGTCATTGAAATTCCAAAAATCGCCCGTCCTTTTGGTCCTTTGGGAGGTGTGGTGGTGATTGCCAGCAATACTTGGGCTGCCTTTTTAGGTAAAGAACTGCTCGAAATAAAATGGAATTACGGTAAAAATAGAGCGTATGACAGTGATGCGTATATGAAGTTACTGACTGAACATTCTCAAAATGACGCCTTAGTAGTACTTGATAAAGGAAGTGTGAGTACAGCCTTTTCTGAAGCTGATAAAGTAATAGAAAGCACCTATCAACTGCCACATTTGGTCCATGCGCCTATGGAAGTACCCAATGCTACGGCAGATTTTAAGGGTTCTACATGTGTTATTTATGCGCCTTTACAAGATCCACAAACAGCTAGAAAAGAAGTGGCTGTAGGTTTGGGTATAAAAGAATCAAAAGTTACAGTCAATGTTACTTTTTTAGGGGGTGGTTTTGGACGTAAATCAAAACCTGACTTTGCTGTTGAAGCGGCTATAATATCTAAAAAAATAAACAGCCCTGTTCAGGTGGTTTGGACGCGTGAAGACGATATTAAACACAGTTATTACCACTCGGTTAGTGCCCAGTATTTAAAAGGAGCAGTCGATTCAAAAGGCAATGTTACTGGTTGGTTACACCGCTCATCATTTCCGAGTATTGCTTCAACTTTTGTTAAAGGAAAAAATTATGGCGCCAGCTTTGAATACGATATGGGTCTTATTAATTTGGCTTATGCTATTGAAAATGTCCGTTGCGAAAATGGGCAAGCCAAAGCACAAGTGCGCATAGGTTGGTTGCGTTCGGTAAGTAATATTTTTCATGCTTTTGCCTCAAATGTTTTTGCCGATGAACTGGCAGTTTTATCAAAAAAAGACCCTTTAAAATTTAGACTCAAAATGATTGGTGCTGACAGGATTATTCCTTCTAATTCGCCATACAAAATGGACACCAAACGTTTAAAAAATGTATTGACTATTGTTGCTAAAAATGCAAATTGGGGTAAAAGTTTGCCAAAAGGGCATGGCATGGGCTTGGCTGTTCATTACAGTTTTTATACTTATGTGGCTTCGGTTGTAGAAGTATCGGTAATGAAAGGAAAATTAAAAGTCCACAATATTCACACAGCCCTAGATTGTGGCAGGGTAATAAATACCGATACCGTCTTATCTCAATTTGAAGGGTCTGCTGTGTTTGGTTTGTCACTTAGTTATTACGGTAAAATAACGGCAAAAGAAGGGGCTATTGAGCAAAGTAACTTTGATGATTATCGCATGTTACGTATGCCAGATATGCCAAATATAAATGTAGAAATTGTAAAAAGTGATGCTGTTTCAACTGGCGTTGGAGAGCCCGGTGTTCCTGTTATTGCCCCTGCTTTGATTAATGCCATTTATCAAGCCACAGGAAAGCGTTATAAAAAATTACCCCTAGCTGATTTTGATTTGGTTTAAGCTTGTATAAATGACTCAAAATAAATGTGTAGCAGTTATTCTAGCAGGTGGAAAATCGTCAAGAATGGGGCAACCAAAAGGATTGTTAGATTTTTTTGGCAGGTTTTGGCTACAAGAACAACTCAAGCGCTTAAAAGCAGGAGGTATTACAGAAATCTGTATTGGTTTAGGGTATGATTTTGAGGCTTATTTTAAAGCCCTTCCGTTTTTAGAACAGGCACAAAATGACCCTATAACTTGGTTGGGGTTAACTATTAAAGTTACAGTCAATCAAACACCTAAATTTGGATCATTTTCAACCTTAAAAAAAGCATTAAAATTAATTTCTAAAGAAAACAATATTTTGCTTGTACCAATAGATGTGCCTGTTTTAAATAAAACCGATCTTAATAATTTATTAAAGCAGGAGGGTGCTGTTGTAAAGCCAATATTTAGAGGGAAAACAGGACATCCCATTATTTTAAAAAGTGAAATGGCATCTCAATTATTGCATTTGCCTGAACAAAGCAGATTGGATTTTTTTATCAATAACTTGGCAGCATCACAACTAAAAAAAATCCCTTGCAGTGACTCTCAAATAAATATCAATATCAATACCCCTAAGAATTGGGAAATGTATAAGAGAACATGTATAAATGGGGGATAGACATTTTCAGATAATCCAAAAAAAATCCGAAACATAAAGTTTCGGATTTTTTTGATGCTCTCACATCTTTATAAACATCTTAAGTCTAGTTCAAATTAAGAGTTAGGGGGCTTATTAGTGATGCGATTTTACCAATCTTCGCCAT
>JAKIUU010000012.1 GCA_021647405.1 Flavobacteriaceae bacterium
AGTGGAAGATTATTGAAATTAGCAAAATTATTAATCATTGGAACGTCGAGTATCATTTCTTCGGACCAACCAATTAATCCGCCATGGCCAGTATAGTTCAGAATTAATGCCCCATTTTCGACCTGTGATGTTATCTTGGTGTTTACCTCGGGAAAACGGTAACCGCCCGGAACTTTAATCTTAGGGTACGCATCCGAATATATCTTGTTGATATTTAAGCCCGGATGAAGCGTATCGACTATTGAAGCCAACTGTTTATCAGCCTGTTTAAAATGAAGGTTGTTGTCGCCGTCGTCGGCGATGAAACATATTGTTTCAGCCCAATCGTGGAGATTATATTGATCTTTATAAATATAATTCTCTATTTTGTCGATTACAGAATTAGCCTCTTCTTCATTAATTACGGGAAACCTTCCTATTCCAATGTCCAAAACCCCGGCACAATATGCTCCTTCGTCATCGTCGAGAAGCCCAAAATAATCGTCGGTAACATATGATTGTGTTTCCCTCAGCGACTCCTGCGATTCGTAAGTTGGAACAATGTTGGTGTTTTCCTGAACCCTGTCTTTATAATCGAAAGATCCATCGCCAAATAAAAGCAGATATCCAGGACCGTTTTTAAATACATCTTTTTTATACAGCATGCGCATAAAGTCGCGGATGGCTGTAACATCCTGACTACCTGACGAAAACTCATTGTAAATTTCTTCGGGGCTAACTATAAGGGTTTGCATGCCATCGTGTTCCTGATGAAGCAATGCAAGGCGTTCAGCACTTTTATGTAAATATGGTGGGCTTATAATCACAAAATCAAGATTGCTAAGTAAGTGAAGATTTTGATTTTCAACTGATTGATAAGAAACCGGAGAATAATATGATTGATTATCGAAGCTAATAAACTCGCGGAGCGAATCAGTTGGTAATGTGAAATCTATCTGTTCGGCATTTTTATTAAGCCCTATTTTATGGGGGCTACTTTAATAGCGCTTTTTGCATTGGTTATGACCCATTTTATAGTGCCAGACGCCAACAAAGAATTGGACGATTTTAGTTTGCAATTTTTAAAGAAAAACAGATATCCCAAAACTTGGGTAAATAATGGTGTTTTACAATTGGGTAAAGGTTATTATGTCTATGTAAAGTCGTATAATTTAAAAAATAATAACGGACAAAATTTTACCTACGAACATTTTGAAGACAACAAATTAAAATTTAAACTTTCGGCTGTCAATATGCGTTACCGCCCTAAAGACAGCACTTTTGTGTTAAAAAATTATAAAAAGCGCATTGTTTTAAAAGAACGCGATATAATTGAAACAGGTAGGAAAATGGACACAACATTTAATTTTATACCCAGTGATTTTGGCACGGTTAAAAATTTGGCACGTCAAATAAATACCCCCGATTTAATTGATTTTATTCGCAAAGCAAAAATAAGAGGTGTAAAGAATCTAAACGATTATTACGTGCAATTGTACAGCCGCACAAGTTTGCCAGTTTCTTCGTTTATATTGACTTTAATAGCTGTTGTTTTGGGGTCAAAAAAGCGAAGAGGCGGTATGGGAATTAACCTGGCTATTGGTATTTCGCTTATGTTTATTTATGTGTTTTTTATGAAAGTAGCTGCCGTTTTGGGTGCAGTAGCCACAGCAAATCCCTTTTTAATGGTCTGGATGCCCAATGTGTTATTCGGTTTTTTAGCAATAATATTATACAGAAATGCCAAACGCTAAGTTTAAAAACCACCTGCATTTAAATTTTATAGTATTTATATGGGGGTTTACCGCCGTTTTAGGCGCTCTAATCAGTATTGGTGCAACTTCACTGGTTTGGTACAGAATGGGCATGTCTGTTGCAGTTCTTTTGATTTATGCTTTTTGGGTTAAAGTGTCTCTCAAACAATCAGCCAAAGCGATTGTAAAATTTTCATTTGTTGGCTTTTTAATTGCCATACATTGGATGGCTTTTTTTTATGCCATTAAAATTTCTAATGTTTCAATAACCTTGGCGGCTATGTCAACTGGCGCATTGTTTACAACATTTTTAGAACCCTTATTTTACAGAAAAAAAATTGTGTGGTACGAAGTGTTTTTTGCCCTTATTGCCATGTTAGGCCTCTTGATAATTTACAATGTGCAAACCACATTTACAACAGGCTTGGTATTTGGATTAATAGCTGCCTTTTTAGCGGCTTTATTTGCGGTTTTTAACAGCCAATTGGTAAAAAAACACAGTGCGTACAATATTACCTTTTACGAACTTTTAGCAGGGTTTTTATTGATGACACTAATCTTATCGTTAAATAAAAGCTTTACAAATCTGTATTTTTTTAAATTGTCATTTTCTGATTTTGGTTATATATTTATTTTGGCCTCTGTCTGTACAGCCTATACCATGGTAGCTTCAACAGATTTATTACGCAAAATGAGTCCGTTTACAATGATGCTAACAATTAATCTAGAACCTGTTTATGGTATTTTACTCGCATTGGTCATATTAGGCGATAGCGAAAAAATGCATCCGAAATTTTATCTGGGAGCAGCCCTCATTTTAGTGAGCATATTGCTAAATGCCATCCTTAAATTATACCCTAAAATATTAGTGTATAAAAAGCGTTAGTACATTTATAAATGTTTATATATTTGTATAACAAACCACAACCCAGACTATGGAATATTTAGATTTTGAACTACCTATAAAAGAACTTGAAGACCAGTTAGATAAATGTGTCATTATAGGAGAAGAAAGCGAAGTTGATGTTTCAAAAACATGCAAAAGCATTGAGAAAAAGCTACAAAAAACAAAAAAAGAGATATACAAAAACCTAAGTGCTTGGCAGCGCGTGCAATTGTCAAGACACCCCTCAAGACCTTATACTTTAGACTATATAAATGCCATTTGTGGCGATACCTATTTTGAATTACACGGCGATAGAAATGTAAAAGATGACAAGGCCATGGTAGGTGGTTTGGGTAAAATTGGCGACCAATCTTATATGTTTATCGGTCAACAAAAAGGCTACAATACAAAAACCCGTCAATACCGCAATTTTGGCATGTCAAATCCAGAGGGTTATCGCAAAGCATTGCGACTGATGAAAATGGCCGAAAAATTCAATATTCCTGTTGTAACCCTTTTAGATACACCAGGTGCTTATCCTGGTTTGGAAGCTGAAGAACGCGGGCAAGGCGAAGCCATTGCCAGAAATATTTTAGAAATGACCCGTTTAAAAACACCCATTATTACCATTGTTATTGGCGAAGGTGCTTCGGGAGGTGCTTTGGGTATTGGTGTGGGCGATCGTGTTTACATGTTAGAAAACACATGGTATAGTGTTATTTCTCCAGAGTCTTGTTCTTCAATTTTATGGCGCTCATGGGAACACAAAGAGGAAGCTGCCGAAGCGCTAAAACTTACGGCATATGACATGAAAAAGCAAAAACTTATTGATGGCATTGTACAAGAGCCTTTTGGCGGCGCCCATAGCAATAGAAATGGCGCCTTTCAAGTTGTCGAAAATACCATTGTTAAAGCGTATAATGAATTAAAAGGTTTAACACCAGAAGAACTTGTCAAACAACGCATGGCAAAATATGCCGTAATGGGTGTTTACAAAGGATAAAAGCACAAATCATTTTTGGTTTATTATTTTGTACGATGTAATTTTAATCTATGAAAATATTAAATGCTTCTCAAGTATATATGGCTGATCAAGCCACATTAAAAAGCGAAAATATTGAATCGTTTGAATTGATGGAGCGTGTGGGCGTACTGTGTTATGATTGGATTCTTGAAAATTTGCACCCAAAAAAAGATACCGCTTTCTATATTTTTTGTGGCGTTGGTAATAACGGGGGAGATGGTTTGGTTATTGGCAGACATTTGTTAAAACAAGGCCATTCGGTCAACACGTATATTGTCAACTTCAGTAAAAATAAATCAACCGATTTTTTAAAGAATTTAAAAAATTTAAAAGCTATAAATCACACGCCCTATTTATTAAATAATTTGGATGTATTGCCTAAAATACCTTCTGATGCTATTGTGATTGATACTATTTTTGGTTTGGGATTAAAAAGGCCACCAAAGGGAATTGCAAAGCGTGTAATTGAACATATAAATGCATCTGGAGCCTTTGTTTTGGCCATAGATTTTCCTTCTGGGCTTTACGCCGATACCCCCGTAGAAAAAAACCAGACGGTAGTAGAGGCACAGCATACCATAACTTTTCAATGCCCTAAAATAGCTTTTTTATTTCCTGATAATCAGAATTATACTGTAAATTGGGAGGTGCTTTCTATTGGGTTAAATCCAGATTTTATAGCATCGCTGCCAAGCAATTATACCCTTACTTTACAACGAGATATTTTAGATTTTCACAAAGAGCGGAAATCCTTCTCTCACAAAGGTACTTTTGGTCATGCCCTTTTAATAGGGGGCAGTTACGGAAAGATGGGCGCTGTGGTTTTATCAGCAAAAGCAGCCAATGTTGTAGGAAGTGGTTTGGTAACGAGTTTGGTTCCCAAATGTGGGTATGCTATTTTGCAAACAAGCGTGCCAGAAGCGATGACACTTACATCGGGTAAAAAGGCCATTTCTAATTTTGAAAATACTGTAAAAAGTACTGCCATTGGCATTGGAATGGGGATGGGTTTGGCTGCCGAAACGCAAAAAGCATTTTGTAATTTTGTATCAAATACCACTTCAAAACTCGTGTTAGATGCCGATGCCTTAAACTGTTTGTCTCAAAATAAAGGGGTTTTAGCCCATTTGCCAAAAGACACAATTTTAACACCGCATCCCAAAGAATTGGAACGTTTAATAGGTATGTGGAAAAACGACTATAAAAAACTTGAAAAAGTAAAAGAATTCAGTGCAAAATACAAATTGATAGTTGTTATAAAAGGTGCTTTTACCACAATAGTAGAAAAGGAAAAATGTTATTTCAACAGTACCGGAAATCCAGCTTTGGCAACTGGTGGTAGTGGCGATGTTTTAACAGGTATGATTACAGGTTTGTTGGCTCAAAACTACACACCTTTACAGGCTGCAATTATGGGTGTTTATTTGCATGGAAGCACTGCCGATATTGCTATTTTAAAAAATTTATCACAAGAAGCTTTTACAGCTTCAGATATTATAAATTACCTGCCTGAGGCTTTTAGAACGCTGCAAAATATTGATTAAAAAAAGGGGCTTATTAAAATAAGCCCCTTTTTTATTTTAGATTTTCTGAAACTTATAATTTTAAAGAGTTAAACAGTGCTTTTAGACGCGGATCTGTTGGTCTTGGTGCATCGGCATCAACAATATTACCCTGTGGGTCTATTAAAATAAACCGCGGAATACCAGCTATTTGATAGGCTTTGACAAAAGCCGAATTCCAATCATTTTCTGCAAACAGTTGAATGCCCCCCAACTTATCGTCTTGAACCATTTTACGCCATTTGGCTTTATCTACTTTTTTATCGATAGATAGGCTCACAAAAACAATTTGTTTACCACTGTATTCTTCTTCTATTTTTTTTAGTGCAGGAATTTGTTTCCGGCATGGCGCACACCAGGTTGCCCACACATCAATATAAACATACTTGCCTTTTAAACTGCCCAATGAGGTCTTTCCCCCTTTATAATTTTCTAAATTAAAAGTAGGCGAGGGCTTGCCTATAGCAAACTTTGTGAGTTTTAAATGTTGTACTTCGTAATTTGAATTTAAAAACTGGACTATTCTTTCATTTGCCAATTTTTCGGAAGAAACAAAGGCCGTATCCAGACCTTTGGTTTCGTTTAATAATTTTTTATTTGAAGCATCAACTATAGAGACCTTTGAATCGAAATCGGTTTTGCTTAGCAAGAAAAAAGATTCTAAATTGTCAAGTCCAAATTCTTTTTGGGTACGGATTTTAGTAGCCAGATAATTATTGGTACTAGCACCATCGCCTGTAAAGGTTAAACTGTTCTGAAAATCGTTTGCATCGGCATTAACATTTAGATTGTATCCCTTTTTAAGCCTTAAGAAAGCTTGTGATTTTCCATCAGTTATGGCAAAAAAACCTTCTTCAATGGTTAAGGTGTCTTTAAAACTACCATCTTTATTAACAGCTATTTTTTTAGAATAACGGTTGTTGCCATAAATAGAAATGCTGTCAACTTTTATATTGCTTATTTTACCAGATAAGGATACGTAATCATTTTTTGAATTTTGACAAGAAACAAACCCTAAAACGGTTATTAGATAAATTATTTTTTTCATTTTTTTATTAAGTTTTTGCAAATATATAAATTTAAAAAAGCGTTTTTAGTTTAAAATTTGTTAAAAAACAACTTTAATCACTAACGCTTTTAAATGGTCGAAATGATTCTAACTACTTTCAAAAAAGATAGTATTTATCACAAATCATATTCAGCCAAAAGTTTTTTTAAATCGGGACTTGAGGGTCTGGGGGCGTTTGAGCTTATAATATTGCCATCAGGGTCAATTAATATAAAACGCGGAATACCTTTAATCATATAATCTGTTACAAATTTAGAGTTCCAATTTTTGTCAGAAAACAATTGGATACCGCCCATATTTTTTTCTTTTACCATTTTCCGCCATGCCTCATGCGCTTTATCAGTATCAACGGATATGCTTACAAAAGCAATATTTTTACCGTGATAGGCTTCTTCTATCTTTTTTAAGAAAGGAATTTCTGCTTTGCAAGGCCCACACCAAGTAGCCCACACATCAACATAAACAAATTTACCTTCTAAATCTTTTAACGACGTTGTACCGCCTTTATAGTTTTCGTAATTGACAAATAAAGGTGAGGGGTGGCCTTTACTCAATTTTTTTAGGGCCAGATAAATAGCATCTATTTTAGCATTGTTATAGGTATTTGTAGAAGCATCGGTAAAAATTTTATAATATTTTTCAAAATCGTTTGCATAGGTTATTGCGTATTGGGCATCTCTGTACAACAGCGTATTTTTTAAATTTTGATTTTTAATGCTATCAGCAATAAAGTTTATATAAGTTACTTCGTAATCTATCAAACTGTCTTTTTTATACGCTTCTGATGTTAGTGATGAAGCATAAGACGCAAAGAAAGATATGTATGATGAAGCACTATTTAGTTTTGGATTTTCATGTAATAAATCTTTTTTATAAGCGTAAAAGTTATCAGAAATTTTATAGGTTTTATCTTTCGAGACATAGCGTTTTACTTTTTGAAATCGGTTTAACTGATGCGCCCAATTGTATGTAATACTCTCTTTTTCAATTAGTTTAAAATCAACACTCAAATTGGTTGTTGTGTTTAAAAGCAAAAGTTTAGCTTGCTTAACAGAATCCATTTTTTGCAAAAAATCGGCTTCGGTTAAGGTTCCTACATAATGGTAATCGGCGTATTTTTTTAATACTTTGCTTAAATTTTGTTTTTTTAAAAGATACTTATTTTCTGAAGCACCTTTACCTGTAAACACCAAAGTATTTTCAGGATCGGAGGTGTCAAAATTCAGATTTAGGTCGAAAGAGGGCTCCAAATATAGATTAATACGCTTATTGGCAAAGCTGATTGTATAGAAACTAGGCATTTTACTTTTGATGGTATCACTAAAAACATTTGATTCTGGTATTTTGATTGTTTTATGAAATTTATAATCGGGACTGCTAATGGTAATTGTTTTAGCTGTGTTATTTTCTATCTTACCAGTTATGACAGAAAAGTTGGTAGTTTCAGTAGGTTGGCAAGCCATAAAGCTCAATACCAAACTTAAGAGTATTATATTTTTCATTGAATATAATTTTGTTATTGTTTGTTTCAAAAATACCATTTAATTTGGATATGATGGGTATTATAGTCAATTTTACAACTCAAAATTAATGTGAAGATGATTCATCAAATTCGAACCAAACATTTAGATTTCAAAACAGTTATAGCGCTTATTCAAGAACAAAAAAAATTGGAATTATCTGCAGAGGTTAAAGCAAAAATAACAGCGTGTAGAAAGTATTTAGATGACAAGTTAAGCAAGAGTAAATTACCAATATACGGTATTAACACAGGTTTTGGCTCTTTATGCGATGTAAAAATATCTGATGATAATTTATCGCAATTACAAGAAAATTTGGTACTCAGTCACGCTTGTGGAACTGGTGAAGAAGTACCTCAAGAGATTGTAAAGTTGATGCTGTTTTTAAAAATACAATCGTTGAGTTATGGGCATTCTGGCGCACAATTACAAACAATAGAGCGCCTGGTTGAATTTTATAATAATGATATTTTTCCTGTAATTTACACACAAGGTTCATTAGGGGCTTCGGGCGATTTGGCGCCATTGGCACATTTGGCATTGCCACTTATTGGCAAAGGGCGTGTTGTTTTTAAAGACAAAGAATACTCAGGTAGAGAAATTTTAAAACGATTTAATTGGAAACCCATAACACTCCAAGCAAAAGAAGGATTGGCCCTGTTAAACGGGACGCAATTTATGAGTGCTTATGGCCTAAACTTAGTCATAAAAGCAAGCAGATTATCTTATTTTTCTGATTTGATAGGCACATTGTCGCTTGAAGCTTACGATGGTTTAAAATCGTCTTTTAATCCTTTAATTCATCTTATACGCCCTCATAAAGGGCAGCTTATTACCGCTGAACGTATTTTAGATTTTCTTGAAGGCAGTGAGTTGATAAACCAACCCAAAGCCCATGTACAAGACCCTTATTCCTTTAGATGTATACCACAAGTGCATGGGGCAAGTAAAGACGCATTGTCTTATACAACAAAAACCATTTTAACCGAAATTAATAGTGTAACCGATAATCCAAATATTTTTGTAGCATCTGACGAAATTATTTCGGGCGGTAATTTTCATGGGCAACCCTTGGCCTTATCTTTAGATTTTTTGAGTATTGCCATGGCAGAATTGGGCAGTATTTCTGAAAGACGCACCTTTCAACTCATTTCAGGTCAGCGTGGCTTGCCAGACTTTTTAGTAAAGAATTCTGGTTTAAACTCGGGATTTATGATACCACAATACACTGCCGCTAGTATTGTAAGTCAGAATAAACAATTGGCAACGCCTTCTAGTATTGATTCTATTGTTTCATCAAATGGTCAAGAAGATCACGTAAGTATGGGTGCTAATGGCGCCACAAAAGCTTTTAAAGTTGTAGAAAATTTAGAAACCATTTTGGCAATAGAGCTTCTTAATGCTTCACAAGCATTGTATTTTAGAGATAAAAAGACATCTCCTTTTCTAGAAAGTTTTTTAAAATTATATAGAGAAAATGCCCCATTTATAGAAAATGATATTGAATTATCACCCCTTATTAATAAGGCAAAACTATTCCTTCAAGATATGGATATAGATATTGATGAACTTGGTTTATAACTTGTTTATTTTATATACAGTCGTAAATCTGAAGATTTTCCATCAATAATTGTTACAATATATAAATTGGCATTGTTGCTATCGGCTATTTGTGTGTATTTTTCTTTGCCGATTAAGGCATTTACAAAATTAGGAATGCTATCGTTATGGCCAACAATAAGAACTGTTTTTCCTTTGGTTTTAGATATAAATTCTTTGTAATCAATATTTATGGGATGGTATTTGTTTACTTTCAAATGATGGCTTGCTGCCGTGGGATTGGCAGTTTCAATGGTGCGGTTATAATCTGAAGCGTAAACAAAATCTAATTTAATATCTTTAAAAACTTGTGACCATCTTAAAGCACGCTCAAAACCTTTGGCATTTAAATGCGGATTTTTATTCTCAGGGTTGCTGCGATTTTTCTCTGCGTGGCGGATTAAAAAATAAGTAGATACCGCAATCTTTTCTTGTGAAAAACTTGGGATAGATAGCCTAAAAACAAGCATAAATAAAAATAGACGTTTCATAATTTGTATTTATTAGGTAAATTTATAAAAATCCCGCCAGAAGCGGGATTAATACTTTTACTTATTTCTAAATACAAATTCGCCGTTAAAAGCATCGAGTAAAATATGGCTTTCCGCTGTTATTTTACCTGATAACAGTTCTTTAGATAATTTGTTTAAAATCTCTTTCTGAATCACCCTTTTTATAGGTCTGGCACCAAATTGAGGATCAAAACCTTTATTTGCCAGATTCTCTACAGCCTCTTCTGTAGCCGAAAAATGTATGTTTTTGACTTCTAACATTTTTGTGAGATTATTTAATTGAAGTTTTACAATTTTTGTTACCTCACTTATATTGAGCGGTGTAAACATAATTATTTCGTCAATTCTATTTAAAAATTCGGGTTTGATGTTTTGTTTTAAAACACCCATAACTTCTATTTTAGCCATTTCTGTAATAGCATCGCGATTTTCCATATTCATATTTTCAAACTTCTCTTGAATAATATGAGCACCCATATTTGATGTCATAATTATTATGGTGTTTCTAAAATCGGCAATGCGGCCTTTGTTATCGGTTAAATGGCCTTCATCTAAAACTTGTAGCAAAATATTAAAAGTGTCGGGATGTGCCTTTTCAATTTCATCCAGCAAAATAACTGAATAGGGTTTGCGCCTTACCGCCTCGGTCAATTGGCCTCCTTCGTCATAGCCTACATAGCCAGGAGGGGCGCCTACCAAACGGCTCACAGCGTGACGTTCTTGGTATTCGCTCATATCGATTCTGGTCATGGCACTTTCGTCATCAAAAAGATATGCTGCCAAAGCCTTTGCCAATTCTGTTTTCCCCACACCAGTTGTGCCTAAGAATAAGAAACTGCCTATGGGGCGTTTTTCGTCTTGTAATCCTGCTCTCGACCGTCTTACAGCATCTGCTACAGCGCCGATAGCTTCTTCTTGACCCACAACACGCTTATGTAATTCTTCTTCAAGATTTAATAATTTTTCTTGATCGCTTTGCAACATTTTTTGAATGGGAATACCTGTCCATTTGGCCACAACTTCGGCTATGTCCTCGCTCGTTACTTCTTCTTTTATAAGCGCATTTTCTTGATTTTTAGCCAATTCTTTTTGCAATGCAATTAATTTAGAATTTTCTTTCTCTATCTTTCCGTAGCGGATTTCAGCTACCAACCCGTAATTGCCTTCACGTTCGGCACGTTCGGCTTCTAATTTGAAATTTTCAATATTTTGTTTGGTAGTTTGAACCTGATCTACAACTTCTTTTTCACTTTTCCATTTGGCATAAATACTGTTGCGTTCTTCTTTAATATTGGCCAATTCTTTTTTTAAAAGGGATAGTTTTTCCGTGTCATTTTCGCGTTTAATAGCCTCTATTTCAATTTCTAACTGCATAATTTTTCTATCCAAAACATCTAATTCTTCAGGTTTTGAATTTATTTCCATGCGCAATTTGGCCGCCGCTTCATCCATTAAATCGATGGCCTTATCTGGCAAGAACCTATCGCTAATATAACGTTGCGATAAATTAACTGCTGCAATAATAGCACTGTCTTTTATTTGCACTTTATGATGGGTTTCATACTTTTCTTTAATACCTCTCAAAATTGAAATGGCACTTTCGGTATCGGGTTCATCAACCATCACTTTTTGAAAACGGCGTTCTAAAGCCTTATCTTTTTCAAAATATTTTTGATATTCGTTTAGCGTGGTTGCCCCAATAGCCCGCAATTCGCCTCTTGCCAAAGCTGGTTTTAAAATATTGGCAGCATCCATAGCACCTTCGCCACCGCCAGCACCAACCAATGTGTGAATCTCATCGATAAACAAAACAATTTGCCCATCGGCATTGGTCACTTCTTTTACAACCGATTTTAGACGTTCTTCAAACTCTCCTTTGTATTTGGCACCGGCAATTAAGGCCCCCATATCTAAAGAGAAAACTATTTTGTCTTGCAAATTTTCGGGTACATCTCCTTTTACAATGCGGTGTGCCAGTCCTTCGGCAATAGCCGTTTTACCTGTACCGGGCTCGCCAACCAATATGGGATTGTTCTTGGTGCGACGCGATAAAATTTGAAGAATGCGTCTAATTTCTTCGTCGCGACCAATAACGGGATCCAATTTGCCATCGTTGGCAAGTTGGTTTAAGTTTTTAGCATATTTATTTAAGGCATTGTAAGTGTCTTCTGCATTTTGAGAATCTACTTTGCTGCCTTTTCGCAATTCTTTAATAGCCTTTTTTAAATCGATTTCATTAATACCATTGTCTTTTAAAAGCTGTGTTACAGCGCCTTTTGATTTTATAAGTGCGAGAAGCAAATGTTCTATTGCCACATACTCATCTTTCATTTTTTTGGCGATATTGTTGGCTTCTAAAAGCATGGTGTTTGCAGTTTTAGAAAGTATTAAATCGGCACCAGTTACCTTGGGGAAACTTTCTAATATTCTATTGAGCGTTTCTTTAAAAATTGAACTGTTAACCCCCATTTTATTTAAAATAAATGGCATTACATTCTCGTCAACTTCAATAATGCCTTGTAATATATGGGCATTTTCTATTTGTTGCTGACTTAAGCCTTGGGCAATTTGCTGAGCGCGTTGCACGGCTTCTTGTGACTTAATTGTAAAATTGTTAAAATTCATAATACTTGTTTTATTGGTTTGCTATCAAAAGCGAGACCAATTTGTTTGGGAATAAAATAACAGTCAAGTTGACTTGTTTTTGAGATAATATTAAGTCAAAATGACTGTATTTATGAGAATATTTTATCTTTGTGTCACTCTAAAAATAAGCATGAATGTCTTTTATAAAATCATTTTTTAAATCTGATAATAACAATACTCGTTTTCCGTGGAAAACACTTCAGAGTGAAAATCAAATTGTAGAACTAATTAAAGAGTCTCATCATAAAACTGTAGCTGTATTTAAACACAGCACACGTTGCGGTGTGAGCAGAATGGTTCTGAACCGTTTTGAAAAACAATCAATTAATTTAGAGAATGTTGTTTTTTATTATCTCGATTTATTGCAATATAGAGACCTGTCGGATGCACTGGCAAGTCAGTTTAAAATTACACACCAATCGCCACAACTTATTGTTTTAAAGAATGGAGAAGTTGAAACACACAGTTCGCATTTTGGCTTACTAGAAATAACGATTTAGTAGGTGCCTTGTTATAAAGCAGGTAAAAGTTTGCTTGAACATTCGCCAAAGCCAATTTTTACATCTTTATTTTTACAAGTCCCACGCATAATAACGGTATCGTTATCATTGATAAATTTGCGTTCTGAGCCGTCACTTAGTTTGATGGGTTTTGTACCGCGCCAAGACAATTCGAGCATAGAGCCATAACTGTCAGGAGTAGGTCCTGAAATTGTACCCGATCCCATCATATCGCCAGCCCTAACATTACAACCATTGCTTGTGTGATGTGTAAGTTGCTGAGCCATTGTCCAATACATATATTTGAAATTAGATTTTGTAACCAGATTTTCGTCACTATTTTCAGGTTTAATAAAAGTTTCAAGCTGTATGTCAAAACTATTTGCGCCAATTTGTTGCAGGTATTCAAAAGGTTTGGGGTCTTGTTTTGGACTCTCAATTCTAAAAGGTTCTAAAGCATCTAAGGTCACAATCCATGGTGAAATAGTAGAGGCAAAGCTTTTTCCTAAAAAGGGACCTAGGGGCACATATTCCCATGCTTGAATATCGCGGGCACTCCAGTCGTTAAAAAGTACCAATCCAAAAATATAATCTTCGGCATTTTCAATAGCAATACGTTCCCCCAGTTTGTTAACATCTGTAGTGATAAAAGCCATTTCTAATTCAAAATCAACCAATTTTGAAGGGCCAAATACAGGCTTTTCGGCACCAGCGGGTTTGGATTGCCCATAAGGTCTGTGAATATTTTTACCGGTGGGTACAATAGATGAACTCCTGCCATGATAACCCACAGGCAGGTGTAACCAATTAGGTAATAAGGCATTGTCAGGATCTCTAAATATGGTACCTACATTGGTGGCATGTTCTTTACTTGAATAAAAATCGGTATAATCACCTACATTTACAGGGAGGTGCATTTCAATATCTTGAACATCGTAAATAATTTGATTGCGGTGTTTCTTTTTATTTTGCAGTTTGGCATTTTCAATATCAAATAAATCGGCTATTCTGTTTCTAACTTGCCGCCAGATACCTTTGCCGTGGGCGATAAAATCGTTTAACCTGTCTTGTAAAAAGACATCATCAACCAATTCAATATCTTTAAAATACCCCAACTGATGCAAAGCACTTAGGTCTATGGCGTATTCGCCAATACGTGACCCAATAGTCATCACATTGTCTTTGGTTAAAAAAACACCAAAGGGAATATTTTGAATGGGAAAATCGGAATTAGAACTTACTTCTAACCATGATTTTCTGCTGGGATTGTTAGCGGTAATCTGCATAATAATATGTTTTTGAATTTTAGAGTCTGTTTATAATTTGCAATGTAGTAATTATTTTGATTCAAAGATAGAAGTTTATCTAGTTATGAAAAATGATTTTATTACTTTTGGGAACGATTTAACGAAACTTTAAATACAGACTATTAGTATGGCAAAAGATCAAGAAATATTTGATTTAATTCAAGAAGAAACACTTAGACAAACAAATGGTTTAGAGCTAATTGCTTCAGAAAATTATGTAAGTTCTCAAGTAATTGAAGCCATGGGGTCGGTACTTACAAATAAATATGCCGAGGGTTATCCCAACAAACGGTATTACGGTGGTTGTGAAGTTGTAGATAAAGTTGAGCAATTGGCCATAGATCGCGCCAAAGCGCTTTTTGGTGCCGCCTATGTTAATGTGCAACCCCATTCAGGGTCGCAAGCTAATGCAGCCGTTTACCAAGCTTTACTAAAACCAGGCGATAAAATATTGGGTTTTGACCTTTCGCATGGCGGTCATTTAACACATGGTTCGCCTGTAAATTTTTCAGGAAAACTGTATAAAACATCTTTTTATGGTGTTGAAAAAGAAACAGGCGTTTTAAATTACGATAAAATTGCTGAAATTGCTCAAAAAGAAAAGCCACAACTTATAATTGCCGGTGCCTCTGCCTATTCAAGAGATATTGATTTTGAAAAATTTAGAGAAATAGCCGACAGCGTATCGGCACTTTTGGTAGCCGATATTTCGCATCCATCAGGATTAATTGCCAAGGGCATTTTAAACGACCCTTTGCCTTATTGCCATGTGGTAACTACAACCACACATAAAACTTTACGCGGCCCACGCGGCGGTATGATTTTGATGGGCAAAGATTTTGAAAATCCTTTTGGCCTCACTTTAAAAAGTGGCAAACCTAGAATGATGTCGGCTTTATTGAATTCGGCTGTCTTTCCGGGCATGCAGGGTGGTCCTCTAGAGCATGTTATCGCAGCTAAAGCCGTGGCTTTTAAAGAAGCCTTATCGGATGATTTTTTGTATTACCAAATTCAGGTTAAAAAGAATGCAGCGGCTATGGCTGAGGCCTTGGTTGCTAGGGGGTACCATATCATTTCGGGGGGGACAGACAACCACATGATGTTGGTCGATTTACGCAATAAAAACATTACAGGTAAAGAAGCCGAACAAGCTTTGGTAAAAGCACACATAACTGTTAATAAGAATATGGTGCCCTTTGACGATAAGTCGCCGTTTGTAACATCGGGTATCCGTATTGGTTCTGCAGCTGTAACAACGCGGGGCTTAATGGAAGCCGATATGGTTACCATAATTGCCCTTATTGACAAAGTAATTAGCAATTTTACCGATACAGCAGTGATAGAAACTGTAGGGGTAAAGGTTAAAAAGATGATGCAAGACAGGCCTTTGTTTGTTTAAAAATAATTTGAATAGAGATTCTTCACTGCGCAAGTGCGCTGTTCAGAATGACAAGTCAATTGTTAATCAATAACGTATAAGGACTCCTAACAAAACGAAGATAAATGCGCTAAGATTTTTTTAGACAATTTACTTAATTATTCGCTAGCGCGCTCTAATAATTTATCGGGTAACGATTTTTTAGTCTTGGCCCCTAATTTTTTAAGATTCTCTATTTTAGAGATCATATTACCACGACCTGTTGATAGTTTATTCATAGCCGCTTGGTAACTGTCTTGCGAAGTATTTATGGCTTTGCCCACTTTTATAAGGTCTTGTACAAAACCTTCAAACTTATCGTAAAGCAAGCCACTCTCTTTGGCAATTTCAAGCACGTTGCGCTTTTGGTCTTCTTGCTTCCAAATAGAAGCAATGGTACTTAAGGTGGCCAATAGGGTAGAAGTAGAAACCAAAACCACATTTTTACCAAGAGCTTCGAGGTAAAGTTTTGAATCTTCTTGTAAAGCCACCATCAAGGCAGGTTCTATGGGGACAAACATCAAGACGTAATCGGGTGTATTAATGCCGTATAAGTCGGTATAGTTTTTATCGCTTAGCTCTTTAAAATGTTTTTTGATGCTCAGAATGTGGTTTTTTATAGCGGTTTTCTTGGCGACCTCACCTTCTGCGCTAAAAAATTGTTCATAAGCTGTCAAAGATACTTTTGAATCTATAATAAGGTGTTTATTATCGGGTAAATTAATAATGCAATCAGGTTTTTTAAGCTGATTATTGCCATCTCTATAGCCGCCTTGCGTGGTAAAATGAACCCCCTTTTGTAAACCCGATTTTTCGAGTAAAACCTCCAATTGTAATTCGCCCCAATCTCCCTGTGTTTTGCTGTCGCCTTTTAGAGCTTTGGTCAGATTTACGGCATCTGAACTCATTTTTTGATTGAGTTTTTCAAGTCCTATTATTTGCGCACGTAATTCTGTGTGATAGCGGATACTTTCTTTATCTGAAGTCTCAACCCGTTTTTCGAAATCTTGTATTTTTTGTTTTAAAGGTTCTAAAATAACAGCTAAATTCTCTTTATTTTGCTTGGTAAACTTAGCCGATTTTTCGTCTAAAATTTTATTGGCTAAATTTTCGAATTCTTTGGTAAATTTTTCTTGTAACTTTTCTAAGTCGGCTTTTTGTTCGGCTAATTTTTTATTTAAAAAACCGAGTTCGGTTTCTTTTTGGGTTAAAGCCATTTGCAAAGTACTGTTTGCCGAAGCTTTATCTTCTAATTGTTTTTCGGCTTTGGTTTTATCTTCTTGTAGCATTGCATTGACAGATTGTAGCGCTGCATTGTCTTTACTTAAAGCCGATTTAGTTTTGTACATTCCTAAAAAATACCCCAAGGCCAAAAGAACAGCAAAACCTAAAATATAAAAGACAATATCCATAAGTAAAAATTAGTTTATAAAATTAATATTTTTAAATTTGAATTCGGTTGATAATCTTTTAATTTTTTTAATCAGATAAGATCTTGTGGTGTTCCTGATATATTTACGCCGTTGGCAGGAACATTCAAACTGACGTATAGGAATTTAGAATGAATCATTACCCGCTAAATAAAATTTAATGAAACATATTTGTGCCTTTATATTGTACCGCATTCTGGGATGGAAAATTTCTAATTCATATCCTAAAAATCTTAAAAAATATGTTTTAATAGCGGCACCGCATACCAGTTGGCAAGATTTCCCCATAGGTATCATCGCCAAATTTGCCACAGGATTACCAGCCCATTACATCGGTAAAGACAGTTTGTTTAAACCACCTTTTGGTTTTATTTTTAGGGCTCTAGGAGGTACACCCGTTGACAGAAGTAAAAATAATAATTTGGTAAATCAGATAGTTCAAAATTTTAATTCTAAAGAGCAATTTATTTTGGCCATGTCGCCCGAAGGGACGCGCAAAAAGGTTGAAAAATGGAAAACGGGTTTTTATTATATTGCCAAAGAGGCTCATGTACCTATTGTTATGGCGACCTTAGATTTTGAACACAAAGATTTTAGGTTTTCTGAGCCCTATTATCCTACCGATGATAAGGAAGCCGATTTTAAGCACTTTCACAATTTTTTTAAAGATGTAAAAGGTAAAAAACCAGAGTTGGGCTGATAATATCTTCAGCAGTTTTTTTAAACTGTGTAAGTTTATAACTACAGATTTTTAATCTAGAGAGTTGTTTGGTTTTTCTTATAGCATCAGACTAAATTTCTAAGAGTTTGGATGTTATCTCCCAAACTTCATCAAATATTTCATTAACAGTCTTTTCCCCATCAATAATAACAACATTATCTTTCTTACCTTCTCTTTTAATGGCTTCCTTATAATTAAGTATTACTTGTGCCATTTTTTCTTTTGTTTCAAATAAATCAAGAAATATTCTTGATGAACTTAAACGTCTCATACTTTCATCAGCAGAGATGTCAAAATAAAACACAATATCTGGTCTTAATAAGTCAGCACAAACTTTATTGGCGTTAATAACCCAATCCATAGATAGCATAGGCACATGATAGGCATATGAAGAATAATAATATCTATCTGATATGACGTGCATTCCTTTATTTAAATAATTTAACATGCCTGATATTGGGTTTTGTATATGGTCTAACCTGTCTGCAAGAAATAGGGCTCCAATTGTTTTGTCGTCAGATATAATGCGTTTGTTAAGTATATTTTTAATAACCGCGCCAACAGGACTGTCAGTTGGTTCAAATGTCTTATATATATTCCCAGTATGTGTGTTTATTTTCTCAAAAAGCATGTTGCTGATTGTTGATTTACCCGAGCCATCAATTCCTTCGAATACTATAAATTTTGCTTTTTTCATTGTACTTATCTCAACATAGTTTTATTATTTGATTGATTTCAATTGCGTAAAATTAGTACTTTTTTGTTAGTTGTTAGTCAAACTAATTGACTTTTCAATTTCTTGTACTTCATATCTCAAATGTATTATTTTGAAATTTAAAATATCACTCCGAACTTATTGGGGGCTAAATTATTAGTACTTCTTTTTCAGATGTTAAATATCCATTGACAATTTCAAACTTCCACCTAATCCTTCACGAATTATTCTCATCAAAGTTGAAAGTCGAATATCACTTGCATTATTCTCAATTCGAGAAATATAATTTTTTGTCGTTCCAACTTTTTCGGCAAGTTCTTGTTGCGTTAATTGTTGCTTTTTTCTTGCTTCTTGAATTAAAACACCAATTCTAAATGTCTCAAATTCTTCTTGGAATTTTTCACGAGATTCAGTTCCAACTTTTCCGTACTGTTCGTCTAAATGGTCATCAAAAGATGTAATTCTTTTATCTGTTTTCATAATATTCCTTTTTTAATCGTTCCGCCTTTTTAATTTCTTTTTTGGGTGTTTTTTGCGTTTTCTTTTGAAATCCACTTAATAGGATTATCAAATTTCCTTTGTCGAAAAAACAGAAAATTCGGAATATTCCATTTCCTGCTGAAATTCGCACTTCCCAAAGTCCGTCAGTATTCGTAAGATTTTTTAAAAACTTCACTGGAACAATTCGAGTATTTCTCAAAATCTAAAGTGTCCAATCTATTTTCTTACGAACAACGAGCGACTGTTTTAAATAGAAATCTTTAAAGTAGTTTTCGTAAAATCCTATTTCTCTTTTAAATTCGCTCAATTTGTTAGTCGTTAAATTCAAAGCAAAGTTACCTGAAAAGGTAACAATTTCAAAATTTAGAACTGGTTTTTAATATAAAAACGGATTTTCAGGTATTAATGCCAACTTGTTATAACCCAACAAATATGATATTTTACCCCCTAATACTTTGGCTAATAATATATTTACAATAGTTTATAAAAAAGAAAACTTAGCCTTTATAAAAAGGCAACTTAACCACTTGTGCTTTGAGTTGTTTGTTACGCACAGCTATATAAATTTCGGAGCCCAATTTGGCATAAGCTGTAGGGACATACCCCATACCAATACCTACTTTTAAAGAAGGACTCATGGTACCCGAAGTTACTTCGCCAATTTTAGTACCGCTGGCGTCAACGATGCTGTATCCGTGTCGTGGAATCCCCCTGTCAACCATACTAAAAGCAACTAATTTTTTTGAAACGCCATCGGTTTTTTGTACCTCTAAAGCTTCGGCATTAACAAAGTCTTTGGTGAATTTGGTAATCCAACCCAAACCGGCTTCAATAGGAGAGGTGCTGTCGTTTATATCATTGCCGTATAAACAGAAGCCCATTTCCAATCTTAAAGTATCTCTCGCTGCTAAACCAATAGGTTTAATGTCAAATGCAGCACCTGCTTTAAAAATGGCTTCCCAAATAGCGACAGCATCTTCGTTTTTAAAATATATTTCAAAGCCATCACTGCCCGTATAACCTGTAGCCGAAATAGTTACGTTGTCAATCCCTGCAAAGGTGCCTATTTTAAAAGTGTAATAAGCCATTGAGGCCAAGTCAATAGCGGTTAAAGATTGTAGTGCTTTAGTAGCTAGTGGCCCTTGTACCGCTAAAAGCGACATGTTATCGGAAGCATTGGTCATGGCCACACCCAAATCGTTGTGTTTAGAAATCCAATCCCAATCTTTATCAATATTAGAAGCGTTAACCACTAACATATATTCGGTATCAGAAATACGGTACACTAATAAATCATCCACAATACCACCTTCATAATTGGGCATACAAGTGTATTGTACTTTACCATTTGCCAGTTTTGAGGCATCGTTACTCGTTATTTTTTGTATAAGTGCTAAAGCCTTTTCGCCTGTAAGAAAAAATTCGCCCATATGCGATACGTCAAATACCCCTACGCTGTTTCTTACGGTAAGGTGTTCGGCATTAACACCTGCGTATTGTACAGGCATATTATACCCTGCAAAAGGCACCATTTTAGCACCAAGAGATTCATGTATATGTGTAAGAGCTGTATTTTTCATAATGAATTATTTTAGAATTTTTTGAAGCCTCAAAAGTACGATTATTCCTATAAAAAAAATAAGCTAGTCGATATTGAAATTGTGTGTTTTGGGGTTTTGTAGTGTAATGTCCTAATCCCGATTCATTGGGATGTGGTTATCTCAAAGTTTTGGAATATCATGAGATTGCCACGTTTTGCTTTTGCAAAACGTGCAAAAACGTCTTCACGAGTGAAGCGTGGTGAACTTTTGAAGTCTTGTTACAATTATAAAGAGCTTTCCCGCCCGAACGCATCGTTTCGGGGCAGGCCACAGTCAGTCTTTACAGACTTAAGACAACAAATATGATTTTAATTCGGCGTAAGTACTTATAACTTCAGAAGATTTTTCTTTTGTAAGCACTTCTTTTATTTGGTCTGGAATTTCAATTTTTCCCTGTATTAAAGGTTCAACTACATCGAGAAATTTTACAGGATGGGCTGTTTCTAAAAAGATACCTTGACAATCTGTATTTGTTTTTAAATAAGATTTGAGTCCGAGGTAACCAATAGCCCCATGTGGATCGGCCAAATAATTAAAAGTATCTTTTAAATATTTTAAGGCTGTGCGGGTTTCTTCATCCGTAAAGGATTCTGAAAATAACATTTCCTTCAAACTGACTAGATTATTGTCAAACAGGTGCTGGATGCGTATAAAATTACTTGGGTCGCCAACATCCATAGCATTGGCAATTGTTTGTGTAGAAGGTTTTGGGGTGTAAATACCTGTTTGTAAGTAATTGGGAACAACAGCATTTACATTTGTGGCAGCGATAAACATTTTAACGGGTAAGCCCAATTTTTGAGCCATCATACCGGCACAAATGTTTCCAAAATTACCACTCGGCACAGCAAAAGCAATGGGTTTAGATTTGTTTGCAAGTTGTTTGAAAGCAAAAACAAAATAAAACATTTGTGGCAGCCAGCGGGCAATATTTATAGAATTGGCCGATGTTAACTGCTTTTTAGATGTGATGTCTTTATCTAAAAAAGCTTTTTTAACCATGGCTTGACAATCGTCAAAAGTGCCATTTACTTCAAAAGCAGTTATATTCTGACCCAGTGTTGTGAGTTGTTTCTCTTGAATATCGCTTACTTTCCCTTTGGGATATAGAATAATAACGTCAACTCCTTTAACGCCTAAAAATCCATTGGCAACAGCACCACCAGTATCGCCAGAAGTAGCAACCAATACAGTTACTTTATTGGGATTACTTTTGTTAAAATACGAAAAACAACGTGCCATAAAACGTGCACCTACATCCTTAAATGCCATTGTAGGGCCATGGTAGAGTTCTAGAGCAGCGACGTTGGGTTCTATATTTATCAAGGGAAAATCAAAAGATAAAGTTTCTTCAATAATTTGCTTGAGTATTGGACTGGGAATACAATCTCCTACAAATTGTGCAATCAACTTAAAAGCTATTTCGCTATTTGAAAACTGATTTATATTTTTAAAAAAAGAGTCGGGGAGTGGTGTGATTTTTTTTGGAAAATAAAGCCCTTTATCTTCGGCAAGACCTTTGATTGCTGCCACTTTAAAATTGACTTCTGTAGCCTTTCCGTTTAAACTTTTATAGTACATTGGGGGTAATTTAAGAGATTATTTTAACACCTTGGGTGTTTATTTTTGATACATATACATAAAAATCAATACCTATATTTTGATAGACTTTTTGTATGGCATTGGCCACATTTTGAGCCCTTTCTAAGCCTTTACTCAGTGCAAATATTGACGGTCCTGATCCAGAAATACCACAACCTAAGGCGCCAGCCGAAAGCGATTCTCGTTTTACTTTATCAAAACCAGGAATTAAAACAGCGCGTACAGGTTCGGCAATATAATCATGCAATGAACGGCTTATAAGATCGTAATCTTCAGTATACAAACCACTTATCAATCCGCCCACATTGCCCCATTGTTTTATGGCATCTTTTAGTGGCACAGTGGCCTTCAATAATTTTCGGGAAGCAGCAGTTTTAACTTCAATTTGTGGATGGATAACAGTGGCATATAATTCACTAGGTGTCGGTAAACTAACAATATCTAAAGGATTATAACTGCGCACCAAAGTAAAGCCTCCAAACAAAGCTGCCGACACATTATCGGCTATAGCAGCCCCACAAGCCAAGCGTTCGCCCTCCATTGCAAAGCGAACTAATTCGGTTTTGTTAAAAGGCGCTCCCAATAATTTATTAATGGCAAAAACACTGCCTGCTGCACTGGCGGCACTGCTGCCAATACCGCTGCCGGGTTTGATATTTTTACAAATTTCTATTTCGAAACCAGCATCCGAATCTAAAGCGTCAAGTAAGGCATAACCCGCTGCGCCTACCACATTCTTTTTGGCTTCTAAGGGTAAGTTACAACCTTCAATTTTAGTAATTGTAATGCCTTTTTTATCCGATTTACGGATGCACATCTCATCGCCAATGGTGTCTAAGGCAAATCCTAAAACATCGAATCCGCAGGAGACATTGGCTACGGTTGCAGGGGCAAATATTTTAATTTGGTTCATTTGATAAAATTAAATTATTTACCGCCAATTCTGATTATATCAGCAAAAATACCTGAAGCTGTAACAGAAGCACCTGCACCAGCGCCTTTAACAAGCAAAGGTTGCTCAGGATAGCGTTCTGTAAAAAACAACACACAATTGTCTTTGCCTTCTAAATTATAAAAGGGGTGTGTAGAATCAATTTCTTGCAGAGACACATTTGCTTTTCCGTTATTAAATTCAGCTACATATTTTAATTGACAATTGTTGGCAATTGCTTTGGCACTTAATTGTTTAAAATGGGCGTTTTCATTTTCAAGACTTGTATAGAAATCTGAAACAGAATTGGTATTTAAGCAGGATTCTGGTAAAAAAGATTTATTTTCGATGTCTTCTAATTCCATATCATAGCCGCTTTCTCTGGCTAAAATGAGAATTTTTCGCATCACATCAACACCGCTTAAATCAATGCGTGGATCAGGTTCTGTATACCCTTCGGCGCCCGCTTGTTTTACAACATCAACAAAACGATTGTCCGCATTAAATGTATTAAAAATAAAATTTAAACTTCCAGATAAAACAGCTTGAATTTTTTTAACCCTGTCGCCAGAATCAATTAAATTATTGAGTGTATTGATAATTGGCAAACCTGCACCAACATTTGTTTCGTACAAGAAAGGGGCGTTGTATTCTCTCGATAAATTTTTGAGTAATTGGTAATTTTCTGATGAACTGGCACAGGCTATTTTATTACAAGTTACAACGGCAATACTACTATTTAAGTAGGAAGCATACATATTCGTCACTATTTCTGAAGCGGTATTGTCTATAAATATACTGTTGCGATAGTTGAGCTTTTTAACGGTTTGGTAAAAAACATCGAGATTGGCTTTTGGACCTTTTGAGAGTATTTCTTGCCAATTATCTAAATCAATACCTTCATCGTTAAAACACATCGTTCTAGAGTTTGAGAGGCCAATTATACGTACATTTAAGAATAGTTTTTCTAATAGATATTCTCTTTGCTTGGTTATTTGTGACAACAAGTCATTACCAACATTACCCACACCTGTAATGTACAGGTTTAACTGTTTTATATGCCCTTCAAAAAACTTATCGTGAAGGGTATTTAGCGCCTTTTTTACATCGGTCTTTAATATAACAGCCGATATATTTTTTTCTGAGGCACCTTGCGCAATGGCACGGATATTTACATTGTTTTTTCCTAAAGTGCGGAACATCCTGCCACTCATGCCTTGATGGCTTTTCATATTGTCGCCAATAACGGCTATGATTGCCAAATTATTCTCTACAATAACTGGGTTAATACGGTGTCTTTCAATTTCGAAATCAAAGGTATCTTCTATAGCTTCTTTTGCCAAAACAGCATCTTGCTCTTGTATGGCAATACAAATAGAGTGTTCGGATGAAGCTTGTGTTATTAATATAACATTGATGGTTTGATTTGATAAAGTCTCAAACAGACGTCTGGCAATATTGGGAACGCCCATCATACCACTGCCTTCTAATGTGAGTAGTGCGATATTTTCTATATGTGTGATGCCTTTTATAAGGTGCTTATTATCAGAAGAACTCTTATCAGAAATAAGTGTGCCTATATCTTTTGGGGCGAAAGTATTCTTAACTAAAATAGGAATGTTTTTTTGTAAGACAGGATGAATGGTTGGTGGGTAAATAACTTTTGCACCAAAGTGTGACAACTCCATGGCCTCTTGATAAGATATTTTTGTAATTGGTTTGGCTTGCTTTACCAATTTGGGATTGGCTGTAAACATACCACTTACATCAGTCCAAATTTCTAGAACATCAGCCTCTAGGGCTGCCGCAATGATGGCCGCAGTAAAATCGGAGCCCCCACGTCCTAAAGTGGTGTAATTTCCTTGTTTTGATTTGGCTACAAATCCGGGAAGAATGACTATTTGATGCGAATTCTCGGCAAAATAATTTTTTATGTTGGCGTTGGTTATTTTAAAATCTACCGCAGCATTGACATAGGTGTTATCTGTGATAATAATTTCTTGTGAATTACAACTGGTGGCATCGGCATCTTTGGCTTTTAGCGCCTCAGTAATAATGTAAGAAGATAGCAACTCGCCAAAACTAACAATTTTATCTTTAGAACTGTCAGACAATTCTTTAATCAAGTAAACACCTTCTATTAAATTACTCAGCGTTGCAAAAAGAGAGGTAACTTTCTTTAAAATACCTTCTTGATGTTTATTTGTAATAAGTTCTTTGGAAATGTTAAGATGCAGCTGTTGGAGCTCTTCCAATCTAAGTTTATAATTTATATCTGATTGGGCTGCGGTATTGGCTATTTCTAAAATAGTATTTGTAACGCCACTAAAAGCTGATACAATTACAGCAATTGGACCTTCTGTTGCTTTATCGCGGATAATTGCTAATGTTTTTTTTATGACTTTGGCATTTGCTACAGAAGTGCCTCCAAATTTTAATATTTTCATAATGCTTTATAAGATTGAAATAGAAATCTTTATATTTTTAATAACGTAAAAGGTAATTTTATTGACGACATTATAGTACATTAACCCCTAAGGGTAATACCGGTAACAATAGAGAAACGCATTATAGAAATAATGCTTAATGAAGGATGAAATATCTGGTAATTAAATAATTCCATGCGACAAAATTAATTAAATAATTGACATATATATAGTGATTTGTAATATTTTAAAAAAATTAAGGAATCCATAATATTATAAAAATAAATACCTTATAATGAAATTTCTATCTGATTTTTTAAGATATCCGCAAAGGTTTCACGTTCTCTAATTAAATAATCTTTTCCTTTATAATACAAAACTTCGGCTGGCCTGTATCGTGAATTGTAATTAGACGCCATAGAAAAGCAATAGGCACCCGCATTATTAAAACACAAAATATCGCCTTCGTTTATTTCATTAATACGTCTGTTGGCACCAAAAGTGTCTGTTTCGCAGATATAACCTACAATTGTGTAATAGCGTTCGCGCCCTTTAGGGTTTGAAATATTTGTGATATGGTGGTATGAATCATAAAACATGGGTCTTATTAAGTGATTAAAACCACTGTCTATACCCGCAAAAACATTAGATGTTGTTTGTTTAATGACATTGACTTTGGCTAAAAAATGGCCAGATTCACTTACTAAAAACTTACCTGGTTCAAACATTAAGCTGATATCTCTGCCGTAATTTTTGCAGAATTCATTAAAACGTACACTCAATTTTTCGCCCAGTTCTTCAATATTTGTAGAGATATCTCCTTCTTTATATGGAACTTTAAATCCGCTGCCTAAGTCAATAAATTCAAGGTTTTTAAATTCCTTTGACACATTAAATAAAATTTCAGTAGCTACTAAAAAAGTATCAATATCTAAAATATCAGATCCCGTATGCATATGCACACCGTTAATTTTCATTTTTGTGTTTTTGGCAATACGCAGAATATGGGGGACTTGATGGATAGAAATTCCGAATTTAGAATCTATGTGTCCGACAGAAATCTTGCGATTACCACCAGCCATAACATGTGGGTTAATACGTACACAAACAGGTATATCTGGGTAATGATTGCCAAACTGTTCTAATATAGACAAGTTGTCTATATTAATTTGAACGCCCAATTTTGCCACTTCTTCAATCTCTATTAACGATACGCCATTGGGTGTAAAAATAATATCTTTAGGAGAAAACCCAGCCTTTAAACCCAATTTAACTTCTTGGATAGAAACGGTATCCAATCCAGAATTAAACGATTTAAAGAGCTTTAAAACAGAAAGATTTGACAATGCTTTTACAGCATAATTAATTTTAATATTTTTTACTGTTTTAAAAGCCTCAGTAATTCTGTTGTATTGTGAGGCTATGATATCGGCATCATACACATATAAGGGTGTGTCATATTTTTTTGCCAGGTTATTTAAAATTTTAGTATCCATTGGTAATTTATTATTCAAATTTTTGAGCAGTAATCTGCGCTATGTTTATAATGACTTGTGTGGCTTTTTGCATAGATTCAACTGGAACGTATTCATAACGCCCATGAAAATTATGTCCGCCTGCAAAAATATTGGGGCATGGCAAGCCCATGTAAGACAATTGAGAACCATCTGTACCGCCACGAATGGCTTTAATATTTGGTTTTATGGATGCCTTTAACATGGCCTCTTCGGCTATGTCAACAATATGCATTACGGGTTCTACTTTTTCGCGCATATTGTAATACTGATCTTTTATAGTTATTTTAATTAAATCTTTTCCAAGGCTTGCGTTTAATTGATTTGCTCTTTCTTGAAAGTAAACTTTTCTCTTTTCAAATTTTTCTTTGTCATGGTCTCTAATAATGTAATGTAAGGTGGTTTTTTCAATATTTCCACTCATGCCATACAGATGGTAAAAACCTTCATAAGCTTCTGTTCTTTCAGGAACTTCACCTGCTGGTAGGGTCGCCATAAATTGATTGGCAATCTGCATTGAGTTAATCATCTTTCCTTTGGCATAGCCTGGATGTACAATTTTACCCTTTATTTCTACCAAACCACTGGCAGCATTAAAATTTTCGTACTCTAATTCGCCTATTTCACTACCATCCATGGTGTAAGCCCAATCGGCATTAAAAGCCTTGACGTCAAATTTATGTGCGCCTTTGCCTACTTCTTCATCAGGTGGAAAACAAATTTTTATGGTGCCGTGTTTTACTTCGGGATGGTTTATAAGATACTCCATAGCCGTTACAATTTCTGTAATGCCCGCTTTGTCATCCGCGCCAAGCAGGGTAGTGCCATCGGTTGTAATAAGTGTTTGGCCTTTGTATTGCAGCAAATCGTCAAAATCGTTTGGAGAGAGTATGATGTCTTCGTCTTCATTAAGTACGATGTCTTTACCATCGTAATTTTTATGAATTTGAGGTTTTACATTTGTACCTGTAAAATCGGGACTCGTATCTATGTGTGCAATAAAACCAATGGTGGGCACTTTGTGGCTAATATTTGATGGCAGACTTGCCATTAGATAGCAATTTTCGTCCAAATATACATCAGACAGTCCTATTTCAGTGAGTTCTTTCTCTAATAGCTTGGCCAAATCCCATTGCTTTTCTGTGCTAGGAAAAGTCAAGTTATTGGGATCTGATTGTGTGTCAATAGTAATATAGGATACAAACCTGTCTATTAGTTTTTGCATGGTTCTGATAAAATTTCTGCCAAAATTAGTAAAACCACAGTAACTGTACAATGTATTGTCTTATATTTCCTTTATATTTAGTGAATTGATATACTTTATCCCTTCGCACAAACGTTTTTCTACATTTTTATGGCCATAACAATGGATTTCTATTTCGAAATAATGTTTTTCAGATACTGAAATATATAAATGGAGGACTGTTTTTTCTAACTTATTTTGCTTGTTTTTGCTCAATATGAGTAGTGCGGGCTTGTTTTGAAAAGTTCCTTGTTTAACCGACGCTACAGTTGTTGCTTTTTTAGATTCTAAATTTGTTTTTATGGTCTGAATAGAAGCTTTATTCAAATTGAGTTTTGCATCAATTAAGGAAGCTTTTATAAGATAGGTTTTTGTAAGCTGCTTTGTGGTGTCTGCTGTGGTAAATATCGAAGCGTATTCATCAATATATAATTCTGTTTTCCAATAATTTGGAATGTCTAAGCTAAAGTTATTTTTAGCATCTAAAATTGTATGTAAGTCGCTGGATTTTATTGAAGAATGACAATCAAAATCATAAAAAATAGTACTTGGTTTGGAACAGCCAATAAGGCTTAAACCAATGATTGAAAATACCATAAAATAAATGGTTTTTTTCATTAAACTACAATTTTAAAACAGCCAGTTTGCCTTGTCCACCTAAAAAAGCGCGGTGTTTGTTTACAAACCGGATGCTGTAAAAGCCTTGTTTGCTTATTTGTTCCCACTGCAAACCACCATCTTTAGATAAATAGACACCTTCTGTTGATACGGCCACAAGCGCTTTTCCTTTTGTTTGTGGTACATACTGCACACAACTAATATAACCTGGCAACTTGTTGTTGGCAACAACTGTCCATGTCTTACCACCATCTGAAGTAATGGCTTTGTTGTTTTTTTTAGCCGATTTATCTGTGTAGTCACCACCACAAATAATGCCTATTTTGGCATTGTAGAAAGCAACAGTATAGATGCCTGTTGTTGGTTTTCCTTGAATGATTGGGGTGTTGAATACTTGCCACGACTTTCCTTTATTTTTCGTATAAAATAGGCGCGATTTTAATCCGCCGGTAGCTATCCATGTGCTTTTGCCATAATGCGCAATGTTGGTATTACTGGCAGCAAAAGCCGCTTCGCCATCAAAGCTGGGCGGTAAATTAATACAAGGAATCTTTCTCCAAGTCTTTCCTGAATCATTAGTCTTTATAATTGAAAGACAGGTTTCTGTAGGATCTCCCATAGCCATGCCATTTTTATCATCAAAAAAAATCAGGGCATCATAAAAAGCTTTGGGATCATTCTCTGTGTATACTACCATGGCTGGTTTGGTATAGTTCTGTTTTTCGAATTGATACATTCTGGCTGGGCTTCCTATTGTGAGCGCATATAAATTTTTACTGCTGCTGCCGATGGCTCTAAAATGATTCTTAAGACCGTCAGCAATTGTGTAAAAATTAATTCTTCCACTTAAAGTAATCTCGCCAACTTGCCCAGCACTATTGGCAAACCAAAGTGTGGAATCGTTTAGTACTTCAATAGCCCTATAGTTATGCTTAGCGCTGTGTATGTTTGAAATTGAAACAGTTATCTTTTGTTGTGATTGTAGGCTTAAAATACCACTAAAAAACACCATTAAAAAACCTTTAAGAGTCATAGATTTACTAAATTTATCAAATGTAAGTGTTTTTTATAAAATCAGACCATATATAAAATTGTTCGTATGAAAGCTTTGGTAATATCAGGAGGTGGAAGTAAAGGTGCTTTTGCAG
Organism: Flavobacteriaceae bacterium; assembly: GCA_021647405.1. Lineage (GTDB taxonomy): Bacteria > Bacteroidota > Bacteroidia > Flavobacteriales > Flavobacteriaceae > CG1-02-35-72. The sequence continues at coordinate 30,226 of JAKIUU010000012.1, forward strand.
GAGGTGTGGCTCAATATTTAATAGAAGAAGAGTATAAAGATTATGATATCTTGGTTGGAACCTCAACGGGCAGCTTAATGGTTACACATTTGGCACTGAATAAAGTAGCTTCTTTAAAAGAACTTTTTACCAATATTTGTGCCCATAATATTTTTAATAACAATCCGTTTAAGGTAAAAAAACACAAAGGACACAGAAGTATCAGTATCAATTATTTTAACACATTAATTAGTTTTATAAAGGGTAAAAAAACTTTTGGCGAAAGTGAAAATTTACGAAAATTAATTCGTAAAAATGTGACCTTAGAAATGTTTAATGATTTAAAAAAATCACACAAAGAAGTTGTTGTAACCGTTTCTAATATTACTTTAAACCAGGTAGAATACAAACGCCTAAAAGATTGTACTTACGATGATTTTTGCGATTGGATTTGGGCCTCTAGTAATTACGCACCGTTTATGAGTATATTAGAAAAAGACAATTTTGAATATGCCGATGGTGGTTTTGGTACTTTGGTACCGATAAAAGAAGCTATTAAACTGGGTGCTAAAGAAATAGATGTTATAATTTTAGAAACCGAAGTGTCTCAGTTTAATAGAATGCCGTCAACAAATCCCTTTTCATTATTAACCAGCTTGTTTGGATTTATGTTGGAGCATATTGGCAAGCACAATATTACCATTGGTAAACTTGAAGCCAAAAACAATGGTGTATGCCTGCATTTATATCATACACCTACAATTCTGACAACCAATTCATTGATTTTTGAAAAGAAAAAAATGATAAAATGGTGGCGTCAAGGTTTTAAATACGCCAAATCAAAAAACAAGAATTTAGCCAATGAGCTAAAAGGCGACTGTTATTAAATCGCTTGAAATATGGCTAACTACTTGTAAATCGGCATTATATTTCAATATCATTTCTTTAGGTAAGTTTATAACTAGATAGAATCTGTCTTTATCCATATCAATACCTATGATTTTAAAAAAATGCACTGCATTTTAAATATAATGTTACAAAATACTAACTTGTTCGTCGTAATAGAGAAACCAACCCAAACAAAACTATAAATGCAGCAATCTGCTTTCTTACATTTAGTGATGCCTTTTAAAGACAAGGTGTTTCGTTTGGCAAAAAGATTGCTCATTTCGGAAGCTGAAGCTGAAGATGCCACACAAGAATTAATTTTAAAACTGTGGAAGAATAAGGATAATCTAGATAAATATAGAAATATTGAAGCTTATGCCATGACGATGACTAAGAATTATTGTTTCGATCAGCTAAAGTCAAAGCGGGCAGATAACTTAACACTGGTTCATAGCAATTATTCAAATACCGACACACCATTAGAAAGGGTGGTAGAGCTAAGGGATAGTGTTGATAGTGTTCATCAAATAATTGAATGTCTGACAGAACAACAGAAACTGATTATTCAGTTAAGAGATATAGAAGAATACGATTTTGAAGAAATAGCCGAAATTGTAGGTATAAAACCTACAGCTATAAGAGTGACTTTGTCAAGAGCAAGAAAAACAGTTAGAGAACAACTCATTAAAAAACATCAATATGGAATCAATTAATATTGAAAAATTAATAGAAAAATATTTTGAAGGCAATACAAGCCTTGAAGATGAAGCCAACTTACGTAAGTTCTTTACAACACAAGAAGTGCCTGTTCACCTAGAAGCATATCAAGATTTATTTGGCTATTTTAAAACCAAACGATTAGAAACTTTCGAGAAGCAAGTTTTACCTACTAAAAAGAATGTATTTACTTTTAGAGGACTTTCAATAGCCGCTTCAATAGCTTTATTGATAGGTTTTTTTATACTAAACCCTTTTACAAAAGAACCCAGTAAAGAAGAGTTGGTTAAGAATTATCAAACGGCCCAACAGGCGCTAGATTTAATTTCGGAAAGCTTAAACAAAGGTGCTTTTGCCATGGCACAACTGGAAGAATTTGACAGAGCCAAAGAGATGGTCTTTAAAAATAATGACAAGTAATTTAAAAAATGATAACAATTAAAACCCTAGAAACAATGAATAATAAAACAATTAAAACAATCTGTTTGGGCCTTTTTCTGGCCTTGTTACCTACAATGAGTCAGGCCCAATCTGTGTTTGATAAATTCGAAGATATGGATGATGTTAAAGTGGTTGTGGTCAATAAGTCACTTTTTAGCTTGATGAGTACAATTGGCCAAGAATCTGATGACGAATACTTAGATTTAATAAATGGTATATCTGAATTAAAAGTTTTTGCTACAGAAAATCAAGCCATTGCCAAACAAATGGCAACCACATTTACAGCCTATTTAAAAAAGCACAAACTAACAGAATTGATGCGCGCAAAAGATGGTGACAATGTTGTTAAAATATATGTTGACCAAAGTGGTAATCCAAATTTTGTAAATGAATTGTTGATGTATGTAAACGGTACTGAAAATGGTAAAAAACAAGGAGTTATAGTGTCTTTAACAGGTAAGATAGACCTTAGAAAGGTGTCAAAACTAACTGCTAAAATGAATATTCCCGGTGGTGCCCATTTTAAAGATATTAAAACCAAAAAACAGATATAATGATTAAGTTAATAAACTATATTGCCCTGCTAATAATTGCACTTATTTTAACATTCTCTTGTACAAAAGACAGCAAAATGCAGAATTACTTTGTAAATCATCAAAGCGACAATAATTTTTTAGCAATAGATGTACCCGCTAGTGTTTTAGGAATTGATACCAAAGACGTCTCAGATGATGTAAAAGAAGCGGTAAGTTCCTTTAAAAAACTCAATATTTTACTCTTTAAAAAGAACGAAGCCAATACAGCCGATTACGAAAAAGAGAAAACAACCATTAAAAGCATTTTGACAAATAAACAATACAAAGACTTAATGCGCTTTAAAGACGGAAAAACAATGGTTGTTATTAAATATTTGGGTACTGATGTGAGTGTGGATCAAATAATTATTTTTGGATATGCCAGCGACAAAGGTCTGGCATTGATACGTGTTATAGGGGATAAAATGGACATTAAAAAGGTAGGGAAACTTGTAATGTTGGCAAGGTCAGGTAAAATAGACACTTCAAAACTCAAGGGTTTGAGAGATATGTTCTAAAGAAATTAAAACGTTAAAAAAAACCACGCCAATAGCGTGGTTTTTTTTAACAAATATTTTTAAATTCAATCAACAGATATAAATTATATTTGACTTTTTAAAATTAATATTCAAAAAACCATGATTAAAAAATTATTTTTCCTTTTAGTATTCTTAGGTGTAAGTATTTCAGCAACGGCCCAAGATAAAACAGAAAATCCTTACAGAGCTGAGCGTACTAAGGTAAACGACCTTGTTCATACCAAATTGAAAGTCGATTTTAATTTTGCCAAGAGCCAGATGAATGGCGAGGCTTGGCTAACCCTCAAGCCACACTTTTATCCTACAAATTCAGTCACCCTTGATGCCAAGGCCATGCTTATTGAAAAAGTTACAGACGCAAGTAATGCCGATTTAAAATATACATACAAAGACAATAAGCTAAAAGTAAATTTGGGAAATATCTACAGTAAAAACGAAAAATTTACAATTTACATCAAATATATAGCCCGTCCAGAAGAAGTAAAACAAAAGGGCAGTGCTGCTATTACTGATGCCAAAGGCCTCTATTTTATTGACCCTCTAGAGACAGACCCAGACAAGCCAACTCAAATTTGGACACAAGGTGAAACAGAAGCCAACAGTGTGTGGTTTCCTACTTTAGACACCCCAAATCAAAAATCTACAGAAGAGATTTATATCACCGTTCCAAGCAAGTTTGTAACACTTTCAAATGGTTTATTGATAAGTCAAACGGACAATACCGACGGCACACGTACCGATTATTGGAAAATGGACTTGCCACATGCGCCCTATCTGTTTTTTATGGGTATAGGTGAATATGAAATTGTTAAAGATTCTTGGAAAGGCCGTGATGTGAATTATTATGTATCAAAAAAATACGCCCCTTATGCCAAGCAAATCTTTGGCTTAACGCCAGAAATGATTCAGTTTTTCTCAGACCGTTTAAATGTTGAATACCAATGGCCTAAATACGATCAAATTGTAGGAACCGATTATGTAAGTGGCGCTATGGAAAATACCACAGCCGTTTTACATCAAGAATCAGCTTATCAAGTGCCTGGCCAGTTGATAGATAAAAACTCTTGGGAAGATGTTATTTCGCATGAACTGTCACACCATTGGTTTGGCGATTTGGTGACTGCCGAAAGTTGGTCTAATCTAACTGTAAATGAGTCGTTTGCTAATTATAGTGAATATTTATGGCGCGAATATAAATACGGTGTTGATCATGCCGATGCCTTGCGTTATAAAGACTTAGAAGGCTACTTTAATAGCAATAGTTTTGATAAGAAATTGGTGCGTTTCCATTACGGAGATAAAGAAGATATGTTTGATGCCGTAAGCTATAATAAAGGCGGTTACGTTTTACATATGCTGCGTAGTTATTTAGGTGATGATGCCTTTTTTGCAGGATTAAAAAAATATTTAGAAGATAATAAATTTGGCACAGGCGAAAGCCATCAATTGCGTTTGGCCTTAGAATCTGTAAGTGGTAAAGACCTGAATTGGTTTTTTAACCAGTGGTATTACGGCAGTGGACACATCAAATTAGATGTATCTTACAAATACGATGCAGAAGCTAAAAAAGTGACTCTACATCTAAATCAAGGTAAAAAAACATTTAACTTTCCTCTAAAAATTGATGTTTATTCGACTGAGGGAATACAGCATTACGACTTGTTTATTGATAAACCCAGTCAAGATTTAAGTTTTAAAGCCAGTACAGCACCTTTACTTATTGATGTTGATCCAGAAAAAGATTTGTTAGCGCAAATTACAGATTCTGTAAAGACAATTGCAAATTACAGCTATCAGTATAAAAATGTTAGGTCTTATGAAGCAAGACGCTCAGCAATTGTTGCTTTGGCAAAACACCAAGACAACAACGAAGCTTATGCCACGTTGACAAAGGCTCTAAACGATTCGTATTACGGATTGAGAATTTTAGCCATCAAAAGCATCGATTTAACAAATTCTAAAGCTAAAAAAGTCATTAAAAGTATAGAGAAACTGGCTAAAAATGACCCTAAAACACTGGTTAAAGCAAGTGCCATTAAGGCTTTAGCTGTTCTAAAAAACAAGAAATTTAAAAACTTATTTACCAACGCTATAAAGAGTCCTTCGTTTTCTGTTCAAGGCAATGCCATAAGTGCACTTTATAAAATAGACAATATAGCAGCACTTAAAGCTTCTAAGGCTTTACCTGCCGATTCTAAAAAATTTATGGCGGGAAGTCTGGTAAGTATGTTTATTAAAGAAAAGGACGAAAGTGAGATGCCTTTTATAGCCAAGCATTTGGTTGCTGGTATGTTTTTAACGCAAGATAAAGATGTTCAAAAAGAATATGGAAAAGCTTTTAAGTGGATTGCAAGTTCGCCAAACGTTGAGGCCACACAAGTGTTGATAAATAGTTTTGTTAAGACAGGTTTACAATACAAGCAATACGGTGCCGATAAAATGATGTTGCAATTGATGATGCAGGTAATTGACTTAAAAAAGAAAGCCAACCTGCCCAATGAAAAAGAGCTCTTAGATATTGTAAATAAAGGAATTAACGACTTAAAGGAGTAACAAACACTTATAAGATAGCAAGCGAAGCGGTATAATTATTTAATTATGCCGCTTCGTATTTTTTAAAAGAGCCATCCTTATAAAAAATAATGATATGCTCTATTTTTTTACCATCAGATGGCAGGGGCATATGCTTGCTTAAAGCTGTCTGACTTGAGACATTTGTTTCTGACTGAACATTTCTTGAGCGTGTAGGGGTAGTGTCAGAACGCTTGACTTCATTATTTGTTTTTGGAAAATGACCTTTTCCGTTGAGCAACCAATAAAGATCAACTTCATCATAAGCCTGTATCACTTTTATAACAAAATCTAAACTCGGTTTGTTTCTGCCCGATAGGAGGTGAGATATACTTGAACGTTGTACCCCAATTTTATCTGCCATCTGAGCCGCTGTTATGGTGTAAAAAGAGAGCAGCTTTTTGATGCGATTTGCAAAATCTTCATTGTTTACCATTGTAACTTTATTTTAAGTTACAAATGTAATAATTTTTAAAGTTTAATGCTAATATTTTGTAAAATATTACATATTGCTACTACTTTAATACTTTATATAAATACATATAAGTATCAGATATAAAGTAATATGGCAATTTATATATAATTAAATTTAAATTGTTTACAGAAAACAATAATGGGTGTGCAAAACCACCAAATGTAAGTTACAAGTGTTAACTAAATCATTTTTTAGCTGATTACAATTGTAAACTTATCTTTAATTACATTTGTAAATTATGAAGAGCTTGTATACTGCAAATAAAGAGATAAGATTAAAAGGAAAATGGATTCAATACACTTCCATACTGCCGCTGTTAAATAAATATAAATCGGTATTTAAGATTGAAGAGATTGGTTTGTCTTATTTAAAACTGCCTATTCACACCATAACTTTAGGCTCAGGCCCCACTAAAGTATTAATGTGGTCGCAAATGCACGGCAATGAAGCTACGGCTACAAAAGTAATTTTTGATTTGCTAAACCTTTTTAACTCAAAAGATATTCCAGATAAAATAGCGGCTATTTTAGAACAATGCACTGTTATGATTATCCCCATTCTTAATCCAGACGGCGCCAAAGCCTATACACGCGTAAACGCGCAACAAATAGATTTAAATAGAGATGCAGTCGCTTTAGAAGCTGTAGAAAGCCAGTTACTCCGACAAACATTAAACAGTTTTAAGCCCCATTATTGTTTTAACCTTCATGACCAGCGCAATATCTACAGTGTCGGAAAGACACAGGAGCCAGCTACTATCTCATTTTTAGCACCTTCTACCGAGATAACACGTAAAATAACGCCCGAACGACTAAAAGCGATGGCTGTTATTGTAGAGATGTATAAAGCACTTTATGCAGATATTCCCAAAAATATATCGCGTTACAACGATGAATTTTATCCCAATGCCACAGGAGATAACTTTCAGAAAGAAGGCTATTGTACCATTTTAATTGAAGCAGGTCATTTCCTAGATGACTATAACAGAGAACAGGTACGCTATTTTTATTTTAAAGCGCTGTTAACAGGATTAAGGGTAATAGCGTCTAAAAATCAAATAGATAAAGAAGAAAATTATAATAAAATACCAGAAAATGACAGCCTTTATCTCGATTGTATTTTTAATAATGTTAATTTATTACAAGAAGGCTTGTATCAAAATGTTTCGGTAGGTATTCTCTTTCTTGAGGAAATTAAAAACAACAAACTTACCCGAGTGCCAAGTATTGAGAAAATAGGTTGTCTTGCAAATTATGGTGCCAATACTGTAAAAAATTTGAAGGGCATTAAAATATCTTCTGTAAATGAGCTTTTTCGATTGTTATATTAAATATTTTATCAAATACTTAAAATAGTTTTATTTTAATTAGGAATAATTTAGAATAATCCCGATTTTTGCTATAAATTAACAATTAGCCAACAAATGAAAAAGTATCATATAGACGAATTAGACCATCAAATCATAGATATTCTTATCGAAAATGCCCGTACTCCCTTTACCGATATTGCTAAAAAATACAGTGTTTCTGCAGGTACAATACACATTCGCGTGAATAAAATGCTTGATGAAGGCATCATTAAAGGCGCTACTTTAAAATTAGACTACGAAAAATTAGGCTATTCGTTTATTGCCTATGTTGGATTGCATCTAATTACCAGTTCGCGAACCCCTTCTGTTATTGCCGAGTTAAATAAAATTCCAGAAATTACCGTAGCACATCTTACCACAGGAAAGTTTGGTATTTTCTGTAAAGTGCGTGCTAAAAACACCAAGCATGCCAAAGATATAATTTTTAAAATTGATAACATTCCTGATGTACAGCGTACAGAAACATCTATATCTCTCGAAGAAAGTATAAATGATAAAAACCGTTTGATGCATTCTATTTTTAAAGATTTGTAAATTTTCAAAAAGCCACAATAGTAAGAAGCCTTTAAAATATTTTATTTTAAAGGCTTTCTCTTTAGATGAAATAGATTTATACAATTAGTAAAGAAATATTTTAAAACTAACTATCCTCGACGCAGAGCATCGAGGAATTCTTTTCGATTAAAACCAACTATATTATTGCTAAAATTAACCGTCAATCAACTAAATTAATTATATTTGATAGGTAATATTTTTTGATTTGTCTATGCAATTTAAAACCGAAAGAATAGCAAAAGAGACACTGGTTTTTCTTTATAAAAGTCTTTTAAAACCACGTCTTATTGAAGAAAAAATGTTGTTGCTGTTGCGACAGGGGAAAATATCAAAATGGTTTTCGGGCATTGGACAAGAAGCCATAGCAGTAGGTGTTGGTTTGGCATTAAAATCAGATGAATATATTCTTCCTATGCATCGCAATTTGGGAATTTTTACAACCCGTAATATCCCTTTATACAGGTTGTTTTCTCAATGGCAAGGCAAACCCAGTGGCTTTACAAAAGGCAGAGACCGTTCCTTTCATTTTGGCACACAAGAGTACAATATTGTCGGTATGATATCACATCTAGGACCGCAATTGGGCGTGGCCAATGGCATCGCTTTAGCAAATTTATTAAAGAAAAATATTAAGGTAACAGCTGTTTTTACAGGTGATGGCGCTACAAGTGAGGGCGATTTTCACGAAGCACTTAACGTGGCGGCAGTGTGGCAATTACCGGTATTGTTTTGTATAGAGAATAATGGCTATGGATTATCCACCCCTAGCAGTCAGCAGTTTAAATGTAAACAAATGATTGATAAAGCCATTGGTTATGGGATGGAAAGTTTACAAGTTGACGGTAATAATATTGTAGAAGTGTATACAAAAATAAAAGCTTTAGCAGAAAGTGTCCGCAAAAATCCGCGTCCTGTTTTGGTTGAATTTATAACATTTAGGATACGTGGTCACGAAGAGGCGAGTGGCAACAAATACGTACCCAATAAATTGATTGAAAAATGGGCTAAAAAAGATCCTTTAAAAAATTATCAAGAGTATCTTCTCAAACAGAAGGTGATTAATAAAGCGGCTATTACTGATTTTAAGAATGATATCACAAAAGAAATAAACAACAATCTAACTATTGCATTTGAGGAACCTGCTATTAAACCCAACCTAAATACCGAGTTAAAGGACGTTTATAATACTTTTACATATAAAGAAATAGTACCCAATAGCGAAACCAAAAATATAAGATTGGTCGATGCCATTTCTAAAGGCTTGTATCAAGCGATGGAGAGGCATGATAACCTCATCATAATGGGACAAGATATAGCTGCCTATGGCGGTGTTTTTAAAGTTACAGAAGGCTTTTTAGACACTTTTGGTGCCGACAGAGTCCGCAACACACCTATTTGCGAATCCTCTATAATAGAAGCCGCCTATGGCTTATCTATTAATGGCTACAAAAGTGTTGTTGAGTTGCAATTTTCTGATTTTATCACAAGTGGTTTTAATCCCGTTATCAATTTATTAGCCAAATCGCATTACCGTTGGCAGCAACCTGCCGATGTGGTTCTGCGCATGCCTTGTGGCGCAGGTGTAGGAGCAGGGCCTTTTCACAGTCAGACCAATGAGGCGTGGTTTACCAAAACGCCTGGCTTAAAAGTAATCTATCCTGCTTTTCCTTACGATGCCAAAGGGCTGTTGGCAACCGCTATTGCAGATGAAAATCCGGTTTTATTCTTTGAGCACAAAGCTTTGTACCGCTCTGTTTATCAGGATGTACCTGAAGATTATTACACCCTTCCTTTAGGTAAAGCCAATCTTCTAAAAGAAGGTCAAGACATAAGCATAATTACATACGGAGCTGGCGTACATTGGGCTTTAGATACTTTAAAAAAAATAGAGGTTTCGGCAGATTTAATTGATTTACGGAGCTTACAACCACTTGACACTGAAATGATTTTTACATCCGTTAAGAAAACGGGGAAAGTAATTATTTTACAAGAAGATACTTTATTTGGTGGATTGGCCTCAGATATTTCGGCACTCATAACCGAAAATTGTTTTGAATATTTAGATGCGCCTGTAAAACGTGTAGGAAGTCTTGAAACACCTGTCCCTTTTGCCAAAGAGTTAGAAGCCAAATTTTTACCCAAAGAACGCTTTAAAGAAACACTAAAAGAACTGTTGGACTATTAGTTTATATAATAGTCCTATTTTGTAGCTTTTTGATGTGGTAAAATATTTTTTTTATAGCAGTAAAAATTCAATTGATAAATTGGAGTTGCAATCAAACTTCTTTCAATTAAAAATAATTTCGTAAAAAATACTTGTCAATAACCCATTAAAGGCTGTATTTTTGCGCTTCTTAAAACAAAGGCTGTGTCGTTAACAAAAAGAGAATCGGAAGAAAGAAAAGTTGGGAAAAGTTTATACAACTATCAAAAACAGGCTATTAATAAAATTTTTAAAAGCTTTGAGGAAGAGGCGGCCGATTATCATTTGTTGTACCAATTGCCAACTGGTGGCGGTAAAACAGTTATTTTTTCTGAAATAGTAAGGCAATATTTAAGACATCACAATAAAAAAGTAGCCGTTTTAACACACCGCATAGAGTTGTGCAAACAGACTTCAAAAATGCTTACCGAGTTTAATGTGGTAAATAAAGTTATTGACAGCAAAGCCAATTTAGCCGACCAAGAAAACTACACTTGTTTTGTGGCAATGGTAGAGACACTAAATAACAGACTAAATGATGGCAAACTTGATATCTCTGATATTGGCTTGGTAATTATTGACGAAGCACATTATAATTCTTTTACAAAACTCTTTAAGTTTTTTGACAAAGCTTTTATTTTGGGAGTTACGGCAACCCCTTTAAGTTCTAATATTGAACTGCCAATGAATAAAAACTATGATGAATTAATTGTTGGCGAAACCATAACTTCGTTAATAGAAGATGAATTTTTGGCACGTGCTGAAACCTATTCTTATAATGTGGGGTTAACCTCTTTAATTGTTGGCTCAAATGGCGATTATACCGTAAAATCTTCTGAAGATTTATATACAAACACGGCCATGCTAGGTAAGTTATTACAGGCTTATGAAGAGCGTTCTAAAGATAAAAAAACCTTGATTTTTAACAATGGTATCACCACCTCAATTTGTGTGTATCATACCTTTAGAGATGCAGGATACCCCATTGCACATTTAGACAATACCGCTACAAAAAAAGAGCGGGCAAATTTGTTAAAGTGGTTTAAAGAAACACCCAATGCCATATTGACATCGGTAAGTATTTTGACCACAGGTTTTGACGAACCCACTGTTGATACCATTATTTTAAACAGGGCTACAAAATCGCTGACTTTATATTACCAAATGATAGGTAGGGGATCGCGAATTTTAAAAGACAAAGCAACTTTTAATGTTATAGATTTGGGCAATAATTTTCACCGATTTGGTCCTTGGGGATCTGACCTAGATTGGCAACGAATATTTAATTCGCCAAATTATTATCTCGATAAATTGCTTAACGATGAAGATATTGAAAGTCGTTTTTCTTACGAAATGCCAGATGCGCTTCGTGCCGAGTTTGTCAATTCAAAAGAGGTGAGCTTTGATATTAAAAAAACATACACAGATTCTGTTAATAGAGGAGAGTCTTCAAAAGCAGTTTTAGAAAAGTCTATTGCTCAACATGCCAAAATATGCATTGAAAATAGCGAAGATGTTTTTGATGCTTTAATTTTAGCTAAAATGTTGAATGACGATATTGATTTTCGCATTCAGCGTTATTCAAAATGTATTAGCCGAAGTACCAACAATTTTTTAATTTGGCTAAGAGATGATTATCGCAAGAAATTGCGTTTTTATTTACGTGAAAATTTCGACAGACTTTTTGAAGAAATTCATGGAAAACCACCTGCAGAAGTAGAATAGTCTGGTTTGTAATCTCTAGCAACCTATAACATCTGTGCGTTTTTTAGTTGCTATTTTAATTAACTGTATTTTTGCAAAATAGAGACCGTTTTACACCCTAATTTAAAAAGAAATTGATGCATACCTTTTCAGATTTCAATCTTTCAAATCAGCTGCGATACGCCTTAGACGATCTGGGCTTTAAAACCGCTACACCCATACAGCAAAAGTCATTTTCGGTCATTCTTTCAGGTAAAGATATGGTGGGTATTGCCCAAACAGGAACCGGAAAAACTTTGGCTTATATGTTGCCCATTTTACAGAGTTTAGAATTTTCGAAACAGCTAAATCCACGTGTTTTGGTACTTGTACCCACACGCGAATTGGTGATGCAAGTGGTTCAAAATATAGAGAGTTATTGCACTTACAAAACGGTTCGCACAATAGGTGTTTTTGGCGGCACAAATATCAACACGCAAAAAAAGGCCATTGCGCAAGGTGTAGATATTATCGTTTCAACGGCTGGCCGTTTATACGATTTAATTATCAGCCGTGCCATCTCTTTAAAATCTGTCAAAAAACTGGTAATTGATGAAGTTGATGTGATGCTCGATTTAGGCTTCCGCTTTCAGCTGACAAATATTTTTGATTTGATGCCTGAACGGCGACAAAATATCATGTTTTCGGCTACGATGACAGAAACTATTGACGTGTTGATTGACGACTTTTTTATTGCACCTACCAAGATTTCAATCGCTTTAAGCGGCACACCATTAGACCATATATCACAGCAATGTTACCCCGTAAAAAACTTTTATACAAAGGTAAATTTACTGTCATATTTATTAAATAATCGTGAAAAATTTAGCAAAGTATTGGTGTTTGTATCTCATAAAAAAATTGCCGACCGTTTGTTTGAAGCTTTAGAAGAAAGCTTTGGCGAGGAGTCTTGTGTTATTCATTCTAATAAAACACAAAATTATCGCATCCGTTCGATTAAGCAATTTGACGCGGGCAAAAACCGTATTTTGGTTGCCACCGATGTGATGGCACGCGGTTTAGATTTAGACAAAATTAGCCATGTTATCAATTTTGACACGCCCCATTACCCCGAAAATTATATGCACCGTATTGGCAGAACGGGTAGGGCAGAACAGTTTGGTAAATCGCTGTTGTTTTATACCGAAAAGGAAGTGCTATTTAAAGAGTCTATAGAAGCCTTGATGGATTATAAGATTCCAGAAATACCTTTTCCTGCTGAAGTTGAAATTGCCGAAAGGCTGGCACCTGAAGAGCAACCCAGAGATACAGAGTTAGATTACGGCAAACGACCTTCTGTAAACGAATTGCCTTCTGGCTTTCACGAAAAGAAAGAAAAGAACAAAAAAGAAAATCAAGGGGGATCTTACAGAAGAGAAATTGCTAAAAAATATAAAAAGCCCAAAACCAGAGGCGATAAAAATTACAACAGACGCAACAAGAAAAAATAAACGATTTATTTTTTTCTGAGTGTCGATAGAATTTCTGAAGATATTTCTTCTACGGGTTTGTTGGTAACATTTATAATACTCCAATTTGGATGTGTTCTAAAAATTCTTAAAGCATAGTTTAGCTCCTTTTGTACATAAGAAGGATGTGAATAATTACCTGTTAAACCGCCCAAATGTTTATCGCGAATTTGCCGCAAAGCTGCCAATCGATTAGATATTGTTGTCAGACAAAAAACACGTTCGGGTGGGAGTTCATAAACAATTTTAGGAATGGGAATTCCCAATATTATAGGAATATTTGCCACACGCCAACCCTTATGTGCCATATAAAAACTTAAAGGTGTTTTAAAAGTTCTCGACACACCAAGTAGTATAATATCTGCTTTTTTAATCTCATTTACCCGCTGCCCATCATCGTGACGCAATGTAAATTCAACAGCTTCAATTCGTTGAAAATATGCTTTGTTAATGGTGTGAAAGATACCTGGTTTTTCGGTTGGTGCATTTTCAAAATGATTCGATAATTGGGCTAATAAGGGGCCCATTAAATCTATTGTAGGAAGGTCGTAAAGGCGCCCTTGTTCTAAAATTAAATGCCGTAATTTTCGTGATACAAGTGTGTGAATGATAAGCCCTTTAATTTGATGTGCTTCGGTAATAATCTCAAATATCTGTTTTTTACTCCGCACATTTGGACATACATAATATTGTACCTTAGTAGTTTCAAATTGAAACAAAGCTGCATTCAATAACTGTTTTGCTGTTCCACCTGTTCCGTCAGAAACTATAAAAACATGTTGTAGCATTGCCTGTAATGTTTCCATAAAAATAGTAAATAATTAATACAATATTAATTTCATTCTACAAATGAATTTAATATGGTGGGTGGCTGGGTATTTTCCATTCTTTTATAGCCGGGTTGCTTATAAAGTTTATACTTTTTAATAATAAGGAGGTGAATAAGCCCTTTATACATAAAAAAAATGAGCACTATTTAGTAAATTAAAAAGGAAGCCTTATATTTGCAAAGCTTTAAACAGTTAGGCCCTGTCTGTTATAGCTCATTATAATCAAACTTTAAAACTAATTTAAATATATAAATGGCAAAATCGCAACAAACTTTTAACAAGAGTGAAAAAGAAAAAAAACGCCTTAAAAAACGTGAAGATAAAGCAAAGAAAAAAGCAGCACGCAGATTAGAGGCTAAAGAAAGTGGTGGCGCCAATGAGTTTGTTTATGTAGACCATTTAGGTAATTTAACCGACACACCGCCAGACCCTTCTATGAAAGTAGAAATTGAGGCAGAAAGTATTGAAATAGGTATTCCTAAAAAGCTTGAAAGCGAAAAAGAAGACCCTATAAGAAATGGAAAAGTGTCTTTTTACGATTCTTCAAAAGGTTTTGGTTTTATCATAGATATCGAAAGTCAAGAAAAATACTTTACCCATGTTTCTGGCTTGATTGATGAAATTGCCGAAAATGACAAAGTTACCTTCGAACTTGAAAAAGGCATGAAAGGTCTTAATGCTGTTAGGGTTAAAAAAGTATAGTCTTCAAGATTGATTTAAAGTAAGAGATTCAATCTCACAATTTAAATTAAAAACTTTATCTGAAATAAATTAGGCCATAACATTCATATATACAGAATGTTAAACACTTAAGATTCATTAAATAGACATTGAAGCGGAAATTAATGTTTAAATTTGAAAACTATTTGATTCCTTTTGGGTCAAAGGATGAAAATAAAGAGTGGTTCAAATATTTATTTAATGAATGCCAACATTACAAACGAATCTAAATTTATACAAAAGTTGTTAGATCGCACACAAAGAGATGTGGCTTTTAAACAATTGCTAGACCTTTATCAAGAACGCATTTACTGGCATATTAGAAAAATTGTCATTACGCACGACAATGCCAATGATGTCCTACAAAATACTTTTATGAGAGTTTATAAAAGTTTGCCAAAATTTAAACAAAACAGTTCCTTGCATACTTGGATGTATAAAATTGCCTACAACGAATCGCTGCGTTTTATAGAACAAAATAAAAAGAGATATTATGTATCTATAGACGATGTAAATAATAAATATCTTGACAACTTAGAAGAAGATACTTATTTTGATGCCAGTTATATTCAATTAAAATTGCAAAATATTTTATCAAAAATGCCCGAAAAGCAAAGACAAGTTTTTCAAATGAAGTATTACGACGATTTAAAATTTAGAGAAATAGTCGCCATTTTAGGCATTAAAGAAGGCAGTTTAAAGACGCTCTATTATGGGGCCGTAAGTATTATTAAAAAAAGCATGATAGCAGAAGATGCTTGTATAAAAAGTGAAGCTTCTTAAATATGGAAAAATTAAAACTAAAAAACATGAAAACAAATGAGAACAATTTGTTTGATGCAAAATTAGACAAATTACACAAAGACGAGTTGGGATTAAGTATTCCAAAAGATTATTTTAAAAAATCAAATAAAGACATTCTTAAAATTATTGCTGCAGATAAAAATAGGGTAGTGCCTCTTTATAAAAATAAAATTGTCTGGGCTATAGCAGCTTCATTTGTTTTAATTATAACTTTAACTGTTTATAAACCGTCAATTTTTAACAAGTTAAATCAGTTTGAATTAATTGTTTCAGATACAATTGAACAACTAAACAAACCACAATTGGCAGATGCAGATAAAGAATTAAAAAACGACAATGTTTTGTTGAGTTCATTGTTTGTTGCCGATGATAATTTAGACGCTTTTGTAGATGATTATGTCTACACAGAAATAATAAAAAATGATTATAAATAAAAACTTTTTAGAAACGCAGTGGTCTAAAAGGCAATGAACGTTCAAAAATTGTTTAACAGTAAAAAATAATAATTAAAATGAAATCAACATTAAAATACACAATCTTAATAATAACTTTGGTTTTTAGTTTTTCAAACTTAAAAGCTCAAAACAAGTTAAAAATTAAGAATTTAACTCAAGAACAAATCAATTTACTGCAACAACAAAAAGATTTGATTAAGAAAAATAGAACCCTTTTTAAGTCCAGTATGACAGAAGCACAACTGGCTATTCTACACAATACCGAGCTTTCTATGAGTGAAAGACACGATGCTTTGTTAGCTACTTTTACAGCAGATCAAAAAGGGATGATGAGAAACAGCATGCAAACTATGACCGCTTTAAAAAATCAGTTTAGTGCCTCTTTAACAGCCGATCAAAGACAGCAAATGCGCATGCATTCAAAAGACCGTGTTAAACAACACGATGGTACAGAAATGCTTCATTCTGTACAGGATATGCGCGATTCTGATATGAATGGTGGTGGTATGAACGGAAATGGTAATGGTGGCGGCATGAATGGTAATGGTGGTGGCATGAATGGTAATGGTGGTGGTCACAACTAAACACTTTTAAAACCTCGAACAATATAAGTGCTTGCGCTTTTCAATCACTTATATTTTAAAACACAAAATAGTTATATGAAACCATTAATCACTATCGCATTTTTGTTTGCGGGTTTAACATTTTCTTTTGCCCAAGATGTAAAGGAAACCAAATCAGAAGAAGACCAAATAATTGACGCTCTTTTTAATTATGATGAAATTGACAACATTGCCGATTCTTTTTCAAACTTTCAATTTTTATATCTCTCGTTAAATTACAGTAGCAATACTTATTTCTCTGGACGAGATATTGGTATAGATCAGTTTAATTTAATCCCGCAAATAACCTATTTTAATTCTAATGGCCTATTTGCTTCCTTATCGGGGATATATTACAGCAAATTTGTTCCTAAATGGGATTATACAACAGTCACTTTAGGCTATGGTAAAAAGTTTGGTAAGTCAAATTCACTCAGATATTTTGTCGATTATAGCCGCTATATTTATTCAAATTCGCTAGATAATCTATTCAAAAATAACATAGAATTAGCGCTTTCTTATCATAATAATAAAAATACATTGGGCACGCAATTATCTGTAAATTATCTATTTGGAAAAGAACAATCTTTTATAATATCTTCTAGAAATTTCGCTTCTTTTGAGTTGCTTAAAACAAAAAAATCTACTTTAAAGTTTAAGCCGCAAGTAAATATAACCATGGGACAACAAACCATAGAGTTGGCCCAAACAGTTATAATTTCTGGCTCTGAGCTAACCGATTATACACAACATAAAGTTTTTGGTATGATTAATACTCAGATTGAAATTCCACTGTTGTTAAATACCCATAATTTCGATTTTGAGTTGGGTTATAACTTGAATATTCCCTCAGCTTTCGAAAATGAATCCAATTTAAAAACCACAGGCTATTTTAATGTTTCTTTGGCTTATTTAATGGATTTGTAAAAGTAAAACAGCCATGACTGTAAAATGTATATAACATAATTGATGTAAATATAGAAGTCTTAATTTGCACTATAATGTTCTGCGTTATATAACTTGAGATTTACCTGCTGGTTTTATAGGTTTTTCTATCACATTAATAAAAAGAATAACAAACCAAATTGGAGGTGTTTACTGTAAAAGAGTTTTTATCTTTACCAAAAAATATTCTATGCCCAAAAAGTTTTCCGATTTAGGAATCAATACACAATTGCAACAATGTTTAGCCGATTTACAAATTTCTGTACCCACAGATATTCAAGTAAAAGCAATTCCAATTGTGCTAAATCAAAATGACGATATCGTTGCTTTAGCCAAAACGGGGACTGGTAAAACAGTGGCTTTTGGCTTGCCTTTGTTGCAATTAATTGATACTAAAAATTGTGATATTCAAGCTTTAATTCTAGGACCAACAAGAGAATTAGGGCAACAGATTTATGCGAATTTAATATCGTTTTCTAGTGATAATACGGCTATTTCTATTGCCTCTGTTTGTGGTGGCATTCCTATTAAACCTCAAATAGAAAAATTAAAAACCAAGATACATATTGTTGTGGCCACACCAGGCCGTTTGGTAGATTTAATAAAACGAAAGGCTATAAATATTAAGAGTTTAAAATATTTGGTTTTAGATGAAGCCGATGAAATGGTAACGGCTTTAAAAAAAGACTTAGATATCATAATTGAAGCCATTCCAAAATCACGACGAACGTTTTTGTTTACAGCGACTATGCCCGGCACCATAAAACAATTGATTCAGAATTATATGTCAAAACATGTCATTCAAGTTGAAGCAGACATGTCAACTTTGGGGCATCAGGGAATAGACCACCGTTTTGTTGTTGTAGAACCCATTGAAAAACTAGAAGTACTGCTTCACTTTTTAAATTCTAAAGAGGGGCAACGCGGCATCATTTTTTGTAGAACCAAAGCAGCCGTTAATAAATTAGCTAAAAAATTAGCCATCAATAAATTTTCATCAGGTGCCATTCACGGCAGCTTAACACAAGGTATTCGCGACCGTATTATGGGGCAATTTAGAGAAGGCTTTATAGATATTTTAGTAGCCACCGATTTAGCGGCACGCGGTATTGATGTTAAAGAAATAGCGTATGTTGTCAATTATCATTTACCAGACACTTATGAGGCTTATGTACACAGAAGTGGGCGGACGGCTAGAGCCGGTGCAAAGGGGCTTTCTTTAACCATTTTACAAAAAGAAGAAGTTGATGATATAGCCGATTTTGAAAAAGAGTTAGGCATTGTTTTTAAGCCGCTTAAAAAAGCTGATGCGCAAAGCATCGCAGAGAATAATGCTTTGTTATGGGCTAAGAAAATATTTAAGACAAAACCAAATCACGCAATTCCTACAGCATTTAAAAAGAAAATAAGTACAGTCTTTCAACACCTTACAAAAGAAGAATTGGTAGAGAAAATATTGGCAAATTATTGGACACAAAACGGCACTAATCAAAAATCAGAAAAGTAAAAAGGTTTAATCAGTATGGCAAATATTATTAAAGAGCAACAAGATATTTTAGCAAAATTTAATATCCATAAGTTGAACGACATGCAAGAGGAAGCTATGGCCGTCATAGAAAAAACGGCCAATACAATATTGCTTTCACCTACAGGAACTGGTAAAACCTTGGCATTTTTGTTACCTATTGTCAAATCATTAGACCCCAATTGCACAGATATACAGGCGCTTATTTTAGTCCCTTCACGCGAATTGGCCATACAAATAGAACAAGTAGTTCGCAATATGGGTTCTGGTTTTAAAGTCAATGCGGTTTATGGCGGCAGATCTATGGCTAAAGATAAAATTGAAATAAAACATGTGCCCGCTATTTTAATAGGAACACCTGGTCGGATTTCAGATCATTTTAACAACGATCGTTTTTCTAAAGACAGCATTAGAACCCTCGTTTTAGATGAATTCGACAAGTCATTAGAAGTGGGTTTTGAGTACGAAATGCGCAGTATTGTCAAACAATTAAAAAATATAAATAAACGCATTTTAACATCGGCTACAAAAGGCGTTGAAATTCCCGATTTTGTTCGTTTAGATAAACCGACTACAATCAATTATTTAAAAGATACCATTGCTTCAAAATTGCAGATTAAAATAGTTGTTTCGCCTTCAAAAAGTAAATTAAAAACAGTTTTAGATTTATTAGGATATATTGGCAATCAGCCCGGTATTATTTTCTGTAATTTAAGAGATAGTATAGAGCAAGTGAGTAATTTTTTAGAGAAAAATAATATAAATCATACCTGCTTTTCTGGCGCTATGGAACAAAGAGACAGAGAGCGTTCTTTAATTAAATTCAGAAATGGGACGTGTCAAATATTAGTAGCTACAGATTTAGCTGCTAGAGGAATAGATATCCCAGAAATGAAATATATTATGCATTATGAGCTTCCTAAGACTTTAGAAGAGTTTACGCATAGAAATGGCAGAACTGCCCGCGTAAATGCCAAAGGCACAGCTTATGTGTTAAAATGGGAAAAAGAATACTTATCCGAATTTATCAACAATTCAAAAGCCTTAGATATTTCTGTAAAAGTGCCTTTAAAACCCCAATATTGGGAAACATTGTTTATTTCAGGCGGCAGAAAAGATAAAATTTCAAAAGGTGATATTGCAGGCTTATTTTTTAAAATCGGCAATCTTAATAAAGATCAGTTAGGCGCCATTGAACTCAAACAAGATTGTGCTTTTGTGGCTGTGCCGCGTTCAATTGCATCCCAATTAGTAGAAAAATTGAATAACACCCGTTTAAAGAAGAAAAAAGTGCGGATAACATTTTTGTAGTTTATTAAGATTATCAAAAATTTATTCTACCAAAATAAAGGAACACCTTTTATACCACAAGCCTGTGGTGAGCGAAGTCGAACCATAGGAGGAAAGCATAATGTGTGTGGAATGGAATTGCCAAAGGACTAAATTATAAATTATTGTTGTCCGAGCAAAAAATTAAATAAGTCGCTAAAGTATTGTGTTTGTTATATTTTAAAAGTTTTATAAAATTGACACCTTGCTTTTACCTATAAGAAAAAATACATGTATTATTTAGCCTTATGTATTTTAACTATAATACTATCAATTAGTTACAATGTAGTCTTGAGTCTTTGTTCTTACAGCTAAGCGGTCTTATGTCTTTAGTCGGACACTAATGATTTTAAATAAACAATCGAGCGTTTGTAGGCGGCAATTTTACATAATGGCAAATTATAGGGCAAATGGTGTTATAATGAATGCAAATTGCTTAGAATTGTTTATTTGAAAATAGTACAGAATATTGAAATTATACAAAAGCATATTTTATTATGAATAACAAATGCTTATAAACCCCAGTACGAAACAAACTTTTTGAAAATATAAGTTACTGGGATATTTACACATAATATAAAATTATAGCTGTCAAATAATTTACAAGTTTATGAGCCGTAATTTGCTTTAACATAATTGTTGACGATATAGACCTAAAGGTAACTATATCTACAATTATGTATAAATAGCCTTTATCAAGGCTATACAGAAATTACTGTATTTGCACTATAATTATTATTATGTTAAATAGTAATTATTAAAACCTGCCTCTATTTAGGAGCTTGCACCAAAAATAAAATTACTTGTTTAGTTTTATACGCAACAATTTATGTGCAAACACATCCCCCACAAAAAGAAATTTTTTGTATTTAAGTGCCACACTAGAACCCGACATTTCTGAGCCATTATTTAAATAAACCTGTTCGGTTTTATAAACACCATTTGGTTTTTGATAAATCTTTAAAACCTCAGATGGCGAGAATTTTGTAGAATCTTTGGCGTGTCCTGCAAATTTTAAAAGCTTTGAATGTGCGGCTGTCCAAATAGCGCCTTGGGCATCAATGGTAATATTATCAACACCTGTATGTGTATTTATATAATGTTTTAAACGCACATCGCCATTATCTAAAATAGCATAAACACTAATTTTCTGTCCTGTAGATTCAGCCACATACAATGTTTTTTTATCGCCAGATATCTCTACGCCATTGGCATATTGCAAGTCTTTAATAACGGGTCTGTAATGCTGCCCGTCAAAATACAACACATATGATTTTGATTGTTGTAGGTAGTCTTCTAAAACTCTTGAAAAACCTTTTTTTGTACCGTGATCGTTGGTTGTATAAAAAGTGTTTTTACTGGCTGCCGCCACATCATTCGGACTGAACATCAGTCTGTTAGAATAGCTTTTAAGATGCATTAAGGTGCCATTTTTATAGATGAATTTTTCTATAAAATTCCCATTTTTATTGTGATTAACAGCAAAAAGATAGGTACTTCCCTCCTGTTGTAAAACCGAAATACCGTGCGGATGAAAATCGCCACTGTAAGTGGTTAACATTTTTTTTGGTGACAAATTGAGGCTATCTGTCAAGTCTAAAGCATAAATACCATCAAGTGGGTTTTCGCCTTTAAGCGTTATAGCCCATCTGTTGGTAGAAGAAATATAAAGCAAATTGTTTTTGCTATCTAAAGCCACATCTTCTGTACCTGCCATATTTGTATAAATGTGTTCGGTTACACCCTTATTATGATTAATAATAGTTTTAAAAACACCACCTAAATAAAGTGTTTTAAGCACAAGTGCAACAAGTATTGTGACAATAATTTTAAAGCTTAGTTTTAAGTATTTTTTTATCATTTTAGTAAAAATATATTATTGAAGAGCGTTGACTTCATCACAATGATTTTGAATATTTTCAAATATACAGAATTTTAACAAATGGTAAATAAAGGTTTATTTGCTTAAAATGAGGTATTTAATACCGATAGAATATCATCTTGAATCCGTCTTGGGCGCATGGTTTTGGCATCTAGCAACACCCATGTTGTTTTGGCTTTGGTGAGCAAGGTATTGTTAGCATAAATTTCTACATGCCTAATAGATTTTACACCAGAGCTCTCTCCTACCCATGTTTTTATACTGATAAGATCACCCAAAAAGGCAGGTTTTAAATAATCAATTTCATGGCGCAGTGCCACCCAGCTGTATATTTTGGTAAACCTGTCTTTTGAGAGTTGTGCCCAATGTTTGGTTGCGGCTAAGTTTATCCATTTTAAATAAACCACATTGTTAACATGATTTAATGTGTCAATGTCCTCAGAAACAACCGAGAGTTCAAAGGTAAAAGTAGCAGACTTTTTCGCGTCCATTTATAATTTTGATTTAGGTAAAAGTACTGAAAAAAAATACTTTTAAAATGTGACATTTGTCATATTTTAAAAATCTTATAATTAAGATATTGGCGCATAATTCTATTCAAAATGATAAACACCATTGCTGTAACTTGCCAAAACCTAAAAGAAGTGTCTGGTCATGCCGGAACATGCCAAAATTATTTAATTTATACACTTATTGACAACATAGTTGTCGATAAAAAATTGAGAGCACTTAGCCGTGATGAGATCTTACACAATACTTTTCACAGTCCTATTGAAAATCCAGATCACCCTATTTTTAAAGCCGATATTTTATTGACAGGCGGTATTGGTATGGGTGGTATAAACAGGCTTAAAATGTATCAGGTTGATACCTTTATAATTGCAGAAACAGATCCTGATGAAGCTGTCGAAAAATTGTTAAGGAATGTTTTAGAGGTACTTAATCCTAATGACAAACAACCAGCAGGAAGTTGTGGTTGCAGTTAAACCGATTAAGATTAACAAATCCTTTTTTTTAACATTAGACCTATTTATTTTAAATTCGCATTACATTTGTCAATATTATTTTAAAAATGCGAATAGATAAATATTTGTGGTGTGTGCGGATTTTTAAGACACGTGGCTTAGCAACCGAAGCCTGTAAGAAAAACCATGTGAGTATTAACAATCAAAAAGTTAAACCTTCTAAAGAAGTTTTTGGCAGTGAAAAAATAGGGATTCGTAAAAACCAGATTGATTATCAATTCGAAGTTTTAGATTTGCCTACAAGGCGTGTGGGTGCTAAGTTAGTGGGTTTATACTATAATGACACAACACCCAAAGAAGCTTTTAAAAAAGATGAAATGTTGAAATTTTCAAAAGATTACTACCGCAAAAAAGGCGAAGGCCGCCCCACTAAAAAAGACCGTCGTGATATAGAAAATTACACCGATGAAGACTGATAAGTTTAGCCCTAAATATTGGGAAGAGAAGTACAAAAACAATAACATTGGCTGGAATATTGGCTACCCCTCTACGCCCATCAAAGAATATATAGACCAACTTAAAGATAAATCGGTTAAAGTATTAATTCCAGGTGCAGGCAATGGGTATGAGGCCGAATATCTTTACAATAAAGGATTTACAAATGTTTGGGTTCTTGATTTGGCCAAGAATCCATTAGAAAATTTAAAACAACGTCTCCCTAATTTTCCCGATAAACAGCTTATACAAGGTGATTTTTTTAAACACAACGCGCAATACGATTTGATTATCGAACAAACTTTTTTTTGTGCTTTAGACCCCGTTTTACGCGATAAGTATGTTGTAAAAATGGCCACATTATTAAAACCCCATGGCAAATTGGTAGGTTTGTTATTCGATTTTGAATTGACTGTACAAGGACCGCCGTTTGGAGGTTGCGCAGAAGAATATAAAAAGAGGTTTTTAAAATATTTTAAAATTAAAGTTTTAGAGAGGGCTCATAATTCTATAAAACCACGTAACAAAAGAGAATTGTTTGTTATCTTTGAAAACCAATTTAAGACTTAAATTAATGGAATCTACCATACTCACCAAGACACAGATTGAACAAAAAATTAAACGTATAGCCTACCAGATATACGAATGCAATCATAATCAAAAATCAATTGTATTGGCCGGTATAGCCGATAATGGATTTGTTTTTGCCAAAAAATTGCAAAAAGTACTTCTGCAAATTACCCCTTTAGAAATAGTTCTGTGTGAAGTAAGGATTGATAAAAAACAACCTTTAAATGCTGTAAACACTTCTTTACATACAGGCGATTATAGAAATAAATCGTTGGTTTTGGTAGATGATGTTTTAAATTCTGGCACCACATTAATGTATGCCATAAGACATTTTTTAGCGGTGCCTTTACGCCAATTTAAAACGGCTGTTTTGGTAGATCGCAATCATAAAAAATACCCTGTAAAAGCCGATTTTAAAGGTATTTCATTATCAACATCACTTCAAGAGCACGTGCAGGTAAATTTTACAAAATCAGCTGAGAAAGCCTATTTGGTTTAAGTGTTTTTATCTAAACAGATAGTTTTGATATTTCTGTAACTATTTCTAAAATATCTTTTTCACCTGTCTCTATAATTACTTTCGATTTTTCGTAAAAAGGATTGCGTTCAAAAAGATGTTTGGCTACAAATTCGGTTAATTTCTCATTGTTAAGAGAAGCCACCAAAGGCCTGTCTTGTTTTTCATTTTGCAACCGTTTAGTAAGTGTATTTACAGGTGTTCTTAAAAATACAGAAAGCGAAAATTTATTTATAATTTCCATATTATCGCCATAACACGGTGTGCCACCACCAACAGATAAAATAAAGGAGGTTTGCTGATCTAAAATTTCAAGAAGGTATTTTCGTTCAATTTTTCTGAAGAATATCTCGCCTTTTTCTTTAAAAACTGTGGCAATGCTAAGTCCTATTTTAGAGACAATATAGCTGTCTAAATCAATAAATTTAAGAGCTGATTTTTTAGCCAACAACGCCCCTACTGCTGATTTACCTGAGGCCATATATCCTATTAAAACAATTTTTTTCATATAGTAAAAAATTCAACTACAAAGTCTCACAAATATCGCATTAAAATTTTTATAAATAGCCTTGCAATATTAATAAATGATAGTATATTTGCAACCGCAATTTGAAAGACCTGATAGCTCAGTTGGTAGAGCATCTCCCTTTTAAGGAGAGGGTCCTGGGTTCGAGCCCCAGTCAGGTCACATTTAAATCTAAAAAAGTTGAGCGATTTGCTCAACTTTTTTTAGTTTTGCACCTCTTATATTGCACATATGGCGGAATTGGTAGACGCGCCAGCTTGAGGGGCTGGTGAGCAATAGCTCGTGCAGGTTCGACTCCTGTTATGTGCACTTTTATTAAAAAGGCCTTTCATACCATCTATTTTACCCACTTTTCTTTATTAAAAATAATAAAAAAGCAGATAAAGAAAAACCTTATCTGCTTGCTTGTTAACTAACTTAAAAAATATATAAAGAACTTTTACAGCTGACGGTACATTTTATAAACTACTGTTTAAGTATGTTTCTGTATTGCTTTTATTAAAGTATGCTTTTGTGTCAAAGTTAAAGGCCTCATCTTCATCCTCATCAATCCATTCTACTTCCTCTAAAAAAAGAACATTCAATTTTTTATTGGGATTAAATCCAACGGGCAAGTACTGTGTATGATCAAAATCAAATGATTCGTCAGGCTCTTCTTCTTCTTCTATCCACAATGTGGCATCGGTTTCATTATCAGCCAAATCGTAAGGATTAAATCCTTCTGGCAAATAAGATTTATGGTTAAAATCAAAGGGCTCATCAGATTCTTCTTCTTCAATATAAACAATGTTGTTTATACCATCAGTATTTGTATGTTTTGGTGCAAATTGATTGGCACTAAATGTGTAGCTAAAGCTTAAAACTACGGCTAAAATTAAAATTGGTTTTTTCATAATTTTGTTTTTCATAATATACTTATAAGACTACTTTCTTTTAAAAATGTAACAGTACAAATGGCACTTTAATAATATTTTAACAGTTTGTTAATTTGGCCATTAAGAAGTGACTTTGTGCAACAATATAATTGTAAATGAACTCACCTTAATTTTAGGGCTGTGCAGACATACTTACAAACAAAGTGACTCTCATAGCTAAAGCCGTTTAAAATCGACAATTATTTATTATATTTGATACCCTTTATTATTTTTTGATAAAGCTTTTTTTGACACCATTTTAATTTTATATAAAAATATGGATACCATGATGAAACAACCCGAAGTTCTTAATTTTATCAACGGACAATTTACCAAAAACGGCCAAAAAACTATGGATGTCATAAGTCCACTTGATGGCAGTATTATTTCAAAATTGCCTCTATCTACTCATAATGATGTTGATACAGCTGTAAAAGCAGCTCAAAATGCTTACCCCAGTTGGTCTGCAAAAACATTTAAAGAGCGTGTACAAATATTTTTTAGATACCGTACCTTGCTCGAAGAAAATATAGACGAACTTACCAAACTCATTCAATTAGAGAATGGTAAAAACTATGGTGAAGCCAAAGCCGAAGTAGAAAAGAGTATGGAACTGTGCGAATTTGCCGTGTCCATACCACAAATTATAGTTAATGAGGCGCAAGAAGTAAGCAAGGGTGTTGAGTGCCGTATTGAGCGGAAACCACTGGGTGTGGTGGCATCAATATCCCCATTCAATTTTCCTAATATGGTACCCCATTGGACCATGCCAAATGCCCTTGTTTTAGGCAACACAATGGTGATGAAACCGTCTGAAATTGTACCCTTAAGTACGGTTCGTATGGCCGAACTTTTAAAAGAGGCAGGCCTCCCCGATGGCGTTTTTAACTTGGTAAACGGCGGTAAAGATGTGGTTGAAGCTATTTGCGACCATCCTAATATTGAAGCTGTTTCTTTTGTGGGCTCTACTAAAGTAGCCAAAATAGTCTATAAACGCGCCACTTCTACACTTAAAAGATGTGTGGCTTTAGGAGGTGCTAAAAATCATTTGTTGGTTTTGCCAGATGCCAATCCAGATATGACGGCTTCTAATGTTGTGGCTTCTATGTCGGGTTGTGCCGGTCAGCGTTGTATGGCAGCTTCCGTTATGGTGGGCGTCGATAAAGTGCAACATATTATAGATAAAATGGTAGTTGAAGCCAAAAAATTGGTGCCGGGCGAAAATTTAGGATCGGTTATCAGTGCAGAAGCCAAAGCGCGCATTGAGGCTTATATCAGTCAAGCTGAAGCGGATGGTGCTAAAATTTTAGTAGATGGACGCAATGCAATTGTTGCTGGTAAAGAAGGTGGCTTTTATGTAGGCGCCACAATTATTGATTACGTTACTACGGATATGTCTGTTGCACGTGAAGAAATTTTTGGCCCTGTCATTTCAATTATCAGAGCGAAAGATTTAGATGAAGCCATTGAAATAGAAAATGGCTCTAATTATGGCAATGCCGCAGCCGTATTTACCCAAAGTGGCGGATTGGCAAAAAAAGTGATGGAACGTGCCAGTGCCGGTATGATAGGCGTTAATATTGGAGTGCCTGTACCACGTGAACCTTTTTCTTTTGGGGGATGGAATGATTCAAAATTTGGCGTGGGCGATATTACTGGACGCAGCTCTATAGAGTTTTGGACACAAAATAAAAAAACAACCATAAAATGGAATCCAGAAGCCCAAACAAACTGGATGAGTTAAATAGAACTCTGATGACGCAGATTGTGATGATTTACGCAAATAGAAAGCAACATTTTAATGTTAAATAAATCAGCGAATATCAGTAAAATCAGCGTTATCTGTGTTCCGTAAAAATAAAATAAAATGAACAATAAAATCATAAAAAACAACCTAGATTACACCCTTTTTTCTTGGGCCAAACAAGGTGGTCTCAACCCTATTAATGCCAGTCATGCCAAAGGCTCTTATGTCTATGACAGAGATGGTAAAAAATACCTCGATTTTTCATCGCAACTCATGAATGTCAATATAGGTCATGGCAATCAACGCATTACAAAAGCTGTTACGGCTCAAATGGAAAAACTCAGTTATGTCTATCCAGGCATGGCGACAGACGTTCGTGGCGAACTCGGTAAAAAATTAGCCGAATTGACACCAGGTAATCTCACCAAATCCTTTTTTACTTTAGGCGGCGCAGAGGCCATTGAAAATGCCATAAAATTAGCACGTATTTATACGGGACGTCACAAAATAATCACCCATTATCGCTCTTATCACGGCGCCACTTATGGGGCTATTGCGGCTGGTGGCGATCCACGTAAATTTGCGGTTGACAGTCAAGGTGCTAATAATTTTGTGCATGTAGAAAATCCCTACGCCTACCGTTGTCCATGGAACTCTTCATCTATAGAAGAATGTGGCGAGAGGGCCTTGGCACATTTAGAGCGTGTCATAAAATTTGAAAATCCGGATGCTATTGCCGCCATTCTTTTCGAAGGAGAATCTGGGTCTTCGGGTTGTATAAAATATCCGCCCAGGTATCTTAAAAAGATTCGTGAAATCTGTGACAAATACGGTATTTTAATGATTGACGATGAAGTTATGAGCGGTTTTGGACGCACCGGAAAAATGTTTGGTATAGACCATCACGGTGTGACGCCCGATATCATGTGTTTGGCAAAAGGTTTGACCTCTGGGTATTTACCTTTGGGTGCCATGGTTGTTACCGATACCATTGCAAAATATTTTGATGATAAACCTATGGCATTGGGTCTCACCTATTCAGCGCATGCTGTAGCTTGTGCCGCCGCCATAGAAAATATAAAAATTATTGAAGAAGACAATTTGGTTGCCAGAGCGGCCAAAATGGGAATTTACATCGGGGCAGAAGTCGAAAAATTAAAAGCCACACACCCTTCTATAGGCGATTTTAGAAATACAGGTTTGTTGGGTTGTATAGAATTGGTTAAAAACAGAGAGACCAAAGAACCTATTACTGAGTGGAATGCAGCATCAAAAGATATGGAAGTTACCAATAAAATGGCAGCTAAAATCCGCGAACTAGGCATGTTTACTTTTGTGCGTTGGAATTGGATATTCATTGCCCCGCCTCTAAATGTAAGTAAAGAAGAAGTAGACGAAGGTCTAAGTATCATATCACAAGCCGTCGCTATTGCAGACGACTATTGTTATCGATAATTCCCCTCTTGAGAGGGGCTAGGGGTGTGTGAAAATCATAAAAATAAGCATCATCCCTGCCTACAGCAGGCAGGAGCGTGCCATTAAAAATAATAAAAATGTTTAAAAAAAAAATTACCAAATTCGTATTACTGCTATTCATTTTGTTAGGCCTATTCTTTTTTTTCCATGGGTTTTATTTTCCGGTCAATATAAAAGGCCCTAGCATTTCAAAAAAGGATTACACTTTAGGCAAGATGCCTTTTAACGACAGTATTAAACTCAAATTACACGTTTTTAATACAGGTATAAATAAGGTGTCGTATTTATTAGCAGGCAATGTAAATCCATGGCGCCCTGTGCCGACCTTTGTTATAGAACACCCCAAGTACGGCCTCATTGTTTTCGATACCGGCTTGTCGGCTAAAATTGCCCTAATAGGTAACAAAGCCCTGCATCCCATAACACGTATGCTATTTGATACCCGATCGCTTAAAGGCAAAGATTTACCCAGCCAAATGCAGCGCGACAGTCTGTTTCCGACAAAAGTACATCGGGTTATCTTTTCACACCTACATTTCGACCATATTGGCAATGCCGATGCCTTTACAAATGCTACTTTTTATGTAGGTCAAGATACCGACTTGGAGGATATGACACGTATGGAGGGCTTCGAACCCGATTTTATAGCCCAATTAGAAAAAGACCATCCCTTTAAAAAAATAGATTTTTCAAAAGGGAAACCCTTTGCCACTTTTAAAAAAGTCGTAGATTTACTGGGCGATGGCAGTATTATAGCCGTTTGGGGAAATGGCCATCTTGACGGAAGTATCGGTATATTTGTGCGATTACCTAAAGGGATAGTATTTTTAACAGGAGACGAGGTAGTTCATTTTGATTGGTTAAAAAGTAATGACGTTCAGAGAATTTCTAAAAATCCAAAACGTGCTGCCGAAGTGAGAAACCGTATTAGAATGCTTGAAAAGTTAAGACCAGACATCCTTATTTTTCCAGGACACGATTTTCCAAAAGTACCTGTAAACAGAACAGATATAGTGATTCATCACCCCGAACTGTTTAAAAATAAGGCTTGGTCTTTAAATAATTAAAAAGAGCATTAATTAATTGAAAACAAAATCAGATTGGTAAAGTCAAAATACCAGATACCAACTACTAAATACCAAAACATGAACACAGATAACGCAGGTTTAGCAGATTGGCGCAGATAAAAATAAATCATTTTAAATCATAATAATCAGCGTCATCCCTGCCTGCGGTAGGCAGGAGCGTTCCTTTATAGAAACTAATAACTAAAAAACATGAACAAAGACATCGTAGAATTACAAGAAGACGTATCTAATTCATCCTTATACAGTGCTGATTTAGCCCCGGTGCCGCCCTCAAAACGCACATGGACAAAGTGGGATTTGGCCGCTATTTGGGTAGGTATGGCTGTGTGTATTCCCACATATCTCTTAGCGTCTTACATGATAAAAACAGGATTGAGTTGGGTAGAAGCTTTACTCATTATAGGTATTGCCAATTTAATTATTACGATTCCCATGGTACTCAATGGCCATGCCGGTGTTAAATATGGCATTCCGTTTCCTGTTATTGGTCGGGCCTCTTTTGGCACAAAAGGCATCCATATTCCATCTGTCATTCGGGGTATTGTAGCTTGTGGGTGGTTTGGCATCAATACATGGCTGGGTGGTTTGGCTATTTATTCCATTTTTATTGCCATTTCTGGGAATGATGCCGCTGTTGGTTTATCGGTTGGACAATTTGTCAGCTTTGGTATTTTTTGGTTTATCAATATCTTTTTTATCTGGAAAGGCACAGAAAGCATCAAATGGTTAGAAGATTATGTGGCGCCTATTTTAATAATAATGGGACTCATTTTAATAGGATGGGGTTATAGCAATGCAGGAGGTTTTGGCATTGTGTTAGCGCAAAGCAAACAATTAGAAAAACCTGTCGCAGAGATTTATACTAAAGATAACCAATCATTTATAAATATATATCCCATTGTAGATAAGGAAGGCAACTCTAAAGCTAAGGCTTATCAATTATCGTTTAACGGGACAGCATCGGGTTGGCAGACATTAAATACAAACCCAATTGCAATTGACAATTTAAAGGATGGTGATATTTACCAGATCCAGTTAAAAAACGACAAATACACATCTTCTAAAGTCGCTGTTTCTTTAAATAAATCGGATAGTTCAGTAGGGAGTAAAATATGGCTCTATCTTATTTGGCTCACAGCCATGTTGGGTTTTTGGGCCACCATGTCTTTAAGTATTGCCGATATCACACGCTATGCAGCTTCGCAAAAAGCACAAGTAAAAGGACAATTTATAGGTTTACCGGGGACTATGATGTTGTATTCTTTTGTCGGTATTTTTGTCACTTTTGCCGCCATCATTAATTTTGACGATATTTTAATTGCCAATGACGCCCCTTGGGATCCGATAGCTTTAATTGCTAAATTCGATAATGTTTGGGTGGTCGTTATTGCGCAAATATTTATGATTATTGCCACTTTAAGTACCAATATAGCCGCTAATGTCATAGCACCTGCCAATGCTTTTTCGAATTTATTTCCTAAAAAAATAAGCTTTAGAATGGGCGGTGTTATCACAGGGATTATCGGCATCTTAATATTTCCATGGCTGTTGTTAAACGAAATTCAGGGTTTACTTATTGATGTAAGTGCTGTACTAGGTCCCGTTCTGGCCATTTTGGTATGCGATTATTATCTCATCCGAAAAAAAGAAATTCTATTGGCCGATTTATATAAAACAAACGGGTTGTATTCTTTTGGAGGTTCCGGTTTTAATAAAGCTGCCATTATCTCGCTTATTATAGGGGCTTTTATTGCTATTGGCGGTAAATGGATTCCGATGATGCGTTTTTTATATGCCATTTCGTGGTTTTCAGGATTTATAATTTCGTTTGCATTGTATTATTTTTTAATGCGAAAACAAATTAAGACAGCGTGATAACAAAATACGTCATACTTTTTCTATACTTCTTTATCTTATTTTTAATAGGTTATTTCGCCTCTAAGCAAATAAAAAACACAAAAGATTATTATGTGGGTGGCAAAAAATTAGGCTATTGGGTGGTGGCTTTTTCGGCCAGAGCTACAGGCGAATCAGCTTGGTTATTACTTGGCTTAACAGGCTTAGGTGCTATGGTAGGTATTTCGGCTTTTTGGGTGGTTTTAGGCGAAGTTATTGGCGTGAGTATCTCATGGTTTTTTATGGCCGAAAAATTTAAACGCATAACCGACAAATACGATTCGGTTACCATCCCCGATTATTTGGTAAGTCGCTTTAAATCTACTTCACACACTTTGCGAATTGTAGCTGCAACAGCACTTTCTGTATTTGTAATCATATATGTAAGTGCCCAGATTGATGCCACAGGCTCTGCCTTTGAATCCTTTTTGGGATGGAATTATTTTATGGGCGCCATACTCGGTTTTTTTATCGTCTTGGCTTATATATTTACAGGTGGTTTTATAGCCGTAGCTTGGTCTGATTTGTTTCAGGGACTCATCATGCTTTTCGGACTCATACTTTTACCCATAGTGGCTTACTTTTCTATAAGTTCCGATATTTCTATTGCGCAAGAATTGACAAAATTGGCTCCAGATTTTTTAAATATTTGGGGGGCAGGTGGATTTAACCTCCTTAATTTCTTCACCATTTTAGGCTTTGCCTTTATCGGATTGGGATTTATGGGGTCGCCGCAACTGTTTATACGCTTTATGTCTATAAAAAATGTTTCTGAAATTAAAAAAGGACGCTGGGTGGCCATTATTTTTACCATTATAACCGATTCTTGTGCGGTACTTATAGGAATTTACGGCCGCTATCTTTTAACGTCGTTGGGCGATAATCCAGAAGAAATTTTGGGAAATGGGGCTCAAAATGTACTGCCACTTTTAGTCGAAAAAATTATGCCCCTTACTTTAATAGGTATTTATATTGCTGCTGTTTTATCGGCAATCATGTCAACTATTGATTCACTTTTAGTAGTGGCTTCTAGTGCTATTTCTCGCGATTTTTACCAACAAATATTTAAGCCCAATAAAACTGAGACCGCACTCGCAAAAATTTCGAGAATCATTACTTTGGTATTGGCTATTTTAGCACTAATTATAGCCATGATAGTAGCTGCACTATCCCCTACACGTACTATATTTTGGTTTGTTATGTTTGGATGGTCTGGTATAGCCGCTACTTTTTGTCCAACCATTATTTTATCCATTTTTTGGGATAAGTTCTCAGAAAAAGGCGCTATTGCTTCTATGATAACCGGTTTTTTATCTGTTCCGCTCTTTAAATTTGGATTGGGTTCTTTAGACAATATCGGTATCTATTTTGAAAATATGGGCGAATTGGGGCCTTCTTTTATTTTGGCAATTGTAGTTGGTGTTTTAGTTACTTTATTTTTTCCAAAAGATAAAATAAATAGAATTTAACAATTCAAAAATCATTGCTGTTTCAATAAAATTTTCGATATTGAAGCCTCTAATATTTTTATAGAAAAAATTATGTCAGTATTAATAAAAAATGGACGTGTGGTAACAGCATCCGAAAGCTATATTGCAGATGTTTATACCGAGGGCGAAAAAATTGTTGCCATTGGAAAAGACTTGGCCTACAATGCCGATACCCTTATTGATGCCACCAATAAATTGGTTTTCCCTGGCGGAATTGACCCACATGTACACTTAGACATGCCTTTTATGGGCACTTATTCTAGCGACGATTACGAAACAGGCACACGTGCAGCCCTGCATGGCGGTACAACTATGGTTATTGATTTTATTTTACAAACCCAAGGCGATACTTTACACAATGCCCTAAAAACATGGCAGCAAAAATCTATTGGAAAGGCCATAGGTGATTATTCATATCACATGGCTGTAACCGATTTTAATGACACTGTAGCCAAAGAGGTTGTACAGATGATTGAAGAAGAAGGTATCACGTCTTTTAAAACTTTTATGGCTTATAAAGGGGCGTTGATGATTGATGACGGGCAAATGGTACAACTCATGAAAGTGGTTAAAAAGCATGGTGGTTTAGTTACCGTTCACGCTACAAATGGCGATATGATAGATGCGCTTATTGCTAAGAATAAAGCCGAAGGCAATTTATCGCCACTCTACCATTATTTATCACAACCCGAAGTAACCGAATCTGAAGCCTCTGCCCGCTTTGCCGATATGCTGAATTATACGGGTTGTCCGGGTTACATAGTCCATATGACCTGTGAGGGCGCATTAAACGCCGTGCGTAAAGCCACACAGCGCAATCAAAAAGTTTTTGTAGAAACCTGTACACAATATCTCATGCTCGATGCCTCATTATATGAAAACGATTTCGAAGGTGCCAAATGGGTTATGAGTCCACCACTGCGCGAAAAGAAAGACCAAGTTGCTTTATGGTCTGGTATCAATCAAGGATTGGTGCAAGTGGTAGGAACAGATCATTGTCCTTTTATGTGGGAGCAAAAAAAGATGGGAAAAAATGATTTTTCTAAAATTCCTAATGGACATCCTGCTATTGAGCACCGCATGGAATTCATGTATTCTGAAGGAGTGAATCAAGGGAAAATATCGTTACCAAAATATGTTGAATTAACATCAACCAATGCGGCTAAAATCTTTGGCATGTATCCTAGAAAAGGAACAATTGCCATAGGCTCTGACGCCGATATCGTCATTTTTGACCCTAAAAAAGAACACACTATTTCTGTTGAAACACATCATATGAATTGCGACTATTCTGGATATGAAGGTCGAAAAGTTACCGGCAAAACAGAAATGGTTATTCTAAGAGGTACTGTAGCTATAGAAAACGGTACTTGTAAATTAAAAGCCGGTCACGGACAATTTATACCCAGAGGTAAAACCTCTAAAACAGTTATCTAAATAAAAAAATCTCTCGACTGCGCTCGAGAAGACATTTATTTGTCAGGTCGAGCGCAGTCGAGACCTAATAATTAAAATAATAAATTATGCCAAGAAAAGTAAAATCAGGATTAATACAAATGAGTCTTCCTATGACAGAAGGCGAAGGCAGCATTAAAGAAATAATGGATGCTATGTACAACAAACACATCCCCTATATTGAAGAGGCTGGAAAACAAGGTGTTCAAATTTTATGCTTACAAGAAATTTTTACCACGCCTTATTTTTGTCCCGGACAAGATAACAAATGGTATGCTTCAGCCGAATCTGTTCCGGGTCCCACTACCGAAAAAATGCAAGTGTTGGCTAAAAAACACAACATGGTCATTATTGTGCCCATTTACGAAAGAGAACAAGCGGGTGTGTTGTATAATACCGCTGCTGTGATTGACGCCGATGGCACCTATTTAGGTAAATACCGTAAAAATCACATTCCGCATACCACAGGCTTTTGGGAAAAATATTTCTTTAAACCAGGCAATTTAGGTTATCCTGTTTTTCAAACTAAATATGCCAAAATTGGGGTATATATCTGCTATGACCGCCATTTCCCTGATGGTGCCAGATGCTTAGGTTTAAACGGTGCTGAGATTGTTTATAATCCTTCTGCCACCGTTGCCGGATTGAGTGAATACCTTTGGAAACTAGAGCAACCTGCACATGCAGCAGCCAATGGTTATTTTATGGGCTGTATCAACCGTGTGGGCGAAGAAAAACCTTGGAATTTAGGTAAATTCTATGGGCAATCTTATTTTGTAGATCCACGCGGACAAATATTCGCACAGGCTTCACGCGATAATGACGAATTATTGGTGGCAGATTTCGATTTAGATTTAATTGATGAAGTGCGTTCTACGTGGCAATTCTTTAGAGACAGACGTCCAGAAACCTATGGTAAAATAACAGAACTTTAATTATAGAACGCAGATGACGCAGATTGTGAAGATTTTCACTGATAAAATCATCATTAATCATAAAAAATCAGCGTCATCTGCGTTCCAAAACTTATAACTTTTATATCAAATAATGGCAGAATACAAAAGACCTACTTCCGAAGCGGAATTCAAAAAGAATTTCAAGCAAAAAAAACCTTTAATGAACACAACCGAGGCCTATTACGAAAGCTCTCGTTGTCTGTTTTGTTACGATGCGCCTTGTATTCAGGCCTGTCCAACACATATAGATATTCCTTTGTTTATCAAACAAATACATACTAAAAATACAGAGGGCGCTGCCAAAACTATTTTTGATTCAAATTGGCTAGGCAACGTCTGTGGTGTAGTGTGTCCAACAGGTGTTTTGTGCGAAGGCGCTTGTGTTTTTAACCACCAAGATGTACCGCCTATTCAGATTGGAAGACTTCAAAATTTCGCTACTTCTACTGTAATCGATTCAGAAAAAGAAATTTTTAAAGTGGGTAAAAGTAACGGTAAAAAAGTAGCGGTTGTTGGCGCAGGACCTGCAGGTATTGCTTGTGCCTGCGAATTGCGTACTTTAGGATATGTCGTTACAATTTACGAAGCCAAATCCCAAGCTTCTGGTTTGTGTGCGCATGGCATAGCCCCGTATAAAATAACAAACGAAGAGGTTTTAAAAGAGATTCAATATTTGCAAAACCAACTCGGTTTTGATATCAAATACAATGAGCCTATCGCTTCTAAAGAACAACTTAAAAAATTAGAGAGAACCTATGAAGCCATCTTTTTAGGCGTAGGTTTAGGCAAAACAGCCCTTCTAGAAATAGAGGGCGAAAACAAAAAAGGTGTTATTGGTGCTGTTGAGTTTATAGAAGAATTACGTGCTAAACACCATCAAACAAGAGTGCCTAATAAAGTAGTGATTTTAGGTGGTGGTAACACCGCCATGGATGCCGCATCAGAAGCGGCAAGAATGGGGTCAAGAAAAACGGTGTTGGCGTACAGACGTTCTAAAAAAGAGATGGGTGCTTATGGTTTTGAATACGATTTGGCCATCAGCGCAGGTGTAGACAGTTTGTTTAATGTGCTGCCAATTGGTATCGTTGGAAAAGGAAAGGTAGAGGGCGTAAAATTTGCCAAGACAAAAATGCTTGACGGCAAATTGAAAACCGATAATAACAATACCTTTATTGTACGCTGCGATATGGTTATTAAAGCCACAGGTCAAGCCAAACAAGGTGTATTCTATGAAATGATAGAAAATTTAGATCTTGATGCTAAAACAAAAATTTTAGTAAATAAAGAAACATTTCAAACCAGCAATCCAAAATATTTTGCAGGAGGCGATGCCATTAATGGCGGTGCCGAAGTAGTCAATGCCGCTTATGACGGTAAAATGGCAGCGTTAGGAATACATCAATGGTTGAATAAATGATTAGTAAACAGTATGCAGTAGCAGTAGGCAGTATAAATAGAACACTGATAACGCTGATTATTATGATTAACGCTGATATTTATTATGATGGCTATCGGGAATAGTAATTTCTGTAAGTAGTAACAATAAAAGGAACGCAGATAACGCAGATTATTATGATAATAAATGATTTGATTTAATGAAAAATAAATCAGCGAGAATCTGCTAAATCAGGGTCATCAGCGTTCCATATTAAATAACAATTAATAATTTAAGTTCTGAATTAGGAGTAAAACCAGCTCGTAACTCATAACTTTATAACTCATAAATTTAAATTATGGCCGATTTATCAATAAATTTTGCAGGCATTAAAGCCCCCAATCCGTTTTGGTTGGCTTCTGCCCCACCCACAAACTCAGGGTATCAAATTATGAAAGCTTTTGATGCTGGTTGGGGTGGTG